>CACMZO010000001.1 GCA_902618195.1 uncultured SAR116 cluster alpha proteobacterium
GGTTTTAACATACGCAAATAGATTAAATTCCACCCTTCCCAACATTTAGTTTGGTTAAAAGACAAGATTTTAAAAATGTATCTTAAATGAAAGGCTGGAAAGACTAATTCATGAATTTATGCACTCAGATTAGCTTGGTCATATTAAAATCAAAGAACTTAAAGAATTTAAAGATGCAGTTAAAGATTATCTTAAGGTTTGTTAGGATATAATATAATGGATTTGATTATTTCTATTTTGTTGCGTTTCTAATTTTAATCTGTATTTTGCCAATAGGCATTGCAGTTCAACGATTGGTATTATGTACTTTTAAGTGTTTGGAAATTGATGATAAAATCTAATAGAAATTGGAGCAAAATTGGAGCAGAGGAATCTGTATGCGAATAGCAACATGGAACATTAACTCAGTAAGGCTCAGAATACATCATGTTTTGAGGTTCATAAAAGAACAGAATATAGATGTAATGTGTCTACAGGAAACAAAAACTGAAGATGAATATTTTCCAATATTTCAATTTATAGATGCTGGAATGAAGTATTATTATTTTAGAGGAGAAAAATCATATAATGGAGTTGCAATTTTATCAAAAATTCCAATTAAAGAAAATAGTTTTGAGTTATGGTGTGGTTTAAATGATACCAGACATATTTCAGTTGTTTTAGAAAATAATATAAAAATACATAATTTTTACGTTCCTGCTGGAGGCGATGAGCCAGACATTATAATTAACGAGAAATTTAATCATAAAATAAATTTTATAAAAGAAATGACACAATACTTTAATAAAATTAATATTAAAAAGACTGTTTTAGTTGGAGATTTGAATGTTGCCCCGTATGAGAATGACGTTTGGTCTCATAAACAATTGTTAAATGTTGTGTCACATACGCCAATTGAAACAGAACTACTTACCAAACTTATTAATAATTCAAATTGGGTTGATGTTGGAAGAAAATTTATATTAAAGCATGAAAAGTTATATTCATGGTGGTCATATAGGAATAGAGATTGGAAAAAATCAAATAGAGGAAGAAGGTTAGATCATATTTGGGTTTCAAAAGATTTGGATGCTATATTAAAATCTTTTTTAAGTTGTAAAGAAATTAGAGATTGGGAAAAGCCATCAGATCACGTACCATTAATTTTAGAGTTATCTGTATGAAATATTTTGAATTTATTAAAATGCATGGTATAGGAAATGATTTTGTTATAATTGATAATAGAAAAAATTTAGTTAATATTAAAAATAAAGAAATTTTAAAAAAAATTGGTTCAAGAAATTTTGGTATTGGTTGTGATCAAATATTAATTATTGAGAATCATGATAATAAAAATGCTGAAGTAACTATTTTTAATAATGACGGATTAGAGGCAGGTGCCTGTGGAAATGGTGTAAGATGTGTTGCCTCTTACTTAATGGACAAAAAAAACACAACTGAAATTAGAATAAAAACTATATCTGGTAGTTTAGATTGTTGGTTTGAAAATAAAAGCTGTTTTGTAAATATGGGAAAGCCACATTTTGATTGGTCTGTAATTCCGTTATCAAAACAATTTGAAAAGCAAATTATTAAAATTGATGAATTTGAGTTATTTTGCGTGTCTATGGGTAATCCTCATGCTGTAATATTTTTTAAAGATTTAAATGAGTTGAATAAAATCGATATTGAAAAAGTTGGTACTAAAATACAAAAAAGTGATGTTTTTCCAGAAAGTGTTAATGTTGAGTTTGCCACTATTTTGAAAGATAAATCAATAAGAATGAAAGTTTGGGAAAGAGGGGCTGGCAAAACTTTAGCTTGTGGATCAGGTGCATGCGCAACTCTTGTGGCTGCTAATCAACAAAATTTGTCACTAAGAAAAAATGATATAATTCTTGACGGTGGTAAGTTAACAATTAATTGGCTTGAAAGTGAAGATGTTATTATGTCAGGTGAAGTTAACCTAGTTTTTAAAGGTAATTTTTATTGTGACTGAATTATCAAAAAAAGTAATTACTTTTGGTTGTAGACTCAATAATTTAGAATCAGAGTTAATTGATCAACAACTAAAACAACATTCAATTGATAAAAACATTTTTATATTTAATACTTGTTCAGTTACATCAGAGGCGGAAAGAAAAGCAAGACAAAGTATTAGGAAAATTAAAAAAGAAAACCCAAATGCAAAAATCGTTGTAACCGGATGCTCTGCACAAATAGATCCTAACAAATGGCTACAAATGGAAGAAGTATCAAATGTCATTGGAAATTCAGAGAAAACTAAAAAAGAATTTTGGAAAAATTTTTCTTTAAATCAACAAAATGAACTGATCACTTCTGATATTATGTTGGTAAGAGAGGATAAAACTGATTTTTCTGGATTGGTTAACCAAAATTCAAGATATTTTTTGCAAATACAAAATGGTTGTGATCATCGCTGTACTTTTTGTATTATACCATATGGTAGAGGAAATAGTAGATCTGTAAGTGTAAATAAAATATTAGATAATGTTAATGAAGCTCTTCAAAATAATTTTAAGGAGATTGTTTTGACAGGTGTAGATTTAACGTCTTGGGGCAAAGAACTTTTATGTGAAGAGTATTCACTTGGTTTTCTTGTAAAGAAAATTCTAAATGAATTTAAAACTCTTCCAAGATTAAGAGTATCTTCTATTGACCCAGCAGAAATAGACTATGAATTAATGGAAGTTCTAGAATATGATCATAGATTCATGCCACATCTTCATTTATCAATTCAACATGGTGATGATTTAATACTAAAAAGAATGAAAAGAAGGCATTTATATAGAGATGTGATAAATTTAGTTAACGAAGCCAGAAGAAGAAGGCCTGAAATTACTTTTGGTGCAGATATTATATCAGGATTTCCAACTGAAACTTTGCAAGCTCATAGAAATACTCTAAAATTAATAAAAGAAGCAAACATAAATTTTGTACATGCTTTTCCATTTTCTCCTCGAGAAGGAACACCAGCTGCAAAAATGAAAATGCTCTCAAGTGAGATAATTAATAAGAGAGCAAAAGAAATAAGAGATCGTGGTTACAAGAATAAAATGAAATACTTTAAATCAATTATAAATAATCATAAAAAAGTATTAATAGAAGAAGGAAACAAAGGTTACACTGAGTGTTTTTCTAGAGTGCAACTTAATGTAAATATATCACCAGGATCTCTTGTTGATGTTAAAATAATTTCCTCAAACAAAAATAATTTAGAGGGGATATTGTTATAATATATGGCTTTCAATTGGTTTAAAAAACTTAAAACTGGACTTTCAAAATCCGCCCAAAAAGTTGAAAAAGCATTTACCTCTGTAATTGGCAAAAAAAAGCTTGATGAGAATTCATTAACTGAAATTGAGGATCAATTGATATCATCAGATTTAGGTGTTAATGCTTCAATGAAAATAGTTGATAAATTAAGGAATCATAAATTTGAATTAACTTCAAAAAATAAAGAAATCTCAAAAGAGATGATTCTCCAAGTAGTTAAAGATGAATTAAACAAAATTTTAATAAATTCTGAAAAAAGTTTATTTAAAGATAATAATGATAAGCCCCATGTAATCCTACTAATTGGTGTTAATGGTTCTGGCAAAACTACTACTGCTGGCAAAATAGCTTCAATGCTTAAAGAAAAGAAAAAAAAAGTTGTAATTGCCGCGTGTGACACTTTTAGAGCTGCAGCAGTTGAGCAATTAGAACAATGGGCAGCAAGAACAAAATCATTATTTTTCAAAGGATCAAACAGTTCAGATGCTGCTTCAGTAGCATTTAAAGCACTGGAGTTCTCTATCAAAGAAAAAGCTGATTATTTAATTGTAGATACTGCTGGAAGACTGCAAAATAAAGCTGGACTAATGGATGAGTTATCAAAAATATGTCGTGTCATATCTAAGCTTAATGCTAATGCTCCACATAATAAGATAGTGGTATTAGACGGAACAGTCGGGCAGAATGCTCATTCACAAGTCAAAAATTTTAATGAACAGATTCAGTTAACTGGAATGATAATTACAAAATTAGATGGTAGTGCAAAGGGGGGTGTAATTGTTTCTTTAGCTGAACAATTTAAACTTCCTATTTTCGCAGTAGGTGTAGGCGAAAAAGTTGATGACTTAGATATATTTGAGGCTGATGATTATTCTAAAGCACTTTTAAATCTAGAATAAGTTCGAAATATCTGTTTACCTTGACTATAAGCTTAAAAAAATATATTTAACTGATAATTAATTAAATAGATAAATATGTTTGAAAATTTAACAAATAAACTGGGCAATGTTTTTAATTCTCTTAAAAAGAGAGGCGCTTTAACGGAAAAAGACGTCGATGAAGCTTTAAGAGACGTAAGAGTGGCTCTTTTAGAAGCAGATGTGTCATTAGAAGTTGTTAAAGACTTTATAATAAAGGTCAGAGAAAGAGCCGTTGGTCAAGAAGTATTAAAATCTGTAACTCCAGGTCAGCAAGTCGTTAAAATTGTTAATGATGTTTTAATTGATGCTTTGGGAACAGCCAATTCTCCACTGGAGATAAATCACTCACCCCCAATTGTAATGTTATTGGTCGGGTTACAAGGTTCTGGTAAAACAACAACTGCTGGTAAATTAGCCCTTCATCTTAAAAATAAAGAAAAAAAGAAAGTTATGTTGGCCTCATTAGATATTTACAGACCTGCTGCTCGAGAACAATTAAGATTGTTAGGTGAACAAGCCGATGTTCTTGTTTTACCTGACAGCGACGGTGAAAGCCCTGAAAGTATTACTAAAAGAGCCCTTGCTTCCTCAAAAGTTCAAGGTGTTGATGTGTTAATTTTAGACACTGCAGGAAGAACCACTTTAGATAATATAATGATGACGGAAGCTAAAAACATTTTTAAACTTTCTAGCCCTTCTGAGACTTTGCTAGTAGCAGACTCAATGACTGGACAAGATGCTGTAAACACAGCAAAGGCATTTTCAGAAATTGTAAATATAACTGGAGTGATTTTATCTAGAACCGATGGCGATGCAAGAGGTGGCGCGGCTTTATCTATGAGAGCAATAACTGGTAAACCAATTAAATTTATTGGTGTTTCAGAGAAGTTAGATGGTTTAGAAACTTTTCATCCTGAGAGAGCGGCAGGAAGAATTCTAGATATGGGTGATGTAGTTTCTCTGGTTGAAAAGGCGCAAGAAACTATTGCTGAGGAAGAAGCAGAAGAGATGATGAAGCGATTATCTCAAGGTTCATTTGATATGAATGACATGTTAAAACAAATTGGCCAACTTAAAAAGTTAGGTGGACTAAGTGGTGTTATGTCAATGTTACCAGGTATAGGAAAGTTACAAAAACAAATGGAAGCTCATAATTTTGACGATAAAGTTATTGCAAAACAAGAAGCTATCATTTATTCAATGACAAAAAAAGAAAGAACTAATGTTGGTTTGTTGAATGCTTCTAGAAGAAAAAGAATAGCTTCAGGTTCTGGTTCCAGTGTGCACGAGGTTAATAGATTGGTTAAACAACAACAAGACATGGCTAGAATGATGAAAAAAGTTGGAAAAGTTGGAGGAATGGGAGCTCTTAAAAATATGTTTTCGGGTTTAGGTGGAAACTCTGAAAGTAACATGCCCAATGGCATGCCTGGTTCAATTGAGGAAATGCAAAAGATGATGGGTAAGTTACCTATGGGTGGTGGTGCAAACAAATTTAGTGGAATGGGATTGCCAGGTTTTTCTGGAAAGCCATCAAAAAGAATTAAATAAATTATAGAAAAGGAAAGTTAATGGCATTAAAAATAAGATTATCAAGAGGTGGCGCAAAAAAGAAACCTTTTTATAGGATTGTAGTAGCAGAAACTACATCGCCAAGAGATGGTAAATTTGTTGAAAAAATTGGTTCTTATAATCCAATGGTAGATCATGATAATAAAGAAAGATTAGTAATAGATGCTGAGAGAGTAAAATATTGGATATCAAAAGGTGCAAAGCCAACATTAAGAGTCAGCAAGTTAATTTCTAAAGATGGATTAGTTGATAAACCAATTATTAATGAGCAGCCTAAAAAAAGCGCTCCAGGGAAGAAACGTTTAGAAAGAGAAGCTGAAGAAGCCAAGACTGAGGCCCCTGCTGAAGAAGCTAAGACTGAGGCCCCTGCTGAAGAAGAAAAAAAATCATAGTGAAGATTGTATAATAAGGATTTTATTTTAGTAGGATCAATTGTTGGCCTTCACGGCCTAAAAGGCTATTTAAAAGTCAAAAGTTTTTTAGAAAAGCCAAAAGATATATTTAAGTTTGGTGAATATTTTATTGATAAGCTTTGTTTTAGCTCCATATCATTAAAGTTTAATAAAAAGTCCGTGTTTATTTGCGAGTTAGAAGGCATAAATTCTATCGAAGAGGCCAAAAAATTTGTTGATAAAGATATTTTTATTTCTAGATTATCCTTACCTAAAACAGATAAAGATGAAATATATTTGAATGATTTAATAAGTTTCAATGTAGAATTAGAGTCTGGTCTATGTTTAGGTGAATTAGTAAATTTTTACGATTTTGGGGCTGGCCAAATAATTGGAGTGAAACAAGGTCATACAGAAATGATGCTACCTTTTTCTGACAATTTTATTATAAATATAGATCAAGATTTAAAATTAATTACTTTATCTTCTAATATTAAAACATTAATAAATTAAAAATGTGGACGGCTAATATATTAACATTATTTCCTGATTTGTATCCAGGTCCTTTAGGTTCTTCAATATTAGGTGAAGCAAGAAAAAATGGTAAATGGAAACTTAATATTATAGATTTAAAACAATTTGCAGAAAAAAATAAGAGAGTGGATGATACTCCATTTGGTGGTGGACCAGGAATGGTAATTAAACCAGATGTAATAGATAGAGCTCTTCTTTCTTTAAAATCAAATGATTTTCCAATTTACTATTTATCACCCAGAGGTGTAAAGCTAGACAATCAAATTTCTAATTCCATATCAAAATTAAATGGGATTACTTTACTTTGTGGGAAATATGAAGGTGTAGATGAAAGAGTTATTAAACATTATAATATGATTGAAATAAGTATTGGTGATTATATATTATCAGGCGGAGATTTAGCAGCAATGGTTCTTATTGATTGTGTAGTGAGGTGTTTGCCAAATGTTTTAGGAAATCCACTGACATTAAATGAAGAAACTTTTACAAATTATTTGTTAGAATATCCCCTTTACACACAACCCAGAGAATGGAAAAATTACAAAGTACCAGATGTATTATTATCAGGAGATCATAAAAAAATAAAAAACTGGAAAATAAAACAATCTGAGGATATAACAATGAAAAGACGACCAGATCTTTGGAAAAAATATTTAAAATTGAAGTAGATATTTTTAAGTTTTTTTGTTAAGAGTTGTCATCGAGAGGTTTTAGCCATGAATATCATTGAAAAAATTGAAAAAGAACAATTAGAAAAATTAAGCTCTGGTAAACAAATACCTGATTTTAATCCTGGAGATACAATAAAAGTTGATGTTAAAGTTGTTGAGGGAACTAGAGAAAGAATTCAAGCCTTTGAAGGCGTTTGTATTGCTCGTGGCGGAAAAGGCATTAATGAAAGTTTTACAGTAAGGAAAATTTCATACGGTGAAGGTGTTGAGAGAGTTTTCCCTTTATTTTCTCCAAAAATATCCTCTATCACTTTAGTTAGAAAAGGAAAAGTAAGAAGAGCTAAACTATACTACTTAAGAGATAGAAGAGGTAAAGCAGCCAGAATAGTAGAAAAAATTGAAGTTAAGAAAAAAACTAATGACAAAAAGGATGTTGCTTCACTATCAAAAGATGAAGTTGCTGAAACATCTTCTAAAAAGGAAGTTGAGAATAAACCTGAAGTCAAAACTGAAGATAAAAAAGATTAATTTAGTGAGTTTAACTAGTGTCTAAAACTCTTTATGATAAAATTTGGCAAAGTCATTTAATTAATGAACAAGATGATGGTACATCTTTAATATATATTGATCGACATTTAGTACATGAAGTAACTAGTCCTCAGGCTTTTGAAGGATTAAGGTTATCCAATAGAAAAGTTAATTCGCCTAAGAGAACACTTGCAGTTGCAGATCATAATGTGCCTACTTTAGATAGAGAATTAGGAATTAAAGAAGAAGACTCTCGTATTCAAGTTGAAGAACTTGATAAAAATGTTGAAGAATTTCAAATACCTTATTTTAACATGAATGATAGTCGACAAGGTATTGTGCACGTTATTGGACCAGAACAAGGATTTACTCAGCCAGGCATGACAATTGTTTGTGGAGATAGCCATACAGCAACTCACGGAGCTTTTGGTTCTTTAGCTTTTGGAATTGGAACGTCTGAAGTAGAACATGTTTTAGCTACTCAAACATTAATTCAGAAAAAAGCTATGAATATGCTCATTAATATTACTGGAAATCTTGATAAAATTGTTACATCCAAAGATTTGATACTTTATATTATTGGAAAAATTGGAACAGCTGGCGGAACCGGTTGTGTAATTGAATATTCTGGAAATGCGCTTAGAGATATGTCAATGGAAAGCAGAATGACTATATGTAATATGTCTATAGAAGCAGGTGCAAGAGCAGGCATGATAGCTCCAGATGATATTACATTTAATTATCTTTATGAAAAGCCAATGGCTCCAAAAAATGAAGATTGGGACAAAGCAGTTAATTGGTGGAAAACTCTGCCCTCTGACTCCGGGGCAAAGTTTGATAAGATTGTAGACATTGATGCAACTAAAGTAACACAAACTATTACATGGGGCACTAGCCCTGAAGAAATAGTAAGTATTGATGGCACCGTACCAAATCCAGATAAAATTTCTGATGAAGTTAAGCAAAACAAAATTAAAAGATCTATTGAATATATGGGGTTGACTCCTGGCCAGAAAATAAGTGATGTTGAAATAAATACTGTCTTCATTGGTTCATGTACTAATTCAAGAATAGAAGATATAAGGTCAGCAGCTGAAATTATTAAAGGAAAAAAAGTTTCTACTAATGTTAAAGCATTGGTTGTTCCAGGATCTGGTCTTGTAAAGAAGCAAGCTGAAGAAGAAGGTCTTGATGTTATATTTAAGCATGCTGGGTTTGAATGGCGAGAGCCAGGTTGTTCAATGTGCCTTGCCATGAATTCTGATAAATTAAATGAGGGTGATAGATGTGCAAGTACTTCAAACAGAAATTTTGAAGGTAGGCAAGGTAAAGGTGGAAGAACACATTTGGTGAGCCCAGAAATTGCAGCTGCTTCTGCGATAACTGGAAAATTAACTGACCCTAGAAATGTGACATAGATGGAAAAATTCAACACATTCAAAGGTATCGCAGCTCCTTTTAATATTCTTAATGTTGACACTGATAAAATCATTCCAAAACAGTTTTTAACAACAATTAAAAGAACTGGTTTGGGCAAACACGTATTTGACGAGATGAGATATAAAAAAGATGGTTCAGAAAATCCTAATTTTGTTTTAAATCAAAAGCCATATGACAAGAGCAACATATTGATTGCAGGTGATAATTTTGGATGTGGCTCAAGTAGAGAACATGCGCCATGGGCGCTTAAAGACTTTGGTATAAAATGTATTATATCAACTTCGTTTGCAGATATTTTTTACAATAATTCTTTTAAGAATGGTCTTTTACCTATCATGGTGACAAAAGATGAAAGAGTTGCGCTTTTAGAAGATGCAAAAGACAAAGAAAACCCTGAGATAGAAATTGACTTAGAAAATCAAGAAATTAGAAGACCAAATGGAGGAAAGATTAAATTTAAAATTGATCCATTTAGGAAGAAATGCCTGCTAGAAGGATTAGATGATATTGGTCTAACGGAACTTCATGAAAATAAAATTAAGTCTTTTGAAGAAAGCCGAAGTACTAAACATCCTTGGCTTTAAAATTTAATTATGAAAAATAATAAAAAAATAATGTTACTGGCAGGTGATGGAGTAGGTCCAGAAGTTGTAAATGAAACAACAAGAATAATAAAATGGTTTGAAGATAATCTAAATTTATCATTTGATCTAGATGAGGGTTTAGTTGGAGGAGCATCTTATGATAAGTTTGGAGTTCCCTTAACAGACGAAACCTTGGCAGATGCAATGTCTGCAGATGCTATATTATTCGGTTCGGTAGGTGGACCACAATATGATAAAGTTTCATTTGATAAAAGACCAGAAAATGGTCTTCTTAAATTAAGAAAAGAGATGGATCTTTTTGCAAATTTAAGGCCTGCAATGGTTTTTCCTGCATTAGCAAATTCATCAACCTTAAAAAAAGAAATTGTTTCAGGTTTAGATATTTTGATTGTAAGAGAACTTACAGGTGGTATTTATTTTGCTGAACCAAGAGGTATTGAAGATTTATCTAATGGTGAAAAAAAGGGTTTTGATACTAATCTTTACACGACAAGAGAAATTGAAAGAATTGGAAGAGTCGCGTTTGATTTGGCTAAATTTAGAAATAAAAAAGTTACATCTGTTGAAAAATCTAATGTAATGATGTCAGGAGTTTTATGGAAAAAAGTTATGTCCTCTCTTTATGAAAATGAAGGGAAAGAAATTTCACTTAACCATATGTATGCTGATAATTGTGCAATGCAATTAGTGAGAGATCCAAAACAGTTTGATGTTATTGTAACAGATAATCTATTCGGGGATATTCTTTCAGATACTTCTGCTATGCTAACTGGATCTTTAGGAATGCTTCCATCTGCTAGCCTTGGATCTAAAGATGAAACAACTGGAAAAAGATATGCAATGTATGAACCTGTTCACGGATCTGCACCTGACATTGCAGGTAAAGGAATTGTTAATCCAATAGCTCAAATTTTAAGTTTTTCAATGCTTTTAAGATATTCTTTTGAACTAAATAAAGAAGCAGAACTTCTTGAAAAAGCTATTTCATTAACATTGGACGAGGGATACAGAACTAAAGATTTAGCAAGTAAAGATGAAAAAGTGGTAGGTACTTCAGAAATGACAGATGTCATTATAAATAAAATGACAGAGTTAACTGACAAATGAGTTATAATATAGCAATTGTCGGTTCAACAGGTGCTGTTGGAAGAGAAATGTTGGAAACTCTTTCTTATAGAAAGTTCCCTTGTAAAAATGTTTATGCATTGGCTTCAAAATCTTCATTAGGTAAAGAGGTTTCTTTTGGTGAGGACAAAGTACTCAAAGTACAAGCACTAGAAGATTTTGATTTTAGTAAAGCTGACATTGCTTTATTTTCAGCTGGTTCAGATGTGTCAAAAAAATTTGCACCTATCGCTGGAAAAAATAAATGTATTGTTATAGATAACTCTTCATTTTTTAGGATGGATAAAGATGTTCCTTTAATTGTTCCTGAAGTTAATCCTAATCATATCACAGATTTTAAGAAGAAAAATATAATAGCTAATCCAAATTGCTCCACCATACAAATGGTAACAGCTTTAAGTCCATTACATAAAGAGTTTACAATTAAAAAGGTTTTTGTTTCGACGTACCAAGCTGTTTCTGGCGCAGGAAAAGCGGCTATGGATGAATTATTTAATCAAACTAAAGGTGTATATGTTAATGATTCATCTATGCCTGAACAGTTCACAAAAAAAATATCATTCAATGTCATTCCTCATATAGATGTATTTATGGATGATGGTTCGACTAAAGAAGAATGGAAAATGTCTGTTGAGACAAATAAAATTCTAGATAAAAATATTCAAGTGACAGCCCATTGCGTTAGAGTTCCTGTTTTTATAGGACATAGTGAGGCAATATTTTTAGAATGTGAAAAAGAAATTAATGAAGAAAAAGCAAGAAACATATTAAGAAAAGCTAACGGAGTTACAGTTGTTGATCATAGGGCAGATGAAGGATATGTTACTCCAGCTGAAGTAGCAGGAGAAGATGATGTTTATATCAGCAGGATAAGACAAAATAATTTTAATAAAAATAATTTGGTTTTTTGGTGTGTTTCAGACAATTTAAGAAAAGGAGCTGCATTAAATGCAGTTCAAATTGCTGAATTGTTAATTTCAAAAAAATTAGTCTCTTAAAAGCAGAAATTACTTATGGATTATTTGTGGATTTTTGTAGCAATTTTTGCAGCAGCATTGCAAACTTTTAGATCTGCTTTTCAAAAAAGAATGATACCTGATATTGGTAAATTTGGAGCTACGTATATTAGATTTATTTATGCTCTTCCATTTACATTTTTAATTTTTATATTTTGGTTTTTTATTCTGAAAAATGAAATTCCAAAATTAAATAATTTAGCGATTTTCTATTGCTTTATTGGCGCTCTCTGTCAGGTACTATTTACACTGTTATTGATGATAATTTTTTCTTATAGAAACTTTGCTGCAGGCATTGCCTTTTCAAAAACAGAAGTATTATTTGCAGCGTTAATTGAAATTTTTATTTTGAATATTGTATTCCTACCAATAATTAATTTTGGAATTATTTTAGGTGTATTCGCTGTAATTTTTCTCTCTGTTGCAAAAGAAACTACAAACATAAATGATGTTTTTATTAAAATTAGTAAATCATTTTTTACTTTTTCAACATTATTTGGAGTTTTGACAGGTTTAATTTTAGCTGGTTCTACAGTTGGTTATAGAATGGCAATAATTAATGTTGAGGGTCACATACTAGATGCCACAATTTATTTATCCATTCTTGCTGTGTTTATTCAATCAATAATGATGGGTATTTGGTTGTATTATTATAAACGAAATGAATTAAAATTAGTTTTTCAATTTTGGAAAAAATCTTTACCTGCAGGAATTTGTGGAAGCGGTGCTACGGCTGGATGGTTTTTGGCTTTTGCTTTAGCCACTGCAGCAGAGGTGAGAGCGGTAGGTCAGATTGAGTTAATATTTTCAATTATTATATCAATTATTTTTTTTAAAGAAAAAGTTCAAAGAACTGAAATTTTTGGAATTTGTATGTTAATTATTTCAATCTTATTAGTAATTTATGCGAGGATGTGAAATATTAATATTTACTAATTGATACATTATTTTTAATGTATATATATAAGTAAGGAATTTTTAATGGCTAGAGAAAGACCAATATCACCGCATCTGCAAGTTTATAAACCTCAAATAACATCTGTTTTATCAATATTTCATAGAATTACAGGTGTTGCTTTGACATTTGGGCTTATTTTACTAGTAGCATGGATTTTTACTCTTTCATTGGGAGAAGATTATTTTGAATATTTTGTTATGTTTATTAAATCTTGGTTTGGACTTTTAATTTTATTTGGTTTTACATTCGCTTTGAACTATCATCTTTGTAATGGAATAAGGCATCTCTTTTGGGATGCAGGTTATGGCTATGAGATAGAGACAGTTCATAAAAGTGGATTAGCTGTTCTAGTTGTTTCTTTTGTACTAACTATATTAATTTGGTATTTGGCTTTATAAATCATGTCTCTAAATAGTAAAAACTCAGATAGCAACTTTCATAACGGGATACCCCATTGGAAATTTCAAAGGATTTCAGCAATAATTAATATGCCATTAATAATTTGGTTTGTCTTTTCATTAATTACATTTTCTGATTATAGTTATATTTCTCTTACAGAATGGGTAAAAAACCCAATTAATAGCATTTTAATTATATCTGTGTTTGCATCTATTTTGTATCATTCATCTTTAGGTATTCAAGTTGTGATAGAAGACTATATTTCAGAGGTTAAATCTCGTGCATTTTTACTTAATTTATCAAAATTAATTATTTTTTTCTTATTTATAGTTTCTTTTGGATCAGTAATTAATATATATATAAAATAAATAGGACAAAGGATTATTTAATGACTAATTATGAAATTATAGATCACGAACACGATGTTTTAGTTGTTGGAGCAGGTGGCGCAGGTTTAAGGGCTACTGTAGGAATGGTTCAAAAAGGTTTTAAGACTGCTTGTATTACTAAAGTATTTCCAACTAGAAGTCATACTGTTGCAGCACAAGGTGGAATTGGTGCAGCGTTAAATAATATGGGAGAAGATGATAATTGGAAGTATCATATGTATGATACTGTTAAGGGATCAGACTGGTTAGGTGATCAAGATTCCATTGAGTACATGTGTAAAAATGCTATACCTTCTGTTATTGAACTTGAGAATTTTGGTGTTCCGTTTTCTAGAACAGATGAAGGTAAAATTTATCAAAGACCTTTTGGTGGTCACACTTTAGATTATGGAAAAAGCATGGCAAGAAGAGCCTGTGCTGCTGCAGACAGAACTGGACATGCTATTCTTCACACACTTTATCAACAATGTTTAAAACACAATGCTGAGTTTTTTATTGAATATTATGCTCTGGACTTAATTATGGATAAAAATGGTGCGTGTAAAGGAGTGATGGCTATTAGTTTAGAAGATGGCAAGCTTCATAGATTTAGAGCACATAAAACTGTTTTAGCTACAGGAGGTTATGGAAGAGTATATTTTTCTTGTACTTCTGCTCACACTTGTACAGGAGATGGAAATGCTATGGTATTAAGAGCTGGATTACCATTACAAGATATGGAGTTTGTTCAATTTCATCCTACTGGAGTTTATGGAGCTGGTGTTTTAATTACAGAAGGCGCAAGAGGAGAAGGTGGATACTTAACAAACTCTGAAGGTGAGAGGTTTATGGAGAGGTATGCTCCTACAGCTAAAGACTTGGCTAGTAGAGATGTTGTGTCTCGTGCCATGACAATAGAAATTAATGAAGGTAGGGGCATAGGTCCAAAAAAAGACCATATTAACTTACACCTCCATCATATTGACCCTGAGACTTTGCATACAAGATTACCTGGGATTAGTGAAACAGCAAAGATTTTCTGTGGTGTGGATGTAACTAAAGAACCTATCCCAGTTTTACCAACAGTACATTATAATATGGGTGGAATACCAACAAATTTTCATGGAGAGGTTCTGTCGCCTACGGATGATGATCAGCATAATGTTGTTCCTGGATTAATGGCTATTGGTGAAGCTGCATGTGTTTCAGTTCATGGAGCAAATAGATTAGGAACAAATTCACTTTTAGATATAGTTGTTTTTGGAAGAGCTGCTGCCATGAGAACAGAAGATACTTTGAAAAAAAATCAAAAACACTCATCAATAGATAAAGAAGCAACTGATAAAATAATTGATCGTCTTGATAAGGTTCGTTATTCAAAAGGAGATGCTTCAGTTGGTGAAGTCAGATCAGCAATGCAAAATGCTATGCAAAAACATGCAGCTGTATTTAGGTCAAATGACTCCCTTCAAGAAGGGGTGCAAAAAATAGATAAGATTAGTATCGATATGAAAAATGTAAGCATTAAAGATAAATCATTAATATTCAATACTGATTTGATAGAATCACTTGAGTTAGAAAACTTAATGCAACAAGCAATTGTTACCATGAGATCAGCTGACCAAAGAAAAGAATCGCGTGGTGCACATGCTCATGAGGATTTCCCTAATAGAGATGATAAAGATTGGATGAAACACACAGTCATGTGGTTAGACAAATCAAACAAATCTAAATTATCTTATAGAGATGTTAACCTGAATACATTATCTAATGAAGTTAAATCAATTCCCCCAGTTGCAAGGGTTTATTAATTAAGGAGTAATTAATGGCTGAGTTTAGTTTACCAAAAAACTCAAAAGTACAAGTAGGTAAAGATTTTCCATATAAGGGTAAGTCTGAAAATAAAAAGGTGTTTAACATCTATAGATGGTCACCTGATGATAATGATAACCCAAGAATAGATACATATACAATAGACATGGATGACTGCGGTCCAATGGTTTTGGATGCGTTAATTAAAATAAAAGATGAAGTAGATTCATCTCTTACATTTAGGAGATCATGTAGAGAAGGAATATGTGGATCATGTTCAATGAATGTGGATGGAACAAACACTTTAGCTTGTTTGAAATCAATTGAAGATGTAAAGGGTTCAGTAAATATATATCCCTTACCACACATGCCTGTTATAAAAGATTTAGTTCCAGATCTTACGGATGCATACAAGCAATTAACATCAATTAAGCCGTGGTTACAGACTGAAAATAAACCAAAAGAAGGAAGTGAAAGACATCAATCACCTAAAGAAAGAGAAAAGCTAGATGGACTCTGGGAATGTGTGCTTTGTTTTTCTTGTTCTACATCATGCCCGTCTTATTGGTGGAATGGTGACAAGTATTTAGGACCTGCTGCATTACTGCAAGCTTATAGATGGATTGCAGATAGTAGAGATGAAGCTAAAGAAGAGAGACTTAAAGATTTACAAGATTCCTTTAAGCTTTATAGGTGCCATACAATTATGAATTGTACTAAAACGTGTCCTAAAGGCTTAAATCCTGCAAAAGCTATTGGTGAAATTAAAAAACTTCAATTAGAAACTTAATTCTTTTTAAGGTCTATTTGTGAATGGTCAAAGAGACACAATCTTTGAAATAGCTAAGAATATGAAAATAGACCTTGATGAAGGTCAAAAATTTATTAGTGAAAATTTAGATAAACTTGCAATATATTTAGAACAAAAGTCCAAAAAATTTTCTTTTCCATTCTTTAACAAATCGAGTGATTTTAAAGGTCTTTATATTTATGGAGGAGTTGGAAGAGGAAAATCAATGATAATGGATATTTTTTTTGAAAATATTAGATTAGAGAATAAGAGAAGAATGCATTTCCATGACTTTATGAAAGAAGTTCATGCTAAAATATATTCTATAGGTCAAAAAAATAAAAATATTGATCCAGTCCAGGTTTTTGCAAAAAAATTTATAGAAAAAACAAAATTGTTGTGTTTTGACGAAATGGAAATCCGGGACATTGCTGATGCAATGATTATCTATAGATTATTTAAAAGCTTATTCTCATTGGGGTTAACTCTAGTAACAACTTCTAATCAACCTCCAGAAAATTTATATAAAAATGGACTTCACAGAGACAGATTTTTACCATTTATAGATTTAATTAATTTTAATATGAAAGTATCCCAAATCAAGGAAGGAAAAGATTGGAGAAAATCTTTACTTATAGGTAAAAAAACTTGGTTAAATCCAATAAATTCATCAAATAAAAATATTGCTAATAAAATTTTTAGCCAATTAACCCAAGGTTTTAATGTTAAGGAAGAAGAAATAATAGTATCAGGTAGAAAAATTAGAATTCCTAATTCTGCAGGTGGCATCGCAGCGTTTGATTTTAAAGATTTATGTGAAAAACCCTTAGCTGCATCTGATTATGTAGAGTTAGCTGATAAATTTAAGGGATTTTTAATTAATAATATTCCTAGTTTAGGCAAGAATCAAAATAACGAATCAAGAAGGTTTATTTGGCTTATAGATGCACTCTATGACCGAAAATGCTTTCTAATCGCTACATCAGAAGTTGATATAAAAAAATTATATACTGGAACGGAATGGAAGTTTGAGTTTAGTCGAACGATTTCAAGATTACTTGAAATGTCTCAGGTTGTAGAAAATTAACTTAGATAGCTTGATTATAATTAAAAACGAAGTATTGTATCTGATAAAGTTTTAAAGAGATGGTTATGAGAAGAAAAAAAATATCACTAATTGGATCAGGTAATATAGGAGGCACTCTAGCACATTTATTTGCCATGAAAGAATTGGGTGATGTAATGTTATTTGATATTGCAGAAGGTATACCTCAAGGTAAAGCATTAGATTTACAACAATCAGGACCAGTTGAGTCTTTTGATGTAAAAGTTGAAGGAACCAATGATTATTCAGATCTTAAAGATAGTGACGTGGTTGTAGTTACTGCTGGTGTTCCTAGGAAGCCTGGAATGAGTAGAGATGATTTAGTTGAAATAAATACAAAAGTAATGCAACAGGTTGGAGAAGGTATAAAAAATAATTGTCCTGGTGCTTTTGTAATATGTATAACTAATCCACTTGATGCTATGGTAGGTGTTCTTCAAAGAGCTTCTGGGTTGCCTACGAATATGATTGTTGGTATGGCTGGAGTTTTAGACTCAGCAAGATTCAGATATTTTTTAGCAGAGGAATTTAAAATATCGATGACAGACGTGTCAGCTTTTGTTTTAGGTGGACATGGTGACACGATGGTTCCTCTGGTCAGATACTCCACTGTAGCCGGCATTCCAATCCCAGATCTTTTAGAAATGGGATGGAGTACTCAGAAAAAAATAGATGATATTGTTCAAAGGACAAGAGACGGTGGTGCCGAGATTGTTGGTTTATTAAAAACAGGTTCAGCTTTTTATGCTCCTGCAGAATCAGCCATTCAAATGGCAGATGCCTTTTTAAAGGATAAGAAAAAACTTTTGCCTTGTGCAGCATTTGTTGATGGCCCTTATAATTTAGATGGAATATATGTTGGAGTTCCTGTAGTTATTGGGAAAGAAGGTGTAGAAAGAATTGTTGAAATTAATTTAAGTGAAGAAGAAAAACAAATGTTTAATCATTCAGTTGAATCTGTACAAAAATTAAATCAACTTGCACAAAATTTTGAAAAATAGGTAATATAAATTATGAATATTCACGAGCATCAAGCAAAAGGATTACTGAGAAAATTTGGTGTTTCAGTTCCAGATGGATACCCAGCTTTCACAGTTGAAGAGGCAGTTAACAATGCAAAAAAACTTTCTGGTCCCGTATATGTTGTTAAAGCACAAATTCACGCAGGAGGTAGAGGTAAAGCTGGAGGTGTTAAAGTTGTAAAAAATATTGAAGAAGTTGAAAAAGCCTCTGAAGAAATTTTAGGAAAAGTTTTAGTTACACCTCAAACTGGTTCTAAAGGAAAAAAAGTTCAAAGATTATATATTGAAGACGGATGTCAAATTGATAAAGAATTTTATTTTTCAATTTTAGTTGATAGAAACGCTGGGTGTATTTCTATAATTTCATCTACTGAGGGTGGCGTTAATATTGAAGAAGTAGCAGAAAAAACTCCTGAGAAAATTATTAAAGTTAGGGTTGATCCTAAGGGCGGATTTATGCCATTTCATGCAAGAATTATTGCTAACGGACTTAAACTCTCAGGTGATGCTTTTAAACAAAGTTATAGTTTTTTTTCTAAAATTTATAAAACTTTTGTTGATTTAGATGCTAGCTTGGTAGAGATAAATCCACTTGTGCTTTCAATAGAAAATAAATTAATCGCACTTGATGCAAAAATGTCTTTTGACAATAATAGTTTATTTAGACAGTCAGAAGTTTTGAAACTTAAAGATGAAACAGAAGAAGAGCCTTCTGAAACATTAGCTAAAAAATTTGATTTAGCATACATAAAGTTAGATGGTGAAATTGGTTGTTTAGTAAATGGCGCTGGTTTAGCTATGGCAACCATGGATATCATAAATCTTAAAGGTTCATCACCAGCTAATTTTTTAGATGTAGGTGGAAGCGCTACTAAAGAAAAAGTTAAAGAAGCATTCAAGATAATTTTGTCTGATGATGCTGTTAAAGGTATATTAGTAAATATATTTGGTGGTATAATGAGATGTGACATTATTGCAGAAGGTGTTGTAGCAGCTGCTAGTGATTTGGCACTTGACAAACCTCTTGTTGTAAGACTTTCAGGAACAAACGTAGAGAAGGGAAAAGAGATTTTATCTAAATCTGATCTACAAATCATTTCAGCTGATGATCTTGATGATGCGGCTGAAAAAATAGTTAAAGCTGTAAAAGGATAATAGATGTCGATTTTAGTCAACAAAAACACAAATGTTATTTGTCAAGGTTTTACCGGTGGCCAAGGTACATTTCACTCTGAACAAGCTATTGCTTACGGAACAAAAATGGTTGGTGGCGTAACTCCAGGTAAGGGTGGTACGAAGCATTTAGATTTACCAGTATTTAATACAGTTAAAGAAGCTAATGATAATTTAGAAATAGATGCTTCAGTTATTTATGTTCCTCCACCATTTGCAGCTGATTCTATAATTGAAGCAATTGATGCAAAAATACCATTAATTATTTGTATTACAGAGGGTATACCAGTTCAGGATATGATAAAAGTAAAGAATTTTCTAAAGGATTCTAGTTCAAGACTTATAGGCCCAAATTGTCCTGGAATAATTACACCTGGAGAATGTAAAATTGGCATTATGCCTGGGTCAATTCATAAACCAGGAAAAATAGGAATTGTATCTAGATCAGGGACATTGACCTATGAAGCCGTTGATCAAACAACTGCTGTGAGTTTAGGACAGTCGACTTGTGTTGGCATAGGTGGTGATCCATTAAATGGAACAAACTTTATCGACTGTTTAGATCTATTTTTGTCAGATGAACAAACTGAAGCAATTTTAATGATAGGAGAAATTGGAGGTTCTGCAGAAGAAGAAGCTGCTGAATTTCTAAAAAATCATAAAATAAAAAAACCTGTTGCAGGATTCATTGCTGGAAGAACGGCACCTCCTGGTCGTACGATGGGACATGCAGGTGCTATAGTAAGTGGTGGTAGTGGAGATGCAGATTCTAAAATTTCTAAATTTAAAGAATGTAATATTGAAGTAGCTAACTCACCATCAGATCTTGGTAAAGCTGTTTTAAGAGCTATTGATAAAACATAGTAAATTAACTTGATTATGAGTTAAATTTGATGTGTATAATAAAGTTTATGATATAACTCAATATATAGGTTAATTCTATGTCAGATAAAAATTTAGATCAAACATTCCTGTCAGGCTCTAATTCCGTTTTTATAAATGATCTACTTAATAAGTGGGAAAATGACCCTAAGTCTGTTCCTGAAGAGTGGTCTAATTTGTTTAAAGAAATTGGATCTGAAATTGCGGACAAAGGTCCAAGTTGGGCAAAAGAGAATAATAGAGTGATAGGCGCTGTTGATGTAGAGGAATCTGTGAAAGCGGTTGCTCAAGGAGTGGCTGGAAAAGGAAAAATTTCTGCATCCAATTTAAGATCAGCAACAACTGACTCTTTAAGAGCAATAATGTTAATAAGAGCTTATAGAATTAGAGGTCACCTGCTAGCTAATTTAGATCCTTTAAAATTACATGAGCCTGACATTCACCCTGAGCTTGATCCTAAGACTTATGGTTTTAAAGAAGAAGATTGGGACCGACCAATTTTTATAGACAATGTTTTAGGTATGGAGACTGCTTCTTTAAAACAAATAATGGATATTCTTAAGGAAACGTATTGTGGATCTATTGGTGTCGAATTTATGCATGTTCAAGATCCAGCGCAAAAAGCATGGATCCAAGAAAGAATTGAATCAATTAGAAATACTACTCAGTTTACAGATAATGGTAAAAAAGCAATTTTCGAACGTTTAGTAGGTGCTGAAACATTTGAACAATTTCTTCATAAAAAATATGCAGGCACAAAAAGATTTGGATTAGATGGCTCAGAATCAGTTGTACCAGCTATTGAGCAAATTTTAAAAAGAGGAAGTCAATTAGGTTTAAAAGAAGTTGTAATTGGCATGGCTCACAGAGGAAGATTAAATGTTTTATATAATGTATTAAATAAACCATTTAGAGCAATAATTTCAGAATTTTTAGGGAATCTTGCCAATCCTGAAGAAGCTGGTGGTTCTGGAGATGTAAAGTATCATATGGGTGCTTCCGCAGATAGAGAGTTTGATAATGAGAATGTTCATTTGTCTCTTCAAGCAAACCCATCTCACTTAGAAGTTGTTGCTCCTGTAGTTATTGGAAGAGTTCGTGCAAAACAACTTCAACATAATGACACAGAAGAAAGGGATTCTGTATTGGGGATAGTTTTACATGGTGATGCTGCGTTTGCAGGACAAGGCATAGTTGCTGAAACGTTTGATTTTTCAGGCTTAAGAGGTTATGAAACAGGCGGAACTATTCACGTTATCATCAATAACCAAATTGGCTTTACAACAAGTCCAAATTTTTCAAGGTCAAGTCCATACTGTACGGATGTTGCCAAGATGGTGATGGCACCAATTTTTCATGTAAATGGAGACGATCCTGAGGCAGTTGTTCACGTGGCAAGAATTGCAACTGAATTTAGACAAAAGTTCTCTTGTGATGTAGTTTTAGATGTAATTTGCTATAGAAGATTTGGTCATAATGAAGGTGATGAACCTGCGTTTACTCAACCTTCAATGTATAAAAAAATAGCTCAGCACGAGAGTATTAGTAAAATTTATAGCAAAAAATTAATTAATGAAGGCACAATAACTAAGCAAGATGCAGATCAAGAATTAAAAAAACATAATGATTTTTTAGAAAAAGAATTTGAAGCTGGAAGCAGTTACAAACCAAATAAAGCTGACTGGTTAGATGGACAATGGTCAGGGTTGAAAGCAGCTCCAGATCGTGAACAAAGAAGAGGAGACACATCAGTTAAACTACAAAGATTAAAGGAAATTGGTTTATCAATGACAGAACTTCCTGAAGGATATGAGTTAAATAAAAAATTAGTTAGAATTGTTGAAAATAGAAGAAAATCAATAAATGAAGAAAAAAACATTGATTGGTCAACTGCAGAACATTTAGCTTTTGGCACACTTTTAGATGAAGGTCATCCAGTAAGATTATCAGGGCAAGATAGTTGTAGAGGCACCTTTTCTCAAAGACATGCTGTGTTTGTAGATCAAAATAATGAAAACAGATATGTACCGCTTAACAATTTAAAAGAAAATCAACCTCAATTTGAAGTTATTGATTCACCTTTGTCAGAAGCTTCAGTATTAGGTTTTGAATATGGATATTCTCTGACAGAACCTGCAGCATTAGTCATGTGGGAAGCACAATTTGGTGACTTTGCTAATGGTGCTCAAGTAATAGTTGATCAGTTTATATCTAGTGGAGAAGCTAAATGGCTAAGAATGTCAGGTTTGGTTATGTTGCTACCTCATGGTTATGAGGGTCAAGGTCCGGAGCACTCTTCAGCTAGATTAGAGAGATATTTACAGCTTTGTGGTGAAGATAATATGCAAGTGTTAAACTGTAGTACACCAGCAAATTATTTCCATGCTCTTAGAAGACAGTTAAAAAGAGACTTTAGAAAACCATTAATTATAATGACACCTAAAAGTCTACTTAGACATAAATTGTGCGTTTCTAATTTATCAGATATGGCAGAAAATACATCATTTCACAGGATTATATTAGACCCTAACAAAACTCTAAAAGATAAAAATATTAATCGTGTAGTTATTTGCTCTGGTAAAATATTCTATCATCTTTATGAGGAAAGAGAAAAAAATAATATCACTGATGTTAAGTTATTAAGGTTAGAACAAATTTATCCCTTTCCAAGTAAAACATTAGAAAAGGAATTAGAAAAAACACCTAATGCAAAGATAATTTGGTGTCAAGAAGAGCCAAAAAACATGGGCTCCTGGTTTTTTGTAGATAGAAATATCGAAGATGTTTTAATTAAGATAAAGTCAAAGTTTTCAAGACCTGTTTACGTGGGTAGAGCAGAAGCAGCATCACCTGCAACAGGTTCACTCTCTAGACATCTAAAAGAGCAAGATAATATTGTTAAAGAATCATTAAATTTGATTAAACCAAATAAAAAAGAGATACGTGCTGCTGAATAGAGTTTAATTTTTATGAACAATATGAATGATAAAAATTTTGATTTAGTTATGCCTGCAGCTAAAAAGTTAATCTTAGAAAATGATATAGATGCAAATATCATGCAAGGTACTGGAAAAGACGGTAGAATAACTAAAGGTGATGTTTTGTTATTCTTAAAATCAAATGGTTCATTACAAAAAACAACAGATAACAAATATCAAGAAGAAAATCTTAAAATTAATGAAAATAGAAAGGGATCTATAATGGATATAATTGTTCCTACACTTGGCGAGTCAATAGTAGAAGCTACAGTATCAAAATGGCTAAAAAATGAAGGGGAATATGTTGAAGTTGATGAACCTGTAGTTGAATTAGAAACTGATAAAGTAACACTTGAAGTTCCTGCGCCAATCTCAGGATTAATTGGATCTATAATTGCTGCAGAAGGTGAAACGGTTGAAGTTGGGCAGAATATAGGAGCTCTTGATCCAAATGGAAAAAAATCATCAGATGATAAACCAAAGGCTAAAGAAAATAATGATAAAGAAGAAAAACAATTAGAAACTAAAAATACAAAAACTTCGTCTCCAGAAACAGATCTTAAAAAAGATGATGCTGTGTTACCAAGTAACCAAGAAGAAATTGTTCCAATGTCTAGATTAAGGCAAGCAATTGCTAATAGATTAAAATCAGCACAAAACACAGCAGCAATTTTAACTACCTATAATGAAGTTGATATGACAGCATTAATGAAAATAAGATCAACATACCAGCCTAATTTTGAGAAAAAATTTGGAATAAAACTTGGATATATGAGTTTTTTTGTAAAGGCATGTATTAATGCATTAAAAGTTTATCCAGCTGTTAATGCAGAGATAAGAGATAATAATATTGTATATAAAAATTATTATAATATAGGTGTTGCAGTTGGAACTCCTGAAGGATTAGTTGTTCCAGTTTTAAAAAATGCAGAGAATATGGACTTTCCAGAAATTGAAAAAACAATTGTAAATTTTGGAAAACAAGCAAGAGAAGGTAATTTAACCATTCAAGACATGTCAAATGGTACATTTACTATCTCTAATGGAGGTGTTTACGGTTCGATGTTATCATCACCGATTCTTAACCCACCACAATCTGGAATTCTTGGAATGCATAATATTCAAAAAAGAGCAGTTGTCATAGATGATAAAGTTGAAATTAGGTCTATGATGTATTTGGCTTTATCTTATGACCACAGGATTATAGATGGAAGAGAGGCTGTCTCTTTCTTAGTAAATGTTAAAGAGAATCTTGAAGATCCTCAACGAATGCTTATTGGAGTATAAAAATCATGTCGGAAAAAAAATATGATTTAGTTGTAATTGGAGCTGGTCCTGGTGGATATGTTGCTTCTATTGTTGCAGCACAAAAGGGAATGAAAGTTGCAAATATTGAAAAGAGAGAAACATTAGGAGGGACATGCCTAAATGTAGGGTGTATTCCATCTAAAGCTTTACTTCATGCATCAGAACAATATGAAAATAATGTAAAAAACAACGCTAATTTATCATGGGGAATAAAAACATCTGACGTAAGCATTGATGTTCAACAATTAATGAAAAAAAAATCAACTATCGTTGATGAATTAACAAAAGGTATTAATTTTCTATTTAGTAAAAATAAAATTGATAAATATGTAGGTGAAGCAACTTTAGTTAACAAAAATGAAATTCAGATTAATGGAAAAGGTAAGATTGAAAAAATATTTGCTGAGAAAATTATCATTGCTACTGGTTCTGAGCCTTCAAATTTAAATAATATTAAAATTGATGAACAAAAAATTGTTACTTCAACAGGCGCTTTGGAATTAAAGTCTGTTCCAAAAAAAGTAATTGTGATAGGAGCTGGAGTAATAGGATTAGAACTAGGCACTGTATGGAGAAGATTAGGTTCAGAAGTTGAGGTGATTGAATTCTTGCCAAGAGTTTTAAACGGTATGGATACTGAAGTATCAGAAAAATTTCACAAAATTCTTCTGCAACAAGGCTTAAAATTTAAATTGGAACATTCTGTAGAAAAGACATCTTTAATCAAAGATAAAGTACATGTTGAAATTAAAGACCTTAAAACTTCAAAAATAGATACAATAGAGGCAGATATCGTATTAGTTGCGGTTGGAAGAAGGCCTAACACAGATAATTTAGGTTTAGATAAAATAGGTGTAAAAGTGGATGAAAGAGGTTTTGTTGAAACAGATGATAATTTTAAAACATCTGTAGATAATATTTATGCTATTGGAGATGTAATTAAAGGTCCTATGTTAGCTCACAAAGCAGAAGAAGATGGTGTTGCATTAGTTGAATTAATTAATAAAGAAGCAGGTCATGTCGACTACAATCTCGTTCCAAATATTATTTATACAGCTCCCGAAGTAGCATCAATAGGTAAAACAGAAGATGATCTAAAACAAGAAGAGATTTCATATAAAAAAGGAGTTTTTCCATTTACTGCGAACAGCAGAGCAAAAGCGATTGGTCATACAGAGGGATTTGTAAAAATTTTATCAGATAAAGAAACGGATAAAATTTTAGGTGCACATATAATAGGACATGAAGCAGGAACAATTATACACGAATTGAGTGTTGCGATGGGCTTTGGTGCTTCTTCAGAAGATGTAGCACGAATATGTCATGGTCATCCTACAGTCAATGAGGCAATAAAAGAAGCAGCTTTGGCAACCTTTTCGAAAGCAATACATTCTTAAGATATTTTTGCTCCCATTTTACTAAGTGAAACCAGAATTATAATTCCAATAATTATAAAACTTAGTCCTATCAAAGCGAAAATATCAGGTTTTTCATTAAATTTCATGGAAGCAATGAACGTTACAGCTGCAATGCCAACTCCTGACCATATAGAATAAGTAATTGCTACAGGTATGGTTTTCATAGACAGTATCATGAAGTAAAAAGCAACTCCGTAACCAACTATGACTAAAATAGATGGCGTTATTAAAGTAAATCCATTACTACTTTTAAGTGATAATGTTCCTACAACCTCTCCTATGATGGCTATAATAAGGTATAAATATCCCATACTTTCCTCTTTGATATAGTTGACACTTTAGTATTTATCATGTGAGTATATAATACAATAAGATCAAATGAAATTATGAAACCCAATATTAATTTTTATGAAGAAAGAAAAGACCTTGCGGCATCATTCAGGTGGGCCGAAAGAATTAATTTACATGAAGGTGTGGCAAACCATTTTAGCCTTGCAGTAAATGAAGATGGAACTGAATTTCTTATGAACCCTAATATGTGGCATTTTTCTCGTATAAAGGCTTCAGATTTATTACTTTTAAATGCAAATGATAAGTCAGTTTTGCAGAAGGAAAATCCTCCAGATGCGACTGCATGGGGATTGCATGGAGCTATACATAAAAATTGTAAAAACGCAAGATGTGTCATGCATGTTCATTCTATATACGCAACAGTCTTAGCTTCTTTAAAGGAGGATATGATTATCCCCCCTATAAATCAAATTTCCTGTCTTTTTTTTGGAAAACAAATTGTTGATACGCAATATGGTGGTTTAGCGTTTGAAGAAGAAGGTCAAAGATGTTCAAATCTGTTGAAAGATGAAAGCTTTACAACCATGATTATGGGCAATCATGGACTCTTGGTAATAGGTAGTAATGTTGCTGAAGCCTTCAATAGATTATTTTATTTTGAAAGGGCAGCAGAAGTTTATGTTAAAGCCTTACAAACTAAAAAACCTTTAAAAATATTAGATGAAGTTATTGCTAAAAAAACTGCTGAAGAACTGAATAATGAAGAGTACCCTAATCCTGCAGGCACAGCTTTTCTAAAAGAGATCAAAATAATTTTGTCTAATGAAAATTCTGATTTTGATCAGTAAATTTTAACTAAAATTTTTTGCTATTAAACCACTTGTACAGGATGCATCTTCATTATGAAGATTTTGATCTAATCCTTTTTCTATATACTTAATAGCCTCAGAAACAATGCTAAAATAATTATCATGTTTAAGTGCGTCATCTTGCATTAATTTCATATCTTTCAAAGATGATTCAAGACCAAAAGTTGAAGAACCATTTAAGTTATTATTATACGCTTTTAATATAGGTTCAATTTTTAGATGAGCAACTTTGCAAGCACCTGATGTATCTATCATAATATCAAGAGCTTTTTCAAATTGAATTCCATTTTGGCAGGTTAATTTCAATGCTTCTCCCAACGATTGCCAATAAACTAATAAGGGAAGATTTATAGCGAGTTTCATGGCGGTTCCCTTCCCTATTTCGCCTAAATATTCATAACGTCTAAATAAATGACTGAAGAGAAAATCTAAAGAGTCGATTTCACTTTTCTTGCCTCCCATTAACCCAAGAAGTTGTCCATCTCTTGCTGGTTTAGTTGATCCACCGACTGGGCACTCAATAAAAGAACCATTTTGATTTAAGACTAAATTGGAAAGCTCTTTCATATAATTTACACTTGTTGTACTCATCTCTATAATAATTTTGTTTTTCAAATCGCAATTTTTAAATCCAGTTTCTGTTTCATAAACATTTTTTAACGCGTCATCATTACCTAATATAACTATAATAATGTCAACCTCATCGACTAAATCACTAACTTTTTTAAAAAATTTTCCACCTAACTTTATAAGGTCATCTGAATTAGATTTTGTTCTATTCCAAATTGAAAGATTATATTCCTTTTCTATTAATCTTGCGCCTATAGCTTTTCCCATTTTCCCAGTTCCGCAAAGTCCAATTTTTTTCATTTTTCTTCCTTTTACAAAGTTTTTTTTATGTCTTGAAATTGAAATAATAATAACCAATTTAAACATGTATTTACAATGCAAAAGGAGAAAATAATGTCAAATATGGAAAAAAAATTTGAGGCTGATACCGGGAAAATTCTTGATATTGTAATCAATTCTCTTTACTCGGAAAGAGAAATATTTGTAAGAGAATTAATTTCTAATTCATCAGATGCGATCGACAAGAAAAAATATTTAGCTTTAACAGATAAATCTATTAATGACACATCAGATCCTTTTGAAATAAAGATAGAAGTTAATAGTAAGGATAATACTATAAAAATAAGTGATAATGGCATTGGGATGGATGAAGAAGATCTTATTAATTCCCTTGGCACCATTGCCAGATCAGGAACAAAGGCATTTCTTGAACAATTTAATAAATCAAAAGACGACAAAAAAGAAGACGTAAACTTAATTGGTCAATTTGGTGTAGGGTTTTACGCTTCTTTTATGGTTGCAGATAAAGTCGAAGTTTTATCAAAAAAAGCTGGCACTGATAAAAGTTGGAAATGGACTTCTGATGGAAAAAGTGGTTACAACATTGAAAAAAGTGATAAAAAAAATTCTGGAACAGAGTTGATTTTACACCTTAAAAAAGATGCCAAGGAGTTTCTTGAAGGATCTAGAATTCAATTTGTAGTTACAAAATATTCAGATCATATTTCTTATCCAGTTAAAATGTTAGAGGTTTCAAAAAAAGATGCTAAGGAAGAAACTATCAATGAGGCATCAGCTTTATGGACAAGGGCACCAAAAGACATTAAAGAAAAACAATATGAAGATTTTTTCTCTCACATAGGTGCTGGTTTTGGTAAGCCATTATTAACAATGCATAATAATACAGAAGGTACCGTAAGTTACACAAACTTACTTTGTATTCCTTCATCAAAACCATTTGACCTGTTTAATCCTGATAGAAAATCAAGTTTAAAATTATATATTAATAGAGTATTTATTACTGATAAATGTGACAATTTAATACCAGCATATTTAAGATTTGTTAAAGGTATTGTTGATACACAAGATATAGATCTAAACGTTAGTAGAGAGATGTTACAAAATAATCCAGCAGTTGCAAAAATTAGCAAGTCACTTGTTGGAAAAATTTTAAGAGAATTAAAAAAAATAGCTGACAAAGATAAGGCTAAATATATTCAGTTTTGGAATGAATTTGGTCAAGTGTTAAAAGAAGGTCTTTATGAAGATATTGAAAGAAAAGATACTTTGTTAGAATTGGCAAGATTCTCAAATAATGAAAATGATGATCTTATTTCTTTAGAAGATTATGTGAACACAATGGATAAAAATCAAAAAGATATATACTACATTGCAGCCGACACAAAATCTCAAGCATTATCAAGTCCACATCTTGAAGGTTTTAAATCTAAAGGAATTAAGGTTTTGGTAATGGCTGATCCTATCGATCAGTTTTGGTTGTCTATGGCAGGAAAATTTAAAGAAAAGAATTTTGTTTCAATCACTCAAGGAGAGATTGATCTGGATAATATTAAATCTGACAAAAAAGATCCAAAAAATAAAGATACAAAAAAAGATGATGTAGATAAAAAATTTACAAGCCTAATTGCGCATCTAAAAGCTTCATTAGGACAAAATGTTAAAGATATTAGATTAACTTCTAAACTTACAGATAGTCCAGCATGTTTAGTTGCAGATAAAGGTGACATGGATGTTGCAATGGAAAATTTAATGAAACAAAGAGATCCTAATTATCAAGGAGCACCTAGAATTTTAGAAATTAATCCTGATCATGCATTAGTTGAAAAAATGAATAAGCTATTAAGCGATAAAAAACATAATAATCTTGTGGATGATGCTGGGACCCTTTTATTTGAACAAGCACGAATGATGGAAGGAAAACTGCCTAGTGACCCTACCAAATTTGCTAAAATCATGAATAATTTTCTAGTAAAAGGTGTGAGCTAAAATTTAAAAAATTTTAAATTTTTTTTGAGTTATTAAATAAGCAATAAATATAAGTGAAGCTAATGCAATTATTGCATTAACCCTTATAACTTGTTCAACGCCAATTAAATTAATTATAAAAGATATGATTATCATGCCTATTGGAGCTAAACCTATACATGTTACTAATATTCCAAAATTATAACCCCTTTTACCTTTTTCTGTAGATCTGTAAGTTAAAGCTCCTTGCATAGTACTAAAACCAGATAAGCACATTCCACCTAAACATAAAAATAGAAAACCAATAATTAATGAACTACTTACAGAAAACAAAAGCATTCCTACAAAAAAACCTATACAACCAATTAGAAAAAAAATTGATAATCTTTTTTGAGGTGAAATTTTGGCAATAATTAAAGCACCAATTAATGCGCCCACACCTTCAGATGAAGCTAAAAATCCAATTTCTGCCTCACTTAAATTTAAAATATTTTTACCATACACAGGTATTAAAGAAATAAGAGGAAATCCAAAAAGATTAAATACTAAGGTTACAATTAATAATAATTTAAGATTAATATCTTTGAAGGCATCAAAGATTATGTTTTTTAGACTTTTGAAAACTGAAATAAATTCATAAAGAATATCTTTTTTTGATTTTGATGAAGCATTTAAGTTTATACTAATCTTTTCAAAACATATTATTAAGCTTAAAGCTAAAAAATATAAACTTGATATTATTAATAATAAACCCTCTAAATCAATTGCAACATATAAAAAGCCAGCCAACAGTGGGCCAATCAATCGTGTTGAATTATTAGATAAAGTTTCCATCGCTAATGAAGTACTTAAAAGTTTTTCAGTAATATTCTCTGTTATCATTCTGCGCCTAACTGCTAAATCAATAACCCATGTGGTTCCATTTATAAATGCTAATAAAAGAGTAAAAAATAAGTTAAAATAATCAAAATTTTTCAGAAATACACATATTAATGTAAAAGAAAAAGATAAGGAATATAAAAATCTAACAATCAAGATAGGAGAAATTTTTTCAGAGATAGAGCCAATAATTAAGCCCAGCATGCTCATAGGAAGCATTCTAAATGCAAAAATTACGGTAATTAGGTAAGCTAATCCAAAGTCATTCAAAATATATAAACTAAGAGTTAGAAACTCCATAGCTCTTGCAATCCCAGTAAAGCATCCAGCTGTCCATAAATACCTAAAAGATTGATTTTTAAAACACGAGAGTAGCATTAATTTTTATCGATAAATTGATGAACCTCAACAATATTACCTTCTGGGTCATAAAAGAAAATTTGATACCATTCTTTAGCAAAAGTTGTCCCATAATCAGCAAATTTAATATTATTTTTATTTAAAATTGTTTTAAATTCTTCAATGTCATCAGTTCTAAAAGCTATATGTCCTTTTTCGACGGGATTAATATGCTTCTTATTTTTCTCAGCAACGGTAAGATCTTTTTCTGCTAAATGTAATTGTATATTTCCATCTGTAACAAATTTAATTTTTCCGTCATAACCCTTATTTTGGTTAGCTTCAGTTCTTGGAAATTGTTGTTCAGGTATGGAATCCAATGTTAAAATATTTTTATAAAAATTATTTAATTCTTCAAGATTTTTAGATACCAGATTGATGTGATGAAAAGAAATTTTCAAGAGAACCTCCAATTAATTTAGTTGAATACTTTTAATTTAAAAAAAAATGTTTAATTTAATATATATATAAAAAGGAATAATTGATATGCCAGATGAAAATAAATCAATAGAGACTTCAAATTTAGTTCAAGATGATACAAATTCGGAAATAAGATCTTCTGTAGCTAAATTATGTCAAGATTTTCAAGGAGAATATTGGAGAAACTTAGATAGAGAACAAGCTTATCCTACAAAATTTGTTCAATCGTTAACTGATTCAGGTTTTTTAAGTGTTTTAATACCTGAGCAGTATGGCGGTTCAGGTCTAGGAATAACATCAGCATCAGTCATTCTTGAAGAAATACATCATCAAGGATGTAATGCAGCAGCATGTCATGCCCAAATGTATACCATGGGAACTGTTTTAAGGCACGGTTCTGATAAACAGAAAAAAAGTTATTTACCTGAAATAGCTAGTGGAAAATTAAGATTACAAGCGTTTGGTGTAACAGAGCCTACTAGCGGAACGGATACAACCAGTTTAAGAACTACTGCTACAAAAGATGGTGATGATTATATCATTAATGGACAAAAAATATGGACAAGTAGAGCTGAACATTCAGATCTAATGTTACTTTTGGCAAGAACTAAACCACTAAGCGAAGTTTCTAAAAAAACTGATGGCCTGTCTGTATTCTTATTAGATATGCAAAAAGCAAAAAATAATGGTTTAACAATTAAACCAATAAGAACAATGATGAACCATTCGACAACTGAAGTTTTTTTCGATAATTTAAGAATACCTGCTGATAATTTGATTGGAGAAGAAAACAAGGGTTTTAGATACATTTTGTCTGGTATGAATGCAGAAAGAATACTTATTGCAGCCGAGTGTATTGGCGATGCTAAGTGGTTTACTAATAAATCAACACAATATGCAAATGATAGACAAATATTTGGAAGATCAATAGGTCAAAATCAAGGGATACAATTTCCAATAGCTAGAGCTTATGCACAAATGAGAGCTGCAGAATTAATGGTGTATCATGCTGCAAAATTATACGATGATGGTAAACCAATAGGAGAAGAAGCTAACACAGCAAAACTTTTAGCCGCTGATGCTTCTTGGGCGGCTGCGGAAGCTTGTGTTCAAACTCATGGTGGTTTTGGTTTTGCAGAAGAGTATGATGTAGAAAGAAAATTTAGAGAAGCTAGATTATATCAAGTTGCTCCAATATCAACTAACCTAATACTATCATATATTTCAGAACATGTTTTAGGAATGAAAAGATCATACTAATTACTTTTTAATTAAATCTTTAATATTCCAATTGAAGATTACAGAAGTATTTATGTTTGCTAAAAATTGATAACCCTTGGTTTTTTTATTCAAATCTTGTGCCTCATTTATAGTTTTAGGATTATTAGATTGAGCAGATATCTCAATCCAAGATTCTTTTGAGTCTTTTGATTTTTCTATGAATTTTAATTCTAAAATAAGACCATCTTTAAACTTGTAAGAAATAATATTATTATAATTATTTTTAATTTTATTTACTTTTCTAACATCGTAAAAATAAAAGGCATCAATTACCTCAGCAACTTGATTTAGCTTTTTTTCGTCAATTTTTAAATCTGGAATATTTTTTAATGATAGTTTTTTATCTTTTGATTCAATTTCAAAAATAATTTTTTTTCTTTTAACAGAGATAGTAGAAAGTTTTTCTTGATCCAATTTAAGTAATAAACTGTTAAACCAATCTGATTTTCCAGAGGGCATTCTCAATGCCCCTTTTAATAGATACGCTTGATTATCTTTATCATAACGAGCAAATTGACCGCCGCTTATTCCTCCTACAGTATTATCGATTTTACCTAATAAAATAGATTTGAATATCTTCTGATCTTTAGTAAAAAAAGTTATTTTTGTTGCAGGCTCGTTATCATCATCATTTTCTTTGAATTTATCAATAGCAACCAAATTTAATTCATTATGTCTTTCAGGATTGTTTGTTTTCTTTTCTTCGATTCTTAATAAAGATAAACTTGTTATGAAACTTTCCCAAACATTTGCTTTAAAAGGATAGCCAGAAGTTTCAATAAATGAATTATTTTTATTAATTAATTCCATATCAAGATCTCTTCCTGTAATCTTTATTTTTTGTATTTCATTTAATTTAGACGGAAGATTTTCAATAAAAGTATTACCTCGCTCTGAAAAAAGATTTGAGTCTTTGTTTTTTAATACAGAATAGGATGCTAATCCAAAGAAAATTGCAGTTACAATTAATAGTTTAGTAAAATTGCTTTTCATGAAATATAATTCCTTAAATTTTAATGTATTATCTTCTTTGGTTTAGGTCTTCTAATAGCAATTATAAGTGCTAATCCAGCAATTAAAATTGGTATCAAGCCTATATTGATGAACATAATTTTTGTTTTTAAATTATCAACATCACTTCTCAACTGAAATTTAACATTTCTAAGTTCAGCTCTTGTAGTCATCATTTCTGATTTAAACCCATCTATTGCTTTAATTGTTTCAGGAGAAATTACATCACTTTCATTATCATTTTTCTTAGTAAGACTTTGAATCTTATTTTCCATTTTTTCAAGTTTGGATACTAATTCTCTTTCCTTACTTAAGAACTTTTCTTCAGCAGATTTTTCTAGTTCAACTATTTTAGTAAATGGTTTCCAAGAAATCCCCTTACCTCTTATTTCAGATAAAAATGACCCACCAATCATGTTTTCAACTACATTTAAAACAAAATCACCATTATTTGCAAAAGCAGAAACAATTTCCTGCCCAAGTAAATTTTGTTTTGTCAGCCAATTTCTATCCATTAACATGTCTGCATCACTTACTATGAGAATATTAGACATTTTAGATGATTTTTTGAGTCCAGTTTTCTTTTTGACACCTTTTGCGAAAGCTGAATTTAGGTTATCTCTTAACCAACCAGATATTATGATTTTCTTGTTATCAATTTTTAAATCTTTTATTAAATCTCTAGGATCAGATTTTGAATCACCTGCTTTGTCTGAGTCAACTAAACCAGATAATTCACTAGAAGTAATAAGTGGATCAAATTTTATTCCATCTTTAGGGTTTAAACCACCAGCGTTTGTAAATATTATGTTAGATAGTTGGGCTAGTACACCGTCATTCTGATTAAGACCCTCATCAGTTACTTGAATCCAAGGGTAGTTTGAAACTTCAACTTCTCGACCTTTAATATTTCTAACAGTTCTCAGGGCATATTTTTTATCAGCGATAGATTTTTTGTTATTAAAATTAATTCCCCAAGTATCTAATAATTTTTTTAAATCAGAACGAGGATTTAAAGCAGGCATTCCAGGATTAATACTCACTTCTGTTTCAGCATAAGGATCTAAAAATATTAATGTTGAACCACCTTTTAACACCCACTGTTCTATCATAAAAAGAGTTTCATCAGGGTAATATTTTGGGTTAATGAGCATTAAAACTTTTGTATTTTTGGGGAGTTCTGAGGCATTGTCTTTAACAAATTCTACATCAAATAGTGATTTCATTTGTGTTAAAACTTGCTGTTCAGGTTTTCCTATTCTTGAATTAGCTTCTAAACCAAGATTATCAATGATACTGATTTTTGGTTTTTTTGTTTGTGCTAATTCAGCTATTAATCTTGTTAAATCATATTCTAAAAATGGTTCTCTTTCAGGAGAAAAAACATTAATATTTTTTTGACCAGTCGTTGAATTTGTGGCAGCTAATCCAAAATATAGTGGATCATTATTATTCGATCCTCCAAAAGGACTAATACCCATACCTACTGCTCTATCTTCTTGATCAGAAAATGGTTTAGGATCGATAATTTCTAAAGTAATTTTACCGTCAGACATGTTGGCGTATGAATAAAGTAAAGATTCTACTCTGTTGGCGTAAGTAGATAATTGAGGAGCAATCTCTACAAGTGTACTAGACATGAATAGCCTTAAATGAATTGGTTCATCAATATTCTTCAGAAATTTCTTAGTACCTGAGCTTATTGTATAAAGGTTATTTTGTGTAGTGTCTAAACTAATTCTGTTAAAAGTATTATTTGAAAATATATTTAAACTAAAGAAACAAATGATAGATAAAAATATAGATAATTTTAAAATATTATTTTTTGAAATTTTCATGTTAATCAGCTTTTTTTAATTGAACTAAAAAGATATTGATAGATATACAAATCATAATCATAGAAATAAAAAAGATAAAAGTTGTTAAGTCTAGAACTCCATATTGAATTCTCTTAAAATGAGATAAAAAAGAAAAAGACTGGATAACCTCAGTAAACCATAGAGGCGCCCATGATCTAACGCTAGCCAAAACAAGTCCAAAGCCAGCCATAACCATAATGAAACAGCTGATTGTTGAAACAATAAAGGCTATAACTTGATTTTTTGTTAACATTGAAAGACAAGATGTTAAGGATAAAAAACATCCAGCCATTAACCAGCTCCCTAAGTAAGAAATAAAAATAACACCGTTATCAGGTTCACCTAAATAATTTACAGTTATCCATATTGGAATTGTCATTATGATGGCTAATAGTGTAAAAAACCAACTAGCTAAAAATTTACCAAGTACTAATTGAGAGTTTCTAACTGGTAATGTCATTAATAATTCAATAGTACCAGACTTTCTTTCTTCTGCCCAAAGTCTCATTCCAATTGCAGGCATAAGAATTAAAAAAAGCCATGGATGCCATACAAAAAAAGAATTTAAATCAGCTTGTCCTCTCTGAAAAAATTGTCCCATAAAAAAAGTCATTCCTGCTGATAATGCTAAAAATACAAGAAGAAAGATTGAAGCTAAAGGTGTTCTAAAATAACCAGTAAATTCCCTATTAAAAATGATCATTAATTTTTCAATATAAAGTTTCATGATTTTCCTATTTTGTGATTTTTCTGAATATTGAATCTAAATTTTCTTTTTTTTTCTTTAATATGTCTTTTGTCTCTTTATTTAAGAGTACTTTCCCTGAAGAAATTATAATAGTCCTAGAACATACAGCTTCAACTTCTTCGAGAATATGAGTTGAAATAATAATTCCTTTATTTTTTGAGATTGATTTAATTAGTTTTCTCATTTCAAATTTTTGATTTGGGTCTAATCCATCCGTTGGCTCATCTAATATCAATATATCAGGATCATGAATTAAAGCTTGTGCAATTCCAACTCTTCTTTTGTACCCTTTAGATAATGTTTCAATTATTTGATTTTGAACCTCTGAAAGATTTATATCTTTAAGCATTATTTCTAATCTTTTTTCAAGAAGTTCATCTTTTAAACCTCTCATTTTACCAACAAAATATAAAAATGATTTAACAGTCATATCTGAATAGGATGGAGCACCTTCTGGTAGATAGCCGATGATAGATTTTGCATTGATTGGATCTTTTGAAAGATCAGTTTTTTTAATTTCAATTGATCCAGAATCAGCTTCAAGAAATCCAGTAAGCATTTTCATTGTTGTCGATTTGCCGGCGCCGTTTGGTCCTAGAAAACCGATAACCTCTCCAACATTTAGTGAAATGCTAATATCTGAAACAGCATTAATGTTACCAAATGACTTGTATAAGTTTTTTGCTTCTAATAAGTTCAATATTTCCTCGATGGAATTTCAAATTTATGAAATATTTAATAAAATTTAATTTTTTTTCAAGTTAAATAAATTAAAAATTATCTAAATTTGGGAACTCTGGCTGACCAAATTCTTTTTCAAGTGCTATTCCTATCTCTATTACCTTGCTATCATTTCCATTAGCACATAAAACCTGTAGACCCACTGGTAAGCAAGTATCACTCTTATAGTCATAACAATATTTTTGAATTGGGTAGCTTATACCACATAAGTTAAATAAGTTGCCTGGTTGAGTGTTGGCAGAAGAAAGTAAACTTCTGTCATGAAGTTTTCCGTTTATTTCACAATCTTCAACCTTCATTGCTCTCATTACTGTAGTTGGAGAAATCAAAGCATCATAATCTTTAAAGAAGTCTGAAGCCATTGTTTCTAATTCTTTTAATCTATTTTTGAATTTCAAATAGTCTGCCGATTTAACATCTAATCCAACCTTAGCTCTTTTAGCTGTAACAGGATCCATATTATCGCAATTCTCTAAAAACCTTTTTTCTCCAAAAGCATAGATAATTTCTGATCCTACTATTGGGGGGAAGAGATTAACTCTTTCTAAAGCTTCAGGAATATCTAGTTCAATTAAGGTGGCCCCTTTTTCTTTCAATTTTTTACAAATTTTTTCATAAGCATTTTGAACTTCCTCATCTAGGTCATTTATGAAAGGTCTACCTAATTTAGCCAACTTAAGATTATTAAGATGAACGGGTCCTAAATTTTTTGCTACACCAGATCCATAAGTTTCAAATATAGTTTTAATGTCTTCGAATGATCTTGCTAATGGTCCTGGAGTGTCAAGTGTAGGAGAAAGTGGAAAAATACCATCAGTAGGCCAAACATCCTTTGTAGTCTTTAAACCAGCTATGCCAGTTAAAGATGCAGGTATTCTCACGGATCCCCCGGTATCGGTACCAATTGCAAATGGTACTAAACCAGATGCAACTGCAACTGCAGAGCCACTACTAGATCCACCTGGAATTCTATGAGTTTCTAAATCCCAGGGGTTCCATGGTGTTCCTCTATGTTTATTTAGGCCAGTTGCTCCCAATGCAAATTCGACTGTATGTGTTTTTCCTATAATAACGCATCCTAATTCTTTAAGTCTTTTTACAAGACTCCCTTCTTTACCAGTAATGTCATCGGAATTAACTATAGATCCGTTTGTTGTTGGCATGTCATTTACAGAACAAATGTCCTTAATCGCTACTGGCAAACCCATTAGAGGACCTAGGTCAACTCCTGATTTTAATAATTTATCGATAGCGATTGCATTATTAACAGCTTTTTTTTCATCAATGAAAATGAAAGCATTCAACTTATCATTTACTGCTTTTATTCTATTTAAATAAGACGTTACAATTTGCTCACAATTAATTTCACCTTTTCTTAATTTTTTAGCAAAAGAATTTATACTTATATTCAAAAGTGGGTCATTAGGTAGGTTAGACAATTAAATCTCCTTTTAATTTTTAAATTGATCTTTCATTGATTTAAATATTCCTTTAAGTCTCGGTGAAGTCGTGCAATCCGCTTCAAGAATAACATTTTCTTTCACATCAACAAACATTCCATCATATCTAATGGCTGGATATTTTGGATTTGCTTTTAGTTGAAGTTTTCTGTCTGACTTTAATCTTAATCTTGCAATCTTATTTCTAAAAGGGACTATTATGTCAGTACCTGGTACAGTTACAACAAATGAATCATCGTCTAATGAACACTTGTTATCTAATTTGACAGTTACAGAAATTATTTTAACTTTTTTAAAAACATTTTGTACATTTGGCATCCCAAACCATATCATTGCAAAAATAAATAATACTCCTAAAATACCAATTAGAATTTTTGCTATCATTTTCATTATAATTTATTATACACATAAATGCGTAAAAAAAATTAATAAACCGTGATTATAAAATAAATTTATATATATTTGAATTAATACATTATGTCAGAATTTGAACGGATAAATAGATTACCAACTTACGTTTTTCAAGAGGTTAACGACTTAAAAGCAAAGTTGAGGCATAAAGGAAAAGATATTATTGATTTTGGTATGGGTAACCCTGACATGCCTACACCAATTCATATCCGTGAAAAACTTCAAGAAACAGTAAACAAACCTGGTACAGGACGATATTCTACAAGTAGAGGAATACCAGGATTAAGGAAGGCGCAAGTTTCCTATTATGAACGAAGATTTGGTGTTAAATTAGATCCAGATAAAGAAGTTGTTGTTACACTTGGATCAAAAGAAGGGTTAGCTAATCTTGCTCAAGCAATTACATCTCCAGGTGATATAATTTTATCACCAAATCCATCATATCCAATTCACCCATATGGATTTATTATCGCTGGGGCTTCATTAAGGCATTTGCAAGCAATGGAAGATGGACAATTTAATCAAGAATTATTTTTAGAAAAATTAGATAGAGCTATTCGACATTCAGTACCTTCTCCAAAAGCAGTAATCGTATCTTTTCCATCTAATCCAACTGCTCAGATTGTTGATCTGGGTTTCTATGAAGAAGTTGTGAAAATAGGATTGAAATATAATACGTTTATTTTATCTGACTTGGCTTATGCAGAAATCTATTTTAGTGACAATCCCCCACCATCTATTTTGCAAGTTAAAAATTCTAAGAAAATTTGTGTAGAATTTACTTCTATGTCTAAAACATATGCTATGGCAGGTTGGAGAATTGGATTTGCTGTAGGAAATAAAAATCTTATTGCAGCTTTAATTAAAATTAAATCTTATCTGGATTATGGTGCTTTTACACCGGTTCAAGTTGCAGCAGCAACTGCTTTAAATGGTCCACAAGATTGTGTTGAAAATATTAGAAACATCTACAAGTCTAGAAGAAATACTTTGATAAAATCTATGTATAGAAGCGGATGGGAAATTCCTAAACCAGAAGCAAGTATGTTTGCATGGGCACCAATTCCAAAAAAGTACAAGAAAAAAGGTTCTTTAGCCTTTTCAAAAGATTTAATGCTAAAGGCAAGTGTTGCTGTTGCTCCAGGTATAGCTTTTGGAGAATATGGAGAAGGATTTGTAAGGATTGGTCTTGTAGAAAATGAACATAGAATAAGACAAGCAGCCAAAAATATAAAGAAACTTCTAGTTTAAAGAATTAAAAAAGTTTTTTAAATTTAAATCACTCGTAAAAAGATCTTTTTTAAGAAGATGCCTTTTTTCCCAGTTGCTTTTCATAATCAAGTGGTGTCCTGGACTATTGATGCTTTCAACTGCCTGCAATTGATTATCCACAAATACAAAATTAGAAAATTTAGAGCTTTCTTGAGAACCTAGTACTTTGATTTCAACATTTGAATTTAAATCTACAAGCCCTACTATTTGAAGTTTTATATTAAGCTGATCAGACCAAAACCATGGCACAAAATTATATTGTTCTTTAAAGCCAAGAATATTTTTTGCAACTGTCTTTGCTTGATCTGTTGCATTTTGAATAGATTCTAATCTAATTTCTTTTGAATAGTAATCAAAAAAACAACAATCTCCAATTGCATAAATATCATTAATATTAGTTTCTAAAAAGGAGTTAACTTTAATTTTATTAAATTCATTTACTTTAATACTTTTAAACAATACATCATTTGGTTGAGAGCCAGCGGATATAAGTATCATTTCAGAACTTATTTTTGTGTCATCAGATAAAACAACATTTATTATAGAGTTTTTATCAGATTTAAAAGATTTAAAAGATTTATTGAATATGAACTTTATTCCAGATTTTGTATAATAATTTATTAACCATGTAGATAGATCTTTAGATATAGATCTTCCCATTACATTTTCACTATTTTCGATTATTGTAACATCTTTATTTAATTGAAGTGCTGTTGTGGCAATTTCTAATCCAATAAAACCTGCGCCAATGATAGTAATAGTGTGAATTTCAGAAATTTTTTTTCTTATTCTCTTAGAATCTTCTAAATTTCTCAAAGAAAAAAAATTGCCTTTTTGATACTCTTTAGTATTTATTTCTAAAAGATTATTTTTAGATCCAGTAGCAATTACTAATTTGTCATAATGAAATAAATTATCTTTTTCATCACTTAATAATTTATTTTTATGATCAATGAATTTGATATTTGTGTTTAGCTTTAAATCAATTTTGTTATTAACATACCATTCCTTACTTCTAAGAAGAGCTTCTTTTGTATTAAATGATTTGATGTATGACTTTGAGAGGGGTGGTTTTTGATAAGGTAATGTATTCTCTTGATCAAATATTTCAATTTTACCTGAAAAACCAAAACTTCTTAAGCTTGCTGCAGTTTCTATTCCAGCGTGCCCTGCTCCAATAATTAAAACTTTAATATCCATTAACTATAAGAAATTAATTTGATTTGATATAATAATCAAGTAACTGTTACAATTTAAAAATGAAAGCATTTCCAAAATTTAAATTTCGAAATTTCACCTCTCCTAGTAAATCACATGCGATTTCAAAAGATGGAATTGTTGCTAGCTCACATCCGCTATCAAGTCAATTAGGATTAGATTTATTAAAAGATGGAGCAAATGCTGTGGATGTCGCAATTGCTATGTCAATTGTTTTATGTTTTGCAGAACCACACATGACAGGCATAGGTGGAGATTGTTTTGCATTAATATCAAAATCTGGAAAGACTAAAGATATTAAAGTTTTAAACGCATCAGGTTATGCTGGTAGAAATTATGATCTAAAGTACTTTTTAGACAAAAACATAACAACTATTAAACCATTTTCGCCTCATGCAGTAACGATTCCAGGTGCTATTGCTGGATGGAAAGAACTACATGATAAATATGGGTTTTTAAAATGGAAGGATATTTTTGATATCGCAATTGATGTTGTCAAAGACGGTGTTCTAGTAAATGAAAGAGTATCTCAAGACTGGAAAAGAAATGAAAAAAAACTCTTAGAAAATAATGAGACGAAAAAAATCTTTACTAAAGATCATTTAGCTTATGAACACTTCGATAATTTTAAAAATAATGACTTGTTAAATACAATTAAATTTATTGCTGAGGAAGGTAAAAATGGTTTTTATCAAGGATCAATTGCATATAATATTGTAAGCACATTAAATGATTTCGGAGGGCTTCATACATCTGAAGATTTTTCAAAATATGAGCCAGTTTGGGAAGACCCTATTAAATTCGATTATAATGGTTTTACAATTTATGAGGCCCCACCAAATGGTCAGGGAATTGTAGTTTTTTTTATTTTAGAATTACTAAAACAATTTGATATGAAAAACATATCAAAATCAGATTATTATCATATTTATGTTGAAGCAGTGAAAATAGCCTATGCTTTAAGAGATAAGTTTATTGGTGATCCAAAGTACCAAAAACTAGATTTGATGAATTTAATACAAGAAAATATTATTCAAAATTATGCTAACAAAATTAATTTAGATTATGCTAGTGATATAGAAATTTCTGATTTTCCAGACCATAAAGATACAATTTATTTAACAGTAAAAGATAAAAATGGAATGACAATTTCATTTATAAATTCTTTGTTTGATCAATTTGGAAGTGGAATTACAGTTCCACAAACTGGAATCTTATTACATTGTAGAGGAAAGAGTTTTTCCTTAAAGGATAATCATCCAAACCAAATATCTGGAAGAAAAAGGCCCTTGCATACAATTATCCCTGGAATCATTGGGAAAAATGATGACGTTGTAGGATCATTTGGTGTTATGGGGGGGCATTATCAAGCAGCAGGACATGCTTTTATTTTGTCTCAAATTTTAGATTTTCATTTGAGCCCACAATGTGCTCTAGATTTGCCGCGAGTTTTTCCAAATAATGGAGTACTTGATATAGAAGAAAATTTTGACTTAGATTTAATTGCAGAACTTAAAAATAAAGGTCATAAAATTAATTATCCAGTACTTCCAATCGGAGGTGGTCAAATAATTATTAATGATATTGATAAAGGCATATCTTTAGGCGCTAGCGATTGGAGAAAAGACGGTATTGCATTAGGTGTCTAAAAAATATAAAGATAATGTATGCATACATTAAATTTTACTGATAAAAAAACAATATCGGAATTGACCGCTAAGATGCTCTTTGAAATTGATGCAGTCCATTTTAGAAGTGATAAGCCATTTATATTTACTTCGGGTACTGCCAGTCCTGTTTACATAGATTGTAGAAAAATAATTTCATATCCGAGAGTAAGAAGTACTTTAATGGATTTTGGTGCTTCTGTACTTGCAAAGAATGTCGGTTTTGAACAATTTGATGCTGTTGCAGGAGGTGAAACTGCTGGAATACCTTTTGCTGCATTTATAGCGGAGAGACTTAGTTTACCAATGCAATATGTCAGAAAAAAACCAAAAGGTTTTGGAAGAGATGCATTAATTGAGGGAGATATAAAAGAAGGACAAAGAATTCTTCTAGTAGAAGATCTTACAACTGATGGTGGAAGTAAACTTAATTTTGCAAATGCAATCAGAAAATCAGGTGCAATTGTAAATCATACATTTGTAATATTTTATTATGATATTTTTAAAGATACTATATCTTCACTTCAAAAGAATTCATTAAATTTACATTATCTTGCAACTTGGTGGGATGTTTTAAACTGTGCAAAAGAATTAAATAAATTTGATCAGAAAACATTACAATCTGTGGAAAACTTTTTAAACAATCCTAAAGATTGGTCTAAAGAAAATGGTGGAAAATAATTAACTTTTTTTATTTATTTTCATTTCTCTTAGTGTAATGAATAAGCAAGATGCCAAAATAAAGATTCCTCCAATTATTTGGCTCTGAGTAGGAACTTCATTCCAAATGATATAACCAAATACACCTGCTAAAGGAATAGCAATATATCTAAGTGTTACTAGAATTGTTGCATCTGCATATTTATAACTAGTTGTCATAAAATATTGCACAAATGACCCAATAAATCCTAATAAAAATAAGGTATACAATAAATAATTTGGTTCAAATAATATTTCTGTTCCAAAAATACCTTTTTGACCAATTATACTTGAATCAAATATGATTATTCCAGAAACAACAAAAAAAGAAGTAATACAGTTATGAATTAATGCGGTAGTAGTAGGATGTTCAGTTTTACCTAATTTCCTTAAAATTAAAGCAAGACCCGCGTGAGTTAATGCACTTATAGTTGCCATAGTTAAACCTATGGGAGACAAGTCACTTGTTCCATTAATAATTCCAATGGGATTAGTCATCAAGTAAACTCCCAATAAACCAACTAAAACAGCTATCCATCTTTTAATACCAATTTTTTCTCCTAAAATAATAGGAGCTAAAATTGTTACAAAAATTGCAGAACTTTGAGCAAGTGCTGTCACTAAGCCTATTGGTATAAGCTGAAGAGATAAGAACACTAAAAGCATAGTAGTTAAGCCAAAAACAGATCTTAATAAAACGTAAAACCAATTGTTAATTTGTAAAAAGTTATTTTTTCTAGCAATAATTGCAAAGATAAATAGGAGTGGTAAAGAAAAAACAAAACGACCAAACAAAATCATTAAAAAATCTACATCATAAGTTAAATCTTTAACCATCATGTGTGTGATAAGAGCTAATACTATTCCAACTAAACCAATTAAAGAGCCAAGAAGATTATTTGTCATAAATTATTTGAATATAAATTTAATTTTATTATTATCTACTCAAAGTAATTCAAAACAAAAAATATGTCCAAAAAACTTATCATTGTAGGATCAGGTAACGCGGCTTTGTGTGCAGGAATTTCTGCATTAGAAAAAGGAGCAACTGTAAAAATTTTAGAAAAAGCTAATGAGAACTTGGCTGGTGGAAATACAAAGTATACTGCAGGTGCTATGAGGTTTGTATACAATAACGGGGATGAATTAAAACCATTGTTAAAAGATCCAAATGATCCAAAATTAGAAAAAACTAATTTTGGTAAATATTCAAAAGAGAAGTTTTCTGAGGATCTCCTAAATTTTAATGATGGAAAACCTCTCACCATTGAACAAAAAACTTTGATTAATGAATCCTATGAAACTATGAAATGGTTAGCATCTCATGATGTAAAATTTGAGCCAATATATCAAAGGCAAAGTTTTGAAAAAGATGGGAAGTTTATTTTTTGGGGAGGATTAACTTTAGCATCAAAAAATGAGGGTGTAGGATTGTTCGATCAAGAATTAGAAGCCTTTAAAAAACTTGGTGGTGAGATAGAATATGAAACTCCAGTTACTGAGCTTATTAAAGAAGAAAAAAAAATAATAGGTGTAAAAACTAGAGACTATAATTTTATTGCTGACGCAGTTATCTTAGCATCAGGTGGATTTGAGGCTGATAAAGAAATGAGATCAAAGTATTTAGGGGATCATTGGGGTGTTGCTAAAGTAAGAGGCACACCAAACAATACAGGTGATGGATTGAAAATGGCTATGGATTTAGGAGCTGCTCTCAATGGACAATTTGGTTCTTGCCATGCAACACCAATGGATCTTCATATGAAAGATTTTGGTAATTTAGATCTAGAACCAGGCGAAAGAAAAAAATATAGGAAAATATGTTATTTTCTTGGGATTATGATTAATGCAGATGGAAAAAGGTTTTTAGATGAAGGAAAAAATTTTAGAAATTATACTTATGCTCAATATGGAGCTCGGGTTTTAGAACAACCTGGACATTTTGCATGGCAGATTTTTGATGAAAAAGTTAAACATTTACTTTATGACGAGTATTTTTTTGAAGATGCACATTATGTAGAAGCAAACACTCTAGAAGAATTAATAGAGAAAATGGATGGTGTTAATTTTAAACAATGTTTGTCTACAGTGAAAGAGTTTAATAAGTCTTGCAAATCCAACAGAAATTTTGATCCCACTATTCTTGATGGAAGAAAAACAATAGACCTTGATATACCAAAATCAAATTGGGCGCTTGCCTTAGATAAACCACCTTATCGAGCATATCCTGTAACGGGAGGTATAACATTCACATATGGTGGATTAAAAATTTCTAACAATGGAAATGTTTTAGATCAAAATGACCAAAATATTCAAGGACTCTATGCCTGTGGTGAATTAGTTGGTGGCGTATTCTTAAATGGTTATCCTGGTGGTTCTGGCTTAACTTCTGGTGCAGTGTTTGGAAGAAAAGCTGGAAGCGCTGCAGCTCTAGGTTTGTAAAATGCTAAAAGTGGCAGTTTTAGATGATTATCAGAATGTAACAAAAAAATTTGGTAATTGGTCAGAATTAGACGGTAAAATTAACTTAAAAATTTTTAACAATTATTTTGATAATTCAGATGAATTAGTTAAGTATTTATCTGATTTTGATGTTTTGTGCTTAATGAGAGAAAGAACATTATTGAGTGCGAATATAATTAATCTATTACCCAAGTTAAAATTAGTTATAACAACTGGGATGTGGAATCCTTCTGTCGATATAAATTCTCTAAATAAAAGAAAAATTGTTTTTTGTGGAACTGAAAATAGAACAGAATCTACAGCTGAACTTTCTTGGTTATTAACACAATTAGTTTGGAGAAATATTTTTCAAGAGTTTGTAAATATGAAAAATGGTGATTGGCAAACATCTATGGGAAGAACACTTTATGGAAAAACATTAGGAATTTTTGGTTTAGGAAAACAAGGTAAGCAAGTGGCTAGATTTGGGAAAGCTTTTGGAATGAATGTAATTGCTTGGAGTCATAATCTAACTAAAGAAATTTGTGATTTAGAAAACGTAACTTTAGTATCTTCAGATGAAATGTTTAAATTTTCTGATGTATTATCAATTCATACTAAATTATCAGAAAGAACTAAAGGATATATAGATTATTCGAAAATTAACATGATGAAAAAAACATCAATAATTATCAATACAAGTAGAGGACCTATCATTAACGAAGAGGATTTAATAAATGCTATAAAAAATTATTCAATTTCGGGAGTGGGCTTAGATGTTTACGATGTTGAACCGCTGCCAGAAAAGCATGAGTTTCGAGAACTATCGAATAATTATAATGTTGTTTTAACTCCTCACCTTGGTTATGTCTCTTCAGAGACTTATGAAAAATTCCACCAAGGATATGTTGATGCAATTATTTCATATATAAATGGAAAGCCTATCAATGTATTGAATTAATTTTCCAGTTTTTTGTCAACCAATCTGGACGTTTAACTTGTTTATAAATTTTTTTATAAAACTTATTTTTAGGCACAGGCCATTTTTCATTTAACACATCTTCTGGATCCGGTTTTCCAGTAAATGCAACAATACTCGTATCATTTGGTAATTCTGCAGGTTTCCATAATCTAATGGGCCATTTTGGTAGTAAGTTGTGTTTAAAACTTTTACACCAATTTTGAGGCCAAAAATTTTGTTCCTTTATTGTTTTACTTATATAGACCTGTTCGATGTGGTATTTTCTCCAAAGCAAGTTTGAATTTTTTTCAAACTCTTCAAAAATATATTTATGTTTTTTTACAGGAAATCTAAAACAGCTTGTATTTCCTATGCCCTTCCCTTTTTGCGTCCAATTTTCAATTACACAAAAAGTTCCTGGTTTATAACTGAAAAATTTATCTAAGTTATTTGTAATTACCAAGTCTAAATCTAAAAAAAGAATATCTCCATTTAATTCATGTAATGGATATTTCCATATGCTCAATTTTCTCCAGGGCGTTTCAGATAATTCCTTTGGAATTTTTATTTTAGGAAGTGGTTTACATATAACATCGCTGACAATATTTCTGTCATCATCGGTAAAACATATAAGTTTAGTTTTATTTTTGGTATGTGTTTTGATAGATGAATATAAATTATTTACATAATTATAATCATATCTATCTCCCCATTTCATGCATATTATTGTTTGCAATTTTAAGTTATACCTTTAATCATAAGTAAATAATCATTTTATACTATGTTAATTAATATTTTACTTCCATATAAAGAAAAATTTTCAAAAAATAAAGCTTCGTCTGTTAGTTTGACGGTGGCAAATAATTTGCAATTTAGTAAATATAAAAAGCAAATAAGGGTTTTCGGGCATAATTTAAAAGATCCAATGTATAAAGATAATTTTGTGGGTATTGATAATTCTTGGAATTTTCTGAAAAGTAAAAATGAAAATATCGCTCAGGAAATGTGTAAGGTTATAAATCATGACCAAAATATGCGTCAATTAATTGAAATTCATAATAGACCTTATCTGGTTAAGAAAATTTACTCAAAAATTAAAGGCACAAATTTGATAACACTTTTTCTTCACAATGATCCATTAGAAATGAAAGGATCTTTTTCTATTAATGATAGGAAAAATTTATTATTAAGATTAGATAAAATTTTTTGTGTAAGCAACTATATAAAAAAAAGGTTTTTAGATGGTATTAAAGATGATCTTGATAAGGTTGTTGTTCTGTACAATGGGGTTGTTAGATCCCAAAAAGTTATGCCTAAAAAATTAAAACAAATAATTTACGTAGGTAGAATTGTAAAAGAAAAAGGTGTAGATCTTTTTGTTGAAGCAATTAAAGAAATTTATAAAGATTTTAAAGATTGGAATTTCAAAATTATTGGTACACCAAGACTTGGAATAAATAAATTAGATCAATTTTCAAGGAAAATAAAACATGATTTTGAAACTCTAGGTGATAGAGCAGAAATGTTAGGGTTTGTTAACTCTGAAGATTTAAGACATATTATGTCAGAGACATCTATAATTGTAATACCATCAAGATGGAATGAACCATTTGGGTTAGTTGCTGCTGAAGCAATGTCAAATGGTATTGCAATAGTCTCCTCTAATTCAGGGGGGTTGCCTGAAATAATTTCTGACAACGGCATTTTAATAGATCAAATTAATTCCAAAAAAATATCAAAAAATTTAAAACAAATTTTGTCAAATACTTCAATGCTTAGAGAACTTCAAAAAAAATCATGGGAAAATTTTAATTTTAATTCAAAAAAAATTTCTTCAATTCTAGATGATCATCGTAAAGAATTATTTTCTAAAAATTGATGTATAGTCTTGTATCTGAGCTATACAAAAACCTATTGGAAACCATACAAATAGATTTCCCCATTGCCCAAAAAAACTTCCTGTTTGCTGAAATGGAAAAAAAAAGGCTAATGGAATAATGTAGCATACAGATGTAATTGGGCATCTTGGATATAAAATTCTACCTTTATAGCAAGTATAAAACAAAAAATAAAACATCAATATACCTAAAGTTAAGCCAATTAGGCCTGTTTCAGCAAAAATTTGTATATAATAATTATGTGGGTGATTACCACAATAATTTTTGCCAGGCAACCAATCTATTCCTTTTTCTGGTAAGATTTTACAGTGCTTTCTTGAACTAGAGGGGCCAAGTCCAATTACTGGCTTAATCAGTCCTTGTTGAATGCCAGATCTCCAAGCACCCCAATAAGAATTTTCATTTGATGTATTAATAATTGGTATTGATTTAAAAAAATGAGTTACGTATCTATCATAATAAGATTTGTTAAAGCCTAAAAGAGAAGTTATGATTAAAAGGATAATTACCATAAAAATAGTAAATGATTTAAATCTATTTACTTTATTATTTTTCCATGAAAAAAAAGCTAAAACTCCACTAAAAAATCGTAATAAGAAATTCCCCCTTTCTCCAGTTGAAAGAACTAAAGTCAGTGAAGTCAGTGATACAATTAAACTCAACAAAGAAAACCTTTTATATTTTATGGTAATTAGAGCAATGAAAGTACAATAAATAGGTAATGATATTTTTGCCAAGTAGCTTCCAGGCACTAAGTCTCCATATGGCCAAGATAATCTTTCTTTTGGTTCATAAATATTTTCAGCTAATAGTATTAAACACATTATTAACATTCCAATTAAAATAGAAACAAACATTACCATTCTCACGTCTCGATCTTTGCCCAACCAAACTTGTGCAGCTACTACATATAATGGGAATCTAATCCATATAAATCCTTGAAAAAATGAATATTTATCATACGGCCCTAGAATTCCAGATATCATGCTTGTTACCCAAAACAAAAAGGCGAAAATAAACCAAAGTTGACCTGCCCAATTCCAATCTTTTTTGAAAAAACATCTAATTAGAAAAATTATTGAAATAAGTGTTAACCATAGGTCCGCTGGGTCTCTTTCAATTAGAAAAATAAAGGGGCCTAAAATCCAAAAGTAAGTCATAAATTTTTGAAATTTTGATAATTTTTTTATCTTATTTAAACCGTCATAGAAACTTGAATTTAAATCAAAGTCATTTGTACTAAAATATTTTAAGAACATAATATTAATTTAGAGCTTTAATCTTACCTTTTAAGAAAAAAATTAGAATTAATGATGGAATAACCATTAGACAAGTAATTATAAAAAATAAACCCCAATTACCATTTAAATAGTCTACTAAACTACCCGAAGAAGATGCTAAAGTTGTTCTTCCTAATGTGCCTATTGAAGCCAATAAGGCATATTGTGTTGCAGTATATTGTCTATTAACCAAAACAGATATAAATGCAACGAATGCAACAGTAGCAAATGCAGCTGCAAGATCATCTAAAATAACAGCAATTGAAAATATTATATAATTTTTTCCTAACCAAAATAATAAAGAGAACAAAAGATTTGTTAAAGCCATAAAAATTCCTGCAATAAAAATCGATCTTACCAATCCAATTTTTACGGTTAAAAATCCACCAATTAAGGTAAATAAAACTGTGGTAATCCATCCAAGACCTTTTGAAAAAATGCCAATGTCTGATTTGGTGAAACCTATTTCTTTATAAAAAATTATTGACATACGACCCAGAAAAGCTTCTCCAATTTTAAATAAAAATAAAAAAGCAAGGATACCTATACCAATTGACAATCCATTTTTTTTAAAAAAATCATATATTGGTGTAATTATAGTTTCAAATATCCATAATAAAATAAAATTAATTTTTTTTCCAAAAATAGAGATTTTTGAATTTTCCAAAAAATTCAATTTCTTTTTTAATGATACATTCTTCGATGTTTCTTTAATAGTTAACAACAAGAAATTTAAGAGCATTAAAATTAAAAATAGAAAAATAAAAGTAATTTGCCAATAATTATAAAATCCAAATTTTTCAAAATAATCCGAAATAGAAAGTGAGACTAAACCGCCAATTTTGAAGCCCGTCCACCAACCGATTACAGCCATTGAAGCAGCTGCTGCCATTATATTACTTTCATTTGATTTTATTTGTTCAATTCTTAACGCATCAATCGATATATCTTGTGTAGATGAAAAAATCGCGATGAGTAAACCAATCAAAATTATAAAAAATAAATTTTTTTCTGGATCAATACTTGACCAAATTAATAATGATATACCTATAAATAATTGCATTAAAAATATCCAAGACTTTCTGTGTCCAATTTTTTTTGTTAGCCAAAATATTTTAATTTTATCAACAAGAGGTGCCCAAAGATAATTGATTGCATATACTGCAAATATTGCTCCAGCCCAGCCGATTGCACTTCTACTTAACCCTTCTTCTTTAAGCCAAAGACTCAAACTTGAACCAATTAACACCCAGGGAAAACCACTTATTATTCCAAGCAGAAAAATTTTTAACATTCGAAATTCAAAAAAAACTCTGATAGTTTCAAAATTATTTTTCTTTAAATTTTTCATTTTAATATTTTGGTTCGATATATGTTATAGTAAAATTAAATAATTAAAGATTTACCATATAATGATCATATACCTTAATACTATTTATAAATCTAAACTAATATTTAAAAAAAAAATTTTTTTTTGTCAGCTTGGAAAAAATGGTAAGGTTCCGAATTATAAGAAAAAAGAAGGTGATAAATGCACACCTATAGGTAAATTTACTGTTAAATCTATTTTTTTAAGGAGAGATAAAAAATTAAATATTCCTTTAAGAAAATATATAAAAAACAAAATTTATTTCATTCGTGAAAATTATGGTTGGTGTGACGATGTTGACTGTAAAAAATACAATCAATTAGTAGATTTAATTTCTAAATTTAAATATTCTCATGAAAAATTATATAGAATTGATGATGTTTATGACATTATTTTGGAATTAAGTTATAATCAAGATCCTACAATTAGAAATAAAGGAAGTGCAATCTTTGTTCATTGTTCTTTTAATGATTTGAGAAATACAAATGGTTGTATAGCTTTAAAAAAAAATAATTTAAAATTCATAATTAATAATTTACAAAAAATAAATTACATATATATAAGATGATATAAAATTCTGGAGAATGACATGATCAATAGCGTATTACCAATTATTTTAGGCATCTTAGGACTATTAAGTGCATATTTTGTGTACTTAAAAGTTAAAGCATCTCCAGAAGGTACAGGAAAGGTCAAAGAAATTGGAGATGAAATTCATCTTGGTGCTATGGTATTTATGGCTAGTGAATATAAAAGATTAGCCCTATTCTGTGTTGTTTGTATTGTTGCTTTATATTTTAGTTTGGGGTGGGAAACAGCAATTTCTTTTTTTGTAGGAGCTGCATGTTCCGGTGTTGCAGGTTTTATTGGAATGTATACTGCAACAAAAGCTAATGTTAGAACAGCTGTTGCAGCTAATGCGAAGGGCGCTTCTGAAGCACTTAATGTTGCATTTTTTGGTGGCTCTATTATGGGATTGACTGTAGCTTCTATGGGTCTATTTGGAGTAGGAATTTTATTTTATTATTTTGGAGGAGATATCAAAACCATACATTCAATTGAAGGATTTGCTATGGGAGCTTCTTCAGTTGCTTTATTTTCACGTGTAGGCGGTGGTATTTTTACTAAAAGCGCAGATGTTGGAGCTGATCTTGTTGGTAAAGTAGAAGCAGGGATACCTGAGGATGATCCAAGGAATCCAGGTGTGATTGCAGATAATGTCGGTGACAATGTAGGCGATGTTGCTGGAATGGGTTCAGATATATTTGAATCGTATTGTGGATCAATGATTGCATCTATTGCATTAGCAGCGTCCATGACATCTGCAACAATTACAAAATTAGGTGGAGATCAATATATGTTACAGTTAATGCCTTTAGCTCTTGCGTCACTGGGTCTTATCTGTTCAATTATTGGTATTTTGATGGTTCGATTATTTTCAAATAAAAGTCCTGAAATTGCCTTGAGATTTGGAACTATTGGCTCAGCAGTTATATTTATTGTCGCATCATTTTTTCTAGTAAAAAATTTAGGCATTTCATCTGGTGTTTGGGCAGCAGTTCTAATTGGATCTATTGGTGGAATAATTGTAGGACTTGTTACAGAATACTATACTGGAGGTGCTCCAGTTAAGAAAATTGCTAAAGGTGGAGAAACAGGCTCAGCGACTATTATGATTACCGGATTGGCCACTGGAATGCAATCGGTTGCTATACCAGTGTTTACAATTGTATGTATTATTTTTACTTCCAATTATTTTGCTGGATTATATGGTGTCGGAATTGCTGCTATTGGTATGTTGAGTACAGTTGGAATTACAATGGCAATTGATGCCTATGGACCTGTTGCTGATAATGCTGGGGGTATAGCAGAGATGGCGGAAATGGGTAAAAAGACAAGAGAAATTACTGACTCTTTAGATGAAGTTGGAAACACAACTGCAGCCATTGGTAAAGGTTTTGCAATCAGTGCTGCAGCTTTAGCAGCTCTTGCATTAATAAGTGCCTATATTGAAAAAATATCTATGAGTGATCCAACGTTTATTCTAGCTATAAATGATCCTTTAGTATTAAGCGGTATGTTTTTAGGTGGAATTTTCCCATTTTTGGTAAGTGCAATGACAATGACTGCTGTTGGTGATGCTGCTTTTGACATGATCAAAGAAATAAGAAGACAGTTTAAAGAAATACCAGGCTTGCTTGAAGGTAAAGCAAAACCAGACACTGCAAAATGTGTTGATATTGCTACACAAGCAGCCTTAAGAAAAATGATATTGCCAGGATCCCTTGCTGTTCTTGCACCTGTTATAGTGGGGTTTATATTAGGTCCTAAAGCACTTGGAGGAATGTTAGGTGGAGCTTTGATATGTTGTGTTATGATGGCTCTAATGATGTCAAATGCAGGTGGTGCTTGGGACAATGCTAAAAAATTTGTTGAAAAAGGTAACTATGGTGGAAAAGGATCTGAAGTTCACAAAGCGGCTGTTGTCGGAGACACAGTTGGAGATCCATTGAAAGACACTTCAGGACCTTCAATGAATATTCTGATAAATGTGATGGCGATCGTTAGTTTAGTAATTGCTCCATTATTGATTTAATTATTCGTTAATTATATTTGAAAAGTCTAAATTACCTTTATTATTTTCAGTTACTTCTTTGTATTTCTCATAAGTCTGAATTCCATAATTAATTTTTGATTTAGTCTCTGCTGCAGCATCGACTGCCAATCCTAAATCTTTGTACATCAAAGCAGTTGCAAACCCTCCTTCATAGTCTTTATCAGCTGGAGAATTTGGCCCAATTCCTTTAATTGGACAATAGGAATTAACAGCCCAACATGAACCAGTTGAAGTGGAAATAACGTCAAATAATTTATTCAAATCTAACCCTAAATTTTTTCCAAGATTAAAACTCTCACCAACGGCAATCATTGTTGAGGCTAAAAGCATATTATTACATATTTTTGCACTTTGTCCTGATCCTTCTTCGCCACATAAAATAGAGTTTTTTCCCATTATTTCAAAAAGAAACTTCATTTCATTATATGTTTTTGACGCACCTCCAACCATAAAAGTTAAAGTTCCTTGATCAGCCCCGATCACTCCACCAGATACAGGTGCGTCTAATGTTAATAAACCTTTTTCTTTTGCTATGATTTGAACTGACTTAGACGTTTTTACATCAATTGTAGAACAATCGATAAAATATTGGCCTGTTTTTGAAAAGGGCATCATTTCTGACCAAACTTTTTTAACCGCAATACCATCCGGTAACATTGTAATAATTATCTCCGATTCACTAATCAAGTGATTTAAATTATTAGCAATAAGAATTTTCGTATTTTTTAAGTTTTTATAAGCATTATCATTTATATCATAACCAATAATTTCAAGATTTTGTTTTGATAAATTTATTGACATCCCCTTTCCCATATTTCCTAATCCAATAAAACCAATTTTTTTCATTTTAAATTTCTCCTATATTTAAGAACTTTTTGAATAGGGTTTGTTTGCGTTTTTAAAACTCTATTAAAGCTTAAGCTTTTATCAAAAATTTGTAAATCGTGTTTCAAATTTAATAGATATGGGTACCATTCTCTAGAAATTTTTGTTTTCCACTGCCAAAGCAGAAAGTCCAATGCTTTATATGTGTTTTCTGAATATTTAAATGTCTTTATTTTTTTTTCAAATGTAAAACAAGGTGACATAAAATGATGACAAATATAAAAAAAAACATTTGGAATGTTATGTTTTATTAAAACTGCTTTCCATAATAAAAAATTATTCTTTATTGCTGTTTTATTTACAATTTCAAGTATAAGTTTATCAGTTTCAATCATTCCAGTACCATTTATCATCGATTTTTCAATTAAATTTTTATTTTCCCAAGGGCCAATAAAAATTTTTTTTGGACAATAATCATTCGCATAATAATTATCCCAATTAATAATTTTATTTTCTTTAATTTTTTTTATTATAATTTGGTGATTACTATTAAATGTTTTTGAAACTATGTGTTTGCCTGTAAAGAAGACTTGAACATTTTTATTAACTGTTTTAAAAAAATCATTTAAATAATTTTTATTTTCAATATTTAATTCATCAGAATATATTCGAGGCACAGCAAATATAGGTGATGAAAGTTCTTTAATAGTTTCATTAATGATCCTACCATGTATTTCGCCTTCAGCTTTATTTTTAACAAAAAATTTGAATTCGTTTGGGATATCATCAAATAAAATCGCAACATGCGCAACTCCATGAGATAAAAAGGTATTAAATTTTTTTATTAGCAAATTTAGTTCTTCTTTATTACCTTCTACATAAGATTTGAAGTTAAAATCTAATCCAGGTGATATGCCTGCAATTACTTTTATATTTTTTTCTGAAGCATATCTATTAAATTTAGAAAAATTCTTGAGCCATTTAATACTATACTGTTCTTTCCATTTGAGTCTGTGGTTTATATCTTCTTTTGGACAATAGAAATAAAAGTTCATGTTATTTTTGTAGAGAACATCCAATAATTCAATTCGTTCGTTCCATGTTAATAATTTTCCATAATATCCTTCAATATATCCCTTTACTTTTTTATAATTTAGATTTTTCATATATTAATAATTATAAATTTAAAAAGGGTATATACAAATGAAAATTTTAGCTATTGGTGCTCACCCAGATGATATTGAAATTTTTATGTTTGGTTTTTTATGCTCTTGTCAACAGATGGGATATAAAATTTCAACTTTTATAGCAACTGATGGGTCTTTAGGAGGCAATAACAATGATAACAAACTTATAGAAAATAGAAGAAAAGAAGCTCAGGAAGGATTAAATAAATTCGGCATTCCATTATTTCTTAATCTCCCAGATGGAAGTTTGGGAAATGAAACTATCCATACAACTATTATTAAAGATAGCATTCAAAGAGTTAATCCTGATTTAATTGTAACTCATTATTATAAGGATTATCATTCAGATCATGTCAATTTATCAAAAATTGTAAAAAATGTTACAGGGCATTATATACCGATCTTATATTGTGATACAATGATGGGAATAAATTTTAATCCTACTTATTACATAGATATATCAAAATATATGACAGAAAAAATTAAATCTATTTCTTCACATATAACTCAAAAACCTGAAAGATTTATTAATTTAGCAAAATTAATGAATGCGTATAGATCAGCTCAATGCAATGCGCCAAAAGGAAGTTACGCTGAGGCATATTTTTTTGAATCCTCTTTCCCATTTTCAGATATTAGAAAAATTCTTCCTGAATCCCCTAAAGTTTTGCCATTTCACATTGAAAATATTAATGGTTTTTTATAGGGCAATATAATTGTCCGCCAGAAATTGGTTTAGATACTCCAGTTGTTGATGGAAAAGTATTTGGTAGGTCTCTAATTGATCTTACTGATAAAAATCCTATTAGTTGCGCTTCAACAAAATCTGGATCAAAATTAGCTGAATTTAAAATTTCAATTTTACATTTTGTATGCTTTTTTAATCTTTTAATTATATAGTTATTTTTTGCACCTCCACCAGATACAATGATATTTTTTGGGTAATTAGGGAGTAATTTTAAAGAATTTGATATTGTTAATGCAGTAAACTCGCTAATTGTTGTTATTAAATTTTTAGCATTTTGGCATTGAATTAATCTTTTTATATAATTAGCGAAATATTGTCTATCAAGTGATTTTGGGTATGTTAATTTAAAAAAATTATCTGTATTCAGTTCATTAAGGATTTTAGTATTAATTTTCCCACTAAATGCTACATCACCATTCCTATCAAAGTCTTTGTTAAAAAATACTTTCATTAGATCATTAATTAAACAATTTCCTGGCCCAGTATCAAAAGCAATTAATTTTTTTTCATCCATGTATGTTAAATTAGATATTCCACCAATATTTAAAAAACACGTTGGAAAACTAGTTTTCAGTTCTTTAATAATATACTTATGGTAAATAGGTGCTAAAGGTGCCCCTTGACCTCCATGAATTAAATCATTACTTCTGAAATCAGAAATTACAGGCTTTTTTAAAATGTTAGATAATAATTGTGCATTACCAAGTTGTATAGAAGTTTTCTCCAGAGGATTGTGGTATATTGTTTGTCCATGAAAACCGATTAAATTAATTTTTTCAATATTAGGAAAAGATAAAATTTTTTGACTATAAAAATTTGTTATTTTAAGAGATAATTCTTCTGACAATATTTTATTTTCATAAACATTTAATTCATAATTAGATAATTTTAATAGTTGTTCGGTTATGTTCTTAGGATATTTAAAATAAAAATTTTTCCCATAATCATAAATTTTAATTCCATCGGTTATTATTGTTGAAATATCAATTCCATCAAAACTAGTTCCGGACATAGTACCTAATACATTAATTTTTTTATGTTTTAAAATCATTTTATCTACTCTATAAATAACTAAATATGAACTATAAAATTCCAAAAATAGAACAAACTTATCCTATTAAGCATCAAATTGATACTTTAGATTTAAGTAAGTCTTTCAATTTAATGATAAATGACCAAGCTAAAGTTATTGAAGTAATAAAAAAAAATAAAAAAAATATTTTGATCATTATTAATTTTTTGATTTCACATTTGTCGAAATTTGAGGATGCACGTTTAGTTTATTGTGGTGCTGGAACTTCAGGTAGAATTGCAGTTCAAGATGCTGTGGAACTATATCCTACATTTGGGTGGCCAAGAAATAAGATTGAATTTATTTTAGCTGGCGGTGTTAAATCACTTCAAAGATCAATCGAAAATGCAGAAGATGATGTCTTACAAGCTAGAAAAAATTTTATAGAAAAAAAAATAAGAAAAAATGATGTTGTTATTTGTCTTGCTGCTAGTGGTAATACAAAATTTACAAATGAAATTTTAAAAGAATGTATTAAAAATAATATTAAATCAATTGCCGTTAGTAACAATCCTAATGGTGTCATTTTAAAAAATTCTAATTTTAAAATTGTATTAAATACTCAAGAGGAAGTAGTTGCTGGCTCAACAAGACTTAAAGCTGGAACTGCACAAAAAATTTGCTTAAATATGATATCGACAATAGTTATGGCAAAATTAGGAAATGTTAAAAATGGAATGATGATAAATATGATACCAAGTAATGATAAGTTAAAAAAAAGAATGAACAGAATTAAAGAAATGAATGAATAATAAGTTATATTTAATAACTCCTTTAATAATGACAGGAGGTTTTGTTGAAAGATTATGGTTTTTAATGCCTACTCTAAATAAGTATCGTTGATTTTTAAATGAATGAAAATAAAAAAACAATTTTAGTCACTGGTTCTGCAGGATTTATTGGATTTCATGTTTCAAAATATCTTTTAATACAGGGTTGGCACGTTATTGGTATTGATGGGATTACCGATTATTACGATATTAAATTAAAAAAAGATCGACACAAAATTTTGTCAAAGTTTGACAACTTTGTAAAATACGAATTTATGTTAGAAAATTTTGATGAGTTGAAAAGTATTTGTAGTTTACACAAACCTGAAATAATAATTCACCTAGCAGCACAAGCAGGTGTTAGATTTTCAATAGAAAATCCAAAATCTTATTTACAAGCAAATATAATTGGAACTTTTAATATTTTAGAAGTGTCTAAGTTATTTGAAATTAAACATTTATTAATCAGTTCATCTTCTTCAGTTTATGGCAACCAAGAAACAAAACCTTTGAATGAGAAAGATAATACTGACTATCCTATATCATTTTATGCAGCTTCAAAAAAATCTTGTGAAACCCTCTCTCATTCATATTCTTATACATACAAAATTCCTATAACTATATTAAGATTTTTTACAGTTTATGGACCATGGGGGAGACCTGATATGGCAATTTTTAAATTTACTAAAAACATTTTAAATGATAAAGAAATTGAAGTTTATAATTATGGAGAAATGAAAAGAGATTTCACTTACATAGATGATATTGTTTTGGCTGTTTGCAAATTAATTAATAAAGTTCCTCTTAATGATTGTAATGACTACATGGAAAATGTTAATAATTATGTTCCTTTAAGAACTATTAATATTGGAAATTCAAAACCAGTGGAATTAAAAAATTTTATTAAACTTATTGAGAAAAATCTAAATAAAAAGTCCATAGCAAAATTTATAAAAAATCAAAAAGGTGATGTTTTATCAACTTGGGCTGATACTAGCTTATTAGAAGATATTATAAAATTTAAACCCAAAACAAGTTTAGAACAGGGAATAAAAAAATTTGTACAATGGTACCTTGAATATTATAAATAATGGGAAAAATAAAAGGTAAATGAAAAAAAAAATTCTATTTATTTGTCCTTATTTTCCTCCGCATGGATCTGGTGGAGCTGAAAGAACATCTTTGCTACATGCAGAAATTTTAATTAAAAATGGTTATGAGGTCTCTATTATTACACCTTCTTATGGTGATAAATATGAAACAAATAATTCGTTTGAAATTATTAGATTTGATATTGGAAAAAAAATAAAACTTGGGGAACAAATTAGTTCAAGAATTTTTTATAATCCCATAATTCAAAACAAATTAAAAAAAAAAATTCTAGAATCTTTTAATTCAAATGATTTAAAATGTATTCATGTACAACATCAATTTCTTTTAAGGGGAGCTTCATTAGCAGCAGAGAAATTAGATGTTCCTCTTATCTCTCATATTAGGGACACAGGTCTTTTTTGCAGTTTAGGGGGATGTTGTTTGATTTATGAAAAACCAGATAAAATACCATATTTAAAAAATCCGATACAACATCACATTTGGTGTTACTTTAGAAATTGGATTAAGTTTCAAGAAATAAATAATTTATTTAATATCTCTTATGGGTTTATAAAATCTTTTATTCCTTTAACAGTTTTTTTAAACAATAGAAGTCATTTAAAAAATTCAAAAAAAATAATTTTTGCATCTAAAAATTTAAAAAAGATATATAAACAAACACTAGAAAAAAAATATTATGCGATTTTGGAATATGTTTATGCAGTTGCGAAAAAAAAGGTCAATATAAAAAATAAAAGAAATTACATTATTGATGAAATAAAAAAGAAAAATAATTCTATAATCTTGTATACTGGAAAACTTTCTAAAGGAAAAGGTTTTGAGGTTTTATTAAAGGCATTTGAAATAGTTTCAAGTAAGATGAGAAAAACTAAGTTAGTTGTATGTGGTAATGGAAACAAAAATAATATTTATAAAAATAAGAATATTATTTTTTTAGGTTTTATATCTCAGTCAGAATTAACTTATATTTATAAAACATGTGATTTAGTTGTTATTCCCTCAATTTGGCCGGAACCTTTGGGCTGGAGTACCATAGATGCTGCAATAAGTAAAAAACCAGTTGTTGCTTCAAAAATTGGAGGAATACCTGAGGCAGTAATAAATAAACAAACAGGTTTTTTAGTTGCAAGAAATGATTGCAAAGCTATGGCAAAAGCAATTATTTATATTTTGAAAAATAAAAATCTTTCAAAAACTCTTGGGGAAAATGCGAATAAGTTTATTTATAAAAAATTTGGATCAGAAAGTATTTTAAAAAAATTAAAAATAATTTACGATAATTTATGAATTTAAGAATAAAAAATTAGTTTAATCTTTTAAATCCAGAAATTTTTACTGGGCCATCCAAAATATCATTAACATTTTCACTTTCTTGAACAGTTGCAAGCTTTTTAAAGATCTTATCAAGCTTTTCATAATATTTATTAAACATTCCATCTGTATGAGTAGTAGCAACATATATACTATTAGATGCTAATATTCCTACTTTTAACATCTCTTGAGTTAAGTATGTTTTAAACACTAAATCATTAACGTTTAAAAAGTTAAATGTTGATAAGGCTGGAAGTCCTAAAATTTCAATTTTTAAATTATGTTTCTTTGAAAGTTCTCTCCATATTTTTCTAATTTGTTTGCCTTTTTTTTCAATTATTTCCCATGATTTAGTTTTTTCCATAATATCTAAAGTTTTTAAAGCTGCTGTTGGACCTATTCTTTCAGTCCAAAACGTACTGCTAATAAAGGTTTCTTGAGCGACGTTCATAACATCTTTTTTTCCTAGAATTGCTGTAATTGCGTAACCATTTCCAAGCGCTTTACCAAGAATTAAAATATCTGGATTTATTTTATATTTTAAATGGAGTCCACCGAAGTTAGATCTAAATCCAGAAGTACACTCGTCAAAAATTAATAGTATGTTATTTTTATTTACTAATTTACTTAATTTTTCTAAAAAAACTTCAGTAGGAGGAAAATTTCTAAAGATTTCCATTTTTATAATTTTAATTTTTTCTTTATAGACTAAGTTCTCTAATTCCTCATAATTGTTAAAATTAAACGGAAAAATTGTTTCTTCCAAATTTCTTGGGACACCTTTAGTGTTTAACCCTGGCAACAAATGTTCGTCAAGATTTTTGTTGGATGACAAGTTTGCTGCTAAGTACCAATCGTGCCAACCATGATAACCACAAATAGCAATTTTATCCTTCCCAGTAAAAGCTCTTGCAATTCTTACAGCTATAGCATTAGCTTCTCCTCCAGTTCTCGCATATTTAACCATATCTGCCCATGGATGTAATTTAATTAATTTTTCTGCTAAATAAACTTCTTCTGGGCAATTAAATGTAGACATATTACCATTCTGAATTGTTTGTTTAACTGAAGCATCAACCTCATCATTGTTATATCCAAGGATATTAGTACCAATTCCCATAATGGACATATCTATGTATTTTTTCCCTTCTAAATCCCATATCTGGCAACCTTTAGCTTTACTAAAGTATGATGGCCAAAAATTTGGTAAAAACATCTCTGGGTTTTTAGAGAGTAAAGAATTTCCATTAGGTATAATTTTTCTGGCTCTTGTCCATAATTTTTGTCCTTCAGACATTATTTCCCCTTCATTTCTTTTTATATGTATATTTTCATTAAACAAATGTGGTTTTTTTTTCATTAGTTTTAATATATCTTGCATTTTAAAATTTAAATTTGGGTAAAAATTTTTATAAACAGAAGATATTACATTGAAATCTTCTTGTTCGTCTAATGTCCACCTTAATTTTGAAAAGTTTTCTTTATTATAAAGATTAGCTTTGGTAAAAAAATCGCTCTCTCTTATAAATTTTGTAACATGTTCACGATTTTTCTCATTTTTGTTTTTTAAATATGATTTCTTTAAACAATCTAATTTTACAACCTCTACATCTAAACCGTCTGGGTATGTAGGTGGGTTTATATTTGAGCAATAATCAACTTCTTTTTGAACAAATAATTTGACTGTTTTGTCAATTATTTCTGGATCAATAAGTGGGCAATCACCTGTTATTCTAATTATTGTTTTCCCATTATATTTCTCTGCACAATTGATATACCTTAATAAAACATTTTTTTCAGATCCTCTAAATATTTTGTAATTATACGATTTAACAGTATCAGATAAAATATCATCTAGAGGATTAGTTGATGTGGCTAAAACAATTTCATCTACAAATTTAGCTTTTTTTACTCTATTTAACAAATGTATTATGTTAGGAATATTTCTAATTTTTTTTAGCACTTTTCCAGGAAATCTTAAAGAATTCATCCTAGCTTGTATAATTGCTATTCTCAGGTTATCAACTTTAGTCATTGCTAATATATTTTTAAAAGTTATGCTATTAAAACAGGTTCCATACTTAATATAATACACAAATATAAAAATATAAGAATTACAATTATGAGATTTTAAAATAATGAAATTTTCTCTTGGAACAGCCCAGTTTGGAATGAAATATGGAATAAATAATTTAAGTGGCCAAGTTTCGTTTCAAGAAATTGAAAAGATAATAGATTTTTGTAGATTTAATAACATTAATTTCATTGATACAGCAATGAATTATGGAAATAGTGAAAAAATTTTAGGAAAAATAGGAGTAAAAGATTTTAATATAATAACAAAAATTCCTACCATACCTAGTAATGAAAAAGATATTCAAGCATGGATTGAAACAAAATTTTTTAATTCTTTAAATAAATTAAATCTAGAGAATGTATATGGTTTATTAATTCATAACAGTTCACATTTAAAAGACAAGAACATAGATAATATATATAGTGTCATGAAAGCTTTAAAATTAAAAGGATTAGTAAAAAAAATAGGAGTTTCACTTTATAATCCAATGGAATTTATATTACTGCATAAAAAATATGATTTTGATTTGATTCAAGCCCCCTTAAATTTATTGGATCAGAGATTAGTTGATGCAGATATTTTGAAATTCCTAAAAAAGAAAAACATTGAAATCCATTCTAGATCTATTTTTCTTCAAGGTCTTTTTTTTATGGAAAAAGAAAAACTTTTTAAATCTTTTGATACATGGAGTGACTTATGGGAAAAGTGGTTTTTTTTTCTTGAAAAAAATCAAATCTCTAGTCTAGAAGTTTGTATAAATTTTCAAAAAAAATTTAGAGATATTAATAGAGTGATAATAGGTGTTGATAATTTAATGCAATTAAAAAAAATATTAAAAGTAGCCTCACAAAAAACTAATTTAAAATTTCCTAACATAAGATCAAATGATATTAATTTAATTGATCCAAGAAATTGGCAATGAGATGTATGATAATCTCACTATAAATTTGAAAATCTTTTAAGTTGAAACAATATATGAATAAGATTGAAAAAGAAAAACTTGAAATTAAATCAAACGGTTCAATTAAATTAAGAATTTTAAACAAAACAGATATAACCGATAAATATGTTGATTGGATGAATGATTACGAAGTTGTTAAATTTACTGAACAAAGATTTCATCATCACGATAAATCAAAAATTAAAAAATTTGTTATTGAAAAACTTCTTTCAGAAAATGATTTTTTATTTGGTATATACTTTAAAAATGAACATATAGGAAATATAAAAATTGGGCCAATTAATTGGAGATATAAAAATTCTGAAATTTCCTACATAATAGGAAATAAAGATTTTTGGAATCAGGGTATAGCTACAAAAGTGATTTGTTCAATATTAGATTTTGGTTTCAATCAGTTAAAACTTTATAGAATTACGGCAGGGTATTATGAAAATAATTTATCTTCTGCTAAAGTTTTAAAAAAATGTGGATTTAAAATTGAAGGGTATAACTATAATGAAATTATCTTTGAAGGAAAAAGATATAACTTAGTGAGAGTAGCTAAAATTATAAAGTAATTTTAGTCCCAAGTTTTGTTTACTAATACAAAATCATTGATGTATTTAAATATTTGTATTAATTTTGCAATTTTAAATGATACTGTTCATCATAAAATTATATGAAAATTAAAATCTTAGATATTGGAATTTCTAATTTACAATCAGTAATTAATGCATTTGAAAGCATTAATAAAACAATTTTAATTTGTGAGGACCATAAAGATATTAAAAATGGAGATGCTTTTGTTCTTCCAGGTGTGGGTTCATTTGATTTTGGTATGAAAAGTTTGATTGAAAAAAATTATGTTGATGCACTAAATAATGAAGTTATTAATAAAAATAAACCAATTTTAGGGATATGTTTAGGTATGCAACTATTATTCACTTGTGGTTATGAGAATAATCAAGAAACCAACGGCTTAGGTTTTGCTGACGGTGAGGTTAAAAAAATGAAAATACATGATTTTAAAAATTATAAATTGCCTCACGTAGGTTGGAATGATGTTAAAATTTTAAATAATAATGGTTTATTTAAAGATATAAAAGATGGAACAGATTTTTATTTTATTCATAGTTTTTATGCCCAACCTGTAAATAAAAATATTATTTCTGCACTATCTAATAATTCTGTAGATTTTATGTGTGCATTTGAAAAAGATAATATATTTGGAGTACAATTTCATCCTGAAAAAAGTCAAAAATCAGGTCTCCAACTATTAAAAAATTGGTGTGAGTTAATTTAGAAATTATGATTAAAATAAGACTTATACCAACACTTTTATTGAAAAAAGGACATCTTGTCAGAAGTGAAAATTTTATAAAACATAATATTATCGGTGATCCTTATCATGAAGTTAAAAGATTTAATCAATGGAATGTTGATGAATTAATATATCTAATTATTGATGAAAACCCTGAAAACACTAATCAAAGTATAGAATTGTTGAAAAACATTAGTAAATCTTGCTTTATGCCCTTAACCTTTGGCGGTCAAATAAAATCTATGAAGGATATTCATTTAAGATTTCAAAATGGAGCCGATAAAATTACGTTGAATACTTATGCTTATAGGAAACCTGATTTAGTTATGGAAGCTTCAAAAGTCTTTGGCAAACAAGCAATTGTAGGTTCTATTGATTATAGAGATATCAACGGAGAAAAAAAAATATTTATTAATGGTGGTAAAACTTTAATTGATGTTTCTCCTATTGAATGGGCAAAAGAACTTGAAAAGATTGGGGTAGGAGAAATTTTACTGCAAAATATTGATAGAGATGGAACAGCTGTTGGATATGATGTAGAAACTATAGAACTAATATCTTCTAGCTTGAATATACCTGTTATTGCTTTAAGTGGTGTAGGTAAGTTTGAGCATTATGTGGATGGTGTTAAAGCAGGTGCATCTGCAGTATCTGCTGCTAACATTTGGCATTTTAAAGAAATGGCTGATCATTTAGGAAAAACAGTTATGAGACAGCACAAAATACCAATAAGGATAGGATAATATATGATATATTGTAATAATTGCGTTTACCCAATAGTTTCTGCTGCCCCGATTACCTTAGATGAAAAAGGTATTTGTAGTGGCTGTCAATTATCTAAGACAAAACCTAATATAGATTGGAATAAAAGGTGGGATGAATTAGTTGAGCTTACTAATCTATATAAGAGTAAATCAAATTATGATGTTTTAATACCTGTGAGTGGGGGTAAAGATAGTTATTTTCAAACTTACATAGCCGTTGAAAAACTCAAGCTTAAACCTTTATTAGTAACTTATTATGGAAACAACTACTCATCAGTTGGTGAAGAAAATTTAAATAATATGAAAAATGTTTTTAATTGTGATCACATTATTTTTAAACCATCTAAAACCATTCTAGTTAAAATGAATAGATTAGGTTTTAAAATTCAAGGAGATATGAATTGGCATAATCATTGTGGAATATTTACAGTTCCAATTCAAACTGCGTGTAGATTCAATATACCTTTAATTTTATGGGGTGAACATGGTCAAATGGATTTAGGAGGTATGTATAGTTATAATGATTACGTAGAATTCACAGCAAAACATAGAAAAGAATTTGCTTTAAGGGGTTTTGATTGGGATGACTTTGTTGGCACCCCAAAAAAAAGTAATGTTCCAATAATTGAAGATGAATTTTTATCAGAAAAAGATTTATTATGGGCTCAATATCCATCAGATGAAAAAATAATTGAGGTCGGCGTGAGAGGTATTTATCTTTCTAATTATGTTGATTGGGATGGAAATGCTAATGCCGAATTAATGAAAAATAAATTTGGTTGGAAGGAAAGTAATTATGATTTTGAGAGAACTTATAGAAAAATTTCAAATTTAGATGATATTCATGAAAATGGAATACATGATTATATGAAATTTATAAAGTTTGGTTATGGTAGGACAACTGATCACGCTTCAAAAGACATAAGATCTGGGATAATGTCAAGAGAAGAAGGAATTATAGAAGTTCTTAAAAGAGACCATATAAAATCAAAAGATCTTCAAAGATGGTTAAATTATGTTAATATGACAGAGGAGGAGTTTGACTTTATTGCAGATACTTTTAGAGATCCTAGAGTTTGGACTATTAAAAACAATAAGTGGTATAAATCAAATTTAGATGGAAGTATAAAAGAATTTGGAAAAGTAAATCTGCCTATTGAAAAACAAACAAAGTATTTAAAGGATTAAAATTGTCTACATCTGAAAACGATATAAGACCGTATCAACTTTTAAAAGAGCAAAAAAAAAGATTTCAAATTGATATAAACAATATTAAAAAAAGAATTCATGAATTTTGTTTTGTTAATTGTCCAAGTTGTAATGCTAATAATTATAAATTAAAATTCAAAAAATTTAATTTTCAATATGTAGCCTGCCAAAACTGTGAAACATCATACGTAAACCCTCGACCTACTCCTGAAATTATCAAATGGTATTACACTAATTCCGAAAACTACAAATTTTGGAATAAGTATACTTTTCCATTATCTGAAAAAAGTAGAATTAAATCAATTATCAAACCACGAATAAATAGAATTTTGGAAATATGTGAAAAAGAAAACGTTAAAAAAGATTTATTTGTAGAAGTAGGTCCTGGCTTTGGAACTTTTGGACAAGAATTAATAAAAACCAATTATTTTAGTAAATTTCTTGCTATTGAACCTATGCCAGATTTAGCAGAAACATGTCGAAAAAAAGGATTAGATGTAATTGAAGAAAATATTGAAGATATTAAATTAAATTCTGTCAAAGCAACAGTTATAGGAAGTTTTGAAGTTATAGAACATCTTTTTTCACCTTTAGAATTTTTAAAAGGAATTAATAAACAACTGAAAAAAGATGGTTTAATATTTATCACATGCCCAAACATAAATGGATTTGAAGTAAAGACACTAGGAAAAATCTCAGACACTTATGATATTGAACATCTTAACTATTTTAGCATTGAATCCCTTTCGAGTTTAATAGAAAAATCTGGATTTAAAGTAATACAAACGATGACCCCAGGATTGCTGGATGCTGATATAGTTAGAAAAAAGATAAATTTGGGACAAAAAAAAATAAGTAATAAAAATTTTTTACATTCAATTTTAATTAAAGAATGGGACCAACTTGGTAATTCTTTTCAAAAGTTTTTATCAGAGAATAAGTTATCCACTCACATGTGGATTGTTGCTAAAAAGACTCAAGTATAGAAAAAAAAATGTATTCAAAATTTTTTAAATTAATAAAAATTATTTACGTGAACATAAATCCATCAAATTTTTTTTTATTTGTGAAAAGAAAAAAAGTTGAAAGTGTTCTTAAAAATTTACAGTTTTCTGAAATTAAAAAATCTCCTATCAATGGGAATATTTTAATTGATGGTATTTTTGATAATCCAAATTATTGGTTTAGATATTATTTGATTAAAAGTGCACTAAATCTCCAAGAAAAAAAACAAATAGGTATTGTCGGTAAATACAACAAATTTAAAGTTAAGAGCACTTTAAAAAATTTTGGAGTACGTAATTTATATTTGTTTTATAATTCGAAGGTTTCTTTCTTTAGGCTTAAAAAGACTGTAGATGATATTTACAATTTTTTAAGTAATAATAAAAGTCTAAAAAATTTGGTTTTACCTTATGGATTTCCTCCAGAAATTTTTCATGATGGAATTTTGAGAAGACAGGGTAAATCTTCTATTGATTATGACAGTTATGATTTAAAAAAACATATTACAGAATTTGTCTATTGTTTAGAAGTCGCAAAACACATTATAGAATATTATAACCCAAAACTTGTTTTGCTTAGCCATGCAGTAAATTTCGATTGTGGATCACTAGCTTGGTTTTCAATTAAAAAAAATATACCAACCGTAGTTCTATACGGAGAATATGGTACTTTGAGGTTTTGGAGACCTTCAAAACGAAAATCAATTTTCATGAATGGTAACTTTATTAATTCTAATGAAATAAAACTATTAAACAACACCAAGCAAAAAACACTTTCAAAAATTGGAGGTAACTATTTGGATATGAGACTAAATGCTAAAGTCAAGGATCTAGGTGCAAAAAAAGCTTTTCATAATCTTAGACATGTGACAAGGAAAGAAATTTATGATCATTTTAACTGGGATGTGAAAAAAAAAATAATTGCAGTTTATTCTGTTAGTTGGATTGATTTTCCTCATCTTCATGGAAAAAATCTTTTTTCAGATTGTGGGGAATGGTTAAGATACACTTTAGATAAGATCATTAAAAATACAAAAGTAAATTGGATAATAAAAAGGCATCCTTTAGAAAGTTATTATAATAGTGGTTTCATTGAGGACTTTTTTTCACAAGATCTTCCATCCAACGTAGGTGTTTATCCACAAAATTGGAGTGGCAATAGCTTAATTAAAAATGTTGACGGTCTAGTAACTTTTATGGGGACTGCTGGCATAGAAGCTGCCAGTTTAAAAAAAATAGTTGTAACTGGCACAAAAGGCTGGTACGGAGATTCAAAATTTGTATTTTATCCTAAAACAAAAAAAGAATATTTTAATTTTTTAAATAGTAATTGGATTGTTAATCAAAAAATACTTAATCTACATTCAACAAGAGCAAAGCAATTCGCCTGTTGGCACTTTTGTGCTCCTGGATGGCAAAAAAATTTTGTTATGAATGATGATTTTGATAATGAAAAAAATTATGATTTAATTTACAAAAAATTAAACGAAAATAAAAAAGAAATCAAAAAAGAAGTTGAAATGATAGGGGATTGGTATTTTTCAAAATTTGATGGATATCATTCTTATAAGATGTATAATGCAGATAATTATTCGCTAGCAAATGCAATCGTTTGATTGCTCTTTTTCTAAAAATTTTTATTATATAATTAAATTATTATTAGTAAAATATTAGAGATGCTAACTTTTTGGTAAATTATAAATTATGATAAGCAATAAATTTTTAGATTATACTGATAATACAATTTTAAATAATAAAGTTATATTAGTCACAGGTGGAACAGGTTCTTTTGGAAACAGTTTTTTGAAGCATGTATTAGATAACTATACTCCTAAAAAGTTAATAATTTTATCAAGAGATGAAAACAAACAATATTTAATGGACCAAAAGTTTCAATCTCATCATAATTATAAATGCTTAAGGTTTTTTATAGGTGATGTTCGTGATATGGCTAGACTTGAAATGGCGATGAGAAATGTTGATTATGTTGTTCACGCGGCAGCTTTAAAACATGTTCCAATTGCGGAGTATAATCCTTTTGAGTGCATTAGAACAAATGTTCATGGAGCTGAAAATATTGTTACTGTAGCAATAAAATGTGGAGTAAAAAAAGTAATTGCACTTTCTACAGATAAAGCTGCTAACCCTATCAATTTATATGGGGCAAGCAAGCTAGCTTCTGATAAAATTTTTGTTTCAGGCAATAATTTAACTGGGGGTTCTACTTTATTTTCTGTAGTTAGGTATGGCAATGTTGCTGGATCAAGAGGTAGTGTCATTTTACTTTACAAAAAACTTATAGAAAATAATGCAAAATTTCTTCCAATAACAGACAATAGAATGACTCGTTTTTGGATTTCGATAGATCAAGGTGTAAATTTTGTGATTTCATCACTTAGTATGATGACTGGAGGTGAAATATTTGTACCTAAAATACCTAGTGCCAAAGTGATTGACATTGCCAAAGTAATGGCACCTAAGATTTCTCAAAAAATCATTGGAATTAGAACAGGTGAAAAATTACACGAAATCATGATAACACAAGACGATGCAAGGAATACTATTGCACTAAATGATAGATATATAATAATGCCTTGGATAGATAACTGGGATTCTACTTCTTTTATCAAACTTGGAGCTAAGTCTGTAAATAATGACTTTTACTATGATAGTGAAAGCAATACTTTATGGTTAAATCAAGAAGAGATTAAAAGTTTAATTGATAATATTATATAAATTAGTAAATGATACCTTATGCAAAACAAAGTATAGATAAACAAGATATAAAAGAAGTAGTTTCTGTTTTAAAATCTGACATGATCACACAAGGTCCAGTTGTACCAAGATTTGAAAAACTCGTTGCATCATATGTATCTTCAAAATATGCTGTAGCAACTAATTCAGCAACGTCAGCTTTACACATTGCCTGCTTATCATTAGATTTAGAAAAAAATGATATATTATGGACTGTTGGAAACACTTTTGTTTCTTCAGCTAACTGTGGAATATACTGTGGATCCTCAGTAGATTTTGTCGATATTAATTTAAATACTTATAACATATGTGTAGACAGTTTAGAGGAGAAACTAATATTAGCAAAAAAAATAAATAAATTACCTAAAATTTTAATTTGTGTTCATTATGCTGGGCAAAGTCCAGAAATGAAAAAAATTTATTTGTTAAAAAAAGAATTTGGCTTCAAAATAATCGAAGATGCTTCTCATGCTATTGGAGCTAAATATTTAGATAAACATGTGGGGTCTTGTCAATTTAGTGACATAACAATTTTTAGTTTTCATCCGGTAAAAATTATTACAACTGGTGAAGGAGGTATGGCCTTAACAAATAAAAAAAAATTAGCTGATAGAATGCGTTTATTAAGATCTCATGGTATAACTAGAGATAAAAAACAGATAATAGGTACATTATCTTCTGAGATTTGGAATTATCAACAAATCCTTTTAGGATTTCATTATAGGTTGACGGATATTCAAGCAGCATTAGGATGTAGTCAAATTAAAAAAATTGAAAAATTTTTAAATAAGAGACGAGCCATTGCATATAAATATGATAAGTCTTTTGAAAAAACTCAATTTTTAATACCTTGGCAGGATCCAAATACTTCATCTAGTTATCATTTATATCCATTAAAATTAAAAAAGATTAAACAAAAGAAAACCCAAAAAAACTTATATAATAAACTACATAAATTAGGTATAGGCGTAAATCTTCATTATATTCCTGTTTATTTGCATCCTTATTATCAAAAACTAGGTTTCAAAAGAGGTTATTGTCCAAATACTGAAGATTTTTTTAGAAAAACATTAAGTTTGCCAATATTTCCAGATTTAAAATTAAACCAGCAAAAACATGTTATTGATTGTTTAATTAAAATTATGTAATTTCATCAATTAAAATATTCTCTAAATTTAAAAATTAAAAAAAATGAAATATAAATCAAAAAATATATTTATTACTGGAGGTGCTGGATTTATTGGAAGTCATGTCGTTAAAAAATTAGTAAAAGAAGGACATAAAGTTACTGTTTATGATTCATTTATTGTTTATACGAAACCTAATTCAGAAATAAAATCGTTAGATTATAATGAAAGATTAAAAGACGTATTTAATGAAATAAATTTGGTAAGGGGTGATACTCTTAATAAAGATTTTCTTAGAAGAACATTAAATGATTTAAAACCAGATGTGATAATTCATATGGCTGCTATGCCTTTGGCCGCGTTAGCCTTAGAACAAACTGAAGAGGCTTTTAATTCAATTTTAACAAGTACTCAAAACATTTTAGAAATAATGAGAGATTTCAAACATAATTGTAGAATTACATATATATCTTCAAGCATGGTATATGGTGATTTTTTGACTAATCCGGTAAATGAGCTTCATGATAAAAGCCCAAAAGATATATATGGAGCATTTAAATTAGCTGGAGAATATATTGTAAGCGGTTATGCTAAAAATTACCAGTTAGATACAGTAATTTTAAGACCTTCTGCAGTATATGGGCCTCTTGATGCTAACAATCGTGTAATAAGAAAGTTTATCAATAACGCTATTAATGAACTTCCTATTACAATTGATGGTGATGGAGGATTGAAAATGGATTTTACGTATGTTGAAGATGCTGCAGATGCAATAATTTTAGCTTCTTTATCAAAAAAAACGCGAAATAAAACTTATAATATAACAAGAGGAGCTTCTTCTTCATTAAAAGAGCTTGTAGAAGTTCTTAAAAAAAGCTTTCCAAAATTAGAAATTTTATTTAGACCAGTTCCAAATCATATTCCAAGTAGAGGTACTTTAGATATTTCAGAGGCAAAAAAAGATTTCAATTTTTCACCTAAAATTAGTCTTGAAATTGGTGTGAACAAATATATTAATCATTTAAGAAATTATGAGTTTTAAGTTAAAATTAAATGAACAATTGATAATTTTTGGTACAGGGTCTCAAGCTTCATATGTTATTGACAATTTAAATCTCAATGAAGAAAGTAAAAAAAATCTTTCATTTGTTAATTTAGAAAATAAAAGTATGGATTTTCAACACTTATCAGGGTTTAAAATTTTTAATGATATAAAAGTGGCAAATTCTTATGCACAAAAAAAATCATCTTATTCAATAGTAGCACATGGAAATCTCTCTTTAAAATTAGATATATTAAGACAAATTGAAAAAGTGAATTTTATTAACGCCATACATGAAAATACAAGTATATCAAAGTCAGTTTCAATTGGTTGTGGTAATATCATTAATTCAGGAGCTATTATTTTGCCAAATGTTGTTATAGGCTCACATTGTATAATTCATTCAGGATGCGTAATAGAACATGATTGTCAGATTAATGATTCCTCGAATATTGCACCTGGAGTTGTTTTAGCGGGAGGAGTTATAATAGGTAAAAATACATACATTTATACGGGTGCTAAAATTGGACCAAAAATAACAATTGGAGATAATTGTATAATTGGAGCAGGCTCTTTAGTCTTGAATGATATTCCCTCAGGAGTTAAAGCCTTTGGATCTCCGGCAAAAATTGTTGAGAAAATTTAATGTCAGATATACCTTTTCTAAGATTAGATCGTCAGTTTAATGATTTGAAAGATGAAATTATTCCTGAAATAACAAAGGTACTAAAATCTGGCAATGTTCTTCAAGGGCCAAATACTCTAAACTTAGAAGATCGAATATCAAAACTTTTTAAGAAAAAGTACTGTGTTTTAGTTAATAGTGGTACTGACGCATTAAGTTTTTCTTTGTCTTCATTGAACTTAAAAGTTGGGAGTAGAATTGCTGTAACTTCAATGTCATTTATAGCTTCTGCTTCTGTTATTTTACAGAACAATTTCGTACCTGTTTTTGTGGACATCTGTCCAGACACAATGCTGATGGATAATTCTAAATTGTTAAAATTAATTGAAGAAAGAAAAATAGATGCAATTATTTCAGTACATTTGTATGGACAAATTCATCCTTTAGAGAGTTTGTCTGATATAGTAAAAAAGTATAAAATACCAATTATAGAAGATGCTGCTCAAGCTCTAGGAGCAAAAAGGTTTGATTGTAATCCTGGACAATTTGGAAAGGTTACTTGCTTAAGTTTTGATCCTACAAAAGTTATTGGAGCTTACGGATCAGGTGGTGCAATCGTAACAGATTCAAATGAAATTGCAAAACATATCAAAATGCTTAGATATCATGGAAATTACGATGGCATAAATAAAATTACAGGCTTTAATAGTCAAATGGCAGAAATTCAAGCTGTTATAATTAATAAAAAATTTGACTATTTATGTAAATGGCAAGATAAAAGAAGTAAAATAGCTAATATTTTTAAAAACGAATTGACAAGTGAAAAAGATATTTCATTTTTTAAAGTTTTAAAGGATAATATACACAATTATCATAAGTTTGTTATTAAATGTGAACAAAGAGACAAATTAGCCAACTATTTATATCAAAATGGCATTGAGACAAAAATACATTACAAAACACCACTTCACAAACATAATCAATTTAAGTCTTATTTAAATGACAGTATTAAACTGGCTAAAGTAGAAGAATTATCTGAGAAAATTATTTCGTTACCAATATATCCTGAATTAGAAGAAAAAGAGATAGTAAAGATAGTTAAAAAAATAAAGTGTTTTTACATTTAAAATAAAAGATATTGGAAAAATAAAAAAATTATTAGTATGAAAAAAGTTTTATTTTGCTTTGATGCTTCAAAATTCATAGGCGGTGGACATGCTTATAGAAGTCTTGCTCTTGCTGACGCATTGCACGATATGGGATGGGAAATATTTGTTGCATCAAGTTCTAATGTGAGAAAACAATTTACTCAAATTTCTAAATTTAATTTTGTAGAAATTGATTTTGGGTCTGAATTTTCTGCAAATCATCTTTTACAAAACATAGATTTTTTAGATTTATTAATTATAGATCATTATCAATTAGACATAAACTTTGAAATTAAATTTAAAAATATTGCAAAGAACATTTTGGTAATTGATGACTTGGCTAATAGAAAACACTTCTGTAATTATTTAATCGATCAAACTATAGGGAGGAAATTTACTGACTATAATAATTTAGTTCCTGTTCATTGTAAATTATTACTCGGATCAAGTTTTTGTCTTTTAAGAAAACAGTTTAAACATGAAAGAAAAAAGGTGAATTTTAATAAAAGATGTAAAAAATTAAAAAATGTATTAATCTCATTTGGTGCAAGCGATCCACACTTTTTAACAGAAAAGATTCTAAATCATATTTTACATTTAAATTTAGGCTTAAATTTGCAAATCATTATAGGTAATTATATAAGCTCAAACAATATCTTTAAATTAGAGACAAAATATCAAAATATTCAAATTTTAAAGAATGTATCCAATATGGCTGAGATTATGGCAAAATCTGATTTGTCTATTGGTGCAGCAGGAGTATCATCTTGGGAAAGGTGTTCAGTAGGATTGCCTTCATTAGTTATAGTGACAGCTGATAATCAAGATCTTATAGCTCAAAATTTACATAATAAAGGTGCAATAAAAAATTTTGGTTCTTACAAAAAGCTTTCATTAAAAGATCTTGGCAATGAATTAATTTATTTAAAAAATAATCCCAAAAAATTAAATGTAATGTCAAAAACTGCTTCTAAATTGTGCGATGGAAATGGTGTTAATAGAACTTTGAAGGAACTAATTATATGAGCAAATTATGGTTATCAAAACCAAGAAATATGCTAGTTTTAGTTGATAATGAAAGCTGGATAACACCTTATGCAAAAAAGTTAGTAAATTTGATTAAAAAAGAAGGTGATAATGCAAAATTTATTAAAAACCATAAAAATATTACTGAAAATTCAATTTGTTTTATTTTGGGTTGTGTAAATATAATCCCAAACATTTATTTACAAAAAGCTTATAAAGCTCTTGTGATTCATGAGAGCGCATTGCCTTTAGGTAAAGGATTTTCCCCATTGTCATGGCAAATTATTGAAGGAAAAAATCAAATTCCAATTTGCTTATTTGAAGCAAACAATAAAGTAGATTCTGGAAATATAATTTTTAAAGATTTAATGTCTTTTGATGGCCACGAACTAATAGATGAATTGAGACAAAAACAAGGCAATAAGACAATTGACTTATGCATGAAATTTGTTCGCAGTAAAAAAATACCAAAAAGTTTGCCGCAATTGGGAGATGAAACTTTTTATAACTTGAGAAAACCTGAAGATAGTGAATTAAATATTAAGAAATCAATTGAAAACCAGTTTAATTTGTTAAGAATTGTAGATAATGACAAATACCCTGCTTTTTTTTGGTATAATGGTTTTAAGTATAGATTAAATATTAAAAAATGGAAAACAGATGAATAACTATATTTTAGCTACTATTAAACCTTGGAATATTAAAATGTATCATGAAAAAATTAAAAAAATTCCAGGAAATTGGTTTCTAATCGAAAATCCTGAATTATTAAATATTGATTATATAAAAAAAATTAATCCAAAATTAATATTTTTCCCTCACTGGTCTTGGAAAGTTAGTGAAGAAATAATCAATAATTTTGAATGCATTTGTTTTCACATGACAGATTTGCCATATGGAAAAGGGGGGTCACCACTTCAAAATCTTATTGTAAGAAGTCATAAAGAAACCGTTGTAAGTGCGCTCAAAATGGAGTCTGAGTATGACTCAGGGCCAATTTATTTCAAAGAAAAACTTAAATTAGAAGGTTCTGCACATCAGATTTTTAAAAAATTTTCAATTATAACTTTTAAATTAATTAAAAAAATTGTTGATAAAAAACCAATTCCAATTAAGCAATATGGTGTTTCAACTTTTTTTAATAGAAGAAAAAAAGAAGAAAGTTTAATTCCTAGCAATACAAGTTTAGAACAGATATATGATCATATTAGAATGTTGGACGCACCAACTTATCCAAAAGCTTTTATTCGATGGGGTTCAAAAGTTATTGAGTTTGAAAATGCAGAAATAATTGATAATAAAATCAATGCAAAGGTATGTATTTATGAAACAAAAAAATGATATATTTAATGAAAAGGTTTTAGTAGTTGTAGCACACCCTGATGATGAAGTATTAGGATGTGGTGGAACTATCATCAAACACAAACAAGCTAATGACAAAGTTAAAATTATTTTTCTTGCAGATGGCATTTCATCTAGGAAAAATAATACCAATTTTAAAGAAATTGAGCTTAGAAGGAAACATGCAATTAGTTCATCAAAAATTATGGGCATTAATGATATTAAATTTTTTGATTTCCCAGATAATAGCCTTGATAGTGTCCAATTACTGAAAATCATAAAAAAAGTGGAGGAGATTGTTAGAAAGTATAAACCAACAATTATTTATACACATCATGGAGGTGATTTAAATATAGATCATAGAATTGTTCATCAAGCTGTTATGACTGCATGCAGACCAATCACAGATAGTGTTTGTAAAAAAATTTTATGTTTTGAAGTGTTGTCAAGTACAGAATGGTCAAATCAATCAATTGGTTATAATTTTATACCTAACACATTTATAGATATAAGCTTACAATTAAAAACCAAGATAAAAGCTCTAAAAGCTTACAAGAAAGAAATTAAGAAGTTTCCTCACCCTAGATCTGTTAAATCTGTAAATTCTCTTGCATATCTTAGAGGATCAGAAGTTGGGCTTGAAGCATGTGAAGCTTTTGTCAACATAAGAGAGATCATAAAATAATGTTTAATAAGATGAATATAGATGGAATTGAAATTTCAGAAACCACACCGCCTTACATCATTGCTGAAATGTCTGGAAATCACAACGGAGATTTAAATCGTGCACTTAAATTAATTGAATTAGCAAAAGAATCTGGTGCAAGTGCAGTTAAACTTCAAACTTACACCCCTGACACTATGACAATAAATCATAAAAGTTCTGATTTCATGGTAAAAGAAGGCTTGTGGAAAGGTTATTCATTATATGATTTGTATGAAATGGCTCATACTCCATGGGAATGGCATAAAGCTCTATATGATAAAGGTAAACAAATTGGAATAACAGTGTTTAGCACACCATTTGATAATACATCTGTAGATTTTTTAGAAAGTCTTAATACACCGGTTTACAAAATATCTTCTTTTGAAAATTGTGATATTCCACTTATTAGAAAAATTGCTTCAACAAAAAAACCAGTAATCATGTCAACAGGAATGTCAAATCTAAGTGAGATTGAAGATTCAGTGTATAACTTGAAAAAATATGGTTGTAATAATTTAGCATTGCTTCATTGTGTTTCTGGTTATCCAACACAAATTGATGAATCTAATTTACACACAATAATAGATTTGAAAAATAAATTTAAAACAATAATTGGACTATCAGACCATACTATGGGTAACATAACATCAATTGTTGCAATTGGTTTAGGCGCTAAAATTATAGAAAAGCATTTTACTTTAAATAGAGCGGATGGTGGTCCTGACTCATCTTTTTCATTACATAAAGAAGAATTAAAAAACCTTGTAAATGATTGTAATCAAGCGTTCTTATCATTAGGAAATATTAATTATGAAAAAAAGCCATCTGAAAAAAATAGTTTTATTTTTCGAAGGTCAGTTTATGTTGTAAAAAATGTTGAAGAAGGTGAAGCTTTTACAAAAGAAAATATTAGAGTTATAAGACCAGGGTTTGGATCACAACCAAAAACATATGATCAAATTTTAGGAAAAAAATCAAACAGAAAACTTCATAAGGGAACCCCATTTTCAATGGAGTTTCTATCTTGAAAAATGGAATCAAATCAAACAATAGAAGTATGAGATTATCAGATGTATTTTTAGGTTTGAAATTACTAAACAATAAAGAAAAAAACTTTTTTTTTATTTTAATTTTATTAATAACGTCATTAAGTATATTTGAAACGCTAGCTTTCGGATCAGTATTTCCTCTAATTGCGTATATACTTGAACCAGAAAAAATTAATAATAATGAGTATTTTTTATTTTTTTTTGAATTTTTAAATTCGCCTGAAAAAAATGTTATGATTATTTATTTTACCTTTTTATCTTTAACACTTTTGATTTCGTCTACAATTGGAAATATTATAATTAATCATATTATAATTAAGTTTAGTGCTAATTGCTGGACAAGGGTTTCTGATAACCTAATGCGTTTATCTATGGATGCGCCATATGAGTGGTTTGTTTCAAAAAATTCTTCGATTATAACTAGACTATTCTACCATGATATTCAACTTTGGAGTAGAGACAGCGTCTATTTAATTTTATCAATTTTTAGTGATTTTATAATTTTAATAACACTTTCTATAATGTTTTTTTTAATCTTTCCCAAAGTAGGGATTTTTGGAGTCTTATGTTTATTATTAATTGGTTTGACATTGGTGCTATTTTGCAAACCTAAAATGGTTTATTATGCTGAAAAATCTAGAAAAGCTGCAGATATGACAATGCTCTCAACAAATCAAATTTTTTCTGGCATAAAAGATATAAAAATTAGTACAAATAAATATTTTATAAATTATTTTAATATTACATTTAATAATGCTGCAAACGCTTATATATGGTTAAGATTTTGGAGTAAATTATATCCATTACTATTTTTACTAATAGTACAATCAGGTTTGGTTTTGTTTGCTACTCTTTTATGGTTCTCAGGTTTATCTGGAAGTGAAATCGCTATATTATTAACTCTAGCTGTTATGATTTCATCTAGATTAATTCCGTCTATAAATAGATTACTTGGAAATCTTGGATCATTAATGAATATTCATCCTTTTGTTATAGGTATAATAAATTTTTTTAATGAACTAAAATATGAAAAAAATAAGGATAATAAAAAGTTTAAAAATAAAAAATTTTCTTTTCCAGAAAATTGGAAAAAAATTGAATTTAAGAATGTTTCTTTTAAGTACAGAAAAGCTAAAAATTTTGCTGTTAAAAATATAAATCTAAGTTTTAAAAAAAATAAAATCTATGGATTAGTAGGATCTTCTGGATCTGGGAAAAGTACTTTAGTAGATTTAATTTTAGGGTTGCTAAAATTAAATAATGGAATGATCAAAGTAGATAACAAAAATATGGGTGATTTAGATTCAGTTACATTTTATCAAAGTGTAAGTTATATAACACAAAACCCTTTTTTTATAGATGGCACATTAAAACAAAATATTGCTTTTACAATGGATGAAAAAAAAATTGAGTTAGAAAGAGTTAAAGAATGTCTTCGTTTAGTAGATTTAGGAAATTTTCTAAAAACTTTGCCAGATGGCTTAAATACACATATTGGAGAAAGAGGCTCTAAATTGTCTGGTGGACAAAAACAAAGACTTGCATTAGCAAGAGCTTTGTATAAAAAACCATCTTTATTAATTCTTGACGAGGCAACAAATGCTCTTGATTCAGTTGTTGAAGAAAAAATTATAAAATTGATAGTAAGGTTAAAAGAAAAAGTCACATCAATAATAATAACACATAAGATTGAAAATTTAAAAGACGTTAATCATATCTATATTTTAAAAAATGGCGAAATGAGTGATGCTATTAAATATAAAGAGTTGAAAAATAATTATTATTTGAATAGTACTTAACATTATAAGTTTAATGATTTAGATTGGATATTTTTTGAGTTTTAAAAAAATAATAAATATTGAAAATAAAAAAATCGGTGTTGATAATCCTTGTTATATTATTGCAGAGGCTGGGGTCTCACATTTTGGTGATTTTGAACTTGCAAAAGATCTAGTTGATATGTCTTGTGAATCAGGTGCTGATGTTTTTAAAACACAAATATTTAATGTTGATGAATTAATTTCAAAAAACGCTGAAGAGTGGAAAACTAGACTGAGACCTAGAAATTTATCCTTTAGTCAAATAGAGTCTTTAAAAGAAAGATGTGAAAAAAAAGGATTAATTTTTTTGGCAACTGCTCATGATGAATCCAGACTTGAATGGTTAAGTAAATTAAATGTTTCCTCAGTCAAAATTGGTTCTGGTGAAAAGAATAACTATGATTTTATTAAAAAATTAGGATTCTTAAAAAAACCCTTAATTATTTCAACAGGAATGTATAATAATAGAGAAGTTAAAAATTTATTAGAATTGTGTTTAAAAAATAAATTTTATGAAATTATATTGTTGCATTGTGTTACAAGTTACCCTGTTCCTTTGGATCAAATAAATTTGTCTGCAATGGATCAAATGAAAAAATACTTTCCAGGGCCAATAGGATATTCGGATCATTCTAAGGATGGAAGCGCAGTATTGGCAGCAGTTGCCAGAGGAGCGAAGGTTATAGAAAGACATATAACTATTTTGAAAAATGTACCTAATGCTCAAGATTGGAAAGTATCAAGTACACCAAAAAATTTTCCAAGATTAATAAAAAGTATAAGAAGTATAGAAAAAATGATTGGAAATAAACATAAAGATGTTCTTCCTTGTGAAAATAATGGTACAAAATGGGCTTTAAAATCATTAGTGGCATCATCAAATCTATCTAAGGGAAAGAAAATTTTAGAGAAGGATATTCAAGCTAAAAGACCAGGTACAGGTATTCCACCTCTAGAAAAAGATAAGATTATAGGAAGAAAGTTAAAAAAATCCATGTTAGAAGGCGATTTTTTTGATTTTGACAATTTGATATAAAAGATCTATTAATCTAATAATTTTTTGTGAGAAAGTGTTAAATATATGAAGATTCTTATTTTAGGTGGAGATGGATATTTAGGTTGGCCTACTGCAATGCATTTTTCTGATCGTGGAGATAATGTTTTAATAATTGATAATTTTGTAAAAAGAAGATGGGAAATGGAAGATGGCATCGAGCCTTTTTTGCCTATTTCAACCTTACACAACAGAGTTAATAAATGGGAAGAACTTACTGGAAAAAAAATTAATTTTGAAATAGGGGATCTTCAAAATCATAGATTTGTTTATAATACAATTAGTAATTTTCTTCCTGATGCTATTGTACATTACGGAGAACAGCCTTCTGCACCATATTCTATGCAAAGCAGAGAAACGGCAGTTTATACTCAAGTGAACAACGTTGTAGGTACCATGAATATTATGTTTGCAATTCAAAAATTTTGTCCACAAACAAATTTAATTAAATTAGGCACAATGGGTGAATATGGAACTCCAGATATTGACATTGAAGAGGGATGGTTAACAGTAAATCATAACGGTAGATCTGACAAAGTGATGTATCCAAAAAAACCAAATAGTTTCTATCATTTATCAAAGGTACATGATTCTCATAATTTAGAATTTGCTTGTAGAATTTGGGGGCTTAAGGTTACTGATTTAAACCAAGGTGTTGTTTATGGTATAAATACAAAACAAACAAATTTAGACCCCGTTTTACGAACTTCTTTTCATTATGATGACGTATTTGGCACTGTGTTGAATCGATTTTTAGTTCAGGCAGCTGTTAACATGCCACTCAGTATTTATGGAAAAGGCGGACAAACAAGGGGTTTTTTGAATATTAGGGATACTATTGCATGTGTTGAGTTAGCTGTTGACAATCCTGGTGAAGCTGGAGAATTTAGAGTTTTGAACCAATTTACTGAGCAGTTTTCAGTTATGGATCTCGCAGAAAAAGTCCAAAAAACTGGACAAAGAAATAATATGAAAGTTGATATTAAATACTTGGAAAACCCACGTATTGAATCTGAAGATCATTATTATAATGCAAAGCATAAAAAATTAGAAGAGCTTGGTTTAAAGCCTAATTTTTTAACAGATGATCTACTTGATGAAATGTTTGTTGATATTTTAAAAAACGTTGAAAGAGTTAATACAAAACTTTTTGACCCAAGAATTAAATGGAATCAAGGTTAATAAATTTCCTAATTACATTTATTTTTTAAAAATATTTTATAATGAAAAATATTAGATTAATTGGAAGATTAGATATTAAAGGTGAAAATTTAATAAAAGGTATCCAATTAGAAGGTTTACGGATTATCGGGAACCCTAATGAATATGCAAAGTTGTATTATCAACAAGGTATCGATGAATTAATTTACATTGACAGCGTAGCAAGCCTTTATGGCAGAAATAATTTAGTTGATATTGTTAGCAAAACTACTAGTGAAGTTTTTGTGCCAGTTACAGTTGGTGGGGGTATTAGAACCTTAAATGATATTGATATTTTATTAAAATCTGGAGCAGATAAAGTTGCAATTAATACTGAAGGGGTCAAAAATCCAAACTTTTTTAGAGAAGCAGTTGAAACATTTGGTGCTCAATCAATTGTAGGGTCTATAGTTGCAAAAAAAATTAGTTCCAATAATTGGGAAGTTTATACTGATGGTGGAAGAGAAAAAACTGGATTGAATGTCGAGAATTGGTTGAAAGTTCTTGAAGATAAAGGTATTGGAGAACTTTTAATAACATCTGTAGATAGAGATGGAACTAAATCAGGTTTTGATTATGAATTAGTATCAAAAGTATCAAAGATTTGTAATGTCCCTTTGATTATATCAGGTGGTGCTGGCGAAAAAAATCATTTACTTGAAATTTTAAAAAATAACAATCTTGACGCTATTGCAGTAGGCTCAATTTTACATTTTAAAAATCAGACTGTAAAATCGTTAAAATCTTTTTTGATTAATAACGACATTAAATTAAGGCTCGTTCAGTGACAATTATAATGAAAGATCTAAAAGTTGGCATTATAGATTATGGATGTGGTAATATTAAAAGCATTATAGGTGCCTTAAAACATCTAGGTATAATCAAAACAGTTTTGGTAAATTCAGAAAATGAAATAGAAGTTTGTGATTGTTTAATTTTGCCAGGTGTTGGGGCTTATGGTCATGCAATGAAAAGACTGAATGCTAACAATTTAATAATGCCAATAAAAAAATTTGTTTATGACGGTGGGTTTATACTTGGTATTTGTTTAGGAATGCAATTACTTTTTGATAGAAGTCATGAAATGGGTACATTTGATGGACTTGGGTTAATTTCAGGAACAGTAAAAAAATTAAAAAAATCTGACAATAATAATTTCAAATTACCTAATATTGGATGGTATTCTATTGATAAAAAAAAAAATGACTATCAATCAAATAATTTTCTTATGAAGAAAGACTTAATAAATTTTTATTATTTTGTGCATTCTTATGCAGCATTTCCAAATGAACCAAAAAATATTATAGCTTCATCTTCATATTCTGGTGAAGCATTTGCAGCTGTAGTAAAAAAAAATAATATATATGGAACACAATTTCATCCTGAGAAAAGTGGTCAAGCAGGACTTAATATATTGCACAATTTTTTAAAAATTGTTATGAAAAAACAATAATTTTTTATGAATAATTTTGACAATAATAAAGATCAAATTCTTTGGGGCCTACCTAAAAATGTTGAGTTTTGTAAAAAGTGTGTCATATCAAATCAAAGACCATCAACAATTGAAGAGCATAAACATTTAAAAAATTCAAAAAAACCAACAATTAATTTTAAAAATGGTATTTGTTCAGCTTGTCAATATCATGACTATAAATACAACCAAATCGATTGGGAAGAACGTGAAAAACAATTAGAAATTCTATGTAATAAATTTAGAAGTAAAGATGGGTCATATGATGTCATCTGCCCAGGAAGTGGTGGAAAAGACAGTGTTTATGTAGCGCACTATTTGAAGGAAAAATATGGAATGAATCCTTTGACTGTCACCTGGGCTCCACATATCTATACGGATATAGGTTTCAAAAATTTACAATCATGGATACATTCAGGTTTTGACAATATTTTAAAAACTCCTAATGGAGACGTACATAGTAAATTGACAAAATTTGCTTTTGAAAATTTACTTCATCCTTTTCAGCCTTTTATAATTGGACAGAAACTTATCGCTCCAAGAATTGCGCTTGAAAAAAATATTAAATTTATAATGTATGGAGAAAGTCAAGCTGAAGGTGGGTCTCATCTTAATTGGGATGAGCCTAGAATGCCAAATAGTTTTTTTTCTAGAAATAAAGAAGATATTTCAAATATTAAATTAGGTGGAAAAACTTTATCTGAATTGGAAGATCATAATATTAAATTAAATGATCTTCTACCTTATTTGCCGCTTGATATAAATGATGTAGAAAAAGCAAGCATTGAAGTTCACTTTATGAGTTATTATAGATTATGGAGACCTCAAGACAATTTTTATTATGCAGCAGAAAAGTGCAACTTTTTACCAAATCCCGAAAGATCAGAAGGCACCTATTCTAAGTATTCAAGTTTAGATGATAAAATAGATGGGTTTCATTATTTCACCACATATATAAAATTTGGAATTGGAAGGGCAAGTTATGATGCTGCACAAGAAATTAGAAATAATCATATTTCTCGAGAAGAAGCTATAGCTCTAGTTAAAAAATATGATGGTGAATTTCCAAAAAAATATTTTAATGAATTTCTTGAATATATAAACATATCTGAGCAAAAATTTTGGGAATTGATTGATAATGGAAGAAGTTCTCATTTATGGGAAATGTCGGGTAATAAGTGGGAATTAAAATATAAAGTTGAATAATTAAATATGTTTTTATTATAACTCATGAAACCAAATATAAAAATTTGTATAATATTAACTACTCGTGGAAATTATGCAAAAATGAAATCCACAATGACAAATATTTTATGTGATAATGACTTAACACTTCAGGTTGTGTTAGGAGATAGTATTCAAGATCGAAGATTTGGAGAATATAGAACAATAATTGAAAATGACGGATTTAAAATTGATGAACAAATTAATTTTCTGCCTAAAGGAGATAAATTAGAAGATATAGCTTTTTCTGCAGGTCAATTAACTTCTAGATTATCAAAAACTTTTTCTAAATTAAATCCTGATATTGTGTTAATTATAGCGGATAGATTTGAAGCATTATCCGTTGCTCACGCTGCAATTTGCATGAATAAATTGATTGTCCATTTAGAAGGTGGAGAGGTTTCTGGTTCTGTAGATGAAAGAATAAGACATGCTATTTCAAAGCTTGCACATATTCATCTACCATCAAATAAGAATGCAGAAGAAAGATTAATTAAAATGGGAGAGATTAGAGAAAACATTTATGTTGTTGGAACTCCCAGCTTAGATTTATTAAATGATATTAATTTAAATGATAAAACTGATTTACAGAAAATTTTAAATAAAAAATTAAAAAACAGTTTAATAAATTTGGATGATAAATATCTAGTAGTCTCACAACATTCAGTGGTTACAGAATATGAATCTGCATTATTTCAAATTAATGAAACAATGAAAGCATTGAAATCTTTTGAAATTCCAGTTATTTGGATTTTACCAAACATGGATTCTGGACAAAAAGAAATAGTTTCATTTGTTAAACAACACAAGACTGAACCAAATATTAAAGTAATTCCAAGTCTTGAGATGGAACTATACGCTGTATTATTAAAAAACTGTCTGTGTTTAATTGGAAATTCATCTAGTGGTATTAGAGAATGTGAATTTTTAGGAACTCCTGTTGTTAATATTGGAACTAGACAAAATGGGAGGTTGCGAGGGAAAAACGTAATAGATACAAATCATTCAAGTAAAGAAATTAAAAAAGCTATTGAATATCAAATTAATCATGGCAGATATGGGAGTGATTTTATTTATGGTGATGGTAAGTCTGGGGAAAAAATTGTCAAAATATTGTCTAATGTTAAAATAAATTTAGATAAAACAATTAGTTATTAAATTAAAAAAAATGTTGAAGAAAAAAATAAAAATTTTTGTCTTTGTAGATACTGATATAGCTGTAAGACATTTTATTAAATCTGGTGCATTTTTCCACATAAATCAAAACCATGATGTAACTTATATTTTTAATAAAGATGATACTTCTGAAAAGCCTGCAACTTATACAGATCCTTTTTCACTTGAATTAAGAAAGGTTAAAATAACAAAAATACCAAGAAATAGGACTGGAAAATGGTTTCCTCTTTATATGGCGTCAGTTATTAAACAACAAAAAGGATTGCCTAATTATAAACCAAGAGTTAAAGATGCCATAAATCAAAATGGAATAAGTTTTGTTATTAAATCTTATTTAAGATCTTTGCCAATAATATATAATATATTTAGAACTATTACTATAAAAAGATTAGGAATAGATAAATCATTACTAAATTTAATTAAGTTGGAGAAACCTGATGTGATTATTCATCCAAGTATATTACAAGGGTATTACATCAATGAACTAATTCAAGTAAAAGATAAGTTTGGTATTCCTGTTATATTACTTATGAACTCTTGGGATAATCCATCTGCTAAAGCCGTTAGTACGGGGTTGCCCTCTAAAATTGTAGTATGGGGTGAGCAATCAAGGCAACATTCAATAGATTATCTAAAATTTCCTAAAAAAATTATAAATATATTTGGAGCTGCTCAATTTGATATATATAAAAATCCTTCTAATTTAAGTAGATATGCATTATGTAAAATTTTTAATGTTCCGAAAAATAAAAAAATTATCGTTTATGCTGGTTCTGGAGCAGGAAGCCATGAAACAAAATATCTAACAGCTTTAGATGAAGCTATAAATAAAAGAATATTAAAAAATACTCATATAATTTACAGACCCCATCCTTGGCGAGGAGGTTTAGGAAAGAAAGAAAAAAATTTTTTTGAATTAAATTTACAAAATATAACCATGGATCCGCATATGATTGAATATTATAAAAATCAAATTACTAATCCAGATAGAAAAGTTTTTATGATTGATTATAAAATTTCTAATATGTTACTTGATTTAGCTGATGCTCTTATTTCACCATTGTCAACAATGTTGATTGAGTCAATGATTTTTGGAAAACCAATTTTAGTATTTTTCCCTAGAGAAGATAATCAAAATGGTTTAAGTGTAGATGAAGTCCATTTTTCTGAATTAATAATGACAAAAGATGTGATAACAGTTTTTAAATTTGAAGATCTTGTTGAAGGTTTGATAAAATTATATACTATAATCGGAGATAAAGTAATTTCTGAGAGATTAAAAAACAGTTCTCAATTCTTTCATTACTCTAACAAAAAAACTTATAGTGAAAAACTTAATGATCTTGCTATAGATGTTTATAAAAGTGTATTTTAAACTAAAATGTTTAATGTCGCTATAATACCTGCTAGAAGTGGTTCCAAAGGAGTCACAAATAAAAACTTAAGAAAGATTAATGGAAAAAGTCTTGTACAAAGAGCAGTTGAAAGTGCAAAAATACAAAATATTCATAAAATAATTATTTCTACAGATAGCAATTCGATTAAAAAAGAAGCTTTAAAATTTGGTGCAGAAGTTCCATTTATCAGGCCAATTAAATATTCAGACGATTATGCTTCATCTGAGGATGTTTTAAAACATGCAATTTTAGAATATGAAAAAATATTAAAAAGGAAAATTTCATATATAGTTTTTCTAGAACCAACTTCACCTTTTAGGACAAAAAATCATGTAAACGAAGCAGTAAAAAAAATTAAAAATTCAAACTTCAATTCGGTTATATCTATTTGTCAGCAAAAAAGAAAACCAGAAAATATTTTTATAAAATCATCTGTATTAAAAAGATATATAATTGAGCCAAAAAATAAATTTATTCGAAGACAGGATATGACTAATTTGTTTAGGTTAAATAGCGCAATATATGCTATCAAAAGAGACGTGTTTTTAAAAAATAATAATTTTGTTGTTGATCCAGTAGGTTGGATTGAAATGAATGAAATAGAATCTATAAATATTGATACGTTAACAGATTTAAGAATTGCTAGAATTTTGAGTAAAGAAATTGAGTAAAATTAAAAAAGAAAAAATAGTTATTACTGGTGGGGCAGGATTAATTGGATCTTATTTGGCAGAAATATTGGTACAAAAAAACTATGATGTAACAGTGATAGATGATTTCTCAACTGGTCAATTGAAAAATCTAATAAATATTAAAAATAAAGTTAACATAATTAATGGTGATCTAGAAGATAAGGACTTTTGTAAGAATTCTTTTAACGGTTTCGATCATATTTATCATCTAGCTAGTAGAGCTTATGGAATAGGTTTTAGTGAAAAAAATCATTTAAACCTTTTACTTCACAATGAAACAATCACTAATAACTTGCTTGAAGTTTTTAAAAAACTTAAACCTAAAAAAATACTAGTTGTAAGTTCTTCTTGTATTTATGATGAAAATGGAAACTATAATCCTAACGAATATAGCCTGTTTAGAGGTGCTCCAGAAGAAAGTAATAAAGGTTATGGATGGGCAAAACGTTTTTTGGAACAAAAGTTTAATTTACTTGCTGCAGAAATCAAGGCTAAATTATACATTGTTAGGCCATTCAACATTTATGGAGAGCGGTACGGTTGGAAAGGAAAAAATTCTCAAGCCATACCAATGTTAATAAAAAAAATATTAGATAAAGAAAATCCAGTAAAAATTTGGGGGTCAGGAAAACAACAAAGAAGTTATGTTCATGCTTTAGATTGTGCTCAATTAATATATATGATAATGAATTCTAAATTTAGTGATGTTCCAATAAATATTGGAGGCTATGATGCCATTTCTATAGAGGATTTAGTCAATTTAATAATAAAAAAATTAAATATAAAAACCAAACTATTTTTTGATAAAACCATGCCAGAAGGTGCTCAATTAAAAACGTCTGAGGTGGATCAAGTATCTCAACTTTTTCCTGATTATAAATATAAGATTGATTTGTATGAGGGTTCAAAAAGAATGGCCGAATGGTATAATCAAACTTTCAACTCATGAACAACAAAGTGCACTTTAAACTTGGCATATATTGGCCAACCAAAGGAAGAGAGATTTTTAGTAAAAAAGCATCTTATGAAGAACCTAAAGATTTTTTATATGGCTTTAGTGATTTTAAAAAAAAATTTAAGACTAAAGTGACTATTGTATCAATAGATTCTAGAATAAAAATGAATTCAATCTTATCAATAGTAGAAGAATTTTTAGTTAGAAAAATTAATTCTTTTACAAGGTTTAAATTTTTTTATTATGTAATCAAATATCAAAAATCAATTTTTTTTAATCAACATCTAATTATAAGTTTTACGGACTCAGGTTCACTGAGTTTAGGTTTGTTTGGAAGAAGGTTTACTAAACGGCCAAAACTTATTGGAGGGTTTCATGCTCTAGCAGATATATTACAAGAAACTAATGTGATTTTAAGATTTCTATATAAATATTATATAACTAAAAGCTTAAAAGGATTAGACCATATTTTTTTCTTTGGTGAAGAGGATAGAAAGCAATCTATTAAATTATTTAAATTGAATGAGGAGAATACTAGTGTTTTTAAATTTGGAATTGATACTAAATTTTGGCATCCTTCAAAAAAAATAGTCTCGAAAAAAACTATTCTTTCAGTTGGGTCTGATCCAAAAAGAGATTATAAAACATTAATAAATGCACCTCAAAATTATCATACAAAGATATTAACTTCATTAAATATTAAAATACCATCTAATTGTAAACACATTGAACACTTGAAAGGTAATTTTTTTAAGGGTTTAATATCAAACCAAAAATTAAGAAAACTATATTATGAAGCCTGCATAATCGTTATTCCAATAAAAAATGTTTTTCAACCAAGTGGTTACAGTGTAACACTGCAAGCATTAGCATGTGGAAAGCCTGTTATATTGCCATATTTTAGAGGTTTATGGGATAAAGAAGTTTTTAAAGATAGAAAAAATTGTTTGTTTTACATACCTGAAGACAAATTTGATCTAGCAAGTAAAATTAATGATTTAATGGGAAATGCACATTTACTTGAAAAATTGGCAATTAATGGAAGAAAAACTGCTTTAAAATTTTTCTCTTTAGATAGGATGAATAAAAATTTAGAGACTATCATATTCTCAAATATATTAGATGAAAATCAAAATGAACAATAAAAAATTTTTAAAATCAATGAGAAATTATTTTCTTGGCTTTATTGGCAAATCTAGATCAAATTTTAAATCTTATACACAAAAAACTATAAAATTTATAACTGAAAAAAAAGAATGGTCCATATTTATGGATGGGAAATATATTTCAAAAAATATAAATCAAAGTATAAGTAAAAATATTATTGAATTATCTAACAAACCCTATTTATTTTCAAATAAAATAATTCATTTTGGTTCTCAGTACATGTGGACTGATTGGCTAGATTATTTGCCAAAGAGTAATTTATACATTGCAACTTTTTATCATGGTAAACTGAGTGATAACAAATATTCATTTGATCATATAAATAAGTTTATTGAAAATGCTTATAAGTTAGAAAAAATTGTCACCTCTAGTTCTTTAGTAGAGCAAAGATTATTAAATTGGGGTATTCCTAAAAGAAAACTATTTAAAATTCCTATTGGAGTTGATACTAAAATTTTTACACCACCAACAAAAAATCAAAAATCTAGGATAAGAAGAGATTTTAAAATTGACTCTAAAGAGTTAGTCATTGGGTCATTTCAAAAAGATGGTATTGGTTGGAATGAAGGTAATGAACCGAAAATGATCAAAGGTCCAGATATTTTTATTGAAGCTGTTACAAAATTAGCTAAGAATTATTCTGTAACCATTCTTCTTACTGGGCCCTCAAGGGGTTATATTAAGTCTGAATTGTCAAAAAGAAATATTAAATATATCCATTATTATTTTAATTCCATTGAGGAAATTGCATTATGTTATAAAGCACTGGATTTATATTTGGTCACATCGAGAGAAGAAGGTGGTCCCAAAGGCATTATTGAAAGCATGTCAAGTGGTGTCCCAATAGTTTCAACTAATGTTGGAATGGCAAAAGATTTCATTAATTCTGGAGAAAACGGTTATATTGCAAAAATGAATGGTGTTGATATTGCTGAAAAAGCTTCAACCTTAATTAACAGAAAAGATTTAAATGAAGTTATTAAAAAAGCTAAAAAGATTTCAGAAAAAGCTGATTGGAAAATTGTTGCTGAACAATACTGGGAAAAGATATATAAACCTTTACTTGAAACGCAATAATGTTCTATTTGTTAACAGCGTCTTTAAAAAAAATAATTTTGTTTTTTTGGAAACTTGGTTTATTTTTTCATATTTTAATAACTGTTTATTTACCAAAGACAAAAACCTCTATAAAAGTATTTTTTGGTGGAGCAAGAAAAGGTGATTTTGGAGGCCCTCTTGTAAAGATAAAAAGGTTGAGTAAACATTTTAATGAAAACTTTTGTTTTTATAACATTGTTTATTTAATTTCTAATGCATCGTACTTTAAACTTTTTTCTTTAAAATTAATACGATCAAAAAATATTCCAATTATTTTAAATCAAAATGGAGTTTTTTATCCAGGCTGGTACAAGAAAGATTTTAATAAAAAAAATAAAGAGATGTCACATGCATACCACTTAGCTAATTATGTGTTCTGGCAAAGTAATTTTTGTAAAAAAAGCGCTGATATTTTTTTAGGGGAACGAACTGGACCTGGAGAAATATTATTTAATGCGGTAGATTTAGATATTTTTAAACCAAAAATAAAAAAAAATAAAAACAAATTTATTTTTTTGATTACTGGTAAAATTAATAACTCTTTAAAGTATAGAGTAACTTCTGCCATAAAAGGTCTAAATTATGCTATTAAAAAAGGACTTTCTGCAGAATTATTAATTGCAGGAGTTATTGAACGATCAGCTATGAATGATATAAGCAAAATGATTACACATTACAAATTAGAAAATAAAATCAAATATATTGGTCCTTATAATCAAAAGGATGCACCAAAAATTTATCAAAAAGCAAATGCTTACATAATGTTAAAATATTTAGATCCATGTCCTAATACTGTAATAGAGGCGATGGCTTGTGGATTGCCAATTCTTTATTCTAACTCTGGTGGATTGACAGAACTAGTTGATAAAAAATGTGGTGTAGGATTACCTGTTGATGAAGATTGGAATATTGATCATAAAGTACCGTCTACAGAAGAAATTGGAGAAGGGATGATAGAAATTTACGATAAATGTGATATAATGGGCAAAAATTCAAGGATAGCTGCAATTCGTAAATTTGATTTAAAAAAATGGATTGAAAGACATAAATTTATTTTTGATAAATATTTAGAAAAATGAAAAAAATATCATTATATATTTTTAACTTTGTCTCAGTATTCTGGAGATTAATTCCAAGTTTTATCAGGATCAATTTTTTGACTGCATTATTTGTTTTAGATTCAAGAGGAAAAGACAAATCAAAAAGCTTAAAATATTTATTTTTTGTTAAAGACAGACTAGATTGGGTTATAAATGAAAGGGCTTTAAGTTTTGGAAAAGGGGAACACCCAAAACATAAACTAATAAATTATCATAAATTCTTTTTAGATAATATAAAAGATGGTGAAAACATATTAGATATTGGGTGTGGTTATGGCTCTGTTGCACGAAGTTTAGCTAAAAATAAACCAAGAAGTAATATTTTAGCTATTGATTATGACCAAAATAAATTGGATCAAGCTCTAAATTACGAAAGTATAAAAAACCTAACTTTTAAAAACATTGATGCTACTAAATCATTACCTGATGGCATTTGGGATGTAATTGTTTTGTCCAATGTACTAGAACACATTAAAAGTAGAAATATTTTTCTAAAAAAAATAATTAAAAATTCTAATTGTAAAAAAGTATTAATAAGGGTTCCATCTTTTGAAAGAAGTTGGGAAGTTCAAATGAGGAAAAACATTGGAATGTACTATTTTTCAGATAATGATCATAAAATAGAACACACAGTAGTCGAGTTTGAAGATGAGATGAAAAAATCAAACTTAGAAATTAAAGAGTTGAGATGTGTGTGGGGTGAAATATGGGCAGTGTGTAAGGTTAATTAAATTTAAAATGGATTTAATTACAGTCATAATTCCATGTTACAATAGTGGAAAAACTCTTCAAAGAGCTGTAAATTCGGTATTAAATCAAACTTTTGAAAAAATTGAATTAATCATTATAAATGACGGTTCAAATGATACCAAAACAATTAAGATTTTAAAAACCATTAAAGACGCTATAATTATAAATCAAAAAAATAGTGGTTTGGCTTCAGCTAGAAATAGAGGCTTTAGAGAGTCAAAAGGTAATTATCTCGTTTTTTTAGATGCAGATGATTGGTTAAGCAAAAATGCAATTTCCTATATGTTAAAAACCATTAAAAAATCTTCTTCAAAATATGTTCTTTGTTCTTCATTATTAGAAGGTGATAGAGAAGGCACTTATTCCAGACATTATAATTTTTTTGAACAATTGTTTATAAATCATGTTCATTATTTTATGTTAATTGAAAAAAATACATTTTCCAAAATTGGAGGATATGATGAAAATATGAAGTTAGGCTATGAAGACTGGGAGTTTAACCTTAGGTTATTAAAAAACGGAATTAAAGCTCACAAAGTCAATAAAACACTTTTCCATTACCATGTTAGTAATCATGGCATGTTAAATTCAATATCAAAAAAAAATCATGCTAATATTTACAACTATATAAAAACTAAACATAAAGACTTGTATAAAGTTAAAAAGATAATTAGTTTATATCTCCAAAATAAGAAAAAAAAAATGAATTATCATTTTCTTGTCTACATAATTATTTATATCAGTAGTTTAATACTACCAAAATACTTTTATACTAAAGTTTATAATTTTTTTTATAAAATTAAATCATTTATTTCTTAAAAAGGTATAGTTAAATCTTGAAATTTAATAATTAGTTAATTTAAAAATACAAAGATTAATTGTAACAATTTTTCTTATATAAAGGCAATGATCCAATGACTAGAATTTTGCATATTCATCCAGATTACAAAATGGCAAAAATATTTATTGTTCCATTAATTGAAAAAGAAAATTTATGTGGATTCAAATCACACTTAATAGTTTTTAAAAGTGATGTAAAAAATTCAAAAATTAAAAAGATTAATTTGTTTCTTTTTAATATCTTTTTAATTAAAGAAATTATTAGATATATAATTTATTTAAAAAAATATAATCCTGATATTATAATTTCACACAATTCATTACAGTCTTTAATTCCTCTTATTTTTGCAAGGCTCTTAAAAATTAAAAAAATAATATATTTTAATCATGGAGTCACCTATTTAGGATACAAAGGGATATTAAAATTTCTGTTTAAATACATTGAAACAATTAATCTTAAAATTTCTGATGAAATTATTACTGTATCAAAAGACATGAGAAATGAATTAAAAAAAATAACTTCAAATGTTTCAATTATTCATAACGGTTCAGCTTGTGGTATTGATTTACAACCAAAAAGCACGCTTACTAAAGATAACAATATAATTATTCCTTGCAATAAATTAATTATTAATTATTCAGGAAGGTTGAAAAAAAGGAAAGGTCTCGATTTAATTATAAATTTGATAAAACATTATAAAAATGACAAAGCTATATTTTTTATTCTTTGTGGCTTTACAGAAAAGGATTTATTTAAGCATGTAAAATCAAAATATAAAAACACTAAATGTTTTGGGTTTGTAGATGATATTAATTATTTTTTGCAAAGAAGCGATATCACATTATTGCCGAGTTTACATGAAGGATTACCTTATGTTATTCTTGAAAGCATGTTAAATAAATCACTAGTTATTGCAAATAACATTCCTGGAATTAGAAGCATAGTTAAAAATAATTATAATGGGCTTTTAATTAACAATAATGATTTAAATTTATATATTAAATCAATAGATGAGGTTAAAAAAAATAAGTTAAAATTTAAAAAAACTCTTCAAAATGGTTTCAAAACTGTCAGAAAATACGATAGAAAAACGTTTCTAGAAAAATACATTAACTTTTTAACAAAAATATAAATAAATCTATATATTAAAATTATCCAAGATTGTTTATATGTAATTTAGAAATAAACTTAGTTTAAAAAATATGATATTTTCTGAAAATTTATATCTCTTAATTAAACGAATATTTGATTTAGTGATATCTTTAATTTTATTGTTACTTTTGATTTTTCCAATGTTGATAATATTTTTTCTTATTAAAATTACTTCTAAAGGTAATGCAATTTATTGGTCCAAAAGAATTGGTAAAAATAATAAAATATTTAAAATGCCAAAATTTAGAACCATGTCTATTGAAACCCCTTCTGTAGCAACGCACCTATTAACTAATCCTAATGAATGGATTACGCCTATTGGTAAAATCTTAAGAAGATATAGTTTAGATGAATTACCTCAATTATGGAGTATTTTGTATGGACATATGTCAGTAGTTGGTCCAAGACCCGCTTTATTCAACCAAGATGATTTAATTAAATTAAGAACTGAATTAATGGTTCATACTTTAACTCCAGGTTTGACAGGTTTGGCTCAAATAAATGGTCGTGATGAATTGTCTATAAAAAATAAGGTAAAATTTGATTTTGAGTATTTGAACAACAAAAGTTTATTGTTAGATATTGTGATTATTATTAAGACTATTAAAAAGGTATTTATAAAACCTGGCATTAACCATTAACTATTTTTGTGATAATATGTCGTTATTAGAGTTTTGAAAGTTAAAGTTATGATCAAATTTTTTCAATATTTCAATAATTTTATTTAAATCATAGTTATCACAATTTTTGTCTAATTCAAATAATTGTTCTTGTATTTGGAGATTATCAATTGTTTTATCCAAAGTTTTCATAATTCTTGGATGTTGTGTTCTAAAGATCTTTGTATTGTAAACTAATTCTTCTTTTATTTTTTCACCTGGTCGAAGACCAGTAAAATGAATTTTAATCTCATTAGGGTTTGCATCCACCATTTTATTATTATCAACTATTTTGGGTACAAAGCCATTTAATCTAATCATTTGTTTTGCTAAATTTAATATTTTAATACTTTTACCCATATTTAGTATAAAGATTTCTCCTTTTTTTTTAGTCATGGATCCAGCTTGAATTACGAGTTCGGTTGCCTCTCGAATTGTCATGAAATATCTTTCGACTTTTGGGTGTGTAACAGTAACAGGCCCACCTTTTTTAATTTGTTTTTCAAACAGTGGTACTACAGATCCTGATGAACCAAGAACATTTCCAAATCTTACGATACAAAATGTTGTAGAAAAGTTCTTTTCACTATTTATTAGACATAGAAGTTCAGCAATTCTTTTTGTTGCCCCCATGAAATTAGTTGGTCTTACAGCCTTATCAGAAGAAATTAAAATAAATCTTCCAATTTTTTTTTCTATAGATTTATTTATTAGTAATTTGGTTCCATATATATTATTTCTAATTCCTTCAATAACATTCATTTCTATTAATGGCACATGTTTATACGCAGCAGAATGATAGATAGTATCTATATTAAATTTATCAAATAGAATATTAATTTTTTTTTCATCTTGAATAGATCCTAGGATTGGAACAACTTTACTGGCCAAGTTTAATTTATCTTTTAGTTTAATTATTTTATCATTTATTTGATAAAGATTAAATTCAGATTGATCAAAAAGGATTATGGTATTAGGTTCTCTTTTAAGAATATTTTTACATAATTCACTTCCAATAGAACCACCAGCACCTGTTATTAAAATAGTTTTATTTTTTATATTTTTATCAAGTAATTTAGGGTCAGCTTTGATTATTTTTCTACCTAAAATATCTTCAATTGAAATACTTTTAAATAATTTGCCATCATAAAAATTTGAAAAACCGTCTAATTCAGGAGTTTTTTTAACTTCTATATTGTATTTTTCAATTAAATTTAAGATTGTTTTATTTAAATGTTTTGAAATGTTGTTGGATGTAAATAAGAGTATGCTGACATTTTGTGAATTCACAATTTTTTCTAACTTTTTTAATTCATATACAGGTATATCATTTATTTTTCTGCCAACAATTGTTCTTTTATCATCAAAAAAAGCTATGACTTCGTTCTCAGTTTGCTGGTGAAGTAAATTCGACAACTTTATACTTTGATCACTTGTATTGATTATAGCAATTTTTTTTCTTCTTTTGTTTTCATAATAGTGATAAAAAAAACTAAGTTGAAATCTTATGCCACAGATCGAAACGAGAAAGATTAATTGATAAATTAAAGGAATAGAACGTGGCAAATATAAATCAAAAATATAAGAAATAAAATATATTAATCCAGCCGATAGAACAGATCCCCAAAATGCTGTTTTAACAAATGATACTGATAAAAATCTTACAATGTTTTTATAAAAAGATAATTTATAAAGTACTAATAAAGTAGCTGGCAGTAAAATAGAAATATAAATCCATACATTCTCATGAATAAAAAAAACTTTATTTCCTAATCTTAGGTTCCAAGATAAAATAAAGCTAAAAATTATTAGAATACCATCAAAGCACAACTGTATAAGTACTTTTAGAGATTTGTTTAGTTCAAATACTTTTTCAAAAAATTTTCTCACCTAATTACCCAATTTTAATTTTTTAATACCTATTACTTTTCCATATAAATTTTCAATTCTTTTTTTTGCTGTTATAAATTGTTCTATTTCAACTTTCATATGATGTGCATTAGCATGGATGATTTCATAATTATTTATAGCGATAGCTACATGTCCCTTCCAAAAAACTAATGCTCCTTTACTTAGCTCATTTTCATTAATAGTTTCTAAAATTTTTGAATTATATTGATCTTTCGTATTTCTTGGAAATTGAAATCCACAACTTTGTAATACAAGTTGAATTAGGCCTGAACAATCTATACCAACTTCACTTTTCCCACCCCATAAGTAAACTGTATTTAAAAATTTTATTACAATGTCTACCCAATCATTATTTAAAATATTATTTTGTTTAATTTTGGAAACATGTTTTCCATATATATAACAGTTTTTATTTTTAAATTTAATTTTATACCATATGTCATTTGCGTCGGTAATAAGTAATTTCGAGTTGTAAAATAATTTGGTTATTATTTTAGATTTTATATTAGGTTTTTCATAAACATGACTGCATATATTTGATATTCTATAATTGTTTTTATTTTCTTCTCCAATAGATGTTTTCTTTATCCAGCCGGGGTAATCATCCTCTAGTGATTTACAATAAATCCATTGTTTATTACTACTGTCGAGTATTTCAATTTTTTCACCGTAAAGAAGCTGTGTCTCTAGTGGAGAATTTAAAGTTGGATACGATCTTAAATCACATAAAGGTACAATAATTTGTTTTCTATTTAGATTGAGTTTTTTACACACCATGTTTTTACATCAAAGTTAGGACAAGTTTTATTTGTTTTCGTAGAATCTCTATGGCCTAAAACTTTAGCCCTTGGATATTTTTTTTTCCAATTTATTAAAATTTTTTTTAGAGAAACGAATTGTTTTTTTGTAAATTTTTTAGACCCAATTAAGCACACTCCTAGACTAAATTTATTTAATCCTTTTACATGAGCGCCAACCCAGTATTCAGGTCTACCTTCTTGAATTTCGCCGGATCGTAAAATTACTTTATGATAACCAATTCCATCCCAACCAAAATTTAAGTGCATTTTATGGATAAATTCAGCATTTACGTCTCGATTATCAGGAGTATCTGAACAATGAACAATTAAAAATTCTATGTTATCTTTTTTTAACATTTTAAAATCTACGACTAACTTTCCAATTAACTTCAAAATTAGGTTTATATATTTTGATTTTTAAATCACCTTCAATTAATTCATCTTGAAATGAAATGGGTTTATCTATTCTTATGAGCTCCAATTTTTTCTTGGAAAATGGTATTTTATAAAACGATGCACTATTTTTGCTAACAAAGTTTTCTAATTGAGAAAGAGAATTTGCTTCATCAAAAATTTGAGTAATAATTTCAATGGAGTTTATAGTATTAAATACTCCAGCACATCCACAGATATTTTCTTTATGTTTGATTTCATGTGGAGCAGAGTCTGTACCTAAAAAAAACTTTTCATTACCAGATGTAGCAACTTTTATTAATTCTTCTTGATGTTTTCTTCTTTTTAATATTGGCAAACAATATAAATGTGGTCTAATACCACTTACCAACATATCATTTCTATTAGAAGCTAAATGATGAGGTGTTATTGATGCACCTAAATTAGTTGTTTCTTTTACATACTGAACTGCTTCGGATGTTGTGATATGTTCTAGAGTAACTTTCAGTTTTGGAAATTTATTTACAATTTTTGTAAGATATTTATCAATAAAGCTTTTTTCTCTATCAAAAATATCAATTTTTTCGTCTGTATCTTCTCCATGTATCAGCAAAGGTATTTTATTAATTTCCATTTTCCTCAATAATGGAAATATATTTTTTAAATTTTTTACTCCTTTGTCAGAATTTGTTGTTGCGCCTTGAGGATATAATTTTACAGCAAAGATTATTTTATCCTTAAATGCCCTGATCATATCATTTTCATCAGTATTTTCATTTAAATAAAGTGTCATAAGTGGATTTAAGTTATTTTTAATATACTTATTAATTCTTAATTTGTAATCTTTAGCCATTTCTCTATTGGTTATTGGTGGTACAGTATTAGGCATTACAATACAGTTTTCATAAATTTTATCAGTTTCTGGAACAACTAGTTTTAACATTTCATTGTCTCTAAAATGAACATGCATGTCATTAGGATTTGATATAATTATTTTGTTTTTCATAAATTAAATTGTAATATATATTATATTTTTGATATTGTAATTAAAATGATCTATATAAAAATTATTTATGAATATATCAATAATATCCGCTAGTCATAGAAAGAACTCACAATCAAATCGAGTTGCTCTAATTATAGAAAGATTACTCCAAGAAAAAATCAAAGATATTAAAATATTTAATTTTGATTTATTTGAAATTAATCTACCAATGTGGTCTGAAGATGAGCTCAAGGAAAATGAAAAATTTATTTTGAATGATATATCAGGTAAATTATTAAACTCAGATGGATTTATTTTTGTAGTTCCTGAATATGGAGGGATGGCAACACCTATAAGCAAAAATTTTTTTTTACATTGTAATAAAGGTGAATTATCGCACAAACCTGCTTTAGTTGTGTCCATTAGTAGTGGGAATGGAGGTTCATACCCAATTTCAGAATTAAGATCTTCATCTTATAAAAATAGACATATTTTATGGATTCCAGAAAATATAATAATTAGAAATGTAGATCATTTTAATCCTAGAAATCACGGGAATTTAATTCCAGAATGGTTAGATAAAAGAATAGACTATGTTTTAAATTTATTAATAGAATACAGTAAATGTCTACGACCAATAAGTAAATTGATAAATAGAAAGGATTTTGGAAATGGGATGTAAATTGTCATTAGATGAAGCATTATTACAATTAAGTTCTTGGGAATTAACAAAAGATGGAAGAGAAGCAGTATTTAAAGAATTTAAATTTACTGATTTCAAAAGTGCGTTTTCCTTTATGACTTCAATTGCTTTAAAATCAGAAGAAACTGGACACCATCCTGAGTGGTTTAATGTTTATAACAAAGTCAAAATCACTCTTACAACTCATGACGTTAATGGATTGAGCGAAAAAGATATAACATTAGGTAAGTTTATAGATAATCAATATGAAAAATGAATTACTTTGGGAACCAAATCCAAAAAGAGTAGAAAACACTTCTTTATTTGAGTTTATTCAACATGTAAATACAAAATATGAAGAAAACTTTGATAGTTTTGAAAATTTACATAAATGGTCTGTTGAAAATAGAAACTTTTTTTGGGATGAAGTTTGGAATTTTTTTAATGTCATTGGCGAAAAAGGTGATCATCCATATTTAGAGCCTGAAAATAGTTTGCCAGGTACTAAATTTTTTCCACGTGGCAAATTAAATTATGCTGAAAATATGCTTAAGAAAAATGATAATGACATAGCTATCACTTTTTGGTCAGAAGATAAAATTAAAAAAAAACTAAGTTGGTATCAACTAAAAAATCAAGTTTCTGCAATAGCTAATTATTTTAAGAAAAAGGGTGTTAAAAAAGGTGATAGAGTTGCAGCTTATTTACCAAACGTTCCCGAAACAATTATATTTATGTTAGCAAGTTCTTCAATAGGTGCAATATTTTCATCAGCTTCACCAGACTTTGGAGTAGAAGGAGTTTTAGATAGATTTGGTCAAATTGAACCTAAAGTGTTAGTAACTACAGATGGCTATAATTTTAATGGTAAAGAAATTAATATTACCGAAAAAGTTGAAAAAGTTGTAAATTCATTAAGAAGCGTTAAAGACGTAGTTTTAGTTCCTTTATTAAATTCTGCTCAGATTTTTTCTTCCAATAAAGCTATAATCTATCAAGATTTATTAGATAATTATAAATCTGAAAGATTAGATTTTATTAAATTTAAATTGGATCACCCTTTATATATTATGTTTTCCAGTGGAACAACTGGCAAACCTAAATGTATTGTCCACTCAGCTGGTGGTGTATTGTTAAAACATTTAGTTGAAGTTGGTCTTCATTCAAATGCTAGAGAAAAAAAGAAATTTTTTTATTTTACAACTTGTGGTTGGATGATGTGGAATTGGTTGGTCTCTTCTTTAATGTTAAATACCACAATTTGTTTATATGATGGCTCCCCCTTTTATCCTAATTCAGATATTTTATGGACTTACGCAGAGGAAGAAAAGTTTAATTTTTTTGGCACATCTGCAAAATATATAGATGCATTATCAAAATTTAAAAATAAAATTTCTGAAAAATTTGAATTAGAAAATTTAGAGACGATTGGATCTACTGGATCTCCTTTAGTCCATGAATCTTTTGATTATGTTTATAATAATATAAAAAAAGATATTCATTTGGCTAGCTTGTCTGGAGGAACAGACATTGTAGGATGTTTTGTTGGGGGCAATCCAATTTCACCAGTTTATCGTGGGGAAATACAAGGTGCTATTTTAGGAATGGACGTTCATGTTTTTGATGATAATGGAAACTCAATAAATAATAAACAAGGCGAACTTGTTTGTGTCAAAAGTTTTCCAACAATGCCTATTGAATTCTGGAGAGATAATGAAGGGAAATATCATAAAGCATATTTTGATAAATATAAAAATGTCTGGAATCATGGTGATTATATCATAAAAACTGAAACCCATGGGTTTATTATTTTTGGAAGGTCAGATGCCACTCTAAATCCAGGAGGTGTTCGTATAGGCACCGCAGAAATATATAGACAAGTTGAAAAAATTGATGAAGTTATTGAAAGTTTAGTGATTGGTCAAAATTGGAAAAACGATACGAGATTAATTTTATTTGTTGTATTAAGGGAAAATATCCAACTTTCAGGAGAATTAATTAAAATAATTAAAGATCAATTAAGAACAGGTGCTTCACCTAGGCATGTCCCGTCTATTGTTATTCAAACTCCTGAAATTCCAAAAACAAAATCTGGCAAAATTGTTGAGTTGGCTGTTAGAGATTTAGTTAACGGCAAAGAAATTAAAAATGCGTCGGCATTGGCAAATCCAGAAAGTTTAGATTTTTACAGAAATTTAAAAATTTGATTAAGCCCTTACCACATTTGCATCTTGACTGTAATTAAAAGATTTTTCCTTGATAAATATATGAAATAAAAAAGCAATAATCCCAAGAATTACACTTATCCACCAAGCATTATCATAGTTTCCATAAATATCAAATATTTTACCACCAGACCAAGCACCAAACAAACCTCCTATTTGGTGGGATATAAAAACAATTCCTCCAAGTGTTGCTAAGTATTTAGGGCCCATAAATGTAAAAACCACTCCATTGGTTAATGGAACTGTAGCTAGCCATAATAGTCCTATAGATGCTCCAAATAGTAGAGCTAATATAGGAGATGGAGGTAGTATAATAAATAAAGTTATAACTATTGATCTACCTAAATAAATATACGCTAGAGAGTTTTTCTTTAAAACTCGATCACCAAGCCAGCCAAAAAACAAAGTACCAAAGATATTGAATAAACCTATAATAGCAAGTGACCAACCTGCTATATCAAGTGAAATCCCTTTAGAAATTAAATCATTTGGTAGATGAAGACCAATAAAAGTCACATGAAAACCACATGTAAAAAAACCTAAAATGAGCAATATATAGTTTTTATTGGAAAAAGAGAATTTTATGACATCTTTAAAGTCAAATGATTTATCCACAGTTTTTGCATTTTTAATAGTGTTATTTGTTTTTAATAAAGGTATGAGAACAATTAATGAAGCCGTAATTAAAGAAAGGAAAACAATTGTGGTTTGCCATCCAAAAGTTTTTATTGAAAATAAGGTTGGTGCTATAAAGATAAATTGACCAAAAGATGCAGACGCTGCGGCAATTCCCATTGCCATTGATTTTTTTTCAGGTGGCGCTGTTTTACCTATAATTGCAACTATTGTTGACATTCCACCAGCCCCAAGGCCTATACCAGTTGTAAAGCCAAAATTGAAAATTATAAAATCACTAGATGGATTACTTAAAAGATAAACACCCAAAGCGTAACAAAAAATGCCAAAAGCTAATGCTTTTTGAGGACCAAACCTATCAATTATCATTCCAAGTAAGAAAGCACTTATACCCCAAATTATTGCTTGGATACTCATCCCTAAAGAAAATGGTTCTGCTCCAGAATTATTATAAAGGCTAATTGGTTCTAAAAATAATCCAAAACAATTTCTCACTCCCATTATTACACAAACTATAATTGAACATGTGATTAATATTAATTTCCAATTTATTTCATTTTGTTTCATTTTAATCACGACCTCTATATGGGCTAAAGTTTAATTCTGGTACTAAACAGCCTTTTGGTATATTTTTTGTTTGCCAAAAAATATCAATTGGTATTCCTCCTCTTGGATACCAAATTCCTGCTATTCTTAACCAATTAGGTTTTAGTAACTTATCTAGATCTTTTGCAATTGAAATTGTACAATCCTCATGGAAAGCACCATGATTTCTATATCCAGTTAAGTATAACTTTAATGATTTACTCTCTACAATGAATTTATTTGGAACATAGTCAATTATTATTTTTGCAAAATCAGGTTGAGAAGTCACCGGGCAAATTGAAGTGAATTCTGGACATGTGAAACGAATACAATATTTGGTATTTAAATGAGGGTTGGGATGTTTGTCTAAAACAGAATTATCAGGATGTGACAAAAAATTATTTTGTTTTCCTAAATATTTAAATTTTTCTTTTTTATATTTCATATTTATAAATGTAGGTTTGAGATATTTTCTTCTAAATTTCTATATATTTCTTTTTTCCAAGATTTAATATCATTACAGTTATTTGCAGAATTTGGAAAGCATAAACCTCTTGAAGAATTAATTACACCTGAATTAAATTTGTTTTTATGTTTTTTATCAGGAAGTAGTCCACGTCTAGCATCTTCTACAGAGCCTCCTTGTTTTCCAAATCCAGGTATTAAAAAGGGAGCGTAAGGAAGTTTTTTTCTAATATGTTCTAGTTCTTTTGGGTAGGTGGCACCAGTAACAATTCCAATGGAAGATAAATTATGCTTTCCAATATTTTTACTAATTTTTGGATTTAATTTTTCTATAAGAATTTCATACAATTTTTTGTTTTCTATAGTTGTTTGTTCTTGCAAGTCTTTTGCACCAGGATTACTTGTGTGTACTAAAATAAATAAACCAAATTTTGGAATATATTGTTCAAAAGCATTTAATGTTTCAATTCCTAGCCAAGGGTTAATTGTTATAGCATCACATGGATATGGTGATGATTTAGAAAAAAATGCATTTGCGTATGCATTATTTGTGGAGCCAATATCACCTCTTTTACAATCAATAATACAAATGATATTCTTCTTTTTTATTAAATGACATAACTTTGATAGTAATTTAAAACCCTCTGGACCAAGTTGCTCAAAAAAAGCAATTTGTAATTTTATTGCAGGCACTAAATCAGCAATTGTTTCAATTAGCTTTATACAGAAACTTTCTACTATTTTAATATTATTTTTAGAGTAAATGTCATTTGTCAATTTAATCTTTTTTTGAAATACTTTTGGGATTAAATCTAAATGAGGATCAATACCTAAACATAAAAAATTTTCTTTTTTTCTGATAGTTTCAAATAACTTGTCGCCAAAATGGTTTTTATTAATACTGAGCAATCTATTTATTTACTTTTTGTTAAATTTATTAATTTGATCTTGAGAAGCTTCTTTCTGAAATTTATTTTTCCAATTTTCATAGGACATTCCATAAACTTTTTCTCTTGAAGTCTCGTAATCAATTTCAAGACCTTCATCTTTAGCGGCTTCAGAATACCATTTTGAAAGACAGTTTCTACAAAATCCAGACAAATTCATTAAGTCTATATTTTGTACATCTGTTCTCTTTTGCAAATGAAATATTAATTTTTCAAAAACTTTTGATTGTATATTTATAAGTTTTTGATTTGAAGTAGTTTCATGTTTCATAACTTTCCTATTATTTTGACTTAATCTATTGTAATATCATATTATCAATTTTTAGTTCAACATTAAAAAATATTATGAAATTTAAAAATTCAACAAGTTCTGATCGTTTTTTCCAAATTCGTAATGCAAGAAATACTGAAATTGCTGAGGATTACACAGAAATGATTGCTGAGCTAATCAATGAAAATGGAGAAGCAAGAGTTGTTGATCTAGCAAAAAATTTTGGTGTAACAAGTCCAACAGTTAATAGTATCATTAGAAGATTAGTAAGAGATGGTTATGTTGAAAGTAAACCTTACAGGTCGATCTTTTTAACAGAGAAAGGTAAAGCACTTGCTAAGTATTGTAAAAAGAGACATGATATTGTGTACAACTTTCTTATCTCTATCGGTGTTGACATTGAAACTGCCAAAATGGATGCTGAAGGTATTGAGCATCACGTCAGCGCAGAAACTTTAAATATTTTTGAAAATTATAGTAAATTAAATAAAGATTAATTACTTTATGTTTGCTCTAATAATATAATAACTTCTCACAGATTTTTCTGTTTCTTTGAAAATTGTTTTTCCTATAGTTTCAAATTTATCAAAGTATTTTATATATTGTCTGTCTATACCATCTAAACTACTTATTATTAGGACAACGTCATTCTTTTTTAGTGAATGATCTCTAAAGTTATAATTATATTCATAATGATTTATTGGTTTTTTTCTTAAGCTTAAATAATATCTCTTAATTTGTTTATTTTCAAAAAGTTTGAGTTGATAAGAAAATTTTGTTATATCATTTCTTCTAAAAAAAATTAAAGCACTTGGTTTTTCAGAATCTAAATATAATTTAATGGTTTTACTTTGTTCAGAATAGCCTTTTAACTTTCTTAATGGATCACTTTTTAAATCAATAGGATTTAAGTTCCCAGTAACAAAAATTTTTATTAAAAGAGCGAATATTCCAATATTTAGAAGTAAATTTAATTTAATTCCTGCCAAAATTATTTTATTTTTTTGGTTATAAATAAAACTCCCAATCAAAATTATTATCCCAGGAAATGCTGTTGCAGCCCAGTTAGCGTTAGATGTTTTTAGAAAAGCTTGAATTATAATTAAAATTAAAATGGGCAATGAAAAACAAATTAATAAAAACTCATTCTTATTATATGATTTAATTTTTGTTATCTTGAATAGATAAGCGATTAAAATGAATGGACCACAAATTACTAATTGTGAAGCCATAAATTTTATAGGTTCAAAATAGTTTAAAGAGACTGTTTCTAAATTAGCATTGTATGCTGTGTGACTAAATGTGGAGAGATCATTAAAATAATTCCAATAGAGATTTGGAGCGCATACAAGTAAAAAAACACAAATTGTTAGAACAAATTTTAATACATTTTTTTTAAATCTTTGATTTAAGATTATTAAACAAATTAAAATTATAATAAAATATAAAGCAGCATATTTTGTTAAGAACGCTAAACCAATTGACATTCCAAGTAAAATTGGCCAAATAATTTTATTACTTTCTAGTGTTTTAAGAAGAGTAAATAAACTCATACACCAAAATAGTAATAAAGGTGTATCAGTTGATATTATAAGACTTCCAAAACTAGTTAAAGGCAATGTTGCCCATATTAATGTAATAAAGTTTGCAACTTTAATATTATAGACATTTTTGGATATAAACCATATTACTACTGCTATAAAAAAATGAAAAATTGGAGCTGAAAGCCTAATAGACCATTCTGCAATTCCAAAAAAATAAGTTGTAGAGGCTATTAACCAAGCTATGAAAGGTGGTTTAGAAAAATATCCAAGACTTAAATTATTTGACCAATCCCAATATTGTGCTTCATCAACTGAAAGACTTAGAGGAGAATTTAAAATAGATATAATTTTGATTATAAATATTGCTATTAAAAACAAAAAAGTCTTTTGAACATTTAATTCAAAAATATTTTTTTTTCTAAAATAAATCAAAATTATTCAACATCTTTAATTAATATGAAGTTATTGATTTTTAAATTAACATAATTACTTCATAATAGTATTAACAATTAGAGGTCTGATTTTGAGTGAAGTAGATGAAATAATCAAGGATTTTGAATTTTTGGACTCTTGGGAAGATAAATATCAAATGATAATTGACATGGGTAAATCTCTCCCTGAACTAGATGATATGTATATGAATGACAATTATAGATTAAAGGGATGTCAATCCACAGTTTATTTTGTTTCTAAGTTAAATAAAGATAAGACTCTTTCATTTAAAGCAAATAGCGATGCTTTTATTGTTAAAGGTTTAATAGCATTAATATTAAAAGTTTTTAATAATAAAACTCCATCAGATATATTGACTACAGATCTTGATTTTTTAAAAACAATTGGTTTAGACCAACACTTATCTGTAACTAGAAAAAATGGGCTGTCTTCAATGATAGATAGAATAAAATTAGAGGCAAAAAAAAATAATTAATTGAGGCAACAATTTGTTAGGAAAAATCCTAAATATTACAAGTTTACAGAACCCTATAATTAAAGATCTTACTAAAATTATACGTAGTAATAATCAAAAGAAAATAAAATCATTTATTTGCGAAGGTATTTTTTTTTTAAAATCTGCATTTGAAAATAAATGGGAAATACAAACAATAGTAATAAATTCGAATATTAGTTTCAGTACAGAAATAACTAAAATTATTAATGATTGTATATTAAAAAATGTTAAGGTTGTTAGTGTAGATAAGAAAATACTATCAAAATTATCTAATAATAATAACGCACAAAATATTATATTTAAGGTAAAAAAAAAGAAATTTTTATTTACTGATTTAAATAATAATGATGTGCATGTTGCTATTGACGGTATTACAGATCCTGGGAATTTAGGAACTATTTTAAGAACAATAACCGCTTTTGGAATTAATAATCTTATCTTAGTAGGCGATACAGTTAATCAATTTAAAAAGGAAGTTGTTAGATCTAGTATGGCATCATTATTTAATCTTAAAATAATTAATACGAATTTTATTAATTTTAAAAATTGGGTTAACAAAAATTCAATCAAATTATATGGAACTGATCTCAGAAGTGAAAATAATTATTTAAATGAGAATTGGATATTTCCTTTATGTTTAGTTTTAGGTAATGAAAAAAATGGAATAAGTGAAGAAATAAAAAGCCTTTGCCATAAACTTATTTTTATTAAAACCAAAAATAATGAAAGTTTAAATCTATCAGTCGCAAATGGCATAATTTTGAGCGAAATATTTAGGAAATATCCTAAATAACTGGTTAAAGATTTTTAAATATTTGCTTTCCTAACTCAACACCGTATTGATCAAAAGGATTTATATCAGAAAAAGAAGCTTCAAAAAGTGTTTTATATTCATAAATGCAAAGCAATTGTCCAAGTGTATATTCGTTTAACTTATTAAACATAAAAAGATCAACAGGCTTATTTCCTTTAACATGTTGGTGAACACTTTCAATATTTTTATCAGATCCATTTTTAAAGGCAAGGTACTGGGATATAGCAAAATTTTGTAAATCTTTTGAATTATTTGTGTCATAATCATCAAAAATACAAAATTCAGGATTTAAGTTATTAGAAAAACAAATTAAATCTCCAGTAAAAGATAAAGTTGACTGGTGTAAGGCTTGAAAAAAACTATGCTGTGCATCTGTACCAACTTCACCAAAAATAAATGAACAAGGTGAATTTGAAATATTTTGATTAAAAGAATTTACAGATTTTCCATTACTTTCCATAACAAGTTGCTGCAAATAAGAGGGTAATAAGGAAAGTTGATCTGAATATGGAATTACAATATGATTGTAAATAGAATGGTATTTACGAAAATAAAAGCTTTTAAGAGCTAAAACATAGGGTAAAGATTTTTCAAAATTATTAACTATAAGGTCATCAATACTTTTACCACCATTAAGAAAATTGGTAAAAAATTCTTTACCAAATATAATAGCATTAACTAAGTTCGAAGAAGACCATATAGAAAAACGACCACCAATTGATTTGTCTAATTTAATAATATTTGATGAGGATAAACCATATTTAATTGCCTTTTCAGGAAAAGAGGTAATAAAAAATAAATTATTATAAAATAATTCCTCAGATTTAGACTTTAGAAACCAAGCTCGTATTTTTTTTAAGTTTTCCTGAGTTTCATAAGTACTGAAAGACTTCGAAACACAAATAATAAGTGTGTGAGTGGGGTTTAATTTCAAAATCTTTTTATTTAAAGATAAAGGGTCTAAATTAGAGATAAAATGAACATTAGGGCCATTTGATAAATGTGAAAAAGAATTATAAATTAATTTAGGACCAAGGTTAGATCCACCAGAGCCAAGATGTATTATATCAGTTATATTTGAATACTTAGAAGAATTTATATAATTAGCAGTTTTAAACATAGTGTCTAAATCACTAAAAATGTTTGGATATTTATATGACATATCCTGGTCACTATAAAATCTTGGGACAAAGTGAAGCGCTGATTTGTTTTCTGTAAAATTGATTTTAGAGTTGTTCAATAAAGAAGTAATAAATGTATTAGCTTTAGAAAAAAGAGATAATTTCTCATCATTATTAAGATTTTCATTAGATAAAAGTGAAAAAGAATAAAAATTTAATCTATCTAAGGATTGTACTAAATCAGATTTTAGTTTTAAATTAATCATAAAATGTTTGATGTATCTATTATAATACCAGTTTATAAGGCGAAATATACAATTAAAAAAACTTTAGAATCAATAAATAATCAAAAGTTCAAAAATAAGATACCAAAAATAGAATTAATTTTGTCGATTGATGATAATAAAAATTATAACAAATATAGAAGTATATTAAATAATGAAATAATAAATACTAAAATTACAAGTACAAATAGAATTGGAAGCGGTCCAGGGAATGCAAGAAACACAGGATTTAAAAAATCAATAGGAAAATATGTATGTTTTTTAGATGCTGATGACGAATATTCAGAGAATTATGTATGCGAAATGTTACAGGAAATAGAAAGAGAAAAGTTGTTAATAGCAGTAACAAAAATTTTCAATAAAGATAAATTAATAACGGAATATACAAGTAAAAAAAAATATATGGATATTAAAGAACTAATAAAATATCCATGTAGTTTTCATCCCTTCATGCAGAGGAATCAATTTAAGGAATATAAACACTTTCCAAGTCAAGACATATATAATCTAACAGAACATTTATCAGAAAAAAAAATTAAAATTATTAAAAAAGCTTATTACAAATTAAATTTAGGAAAAAACAGTCTGACTATGAAACGGGGATTTAAACATAAAATCAAACTCGCATATAAAAAATATTTAATAAAAGGAATAAAAGACAGGAACAATAAAATATCAAGGCATTTTGCAGAAAGACTAATATTAAATAAAAATTTTGAGGAATGGGAAAAATTAAACAACAGTAAAAAAAGTTATTATGAATATTTAGGAGATGTTTATGGAAAACGAAAAAATTTATGTATTTGATGCGTATGGAACATTATTTGATGTAGATCATGCATGTAAAGAAATGGCAATCCAATTAGGTGACAATTGGGATAAATTATCAAGTATATGGAGACAAAAACAATTAGAATATAGTTGGTTACATAACTCAATGAATGAATATCATTCATTCTGGAAAATCACTAAAAATAGTCTTGAATATGCCATGAATTCATTGTCAATTGAATCAGTCAAAATAAAAAATGAATTACTTGATCTATATTTTAAAATAGGTGCTTTCGAAGAAGTTAAAGAAGTTTTAAAAAAGATAAAAAAAAATAAAATAAAGACAGCAATATTATCTAATGGCAGTTATGATATGTTAAATTCAGCAGTTAAAAATTCAAAGTTTGATAAATTAATTAGTGAAGTAATATCAGTAGATGAATGTAAAAAATTTAAGCCTCACATAGATGTTTATAACTTAGTAATAGATAAATTTAATATAAATAAAAAAAATTGTATTTTTTTTTCAAGCAATTGTTGGGATATTCATGGAGCATCAAATTTTGGCTTTCAAACAGTATGGGTAAATAGAAAAAAAAATATCGATGAATTACTTCCTGGACAAGTTGATTATCAAGTACAAAGTTTAAAGGAGTATTTTTTTTAAAGTGTAGAATTCATGCCACCATCTATTGTGATAATAGAACCAGTCATATAACTATTATTAAGATCTACAAGCATTTTTAGAGAAGGTAATAATTCATCGCAAGACGCAAATCTATCTAAAGGTATTTTAGATTTTAATTTAAAAGATTTTTCACTTTCCAAAAAAGATCTGTTTAAATCAGTAATTATATATCCAGGGCAAATTGCATTTACAAGGATGTTATATTTGGCTAATTCAATTGATTGAGATTTAGTCATTTGGATTAAAGCTGCTTTTGACATTGAATAAGCACCAACAAACTTTAAGGGATTTAAACCAAGAATAGAGGAAATGTTAATAATACGACCAATTTTATTAAGAATCATTTTCGGTATAATTGTATTACTAATATTAAGTGCAGAAATTAAATTAATATTCATAATTTGATTAATTTCATCTAGTGATGCTTCATGGAGAAGTTTAGATTGAGCAATGCCTGCATTATTGATTAAGCAATATAAATTTATATGAGATAACTTTTCCTTAACAAGATTAAAATCGGTAATATCAATTGGTAAAATATCATGATTTAAATCTTGGTTTGGAAGAGAATTAAATGTTTTAATTAATTGATCTTTGTTTCTTGCAATTCCAATGATCCTATAACCTTCACTTGCAAGAAAGTTTGAAAAAGAAGCTCCAATACCTTTAGATGCACCTGTAATTAAAATTGTTTTAATATCCATAATTTAAATATATATATGAAATTAATGATAAAAAATAATAATAATTTAAAAAAATGGTTAGAAGAAAAATTACCTTATCTAGGTAATTTACATAAAATAGAAAAATTTGATGTAGGCCAATCAAATCCAACTTATTTATTGCATTGTGAAAATAAAAAAATAGTACTTAGATCAAAGCCTATGGGTAATTTATTAAGAGGAGCTCATAGAATAGATAGAGAATATAGAGTAATGAGTGCTCTTAAAGAAACTAAAATACCGGTTCCAAATATGATTATTTATTGTGATGAAAATAAGATAATTGGTTCCGAGTTTTTTTTGATGGATTTTATTGATGGTATAAAAGAAAAAAAACCAATCTTAGAAAATTATAGTAAAAATGAGAAAAAAAAAATTTACAAAAAAAAATTAGAAGTACTTGTAAATTTAGCTAGGTTAGACCTGAAAAAATATAATTTAGAAGATTATGGTAAAAAATCTAATTATTTATTTCGACAAATTGATCTATGGATAAAACAATATAGAGCATCTGAAACACAAAAAATTGAAGCTATGGAATTTTTAATTGAGAATTTAGGATCAAATATTCCAGATATATATGAGAAATTTAATCCTGTTTTAACTCATGGCGATTTTAGAATAGATAATATGATTTTTTCAAATAATTTAGATATAGCATCTTTATTAGATTGGGAATTATCAACTTTGGCGCCACCATTTATAGATTTATCATATTGGTGCTTAATGCTTAGATTTGAAACAGATTGGCTAATTCCAGGTTTAGGTCAAATTAGAGATAATATTGTTGCAGAAGGAATACCAAAGGAAAAAGAGTTGTTACAACTTTATGCTGATGCATTAGGATATGATATCGGGAAGAGCTGGAATTTTCTTTTAGCCTTTAACTGCTTTAGATTTGCTGGAATTTTACAAGGTGTATTTAAAAGATCTAAAGACGGCAACAATGCAGGAAAAGATGCCAACCAAGTTGGATTATTAACTGAGCCTGTATCAAAAATGGGTGAACAATTTTTAAAATTATATATTTAAAAATCTGTTAGGGTTTATCATTAACAAAGATCCAAAAATTAGAACAACGCCAGAAATTATCATTGAAAAAAAGAATGAACCATAATAATCAGTTAACAGTCCACTAAGATAAGGTCCTATCATTTGTCCAATACTGAAAGAGAATGTCAATATTGCAGTCGAAACTATAAATGATCCAGAGAACCTTTTCTGACCCTCTAAAAGACACATTGAAGTTATAGGTACAAAGGATAAACCAAATAATATACAGGAAATAAAAATTCCTAATTCATTATTAATTAATACGGAAAACAAAACTCCTAATCCCAATATTAAATTTGCTAAAAAAAGTCCAATATCATTTCCAATTTTACTACCAAACCAATTCCAAAAAAATACCGAAGGTATTCCTGTAACTCCTACTACAAACCATACGTAGGGCTCAGTTTTTTCTAACCCTGGTGTCAATCTTGACATTGTTGATATAAAGGTACCAAATGCAACATACCCAAACCCATACAATCCATAACTAATAGTAATTAAAGAAAATCCTAAATTTGGTTTATTTTTTGATTTTAATTTATATTTAACTTCTGCTTTTTGAATTGGTGTAAATTTAATAATTTGAAATGACAGCATTATAGCTAAAATACCGATTGAGAACCACAGTTCATCCCATGTAAAATTTAAAAAACCTAGATAAGATACGACAATAGCTGACAGTGCCATGCCCAGTCCAACTCCAGAAAAATGAGCAGTTCCTAAAAATATTTTACCTTTTTTTTGAACATGTGAAACTATTAGAGATGTTCCTAATATTAATACAAACGCACTAAAAACTCCATGTATGAAACGTATGAGTATAAATACCTCAAAAGTATTTGTTAGTCCCATTGCAAAAAGAGATATGATAGAGATAAAGATTGAGCAAATAAATATTGATCGGATTTTTTTTGGAAATTGTGGAAAAATAGGAATTAACGAACCCAATAAATAACCTAAATAATTTGAAGAAGCTATTAAGCCTGCTTCTGTTGTGGTTAAATTTAATTCAGAAATCATATAAGGCAAAATAGGGGTATAAGAAAATCTCCCTATTCCAACAGCAATTGTAAGTGCTGCAATACCAGTAAGAATTAAAATAGCAACATTATTTGTCTTATTCATTAATTTAGATTATCTTAAATGTATAAATAAGCATCTAACAATTTTATTTTTTTAATATGGAATTTATAGAAACAAAAAAAATTACAAATAATGTTGCTAAAATAACGCTGACTAATGGTAAAAAATACAACCCATTATCTCTAAATGTATTGAGACATCTAAATAGTGAATTCAATCATTTGTCAAATGATTCAAATGTTAAAGCAATTATAATTTCATCAAATGGTCCTGGTTTTTCAGCAGGGCATGATTTACAAGAGCTTAAACAAAATAAAAATAATAAAGAATTTTTTACCGAACTTTTTAATGAGTGTTCAAATCTAATGTTAAAAATAATGAAAACACCTCAACCGGTAATAGCTGAAATACCTGGGGTCGCAGCTGCGGCTGGATGTCAATTAGTTGCAACATGTGATCTTGCTATAGCATCTAATGAAGCGGTTTTTATAACTCCTGGTGTAAATATCGGTTTATTTTGTTCTACACCAATGGTTGCTGTTTCTAGATCTCTAGGTAGAAAAAAAACAATGGAAATGTTATTAACTGGTGAAAGTATGAATGCTAAGGATGCCGTTAGTTTTGGGTTAATTAATAAAAATGTTCCTTTAAATGAATTGGAGATAACAGTATTAAACTTTGCAAAATTAATCGCATCTAAACCAACTTCAACTGTTAGAATTGGGAAAGAAGCATTTTATAAACAAGCCGAATTGCCAATAGAGAAAGCTTATAAATATACATCTGAAGTTATGGCACAAAATATGTTGCAAAAAGATGCTAAAGAGGGCATTGAAGCATTTTTGAATAAAAGAGAACCTAAATGGGAAAACTAAAGATTATCCAAAGATACTTTTAAATCATTGATAATATCATCACTGTGTTCTAATCCAATTGATAATCTAATGACGTTATCCCCTGCACCAGATATTTCCCTTTCTTTAGAATTTAATTGTCTGTGTGTTGTAGAAGCAGGGTGTATTATTAATGATTTTGTATCACCAACATTTGCTAAATGTGAAAATAAATTGCAGTTTTCAACAATTTTTTTTGCCCCATCAAACCCAGCTTTAACTGTAATTGTAAAAACAGACCCAAAACCAAATTTAAAGTATTTTTTTGCTAATTTATATGATTTGTTGTTTTGAAAACCACTCCAAGATACATAATCTACTTTATCATGTTTTATTAAGAAATTTGCAACTTCATCTGCGTTTGACATATGTTTTTGCATTCTTAAGTTTAATGTTTCAATTCCTGTAAGAGTTAAGTAAGCATTAAATGGTGACATAGTAGTACCTAAGTCTCTTAAAGCACTAGCATGACAAAAGTTAATATATGCTAAGTTGCCAAACGATTCAAAAAATTTTATTCCATGATATGAAGTATCTGGTTCGGTTAATTTTTCAAATTCTCTACCATTAGCCCAGTCAAATTTACCTGCATCCACTACACAACCTCCCATAGCATTTCCATGACCAGATAAAAATTTAGTTGTTGAATATATAATTATATCTGCACCATAATTTGCTGGTTGACAGATAGCTTGTGTAGCCATTGTATTATCTATTATTAGAGGTATACCTGCATTATGGGCTAGTTCTGATAATTTCTCTATGTCCGAAACAACTCCCTCTGGATTGGATAGGCTTTCTGCAAAAAGTGCTCTAACATTCTTAGAATTAATGGCTTGTTTTATTTCATCGTAATTTGTTATATCAACAAGATCAGTTTCCCAGCCAAATGATTTAAAGCTTTTAGTGAATTGTGTTATTGAACCACCATAGAGTTTTGAACTAGCGACTATTTTTTTACCAGGACTTAGTAACGGATATAAAGCAATTAGTTGAGCTGCATGGCCAGATGAAACACAGCAAGATCCAACAGCATTATCTAGTGCTGCAATTTTTTGCTCTAAAGCTGCAGTTGTTGGATTAGATAAACGTCCATAGATGTTACCATTTTCTTGCAAATTGTATAGAGATGCTGCATGTTCACTATCATCAAAGGCGAAGGCTGTTGATTGATAAATTGGAAAACTTCTTGCGCCTGTAACTGGATCTGGTGACGTTCCGGCATGTATACTTAAAGTTTCTATATTATTTGATTTAAAAAAATTTCCTAACTTGTTATTATTATTTATTAATTTATTTTTTTTGGATGAAATTAATTTAGAATAAAATCCTCCACTTCCTAACTCACCAAAAATTCTTGAATGTTCAATTTTAGGGCATCTATTATAAATACAATCTAAATTATTTTTTAAAACTAAGTCATTAGCTTCTGAATTAAAAATACCAATTTGCATCCAAAAAACTTTTGCTTTAATTTTAATTGCTTCTTTAGCTAAATCTAGACATTCATCACTTTTTCGAAAAACATCAACCATATCAATACTAATAGGAATGTCTTTTAATGAAGCATAACATAACTCATTGTTAATTTGTTTACCAGCTTCATTAGGGTTTACAGGTATAATTTTATAACCTTTCCTTTGTAAATATTTCATTACAAAATTAGATGGTCTTTTCCAATTATTACTGGCTCCAACTAGTGCAATTGTTTTTACTGAAGATAAAATATTCGCAATTTTTAAATCACTAAATTTATCATCATTCATATTTTCCTCTTATTAAATTTAATAAAAATTTTTGTTCAAAATTTTAATATCTAACTTATACTCAATATAATGGATAAACAAGTTTTTGATATAATTATAGTTGGAGCTGGTACTGCAGGTTGTTTGTTAGCTAATAGGTTGTCGGCAAATAACAACTTAAATATAGCTCTAATTGAAGCAGGTGGAAGTGATAATTATCATTGGATTCATATTCCAGTTGGATATCTATATTGTATGGGCAATAAAAGAACTGATTGGTTATATAAAACTTCTTCTCAACCAGGTTTGAATGGTAGACAACTTAATTACCCAAGAGGAAAAGTGTTGGGTGGTTGTTCATCTATTAATGGTATGATATACATGCGAGGTCAATCCAAAGACTACGATCATTGGAGACAATTAGGCAATATAGGTTGGAGTTGGGACGATGTATTGCCATACTTTGTAAAAACTGAAGATAATTTTTCTGGAACAGATAAGTATCATGGTCAGGGAGGAGAATGGCGCGTTGATGAACAAAGATTACATTGGGATGTATTAGATGATTTTCAAAATGCTACTGTAGAATCAGGCATTCCAAAAATAGCTGATTTTAATAATGGTAATAATTTTGGTGTTTCTTATTTCAAAGTTAATCAAAAAAATGGATTTAGATTAAATACAGCCAAAGCTTTCTTTAAACCAATCCAACACAGAAAAAATTTAAAGTTATTTAAAAATTGTGAAGTTGAAAGTTTAATTATTAAGAACAAGATTGTTACAGGTTTAAAAATTAAAACAAATGGAAATGAGATTGAAGTTATTTGTAACAAAGAAGTTGTATTGTCTGCTGGATCAATTGGGTCACCAAAAATCCTTGAACTTTCTGGGATTGGAAATCCCAAACTTTTAAAAAAAATAGGCATTAAACCTATAATCGATTCAAAAAATGTTGGAGAAAATTTACAAGACCATTTGCAACTTAGGGTAATATATAAACTACAAAATGCAAAAACATTAAATCAAGAAATAAACTCAATTTTTGGCAAAATGAAAATTGGAATGGAATATTTTTTTAAAAGAAAAGGTCCCATGTCAATGGCTCCAAGTCAATTGGGTGTTTTCGCAATGTCAGATTCTTCTTATGAAATGCCCAATGTCCAGTTTCATGTTCAACCTCTCTCCTTAGATAAATTTGGAGATCCACTTCATAATTTTCCTGGCCTAACAGCAAGTGTTTGTAATTTAAATCCTTTAAGTAGAGGTTCTGTTCATATTCAATCAAAAGATTTAAAAGTGCAGCCAGAAATTAATCCTAACTATTTATCACATGCAACTGATAAAAAAGTTGCAGCCGACTCCATTAAATTAGCAAGAAAAATTATTTCACAACCATCAATGAAAAAATATAATCCAGAGGAGTACGCGCCTGGTATAAATCATCAAACTGATAAAGAATTAGAAAGAGTAGCAGGCGATATCGGAACAACAATATTTCATCCAGTTGGTACTTGTGCAATGGGGGTAAGAGATGATTCTGTAACTAAGCCAAATTTAAAAGTAAATGGCGTAGAAAAACTAAGGGTGGTTGATGCATCAATAATGCCTTCAATAACTTCTGGCAATACAAATTCACCAACTTTAATGATTGCTGAAAAAGCTTCCGAATTAATTTTGAATGAGGTATAAATTGGTCATGAGATGATTTATGGAATTTAATTTATCTGAAGATTATAAAAATATACAGGAGATGGCATCTTCATTTTCTGAAACCGAATTGATGCCTTTTGCATCTCAATGGGATCAAGAAGAGATTTTTCCAACTGATGTTTTAAAAAAATCAGCTAATCTAGGTTTGGCAGGTATTTACGTAAGTGAAAAGTTTGGAGGGTCAGGCTTAGATAGATTATCAGCTGCTTTAGTTTTTGAACAACTTTCAAGAGGATGTGTTTCAACAGCTGCATATTTGTCAATTCATAATATGGTTGCTTGGATGATTGATAGCGAAGGATCAAATGAATTAAAAGAAAAATTTATTCCACAATTATGCTCCATGAACTTGTTCTCAAGCTACTGTTTAACTGAATCAAGCTCAGGGTCAGATGCATCAGCATTAAAAACTACTGCTAAGCGAAAAGGTAATAGTCATTATATTCTCAATGGATCAAAAAGTTTTATTTCGGGAGGTCCAACAAGTGATGTTTATGCAGTAATGTGCAGAACTGGAGAAGATGGTCCGAAAGGTATTTCATGTATATTAATTGAAAAAGATACTCCTGGCTTATCATTTGGTAAAAATGAAAAGAAATTAGGCTGGAATAGTCAACACACCTCAACAGTTAATTTTGATAATTGTGAAGTACCAATTGAAAATTTAGTAGGAAATGAAGGAGATGGATTTAAGTTAGCAATGAAGGGACTCGATGGTGGAAGAGTTAATATTGCAGCTTGTTCCATTGGAGGTGCAAATTTTGCGCTTGAGAAGACAATTCAATATACATCAGAGAGGAAGCAGTTTGGTAAAAAAATAAATGAGTTTCAAGTAAGTCAATTTAAATTAGCAGATATGTCTACTGATTTAGAGGCCTCTAAATTAATGGTGTACAAAGCTGCAACAAGTTTAGATAACAAGGATACTGATGCTACAAAATACTGTGCAATGGCCAAGAGATTTGCAACAGATGCTTGTTTTGACATTTGTAATCAAGCTTTGCAACTTCATGGTGGTTACGGATATTTAAAAGATTTTCCTCTAGAGAGAGTCCTACGAGATTTGCGAGTTCATCAAATTTTAGAAGGAACAAATGAAATAATGAGATTAATTATATCAAGAAAAATTTTGGATGTTTGAAGGGATAATATGAATGAAGAAATAATTTTAAAATCTGAAAATGGGGTAGGCATTATTACTTTAAACAGACCAGAAAGGTTAAATGCTTTAACATATAATATTGTTAAAAAAATGAATGACTTTTTAGACAAATGCGAAAGTGATGATGATATCAAATGTGTTATAATTGAAGGTGCTGGTGAAAAAGCTTTTTGTGCAGGTGGAGATGTAGTTTCATTAAGAAAACAAGTTCTTGATGAGGGTGGCCCACCAACAGAATTATCAGAGAATTTTTTTTATGATGAATATCTTTTAAATTATAAAATTAATAATTTTAAAAAGCCTTACATAGCTTTAATTGATGGTGTGACTATGGGAGGTGGTGTTGGTGTTTCAATGCATGGAAGTCATATTGTTTGTACTGAAAGAACTATGTTTGCAATGCCAGAAACAACTATTGGTCTTTTCCCTGATGTTGGTGGAGGTTGGTTGTTAGCCCAACTACCAATAACTATAGGTTTGTGGTTAGCTTTAACTGGTGAAAGATTAAAATCAGTAGATTTGATGAAAACAGGACTATCAAATTATTATGTTGAATCAAAAAATGTACTAAATTTAAAAAATGAAATTTTTAAAAACCCATCTAAAGATCATCAAGAAATTACAAATTTAATTAATAAATTTAGTGGTCAATTAAGTGGAGAAAGTATTATTGAAAAAAACCAAGTTGAAATAAAAGAAATATTTGAACAAGAAAGTGTTGAAGACATTTTAAAAAAAACAAATTTACTTTCTGAAAATGGGAGTGATTTTGCAAAAAATATTGAACATGAGTTAACGAAAAAATCTCCAACATCTTTAAAAATAACTTTTAAACAAATTAATGAGGCAACGGAAATGAATCTTAGAGATGCTCTTATAATGGAGTATAGAATGGTCCAAAGGTGTCAGGCATCAGGTGATTTTTATGAAGGTGTTAGAGCGATGCTTGTAGACAAAGATAGAAAACCTAGTTGGAAACCCAGTAATCTCAGTAAAGTTGACGAGATTTGGGTAAATCATTTTTTTGAACCTTTACATGAGAAAGACTTAAAAATTTAAAATTATTTTACGGAGAAGTTTATGAATGAAGTTTATATTATGTCAGCGACTAGGTCACCAGTTGGTACATTTGGAGGTTCTTTAAAAGATTTTAATCCAGTAGATTTAGGAACGATTGTAGCAAAAGAAAGTATTAAAAGATCCAAAATCTCGCCGAAAGAAATTGGTCATGCTGTTTTTGGTAATGTTATTCATACTGAACCAAGAGATATGTACGTAAGTAGAGTCATAGCTTTAAATTCTGGGTTGAACAAGGATTCATGCGCTTTAACTGTAAATCGTTTATGTGGATCAGGATTACAAGCTATTGTCAGTGCTTCTCAACTTATTTTGTTAGGAGATACTGAAATTGCTTTGGCAGGTGGTGTTGAAATAATGTCAAGTGGAACGCATGTTGTTAAAGGTTTTCGCTGGGGAAATAGAATGGGAGATAGTAAAGTTTTTGATATGATGTTAGGAGCTTTACATGATCCATTTGGACATGGTCACATGGGTATAACAGCTGAAAATATATCAGAGAGATATCAAATTGATCGATCTAAACAAGATGAATTTGCATTAACTAGTCAAAAACGTGCTAAAGAAGCAATTGAAAAAGGTTTATTTAAAGAGCAAATCACCCCAATAGAAATTAAATCTAGAAAAGGAATTAATATTTTTAATACTGATGAACATCCTAAATATGATACTACAATCGAATCATTATCTAATTTAAAAACAGTTTTTAAAAATGACGGATCAGTAACTGCTGGAAATGCATCTGGTATCAATGATGGTGCATCAGCCCTTGTGTTAGCTAATGAAAAACAAGCTAAGAAAGGCAAGCCATTAGCAAAAATAATTTCTTATGGTTTTGGAGGCGTGGAACCCGATGAAATGGGTCTAGGTCCAATTCCAGCATCTAAGATGGCTTTAAAAAAAGCAGGACTATCTATTGATGATTTAGATTTAGTCGAATCAAATGAGGCATTTGCTGCACAAGCATGTGCTGTTAATAAAGAGTTAGGTTTAGACGAAGAGATCGTAAACGTTAATGGTGGAGCTATTGCTTTAGGACATCCGGTAGGAGCAACAGGTTCAATCATAATGACAAAACTTATCCACGAACTAAAAAGAAGAAATGGTACATATGGCTTAGCTACAATGTGTATAGGAGGTGGACAAGGAATAGCTGTTATAATTGAAAATTGTTAAATTAACTTTTAGTTTTAATTAAAAAGTTTGCAATCCATGTCATTACAACTTTGTCGTCTTGATTTGTAACAGTGTTTAAAGTTCTTACCGTACCTTTACTTGGATTTTTTGATGATAATTTTTTTTCTATAACTTTTACTTCTGATCTTAGTTCATCATCTGGATAAACAGGATAGGTCCATCTTAGTTCATCTATTCCCCAAGCACCCATGCTAGTCTCTTTAACAACCCCAGTTTCGAAGAATTGAGTGAATGATATGCCTAACGTCATAAAACCACTCGAGACAAGTGTTCCGAAAGGACCTTTTTTTGCTTTATTTTCATCAATATGAAAATCTTGAGGGTCGTAGTTTTTTGCGAAATTAATAATTTCTTTTTTTGTAATTTTTTTCGATCCAGTTTTTATAACTAAACCAACTTTAAAATCCTCAAAAAATAATTTTGATTTTTGCATTTTTATCTAGGAGCTAATCTAACTGATCCATCAAGTCGAATTGTTTCTCCATTTAACATTACATTTGTAACTATACTCTCAACTAAAAGTGCATATTCATAAGATGTACCTAATCTTCTTGGAAAGAGTGTAGTTGCAATCAAACTTTTTTGAACCTCGTCAGGCATTCCAGTTAACATAGGTGTTCCAAACAATCCTGGAGCTATTGTATTAACTCTAATACCATGGGTAGCTAATTCTCTTGCAATTGGAAGTGTCATACCTGCTATACCACCTTTTGAAGCTGAGTAAGCGGCTTGTCCAATTTGTCCATCAAAAGCTGCTACTGATGCAGTGTTTATAATGATACCTCTCTCGCCATCCTCGTCAGGTGTATTATGCTGCATCTTATCTGCACATAATCGAATTAAGTTAAAACTTCCCAATAGATTTATTTTAAGAACCTTTTCAAAAAGTCCGAGATCATGTGTTCCTCTACTTGATACTACCTTAGATCCAACAGCAATACCTGCACAATTTACCAAGCAATTTATATTCTCCAAATTTCCAATCGCTTCAGACATCAAATCTGGATCAGAAACATCTCCAACAAAATATTCAGCGTCTAACTCTGAAGAGACTTTTTTTAGGTTTTCTTCATTAACATCAATTAGAAATACATTTGCTCCTTTGTCTTTTAGATATTTAGCAGTCCCTTCACCAAGACCACTTCCACCACCTGTAACAACTGCATTTACTTTATTAATTTTCATTTTATTCTCCAAAATCTCTTATATCATCAATTACTTTACCATCATTGGGTAAAGCGCCTAGATTGACGAACTCAACCTCACCATTCAAATTAAGAATTTTTTTCATTTCATCAACAACTTTTTTATTTAAATTATCTTTTTCATTTGTATTAACTAAATGTTCGATTTGAAGTGTTAAAATATCACGGTTATCATCTCTACTTACAATCAATTTTGCTTTTGGTTTATCATCGAACAACTCATCAATTATTTTTGCAATTTGAGATGGTTGTACAAACATACCTTTTACTTTTGTTGTTTGATCTGCTCTACCTAACCACCCTTTGATTCTTTTATTAGTTCTGCCTGTTTTACTTTGACCTTCTATAATTGTTGACAGATCTCCAGTTGCAAAACGTACTATAGGTAATTCATAATTATTTAGAACTGTAACTATGACCTCTCCTACTTCACCATCTGGAACTCTGTCATTTGTACCTGGCTTTACAATTTCTAAAATAATATCTTCGTCTATAATCATTCCATCATCAACATCAGCTTCATAAGCAATAAGTCCTAAATCAGCAGTTCCGTAGCATTGATAAAATTTTATATTTTTACTGTTAAAAAAATCAGCTACCTTTGGAAACAGAGGTCCTCCAGAAAATAAAGCTTTTTTTAAATTATTTATTGGGAGTTCATTTTTTTCTGCTTTTTCAATTACAATTTTTAAAAAGTCTGGTATCCCAACATATCCTGTAGCATTTATTTCAGACATAATTTCGGCTTGCATATCTGAGTTTTCTCCACCTGCTGGAAAGACTGTACATTTAAGAATTTTTGCAGCCTCATCAAACATCATACCAGCTGGTGTGAAGTGGTAAGAAAAACAATTTTGAACAACGTCTTTATTGTTAAATCCTGCTGCATTTAAAGCTCTTGCGAAGCGCCACCAATTGTTACCATAACCATCTAAATCATATATTGGACCAGGTGATCTATAAATATGAGAAAATTCTGAAAGTTCTGTAAAATTTAAATTACCAAATGGCAAGTTTTTCTTTTGTATTTCAATTAAATCACTTTTGCGAAAAACATCAATTTTTTGTAAATCAGTTAAAGTAAAAATCTCATTTTTTAAACGATCAGAATGTAGAGTAATAGTTTTAGCTTTTTCAATAAGTTTTTTTAAGCTTACTAAATGATCATTTTCTCTTTCGTCAGATGATCTAACTTCTTTAGAATCAAAAAATATTGGACTCATAATGATATTATAGCCAACGTTTTCTTCTACGATATTGTTTAAAATCTCTGTATGACTGACGCCCTTCTCCAGAAATACCTAAATAAAATTCTTTCACATCTTCATTGTTTCTCATGGACTTTGCAGTTCCTTCCATTACAACTCTACCATTTTCTAAAATATAAGCGTATTCTGCATATTGAAGAGCCATATTTGTATTCTGCTCAGCTAAAAGAATTGTTACACCTTCTTTTTTATTAATTTGAGAAACGATTTCAAAAATTTGTTTTACTAACTGTGGAGCCAAACCCATTGACGGCTCATCAAGCAAAATCATTTTAGGGTTAGCCATTAACGCTCTTCCAATTGCTACCATTTGTTGTTCACCACCTGAGGTATAACCAGCTTGAGAGGTTCTTCTTTCTTTTAATCTTGGAAAATATTCGTAAACCCTTTCAAGATCGTTTTTTACTTCCTTGTTACTTTTTCTAGTATAACCACCTGTTAATAAATTTTCTTCAACAGTTAAATGCTCAAAACAATGTCTTCCTTCCATTACTTGAATAACCCCCATTTTTACAAGTTGAGATGGGTCTAATTGATGAACATCTTGGTTATTAAACGTAATAGAGCCTTTTGTAACTTCGCCTCTTTCTGAGGCAAGAAGATTAGAAATCGATTTTAAAGTAGTTGTTTTTCCAGCTCCGTTTCCACCTAGCAAAGTGGTTATACCACCTTTTTTAACATTTAAACTAACGCCTTTTAATACTAAAATAACATGATTATATACAGCTTCTATATTATTTACTTCCAAGATATTATGTGCTGTTTTTTTATCAATTTTTGAAAGTTCGTTCATAAAAATTCCTTAAAAAAAGAGAGTCCTAAGACTCTCTTTTAAAATATTTAATTACAACGCATTGCAATCTTTTGCTCTTTAGCATATTTAGTAGAATCTTCAGCAATCAACTTATCAACTACTTCAGCATCACCATACATATACTCTGTGATCATGTTCCACTTTTTAGCTTTAGCATCCCATTGCTGTACAGCAGCTAAACCACTTCCACCATGATTTTCACAAGTATTTTTAAATGGAGGTGCAAAATTTTTAAATCCTAATTCTTCCATTCGTTTTGCATTAAGATCAACATTTTCCATTCCATCACGATACATTGCTGGTGTAATTTTAGATGTTCCATGAATTTTCTGAGCTACCCTTGCAGCTTCTACTTGAACCATAGCTTGGAATAAACCTCTATTATAAAGAACAGTTCCAAAATGTGATCCATCACCAGATGCTTGACCTTTATCATGTACATATTTTTTAATATCTTTATGAACTTGGTAATCATCACCAGGTGCGTTGAAGGTTAAGGCTTTATAACCATGTGCGCCAGCACCAGCAGGCATTACATCGTTTTCAGATCCAGACCACCAAATTCCAATAAAATTTTCCATAGGAAACTTTATTGAAGAGGCCTGTTTAATAGCGACCTGGTTCATCACACCCCAACCCCACATTAGGACATAATTAGGTCTCTGTTTTCTAATTTTTAACCACGTCGCTTTTTGTTCTTGACCAGGATGATCTACTGGAAGCAACATAAGTTTATAGCCATGTTTTTTAGCTAAAACTTGCAAAGTTCTAATTGGTTCTTTTCCATATGCTGAATTATGATAAACAAGTGCAATTTTTTTACCTTTAATATTACCCATATTCTGTTTTAAAATATGTCTAACAGCAATAGAAGCTCCATCCCAATAGGTTGCAGGCGCATTAAATATCCACTTAAAAACTTTTCCGTTTTTAGCAGAAGTTCTTCCATAACCCGTGGAGTAAACTGTAACACCATCAGCAGATGCTTTAGGTATTAGTTGATATGTAATACCTGTCGACATTGGCTGAAAAACCATTGCATTTTCTTTATGCTTTTCATAGCATTCTACACCAACTTGGGTTTTGTATCCTGTTTCACATTCTGGAAAAACAATCTTTTCTCCACCAATACCTCCGTCTCTTGCATTAATCATTTTGTAATAATCAACAAATCCGTCAGCATTTGGAATACCGTTAGGTGCGTAGGCTCCAGTTCGGTAAACTAACATTGGAAACTTAAGGTCAGCAGTTGCGACTTCTAAAAATCCACCGATCGCAATGACTGAACCTAAAAATCCAACCATCATTTTTTTTAATCCCATACTCTCCTCCTTTTTGAGATTTAATATATAAAGCTTAACTTAAAATCTTAATATGGAAAAGGCCATTTTCTTAATTTTTCTTTTGCAATAGACCACAATCTTGCTAAACCATGTGGTTCTAAAATCAAAAAAACGACCATTAATAATCCCCATATAGTAATTTCGAAATGTTTAGCCGTTACAGCTGAAAGTCCAATCAGATCTACCATTACATTTTTAAGAAATATTGGAAGAAGAACTATAAAAGCTGCTCCTAAAAAAGAACCTAGCATAGACCCTAAGCCCCCAATTATAATCATAAATAAAACTGGAAATGAGATTGCCATAATGTCAAATGATTCTGTAACTTCTAAGGCACCTAAGTACACAGCAAAATAAAGCGAACCAGCTATACCTATATAAAAGGAACTAATTGCAAAAGCTGATAATTTAGTCTTTAAAGGGGGAACGCCAATAATTTCTGCGGCTATGTCCATATCTCTAATAGCCATCCAAGACCTGCCAATTTTACTTCTAATCATATTTTTTGCAGCAAATCCTAATACAACAACTAATATCAAACAAAAAAGATATGTTGCGTAAGATGGAGCATTTGCACCAGTTACTGCAACTCCAAACATTGTTCTTTCTGAAACTGTAATCTGTCCAGTGTCAGAATAATTATAAAACCAAGGTACTTTATTAAATAACCAAATTATAAAAAATTGAGATGCCAATGTGGCTACTGCTAGATAAAATCCTTTAATTCTTAAAGAAGGTAAGCCAAATAAAATTCCGACAAAGGCTGTGATTACTCCAGATAACAATACAATTATCATTATGTTTAAATCAGGAAAAAAGGTCATTATTTTGTATGTGGCAAAGGCACCAACAGCCATGAAACCACCTGTCCCTAATGAAACCTGGCCACAATATCCTGTAAGAATATTTAAACCAATTGCTGCCATAGAATAGATTAGAAAAGGAATTAAAATTGCTTTTTCCCAATAGCTGTCTATAAAAAAGGGCACTACTAAAAAAGCTACTAACATAAGTATATTGAAAGCTATTTTATCTTGAATCAAAGGAAAAATGGAATGGTCTGATTCGTAAGTAGATTTAAATTGTCCTGTTTCCTTGTAAATCATTACACTCTCTCTATAATTTTGTCACCAAATAAACCCTGTGGCCTGAAAAGTAAAAATACTAATGCCATAAAGTAAGCAAACCAGTTTTCGATTGCTCCAATGTCTAGTAAACCACCTATGTATATTTCAGCTAGTTTTTCACCAAGACCAATTAAAAGACCGCCAATGATTGCACCTGGTATAGATGTAAATCCACCTAATATTAATACTGGGAGTGCTTTTAAAGCTATTAAAGAAAGTGAAAATTGTACACCAGATTCTGTTCCCCACATTATTCCAGCAACCATAGCAATAAAGCCTGAGATTGCCCAAACTAATACCCAAATACTTCTAAGTGAAATACCCACTGATAAAGCAGCTTGGTGGTCGTCAGCAACTGCTCTTAAAGCTCTTCCAGTTTTAGTATATTGTGAAAACAAAGCTAATGCAGTAACAAGTATGACAGCAATTATAGTAGCCCATACATTTAACACATCAATATACATTCCATAATATTCACTTCCCTCAGATGCCCAACCTACTGTGGTCTTTTCCAACCATTCAGAACCACCACTCGGTATTCCAACATCTAAAACTTTTACATCTGACCCCCACATTAAGTCACCAACACCTTCCAATACGAAAGCTAATCCAATAGTGGCCATAAATAATATTATTGGTTCTTGGTTAACTAAATGTTTTAAAACCAGTTTTTCTATAAGCCAAGCAAGAACTATCATTGTAATTATAGTTAGAATTATTGCAAAGAAACTATGCAATGATGGATACCAGTTGTGAAAGTTAGTTCCGAACAATTCATTGATTAAATGCGAAAATGGCACTTGACCAGTTTGAAATCCAACTAATGTTAGTGCTGCGAATAATGCAAAAACTCCTTGAGCAAAATTAAAAACACCCGAAGCTTTAAAAATGAGAACGAAACCTAATGCAACTAGGGAGTACATTATCCCAGACATTAATCCATTAATTACGGTTTCAATAAAGTTTAATAATTCAACACTCATATTTTCCTCTAATCTGCTACACCTAAATAGGCGTCAATTACAGCTTTATTTTTTAAAATTTCTGATGGTTTACCTTCACCAATTTTTTTCCCATAGTCTAAAACTACAATTCTATCTGAAATATCCATTACAACACTCATATCATGTTCAATTAGAACAATTGTGGTTTTAAATTCATCATTTGCTGTTAACACAAATCTACTCATATCTTGTTTTTCTTCTACATTCATTCCTGCCATGGGCTCATCAAGTAACAATATTTCTGGTTCCATGGCAAGAGCTCTGCCAAGCTCAACTCTTTTTTGAAGACCATAAGGTAATGATCCAACAGGAGTTCTTCTAATTGCTTGTAGATCTAAAAAATCAATAACTCTTTCAACTTTATCTCTATGATAAGCTTCTTCTTTTTGAACAGGTCCAAAATATAATGCTTGCATTAAAAAATTTTGTTTTTGTTTCAATAGACGTCCTGTCATCAAGTTATCTAATGTGCTCATTCCTTTGAATAGAGCAATATTTTGGAATGTTCTGGCTATACCACTCTTGGCAGCAAATTCTGGTATCATCTCCTTTCGATCTTCTCCAGCAAAATTAATATGACCAGAAGTAGGTTTATAAAAACCATTTATAACATTAAGCATGGATGATTTTCCTGCTCCATTTGGTCCGATTATGGCAAACACTTCCCCTTTTTTTACTTCAAAAGAAACGTTGGTAAGTGCTTTTACTCCTCCAAATGCAAGACTAATATTTTTGATTTTAATTACTTCTTTTCCATAAGGAATTGATTGAATTTTATCTAAACTCATTTTGTTTTCTTTTTTGTACTTTTATTTTTAATTATTTCTCTTATTTCCATTGAAGCTTTGATTTTACCTTTACGGCCGTCTTCATATGTAACTTCTGTATTAATATTTGCTAGTTTAACATCTTTATATAATGCATCAATTAAGGGTTTATATCTCGTATTCACAACTGATCTTCTAACTTTTCTTGTTCTAGTTAATTCACCATCATCTGCCTCAAGTTCCTTAAACAGGAGTAAAAACTTAGTAATTTTTAAATTCTCTGGTTGATTTTTATTAACTTTTTTTATTTCTTCTTCAATTAAATCATAAATTTTTTTATCTGCTGCCAGTCCAGTGTATGATGTAAAAGCTAATTGCCACTTTTCTGCTAATTTTGAGACTATTGAAAATCTAATACAAATTATTGCTGTAAGATAAGGTTTCTTAGAACCCAAAATTACAGCTTCACCAACATAAGGTGAAAATTTCAATTTATTTTCAATATTTTGGGGAGAAAACTTTATACCATCAGACTTAACTGCAATGTCATCCACTCTATCTAACACAGTTAAACGTTTTTTATTATCAATAAATCCAGCATCTCCTGTATGCATCCACCCTTTTTTTATAGATTCGGTATAAGCTTTTTTATTATTAAAATAGCCAGAGAACATATTTGGGTGTTTTGTGACAATTTCTCCTAAACCATTTGCATCAGGATTAAGAATTTTTATTTCAGCATCTGGGAAAGCTATACCAACTGTCTCACAATCCATTTCTCCAGTAGGAGGGTCTTGTAAGGTATAAGCACCCATTAATTCAGTTTGACCATATAGTTGTCTTAATGGTATCCCCATAGCAAGAAAAAATTTAAAAGTATCTGGACCTATAGCTGATCCTCCTGTAGCAGCAGATGTAACTTTGCTAAAACCAAGTCTATCTTTTAAACTCGAAAAAAGAAGTTTGTCAGCCCAAAAGTCTCTAGTGCCTCTATCAACTGCATCTAAGCCTCTATCAACCATTTTGTTAAATAACCACTGTGTCAATTTTGATGAGTCAAGTATTCTTGCTCTCATATCAGCAGAAATTTGTTCCCATAATCTTGGTGCACCTAACATAAAAGTTGGCCCAATTTCTCTTAAATCATCCATTGCAGTTTCTGAGTTTTCAGGGAAATTTACTTTCATTCCACTTAATAAATTAAAGCCAACACCATAAGTTTGTTCCATTATCCAGGGAAAAGGTAAAAACGAAACATATTCGTCTAGATGAGATTTTGGGTCAACTTTAAGATAATTTGAAACATGATTTATAAATTTATTAGCAGGGAGCATAGCTAACTTTGGGTTAGATGTTGTGCCGGAAGTTGTACATAAAACAGAGACAGTTTCTCCAGAAACTTTATTTATTAAATTTTCATAAACTTTATTATTTTTATCTAATTGTTTTTTGCCTTCACTAGCAAGGTCCTTCATGTTAATCACATTAGGATTTTTTAATTTTTCTAGTCCTCTTGGGTCATCATAGATAACCTTGATTTTAGTTTTTAGTTTTTTTTGAACATTAATTAACTTATCAACCTGTTCTTGATCTTCTGCATAAGCAAATTTAACTTTTGCTGATTTTACTAAATATCCAACCTCATCATCGAGTGTATCTCTGTAAACACCAAGGCTCATTCCACCATTTGCATGACAAGCAATTTCAAAAAAAACCCATTCAGGTTTATTATCACCAATTAATGCTAAAACATCACCTTTTTTAAACCCAATTGATTTTAAGCCAATTGCTAATTCTGAAACAATTTTATTGTATTCATCCCAGGTAATTTCGTTCCAAATCCCTAAGTCTTTATTTCTTAAAGCAACTTCATCTGGCATAATTTCAGATCTATGTTTTAGCAATTTTGGAAAAGTATTAAATTTATCAAAATCTGGATATTCGTATGTATTGGCTTTCAAGAATTCCTCCTCCCAAAAAAATTTTAAAACCCAATTTTATTATAGGCTAGCGATGTAAATATTAAAATCAACCTAAAGTTTGTGTTTTTAGACAAATTCTTCTTCTGTTTCGGAAATAATTTTTGACCCATCCAAAACAATATCAAAGTGACCAAAACATCTAGGCAAAATATGTTTATTATAAAAATTTGAAGAGATTATTTTTGACATTAAAAAATTTGTATCTTCATTTTGATTATTTATCTTTTCATCAGCTTTAATTTTAGATTTTTGCATGAGCCAGGCACCAATAAGATATCCAAAACCCATCATAAAATCATAACTTATACATGAGAGTGCTTCTTTGTCACTTCTGCTTTCTAAAATAAAACCTAACACTTCTTGACATTTATTAACAGCTTGCAATATTTCCTCATCAGATTGGACTTCATCTTTTATAATAGTAAGAATTTGTTGAGCTGTCTCTCCACCATCTTTAAGTGTTTTTCTGAACATTAAATCATTGGCTTGTATAGCATTTGTTCCTTCATATATAGGCAAAATTCTTGCATCTCTCATTATTTGAGCTGCCCCAGTTTCTTCAATATAACCCATTCCACCGTGTATCTGAACACCTAAACTCGTTACTTCTTGAGCTAATTCTGTGCACCAGCCTTTTATTATTGGGATTAAAAAAGCTTCTAAGTTCATTTTACTTTTTTCTTTTTCAGCTTCTTCCATTATTTCAGATGAAACTAGGATAAGTGCTCTCATAGCTTCAGTTAATGAACGCATAATTAATAATTGTCTTTTTACATCACCATGACCTATTATTGGAGTCCCTTTTGTCTTGTTCAAAGGTATGCCTTGTACCCGTGTTTTAGCGTATTGAATTGCTTTTTGTCTTGCAGTTTCAGCAATAGCCATGCCTTGTAATCCAACATCAAATCTTGCTCTATTCATCATTATAAACATGTATTCAATGCCCTTACCTTCTTCGCCAAGCATATAACCAATAGCACCTTCATTGTCATCACCATAGGACATCACAGCAGTTGGACTTGCTTTAATTCCTAACTTATGTTCAAGGGAAATACATTTTAAATCATTTCTTTCGCCTAAAGAGCCGTCTTCATTAATTAAATATTTTGGAATGATAAATGTAGAAATACCTTTTATCCCGTCAGGCGCTCCTTCAGTTTTTGCCAGAACTAAGTGAATAATGTTTTCAGAGAAATCGTGTTCACCATAAGTTATGTATATCTTTTGACCTTTTATTCTCCAATTTTTTCCGTCATTAATGGCTTTTGTTTTTATTGTACTTAAATCTGTTCCAGATTGAGGTTCAGTTAAATTCATAGTACCTGTCCAAGAACCATTTATTAATTTTGGCAAGTATAAATCTTTTTCTTTATCTGTACCGACTAGAGTCAAGGCGTCTATTAGGCCTTGACTTAAAAGGTTGCACAATGCAAATGACATATTTGCACCTTGCCAGTATTCACTGACTGCAGCAGCCATTCGGAATGGTAATCCCATCCCATCATAATCTGGATTACTCGAAACTCCTATCCATCCACCTGAGGCTATTTTTTTAAATGCATTTTTAAATCCTGGTGAAGTCTCAACTTCATTATCTTGTCTTAATTTAGGTGGATTTTTATCGCCTTCATGGTTTAAAGGCGCTAGATTTTCGTTAGCTAATTTTCCAGCCTCTTCAAGAATTGAATTCATTAAATCATTTTCAATTGCTGAAGGATTTTTTAATAAATTTTCTAAAACAAATTTCGTATCTTTTACTGGTGAAACATAATTCATATCAAAATATCTCCTTATAAAGAAATGCCATTACATATTGATAAAATCAAGTGTAAATATTAAAACTATATATAAGGAGTTTAATATGAGCATTTATGAAACAAATCTAGATCAAAATTTAGCTAATTATACAGTTTTAAGTCCATTATCTTTTCTTGAAAGATCTAGAAAAACTTTTCCAGATCAAATTGCGATAGAATATGAAGATTATAAACTTACATATAAACAAGCAGCAAAAAGATGTAATGCTCTATCGGAGTTGTTAAAAAGTTATAATGTTAATAAAAATGAAACTGTAGCTGTAATGCTTCCAAATATTCCGGAAATGTGGGAGTGTCATTTTGGAATTCCAATGGCAGGAGCTGTTTTAAATGCTATAAATACTAGATTAGATTATAACACTATTAATTTTATTTTAGGTCATGGGGAAGCTAAGGTTTTTATTTATGATTCTTCTTATTCTGACATTGTAGAAAAAGCGGTTCAAAATATTGAAAACAAACCAATTCTTTTAGAAGTTGTTGATCAAGTTGCTGGTTTAAAAAATTCAGAATTTGCTGAAAGTCAAAATATTCTTAATTATGAGAACGAACTGAATAAATTTTCTGAGTTAGAAATAATCTATCAATTACCCAAAAACGAATGGGATGCTATTGCTTTAAATTATACATCAGGAACTACTGGTAATCCTAAAGGTGTTGTATATCATCACAGAGGAGCATATTTGAATGCTATTGGAAATACTCTTGTTTGGGAAATGCCAATGTTCCCAAAATATTTATGGACACTACCTATGTTTCATTGCAATGGCTGGTGCTTTCCTTGGACTGTTACCGAAAGAGCGGGGACTCATGTATGCCTTAGACAGCCAGCTGGAGAATTAATTGTGAATGCTTTAATTAAACACAAAGTATCTCATTTAAGTGGTGCACCAATAATTATGCAAATGATAGCAGATCATTTGATTAGCAATAATATTGATTTAACTCAAGAGATTAAAATGATGACAGCTGGAGCTCCTCCACCTGAAGCTGTTTTAGGTAAAATGAAATCATGTGGCATAGATGTAATTCATGTATATGGATTAACTGAAACCTATGGACCTTCAGTTGTTTGTGCTTGGAAAACAGAATGGAATAATTTAAGCCTAGATGAACAAGCCAAAATGAAAGCTAGACAAGGTGTGCCTTATTCTGTTCAAGAAGATATAAAAATAGTCGATCCTAAAACATTAAAAAATGTGCCTCGAGATGGTGAAACAATAGGTGAGGTGTTTACAAGAGGAAACATTACTATGAGAGGATATTTGAAGAATGAAAAAGCTACAAAAGAATCATTTGAAGATGGATGGTTTCATACTGGTGATTTAGGTGTTTGGCATGAAGATGGATATATTCAATTAAAAGATAGATCCAAAGACATCATCATTTCGGGTGGAGAAAATATCTCATCTATAGAAGTTGAAGACGCTCTTTATAAACATCCTGATGTCGTGGCTGTTGGTGTTGTTGCAAAACATGATGAAAAGTGGGGCGAAACACCTTGTGCTTTCGTCGAATTAAGAGAGGGTTCAAAAGTTACCAGCGATGAGTTAAAAATACATTGCAAAAACATTCTAGCTGGTTTTAAAGTTCCAAGTGAATTTCAATTTATTGAAATTCCTAAAACAAGTACTGGTAAAATCCAAAAGTTTAAATTAAGAGAATTAATTAAATGATTAACTAACTTTTTTAACAGAATGTAGGCCAATTTTTTTTAGAAAAGAATTCCATTTCTCTTCGTAAATCTTTATGTTTTTTTCTTTTACGTGACCATATCCTTTAATATTTAAAGCAGCATTTATTAAATCTTCACAAATATTATAATTTGTACTTGAAATATTTTTAATAATCGTATCGATTGTTAATAATGATTTTTCAGCTAAAGCTACTTCTTTTTTTCTTTCGTTTGTTAGTCCAAAAAAATCAAATTTTGTTCCCCTTAAAAATTTTAATTTTGATAAAAGTTTAAAAACATAAAACATCCATGAACCAAACTTAATTTTTTTTAAATGACCTGTATTTTTGTCTCTGACATTTAATAAGGGAGGAGCAAGATAAAAATTTATATTCTTTTTCATATTTTTATTTAAAAAATTATTAGCAAATTCGCCTGATGTATGAAGCCTAGCTACCTCATATTCATCCTTATATCTCATAAAACGAAATAACATTAATGCAGAATTTTTTGTTAGACTAAAATCAAATTTGTTTTTAAACAGTAATTTCTCTTTATCGTACAACTTTTCAATAGTTTCTAAATATTTTTTAGCATATTTATCATCTTGATAATCAGATAATATATTATGAAATTTTTTGATTATAACTTTTGGATCATCATCACTTAATTTTTCAACTAATAGACCAGCTTTTTTAAAAACTAAAGATCGATTTGAAACTAAAAGCCTTCCCCAATTAAATGCATCTAAATTTTGTTGTATTGAAACCCCATTTAACTCTATAGCTTTTTCTAGGGCAAGACTTGAGATTGGAAGAAAACCTTTTTGCAATGCGTATCCTAATAACATTATGTTAGCAGAAACAGTGTCTCCAACTAGTTTTTCTGCAAGGTCAGACATATTAATAAATTCAATATTTTCTAAGTTTAAATGGTTTTCTAAATGTTTTTTTAATAATTGATCATCAACTGTTGTTCCAGTATAAACGCCAGAAACTCCAACAGGTTCCACTCTACCATTTATAACTGCTTTAGTTTTATTTAAATTTAGTGTTCTCGTAATTAGTGGGGATACTGAAACAACAGCATCACAACCTAATAATAAATCTGCAGATTTGTTAGGCAGTCTAGCTGATTTTTCATATAAGTTTTTTCTAGAACTAATTCTTATTTGGCTTGTCACAGCCCCATTTTTTTGAGCTAATCCTGTAAAATTCATAGTTTGAGCCCATTTATTTTCTATTCTACAAGCCATAACAATTATCGCTGAAACAGTTGAAACTCCAGTCCCACCGATGCCAGCCATTACAAGGTTGATATCTTTATTCAATACATTTGGTTCATGAAAATATTTTTTTAAGATTGGTAAAGCTGGATAAGATTTTTTGTTTTCCGTAAAAATTTCATTTTGAGGAATGCTTATAAAACTAGGACAAAATCCTTTTATACAAGAATAATCTTTATTGCAAATGCTTTGATCAATTTGTTTTTTTTCTCCATCAAAATGTTTTAGAGGCTTAACTCCAACACAATTCGATTTTTCTGCACAATCTCCACAGCCTTCGCAAACGTCTGGGTTAACAAAAATTCTTCTTTCACGATCCTCAACATGACCTCTCTTTCGTCGACGTCTTAATTCTGTGGCACATGTTTGTACGTAAACAATTGCTGTAACACCTTTAATTTCTCTAAGTTGTTTTTGAATTGGGATCATTTCATCTCTATGTGCGATAGTTACTCCATCAGCAAAAAGCTTTAGTTCAGAGAATTGCTCTGGTTCATCTGATATGACAAAAACTTTTTTAACTCCTTCAGCGGTTAGTTGTTTTGAAATATTCCATGGAGTTCCTCCTCCTATGGCTGATTGTCCACCAGTCATTGCAACGGCGTCATTATAAAGAATTTTAAAAGTTATATTAGTTCCCGCTGAAACTGCTGCTCTAATAGCGAGTGATCCAGAGTGAGCATAAGTTCCGTCTCCAATATTTTGAAAAGAATGTTTTTTTGTTGAAAAGGGTGATCTTCCAATCCAATGACCACCTTCACCCCCCATCTGACTAAAATTAGTTAATTTGTCAGGATGTAAAAAATAGCCAATCGAGTGGCAACCTATTCCTATACCTACTATTTCGTCATCCATCATTTTAGTCCCAGAGTTATGAGGGCATCCAGCACAATACCAGGGACTTCTTGTTGCTACAGACGGAAGATTATCTCCAATCAATTCATTTTTTACTACTTTTTTTAAACTGATATTATTATCTAAGTTAATTTTTTTTATTAATGCATCAGCTATAATATCACTAGAAAGTTCTGCAATCTCAGGTATTAATTTTTCTTGAGTTTTCCCATCAAATTTACCTGAGAGGATGGGTTTTTGGTCATGGTTGTAAAGAATATGGGCAACTTGTTCTTCAACGACAGCCCTTTTTTCTTCAATAACAAAAATTTCTTTATATCCATTAATGAAATTTTTTACTTCCTCTCCATTTAACGGCCATGGAACTTTACAAGAAAAAATTCCAATACCATTTTTTTCAGGATCTATGATACCAATACTCTCTAAAGCATCTATAGTTTCTGTGCAGGCTTTCCCTACGGCAATTATTCCAAGATTTTTATCTTTTGGATTTCTTATAATTTTATTAATCTTATTTAGAAAAATAAAATTTTTTGAAGCTGGCAATCTTTTAGTAAATAAAGTTTCTTCTCTATCTAGAGCCGATTCATGTTTTTGAATATGAACATTTTCAATATTTAAGAGATTTTTAAATTTTGGTCTTAATGATGTTAAATCAACAACAGCACTCGAGTCTGCAGTATCAGCTGTAATTTTTAACCCAACACAAATACCAGCATATCTTGACAATTGATATGCTTGAAGTCCCAAAGGGACAACTTCATGGACATTGGCAGGATAAAATATTGGAATGCCAGCAGATATTAAAGATTGTTCTGATTGATATGCTAATGTTGAACTCTTTCCTATTGGATCATCAGCAACTGCTAATAACATTCCTCCCAGTTTTGAGGAACCTCCCATATTTGCATGTCTAATTGCATCCATGGCTCTGTCTAACCCAGGCCCTTTGCCATACCAAAGTGAAAAGACTCCATCAATTTTTGGTTGATCATACAACTTTATCATTTGGGTGCCCCAAGCTGCTGTTGCAGCTAATTCTTCATTCACGCCAGGTTGAAATACTATCCCCTCATCATTTAAATATTTTTTAGCCCTATTTAATTCTAAATCCAAAGTTCCTAAAGGTGATCCAGGATAGCCACTGACGTAACCCTGTGTCTTAAACCCTTTTTCTTTATCAATTCGTGATTGTTCTAATAAAAGTCTAACAAGTGCCTGCACTCCATTCATAAGAGCTAAGTCTGATGATTTGGTATAACAATCTGAAAGTTCAATAGTATTCAAATTTTGAAGTTTTTTATTTTTCATAATAAAATTAACAAGCTTGTTTTAACTTATTAACATATTACAATAAAATTATATATTAAGTCACATGATAATTAAAAATGTTACCAAAATCTCTAAATTATGATCATCTTTATAACACATTTAATTTAAATATCCCCCCTAAGTTTAATATAGCAAGTGCCACTATTGATAAATTTGCTAACACAAATCGTATAGCTTTAAAAAACTTAAAATATAATGGAGAGTTTGAAAATTTATCTTTTAGATTTATTCAAAAAAAATCCAACCAATTAGCTAATGCTTTAGATAATTTGAATTTAAATAAAAATGATAGAGTTGGTATTATTTTAGGACAGTGCCCTGAAACTTTAATAAGTCATATTTCATGTTTTAAAAGCGGAAAAATTTCAATCCCCTTATTTAATTTATTTGGAATCGATGCTTTGAAATTTAGACTAATTGATTCATCGGCATCAGCTGTTATATGCGACAAAAATGGACTAGAAAAATTAATGAAAATTAAACATGATCTTCCGTCATTAAAACATATTATATGTACTGACAAAAAAGAAAGTGACAATGACATATTATTTTTTGATGGCTTGTTAAATAGATCTAAAGACGAATATAAAAATGTTAATACTAATTCTGAAGATCCTGCTTTAATTATTTATACATCTGGAACAACTGGTGATCCAAAAGGAGCTCTTTTACCACATAGAACTTTATTGGGGCATATTCCTGGTGTAGAAATGCCTCACGAATTTTTATCTTCTGATCTTTCAAATAATGACTGTTTTTGGACACCAGCGGATTGGGCGTGGATAGGTGGTTTATTTGATGTTTTATTACCTTCTCTTTATTTTGGTATACCTGTTATTTCGTTTAGAAGTTCAAAATTTGATCCAGAATTTACATTTGATTTAATGGAAAAGTTTGAAGTTAAAAATACTTTCTTACCACCAACCTCTTTAAAAATGATGAAATCATTTAATCTATATAAATCACGAGACAAACTCCATTTAAGAACTGTAGGATCAGGTGGCGAAGCTTTAGGTGAAGAGTTATTAAATTGGGGAAAAGAAATTTTGAATGTTGGGATCAATGAATTCTATGGTCAGACAGAATGTAATTTAACTGTTTCTAACAATGGACTAATAATGAAGCAAAAACTTGGTTCAATTGGAAGACCTGTACCAGGACATAAAGTAAAATTAATGAAAGATGATGGAACATTTATTTCAAAAAGTGATGATGAAGGTGAAATAGTTGTTCAAAGTAATTCCCCATCAATTTTTTCAGGCTATTGGAATAATGATAAAGAAACTCAGAAGAAAATTATTGATGGATGGCTACACACAGGTGATTATGCTACAGTTGATAATGAAGGATATTTTTATTTTAAAGGAAGAAAAGATGATTTAATCAACAGTTCTGGATACAGAATAGGCCCATCTGAGATAGAAAATACCATACTATCACTTCAAGAAGTTGAAATGGTAGCTGTAGTTGGAGTTCCAGATGAATTAAGAGGAGAAATAATAAAAGCTGTGATTGTACCTAGAGAAAAATCTCTACTAAAAAACAAAAATGAAAACTTAAAAGATAAAATTAAAGAACATGTGAAACAAAATCTAGCAGCTCATGAATACCCAAGGCTTATAGAATTTGTTAAGGAATTACCATTAACAACAACTGGAAAAATTAAAAGAAATTTAATAAGAAAAAATCATATAGAGGTTAAAAATGAGCGAAAAATATAAATTCGATACTATGTCCTTACATTCTGGGCATGTGCCAGATAAGGAAACTGGTTCAAGAGCTGTTCCTATCTATCAAACTACATCCTATGTTTTTAAGGATACCGATGAAGCAGCTGCACTATATAATATGGAGGTAGGTGGACATTTATATACAAGAATTTCAAACCCAACAATAGCGACTTTAGAGCAGAGATTAGCTTCTTTGGATGGAGGCGTAAGTTGTGTTGCTTGCTCAAGCGGAATGGCTGCAATGCATTTAGTTGTAACAGCAATATGTTCAAGTGGAGATCATATTGTAGCATCAAATAAAATGTATGGTGCTAATATTAATTTACTTCAGCATACGATGACAAGGTTTGGAATTGAAACGACATTTGTCAATCCAAATAACTTAGAAGAAATTGAAAAAGCAATTATGCCAAACACTAAATTAGTATTTGGAGAAGTTATTGGAAATCCTGGTTTAGATGTCATGAACGTGCCTGAGGTTGCTAAAATATGTAAGAAAAAAAATGTTCCTCTAGCAATAGATGCTACATTTAATACTCCTTATTTAATGAAGCCTATTACATATGGAGCAAATGTAGTTATACACTCATTAACAAAATGGATAGGTGGACATGGTATTGCAATTGGAGGTGCTATAATAAATGGAGGAAACTTTGATTGGGGAAATAAAGAAAAATTTCCTACAATATCAGGGTCCCATTTTGCTCTTAATGGAATAAGTTTTTGGGAAGAATTTGGACCATCTGCACTAACTGCCAAAATTAGAGCTGAAGGCATGTATAATTTTGGACCATCATTATCTCCAAATAACGCTTTTTATATTTTACAAGGAATAGAAACACTTTCATTAAGAATGAAAAAGCATATAGAAAATACAAAAATGATGCTGGAATTTTTAAAAGAAAATGAAGCTGTATCTTGGTTAAGACATCCCGATTTACAAGATCATCCAGATCATAAAATTGCAAAAAAAATCTTACCATTAGGATCTGGATCAATAATTGTATTTGGTATTAAAGGTGGAAGAGATGCTGGTAAAGCATTTATTGAAAATGTAAAGCTTTCTTCTCATTTGGCAAATGTTGGTGATGCAAAAACATTACTTATTCATCCAGGTAGTACGACACATTCACATTTAAGTTCTGAAGCAATGAAGATGTCCGGGTTAACTGATGACTTGATAAGACTTTCTGTTGGTTTAGAAGATATTGAAGATATCAAAATTGATTTTGAAAAAGGCTTTAAAGCCGCTGCCAAAATCTCAAGTAAGAGAAGTTAAATGTATAAAGACTTCAAAGGCAATAAAGTTTATTTCTCAACTGGAGGAATAAATTTAGTAAATGATAGGGAAACATTATGTTTTGTTCATGGAGCTGGACAAAATCATTATTCGTTTACGCAACAAATTCGATATTTTGTCAGTCAAGGATATAACGTTGTAGCGCCTGATTTTCCTGGTCATGGTTTCTCAGAAGGCAATCAAACTACATCAATTGAAGAAGACATGTTATGGCTTGCCGAATTGTTAGCATCTCTTAAGATTGAAAAAGCTACTTTTATTGGTCATTCACAGGGATGTTTAACTATTCTTGAATTAGCAGAAAAAAAACCTGAACTTGTAAGAGGTTTAGTATTTGTAGCTGGAGCAATGTCAATTCCTGTAAATGATTTCTTAATTGATACTTCAATTGATAATCCTGAAAAGGCATATGATCTTATGGTTACTTGGGGGCAGGATAGTTATGGCTCTTTTTCTATATCGGATTGGCCGGGGCATAATCATTTAGCTGAAGGTAATGCAATTATGAAATTGAATGATTCTTCAGTATTAACGACGGATTTAAAATCATGTAATTTATATGAAAACGGTAAACAAGCTGCTTCAAAAATAAAGATAAATTGTTTAGCTGTTTTAGCAAAATTTGATATGATGACACCTCTGAAAAAAGGTCTTCAAATGGTAGAAAATATTAAGCAGTGTGATTATAAAATTTTAGAATGTGGTCATTTTCTTCCGATTGAAAAACCTAAGGAGCTTAACGCTCTTATAAAAAATTATCTTAATACTTTGAAATAATGAGTAAAAGTTTACATGAATTAAAATTAAATGATCATAAAAATTGGATTATTTCAGACTTAATATTGAAGCAAGCTAAAAAATTCCCAAAATTTAATATTATTGAATTCATTGACAATGAAAAGTGGACTTATGAAGATATTTTGTCAAAAGGTCTTAAAGCCTCGTTTAGATTAAAAAAGAATGGTTTAACTAATGGTGACGCAATAGTAGTTATGATTGATAACCCAAAGGTCTTTATTCCAATATGGATAGGAGCTTGTTTTCTGGGAATTACATTTGTTGCGCTTAACACAGCTTTAAGAGGAGATGTTTTAAAGCATCAAATTGAAATTTCCAAACCTAAATTAATTATAACAGAAAATATATATTTTAAGTACTTTAAAAAAATTAATTGGCTTAAAAAAAATTTAAATATTTTAAATCATGATAAATTTCTTTTATCAAAAGAATTATTAATTTCTGAAATTCATCAATCCAAGATGGAAAATATTTCTTGTATAATGTTTACAAGTGGAACTTCTGGCCCAGCAAAAGGTGTAATCATGCCAAATGCTCATTGTGTTTTATTTGCTATTGGAACTATTGAAAATTATGTTTTGGATAAAAAAGATATTTTTTATATTTGTTTACCTTTATTTCATGCAAATGGATTATTTATGCAACTCCTAGCTTGCATAATAAATAGAACAAAGGCCGTAATAAGAGAAAAGTTTTCAGCTAGTAATTGGTTAAATGATATAATAAATTACAAAATAACTCATACGAATATGTTAGGTGCTGTTGCTGCTTTTGTAGTAGCGCAATCACCAACTAAATTTGATAAAAAACATAAGTTAAAAGTAATTGGTTCAGCTCCTTTGCCAAAAGAACCTGAAAATATCTTTAGAAAACGTTTTGGTGTTAAAGAAGTGTTACCTTTATATGGCATGACAGAAGTTAATATTCCTGTTTATGGAAAATTAGGAAAAAAGGGAAATGGTACGTGTGGAGAAGTATATTCCAAATATTTTGACGTGGAGGTACGAGATACAAACACAGATGAGAAATTAAAAAATGGTGCAGTTGGTGAAATAATGGTTAGACCTAAAATATCATTTGGATTCATGCAAGGTTATTTAGGCATGCCAGATAAATCTTTTGAGGCTTACAGAAATTTCTGGTTTCATACTGGTGATGCAGGTTTTTTTAATAAAAAAAATCAATTAATATTTGTTGATAGAATTAAAGATTGTATAAGAAGAAGAGGTGAAAACATATCTTCTTATGAGGTTGAACAAGCTTTTTTAAAAATTCCTCAAATTGCAGAGGCAGCTGCATTCGCCGTACCTGCAAAAGATCATGGACAAGAAGATGAGGTTATGGTTGCTTTGATGATAATTAAAGGATCAAAAATTGAATACTCTAAATGGATAAATAATGTAAGTGCAGATCTAGCTAAATTTGCAATACCGTTATATTTACGTGTTATGAAAAGTTTTCCAAAAACACAAACAGGTAAAATTATTAAACATGCATTAAGAACAGAGGGCATTACAAATGATACTTGGAAAAATAATCTTTAATTGCTACTCTTTAAATATGAGAGAGGTTTTATGATTAATAACTTTACAGGGTGCTGGCCAGTTGCTCCAACACCATTTAAAGAGAATGAAGATCTAGATCTTGAGGGAATGAAAAGAGTTTTAGATTGCATGATTGATCAAAAAGTAGATGGTATTTGTATTTTAGCAAATTATTCGGAACAATTTTTGTTATCTGATGATGAAAGAGAAATTTTAACAAAACTTTGTATTGAGCATGTTGCTGGGAAGATCCCAATAATCGTAACTATAAGCCATTTTTCTACTGATATTGCGTTTAAAAGAGCTAAGTTAGCAAAAGATGTTGGAGCAAATATGGTCATGATGATGCCTCCATATCATGGTGCTTTATTAAAAGGAAATGCTAGCCAAACTTTCGATCAATTTAGTAAAGTGAGCGAAGCTGGAATAACAATTATGGTTCAAGATGCCCCTTTATCTGGAGTTGATCTTTCAGTTGATCTTCTAGTAAAAATGGCAAAAGAAATAGAGTATGTTAAATGCTTTAAAATAGAATGTGCACAAGCAGCAAGTAAACTTAGGGCATTAATTGATAGAGGTGGAAGTGCTATAGAAGGTCCATTTGATGGTGAAGAAGGAATAACATTATTTGCAGATTTGGAAGCTGGTGCAAGAGGAAATATGAGTTCAGCTATGTTGCCTGATTTGATTGGACCTTTGGTTAAAAATTACATTAAAGGAAATAAAAAAGAAGCAGAGAATGAATATAATAGATTACTTCCACTTATAAATTACGAAAATAGACAATGTGGATTTAGAGCTACCAAAACAGTATTTAAAGAAGGTGGAGTAATCAAATCAGATATTTGCCGTCATCCAATCCCAAATTTGGATGAAAATACAAAAAAAGGATTATTAGATTTAGCAAATGATTACGATTTAATTGCTATGAAATGGGGATTATAATTATAAGGAGGCTTTTATGCCATATTCATTAGATGAGTTAGCTAAAGATATTAAAGGTATTTTAAAAGATCACGGTATTCAAGAAGGTTCAGATAAAGTTTGTTATTATGTTCAAAAAGCATTAATGGATCAAAGTTTTATTCACAATAATTTAAAAGATAGAGATGACCAAAACCCGAGAGAAATTCTTTACGAAGATCCTGAGCTTGGGTTCTGTGTTTGTGGTCATGTGTATAATCAAGAGGCTAATGGATCACCTCATGATCATGGATCAAGCTGGGCTATATATGGTCAAGCTGCTGGAGAAACAGAAATGACAGAGTGGGAAATCGTTAAACAAGAAAATAATATTAAGCTAGTAAAAGAAATAAAAAAATATGTAATGAAACCAGGTGATGTTAAATTTTATAATATTGGTGATGTACATTCACCAACAAGAAAAGAGCCTGTAAGACTGCTTAGAATTGAAGGAAAAAATTTGGATAATGTAGAAAGATCAAAAATTAAAGAACTTTAAATCTATTTATTTCTTCTTCGTCCATATGATTTAATAAGTCTTTTTCCCAACTTAAGTAAGCCAAGGCATGAGATCTATTTCCAAGATGTCTTTTATAGGTATGATAAACAAAATCTATACAAAACTCTTTTTTCATAAAAGTTTCTTTTTTTGTACAAAACTTGGTTAGTTGTTTAAAACTTTGGTCAAACTTATAAAAATATATTGAAGTTTTAAATTTAGATGTAATATCTTTATAAATCAGTTCTGCTTTTGATAAATCATTATAAATTATTAAAAAATCTTTGTTTCTATTAAAGTTATGAAATCTTAAGTTTGCTCTATTTATCCACTTAGATCTTTTTATATGAGTTTTTTTAAATTCATGACTTGTTCTAATATCTAACAAATTTAATTTTAAAAAATCAGTTAAATTATCATTTTCAACAATTTTTGATTTTGGAATTATAAATTTTTTTTTCTGATCAAAAAAATTTTTTAAATAATTGATATCATCATCAAAAATATAAACATCAAAACCCATTTGTTTTAACCAAGAGGCTGTTAATGAAGCACGTAAGAGTTCTCCATCATCTATCAAAACAATTTTACTATTTAAAACTCCAACAAAACTGTCAGTAGCTTGTATTAATTGTCCACCAGGTGCATTCTTTAAATACATTTTATTTTTTAAAAAATTTTGATTGGCAGTTATATTAAATATAAAAGTATTCTTTGTTTTTTCTTCAAGGAAAGAATTTAGTGTTCTAAGATTAATTTTTTTTAAATTAAATTTATTAATAATTTTATTTGCTGAATTTTGATACTTACTTTTTTGAGATTCAATTTTATCTACGTTTAATGCTTCTGTTTTATTATTTTCAAGTTTGTATCCAGATAACATCCAACCTTGAGTTCCATTCTCAAGAGCCCTAACTTTATTTTTAATGCCAAAGTTGATTAAATTTTGCGCTCCTATTATTGAACGAGTTCTACCAGCACAATTGATAATTATTTCAGTTTTATCATTAATTTTATTTTGAATTCTTAAGGGTATTTCCATATTAGGACAACATATACCTGTTGGGATATTCATTTTTTTAAATTCTTCAAGAGGTCTTCCGTCAATAATAATAATATTATCTTTTTTGTTTATTTTTTTTCTCAGTTCTGAAGGTTTAATATGAGGTGTATTTTTTTTTAACTCTACTAATTCACCAAAGGCTTTGCTTGGAACATGTATTCCTTTAAATAAAAAAAATCCAGCTTTTTTCCAGCCAAAAACTCCATTTTTCAGAATTTGAATATTTCTATATCCAAGATTGGATGTAATGTCTTCAACTATTTCAGACAAACCGTCATTGTGATCCATTAAAATTATTAACGTTTCTTTACTTGGTACAAGATCAATAATTCTGCTTTCAAAAATACTATATGGAATTGAAATTGAGAAAAAAGGATGTCCATCTGTATGTTGTCCAATTTCTCTTATATCAACTAAAGAGAATTCTGCTGTACTTGCATATAACTTTTTAACGTCTTTTGCTTTAATATATTTTTTCACTATACTTAATATAATCTAAATTTTTACTATATTAGAGGATAAAATGAATCAGTACAATGTTGGTGATTTAATATCAGATTTTTTATTTGAAAATGATTTAAAGACAGTTTTTGGTGTCGTTTCAGTCCATAACATTCCCATTTTAGATGCTATTGCAAAAAGGAATTTAATTAAATTTATACCAGCCAGAGGTGAAATGGGAGCAGGTCATATGGCAGATGGTTTTGCAAGATCTTCTGACAAAGTAGGAGTTGTTATTACAAGTACTGGTCCTGGTGCAGCAAATGTTGTTGGGTCTTTAGTTGAAGCAAGATTTGCTGGAACACCATTACTTCATATAACTGGGCAAACTGCTACCGAAAATTTGGATAAGAATCAAGGCACAGTTCATGATGTTCCAAATCAACTTGATATGATGAAATCTGTCTCAAAAAATGCTTATAGAATATCATCGTCTAAAAACGTTCTAGAGGTATTAGAAAAAGCTTTAGAGGAGGCTATGACACCACCAACAGGCCCAGTATCAATTGAAGTTCCAATAGATATTCAACGTACAGTTATTAATAGGAAAGACATATTTAATAAAGTGATTATTAAAAGTAAAAACATCCCTTTAGGAAATTTGAATTCATTAGATCTCATTGAACAAGAAATTAGAAAATCAAAAAGAAAAATATTATGGATTGGTAATGGTGGAAAAAAACTTACTTCTGAAGTTGAAAAGTTTATTGATTTGGGTTTTGCGGTCATAACAAGTACTCAAGGGAGAGGCGTTATAGATGAAAACCATGAGATGTGTTTAGGTTCTTTCAATGCAATTCCAAAAGTTGAAAAATTTTATTCTTCTCTAGATTTAATAATTGTTGTTGGAAGTAGGTTAAGAGGACATGAAACAAAAGATATGTCATTAAGACTACCAGATAACCTTATACAAATTGATATAGACCCAAATGCAGAAAATAGAACTTATCCATCAAAAATATTTCATTTAGGCGACGGAAAAAAAGTTTTAGAAAATCTATATTATAGATTGGATGACTTAAAATATATAGATGAAAATTGGATACAAGAAGTGAAATCTCTAAAAGAAGAAATTAAAAAAGATTATAAAAAATTTCTTAAAATTTATGGAGAATTCCCTGAAATAATAGAGAGAAATATACCTAAAAACGCTAGATGGGTCAGGGATGTAACCATTTCAAACAGTACTTGGGGAAATAGGTTAATGCCAGTACAAAAATGGTATCAAAACATTTATCCAGTTGGAGCAGGGATAGGCCCTGGGATGTCCCTTGGAATTGGTGCTTCTGTAGCGACAGAAGAAAAAGTAAAATCAATTGCTATGTGTGGTGATGGCGGGTTTATGTTAAACGTTTCTGAATTATGGACAGCAGTTGAAATCAACAGCAATATAATTTTTATGGTAATGAATGATAAAGGTTATGGAGTTATAAAACATATTCAGGATAGTCTATATCAAGGAAGAAGAAATTTTGCAGACTTGCAAGTTCCAAATTTCAAAGAGCTTGCAGACACTGTTAAGATGAAATATTTAATTGTAAAGTCTTCAAGTGAATTTGAAAATATTTTAAAAAAAGCATTTAATTTATCTGGCCCTGTTTTATTGGAAATTGATATAAATAGTATTGGTGAATTACCAAGATATTTTATACCACCACCTTTTACAGAAAAGTGAATTTTAGATGGAATTTCTTTTCATTACTTTTCCGGAAGAGTTGTCAAACTTTGGTATAATTTTTCTGATATTTTCAAGCATGTTTACCTCATTTATATCAACTGCTTTTGGAATAGGTGGTGGAGCAGTGTTTTTAGGTTTGTCAGCCATTTATCTTAATCCAATAGCATTACTACCTGTGCATGGTTCAGTCCAAATAGGGTCTAATTTTGGAAGAATGTTGGTAATGCTAAAAAGTGTTTATAAAAGTCCTATTATACCTTTTTTGATAGGAAGTTTTATAGGAAGTAGTTTTGGCGGTTTAATGTTTGTACAATTTCCTTCTTGGATAATTCAAGTTGTTGTAGGTTCTTTTATTTTGTGGACAGTTTACGGAAAGATTCCTTCAATAAAATCAAAATATATGGTTTTTGGAGGAATTTTTTCAAGTTTTTTAACAATGTTTTTTGGAGCTACAGGACCATTTATTGCGGGCATGGTTAAGACTATGAAATTAGATCCTTTAAGTCATACAGCCACGCATTCAGCTTTGATGACAATTCAACACGCAATCAAGGTTTTTATATTTGGGTTTATGGGTTTTAACTTTTCTGAATATGTAGATTTAATTTTTATAATGATAATGACAGGTTTTATAGGTACTTTATTGGGCAAAAATATTTTAATAAATTATGGGCAAAAATATTTCAAAATTTTTCTTAATTCAATTTTGACTTTTATTTCCATATATTTAATTGTAAATGGATTTATAAACTATTAAATTATTTTCTTTTTGTGATAAGTGAATAAATATACGGTCCGCATAAACCTAAAAAAGCAAATATCAAGAACATAAGGGCTAGTGGTTGAGTAAAAATCATCCACCAAGCACCATCAAACATTTTTAAAGAATGTTGTAAATTCGTTTCTACCATTTCACCAAGAATTAAACCTACTGCAATTGGTGCTACGGAAAAACCATGTCTACGTGCAAAGAAACCAATTACACCAAATATTAATGCAAGCCAAACATCTAAAAGTTGACCTTGAAATGCGTATGCACCAATAACTGAAAGCCCGAAAACAATTGGCCACAAAATAGCTGTAGGGACTAACGAAACTCTGGCAAAAAACTTTGCAGCATATAGGCCCATTAACATAAACATAATATTAGCAAAAAACATTGAACCAAAAATTTGATAAACCTTTTCAACTTGTTCTGTAAAAAGATAAACACCAGGCCTTAAGCCGTGCACCATTAATCCAACTAAAATAATAGCTGTTGTACCACTACCAGGAATACCAAGCACCATAGTTGGTACCATCGCCCCGCCAGTTGCAGAATTATTTGCAGCTTCAGCACCAGCTATGCCTTCAATAGAACCTTTACCAAATTCTTCTTTATTTTTCGACCATCTTCTTGCTTCAGAGTATCCGATCATTGATGCAACAGTAGCACCTTCTGCTGGTAAAACACCTATAAAAGTCCCAATTCCGCAGGATCTCAAAATAGTTTTCCAAATTTTCTTATAATCCTCTTTTGTTGGTAGTTTTACAGCTTTCATGCTAACAGTATTTACAATTTTGTTGACGGTTTTGGATTGTACTAAAAGCTCGGAAATAGCAAAAAGCCCAATAAAGATTGGAACAAAATGAATTCCTTCATATAGTTCGTAATTACCAAACATAAATCGTTCAATTCCGGTTACTCTTTCTGCTCCGATTGTTGATAACCAAACTCCAAAAATTCCACCTATTAAATTTTTTACAGCCCCACCAGCGCTAATACTAGCAAGCATTGATAAGCCAAACACTGTTAATGCAAAATATTCGGGTGAACGAAATTCATACGCTACTCTGGCTAACAATGGTGCTGCAAAACATAAAATTATTACAGAAAACACACCACCTACAGTACTTGAAATCACGGCAACTCCTAATGCTCTTCCAGCTTCACCTTTTTGAGCAAGAGGGTAACCATCAAATGTTGTTGCAGCTGCAGCTGAAGTTCCAGGTGTATTAATTAAAATAGCAGTTATAGATCCAGCAAAAGTTGCTGAAACATAAATTGTCGCAAGGACTGCAATAGCGTGAACCGGATCCATAGTTAGAGTAAAAGGTAATAAAAGTGCAGCTCCAGTAGTTGCACCTAAACCTGGTAATACTCCTATTACAACGCCTAAAATAGTTGTAACAAAAATTAAAAATAGTAAATATGGATCAGTTGCAACTGAAAGCATTGCCATTAATCCTTGTTCAAACATAATTTAATACTCTATCCATAATACAAATCCATCAATATTCCTCGTGGAAATCTAATTTTTAAAACAAAATCAAACAATAAAAAAATTAATAAAGGGGTCAAAGTTGCTGTTAAAAAAGAGAGCCAAATTCTCTTTTCACCCCATAATAATCCCATCAATAACATAACTACAAAAATTCCAATAAACATATCAGTATAAACTGTTAGTAAATAAAATATTAAAAATAAGCCCATACTACCCCAAGTAGGAAATTTTTCTAATTTAATGGGCTCTGGATTATTAGTTTTATATTGAAAAGTAAGTACAGATATTAAAACAAGATTTAAAACCATCAAAAAAATTGGAAAAGATCTAGCTTGCATACTATCACCAACTATCATTTCAGGTGAGGTATCTAATTGTAAAGATATTCCAATTACAATAATTGAAAAAATTGTAAGGAATAATGGAACTGTATAAAATTTATTAGACATAATGTTTTTGATTTAATGCCCTCTTAAATTAAAGAGGGCATTAATACAAATGTTTACTTCATTAAGCCCATTTCTTTTAGAGCTGGTCCAAATTCACCAACCATGAAGGCAATTTGCTTTCCCCAAGGCCCTGAAGGTTGAGGTGAAGTATTGTCTAGTCCAGAATTTGCTAAATAAGCTTGATACATTGAATGTTTCATTGCTTTAGCTATACCTTTTTCAAGTGCTGCAACTCTAGCTTTGTCAACTCCAGCGTGAGTTACGAAACCTCTTGTTGTTGAAAGAACAAGATCAATTCCAAGAGATTTAGCTGTTTTAGCTTTTGGAATAGGAGCCATTGCGTTTTCACCTAATATTACAAGTGGACAAACATCTCCAGCTTCAACAGGTGCTGCTGCTTCAGATAAATTAAGTGTTCCTACATCTACTTCTCCTGCAACAAGTCTTGTAGCTAATTCTGCTCCACCCTTAAACGGGATATATTTAGGCATTTTTTGCCCTAGTTTTTTTGCCCATAAATAAACTGTAATATGGTCAATTGTACCAGTATGAGTTCCTCCAAATGTCATTTTGTCACCCTTTTTCATTCCAGCAACAAAATCTTCAGGTGTTTTGTAAGGACTTTTTTTACAATTTACCATAAGAATTTGAGGGTCATTAGTACCTCTTGCTATTGGAGCCATATCACTAACTTTTAACTTAGTTTTACCCATAGCCATTGTAATAGCGTGTCCTACTGTAAAAGTTAATATTGTATTTCCATCTGCTGGTCTTGTCATAAAATAGTTCATTGCGGCGGCACCACCTCCACCTCTTTTATTGACAACAACCATGTCTTGTTTCAGAGTTCTTCTTGATCTTAACATCATCATTCTTGAGTTAACATCTGTTCCGCCACCAGCACCAGCATGAGTAACTACTTCTATGGCTGGTTTTTTGTCAGCAAAACTTGGAGCAGTAGTAAAGGCCACTAAACCGGTAAGAATGGTTAGACCTGATCCAATGCTCAAAAGTGTTTTTTTATTAATCATTAATTCCTCCTGAGATTAATATGTATTAGTAACACTATTCAAAGTTAACTACTGAGAGTCAAGCAGCAATAAATTTCACTTGTTAATAATTTATAAAATTTGCTTTGAATATGTTGATATTTATAACTTCATCAATAGGTTTGTCTTGTCTTAAACGTTTAATTCTTGGGAAACGAAGCGCTACTCCAGATTTATGTCTTTTACTAAAATCAACAGAATCAAATGCTATTTCAACTACAAATTTTTTTTCAACTTCTCTTACAGGACCATATTTATTTATGGTGTTATTTCTAACAAACTTATCCAAGATTTCTAATTCTTCATTATTAAAGCCAAAATATGCTTTGCAAATAGGAACTATATTGTTTTTATCCCAAATACCAAAAGTAAAATCTGAATAATATGAACTTCTTTTGCCATGTCCCCTTTGGGCATACATCATAACTGCATCTACAACTAAAGGTTCATTTTTCCATTTATACCAATAACCTTTTGGTCTTCCTGAAATGTAAGCACTATTTTTTCTTTTTATCATCAAACCTTCGTGTTCGCTTTTATTTAATTCATTGGACTTAATATTTGTGAGTTCTTCCCAAGTTTTAAATTTGAAAACTTCTGAAAGATCAAAAAATTTATTTTGCACTTTATCATGCCAATCGGATAAAATTTCTCGTCTTTTTGAAAAACCTAAGTTTCTTAAATCTCTGTTTTTTAAAAATAAAATGTCATAAAGTTTTACAAAGGCTGGAAAATTTTCTAAGTGAACTTTTGACACTTTTTTTCTATTTAATCTTTGTTGTAATTTATTAAATTTAAGAGGTGTAAAATCATTTCCAACTAAAAGTTCTCCGTCTAAAACAACTAAGTCATTTTCATTATTATGTATTTCTGGAAAAGTATGTGAAATATCATCCCCAGTTCGAGAGAAGATACTAATTTTGGATTTAAATAAAACTAATTGTACTCTTATTCCATCCCACTTCCATTCTGCTAAAAAATCCTCTGGTTTTAAGTTATTAAAATCTTTTTCTTCAATAGGGTGAGCCAGCATTAGAGGGTGAAATACTTTTTCAATCTTTATCTCAGGTTTACTGTCTTTTTCAAATATCCAACTAAACAATTTTATATATGGAGGGGTCACACCATGCCAAATTTGCTCAACTTCTGAGATCTCAATATTTGTATTATGAATTAATGAAAGTTTTGTTAACCTTGTTGAAACACCTATTCTTAAACCACCAGATAAAAGTTTAATAAATGCCCATCTCTCATTTTCTGAAAAAATTGAAAGATATTTTTTTATTAAGTTGGTTGTATTTGTAGTACTTGAACTTTCTAGTTCATTTATAATAAAGTTTAATTTTGGCACTGCACCTTTTTTTTTATAAGGCCAAATTAAAGCAATTGTTTCAGCAAGATCGCCAACATAATCATATGATAAATCAAATAATTCAGGATCAACTTCTTCTTTAATCATTTCTTTGATTTTTGAAATGGAAATATTTTTAATTTTCAAATTGCCTGTTAAAATTGCTAATGCCAATCCTCTGTCAGGATTTTCGGTATTTTTAAAATAATGGTTTAATAACTCAATTTTTCTGTTTCTTGATCTAGTAAGAATTAATTGATTAATTAATTGGCTAAACTCTCTCAAATTTCTTCTCCACTATCATCTCTACCTTGAATTGATAATGCAGATGCTTTTAAGCCTCTTTTTTTACACCAATGTACTAAAGCTTCTTCTCGACCATGTGTTACTAAAATATTTTTTGCTAAACTATTATTTATATTCGATGTTAATTCATTCCAATCAGCATGATCTGATATTAATAAAGGTAATTCAACCAAACTCTGTTTCGCTCTTTGTTTTACTAACATCCATCCAGAAGCGTGAGACAATATAGGGTCTATAAATCTTCTTGACCAGGTTGATTTTAGAGCTGAAGGTGGTGCTAAGATAATCTTTCCATTAAAATCTTTTTTTTCACTTTTAATAAGAGCCTTGGATAAATTTCCTAAATTTATTCCAGACTCAATATAATAATCACAAATCTTCTCTAATGCTCCATGGATAAAAATAGTTTCATCATATCCTTTATTTCTTAATAATTTAATTAAACGTTGGGCTTTTCCAAGGGCATAAACACCAATTAAATGTGGACGATTTGAAAAATTTTTTAATGAATTAATTAATTTATTTATTTCAACTTCTGGATCTGAATGTTGAAATATAGGTAGGCCAAATGTAGCTTCAGTTACTAACGTATCGCATGTGACTGGTCTAAAGTTTTCGCAAGTATCATCTTTCGTTATTTTAAAATCACCAGTAAAATTTATTTTATCTTTCCGATATTCAAGTAAAACTTGAGCACTTCCTAATATATGCCCAGCTGGAAAAAAAGTAACTTTCACACCATTAACATTTAATGGAGAATTAAATGATAATTCTTGAAAATTATTTGCACAATTCTCACCATATCTAATTTTCATAATTTCTATTGTATGTTTTGTTGCAAGAACATTATTATGCCCAGGCTTTGCATGGTCAGCATGAGCATGAGTTATGATTGCATTTTCAACTGGAAAAATTGGATCAATAAAGGTATTTATAGGTACTATTTGTAAATGTTTATTAACCCAATCCATATTTTTTATATATCATTATGATACCAAAATTAAAGTCTCATCCTATTACTAAATGGTTAAATAAAAATGGTTGGAGTTACCACAAACACCAAATTGTTACACTAGAAGAGACTTCAAAAGGATATGACATATTGCTAATTGCACCAACAGGAGGTGGAAAAACTCTTGCTGGATTTATGCCGGCAATTACAGATTTAATTGAAAAAAAATATAAAGATAATTTTCTACATACGCTTTATATTTCACCACTAAAAGCACTTACTGTTGATGTACAAAGAAATTTGGTTCAACCAATAAATGACCAATCTTTAAATATTTCTGTTGAGACGAGAACTGGTGATACTCCATACGTAAAAAAAAGAAGGCAAAAGACATCGCCACCTCAAATGCTTATGACAACTCCTGAGTCTTTTGCTTTGTTGATGTCAGATGAAAATGCTGAAGATTATTTTAAAAATATTAAATTTTTAATTATTGATGAAATTCATACATTGATAAATTCTAAAAGAGGCGATTTATTATCACTTAATATAGCAAGATTAAATGAATTAGCTTCGAATTATACTAAAATTGGGTTATCGGCTACTATTAAAGATAAAGAAAATGTTTTGAACTTTTTATCTCAAAATAAACAAAAAAAAATTATCGATATTCCATCTTTAAATAAGCCAAAAGTAGAAATTTTAATGTCTGAAAACAGAATACCTTGGTCAGGTCATATGGCAACCTATTCTATCAGAACATTATATTCAAAAATTGAAAAAGCAGAAATGAGTATAATTTTTGTTAATACTAGAGCTCAAGCCGAGTTAATTTTTCATAATTTATGGCTTGAAAATAAATCTAATTTGAAAATAGCTGTTCATCACGGAAGCCTTGAAAGAGAAATAAGAAGAAAAGTCGAACAGAAAATGTCCAAAGGAGAGATTGATTGTGTGGTTGCAACAAGTTCCTTAGATCTCGGAATTGATTGGGCAAAAATAGACTTAGTTATTCAAGTTGGTGCTCCAAAAGGTGTTTCAAGATTATTACAAAGAATTGGCAGAAGTAATCATACTTTAAATAAGCCATCAAAGGCTTTATTAGTTCCAGGAAATAGATTTGAATATCTTGAATGTTTAGCTGCTATAGAAGCTATAAAAGAAAACATCATAGATGGAGATAATTTAAAATCTGGTAGTCTTGATGTTTTAGCTCAGCATATATTAGGTGTTGCCTGTAGCAATCCATTTGATAAAACCAAACTTTATAAAAATGTTAAAACCGCTTGGCCTTACAGAAAACTCTCAATAGAAGATTTTACTCAAACTTTGGAGTTTGTTCAAAACGGTGGTTATTCACTTAGACAATATCAGAAATACTCTAAAATCGGATTAAATAAAAATAATCACTTTGCAATCAGAAATAAGACAGTTAGACAGAAGTACAAGATGAATATTGGCACTATTGTTGAATCGTATATGCTTAAAGTGAAGCTTCGAAATAAAACCTTAGGTAATATAGAAGAATGGTTCATTGAAGGTTTGACTGAAGGTGATACTTTTCTGTTTGGAGGGAAAGTTTTAAAGTTTTTAAATATATCAGAGAAGGGAGTTCATGTAGCTTTAACAAAAGATAAAAGGCCTAAAATACCATCTTACGCTGGGGGAAGAATGCCTCTAACTTCTGAGTTGGCGTTACAAGTGAAAAAGTTAATAAGCAAAAAACAGTCTTTAAATAGTTATCCTGAACAGATAAAAGATTGGTTAATTTTACAATCTCAAAAGTCAATTTTACCAATGCATGATAAAGTTTTAATTGAAACTTTTCCTAGAAAAATGGGGAATAAAAAAAGACATTTTTTAATTTGTTATGCCTTTGAAGGAAGAAATGTTCATCAGACTTTAGGTTTTTTAATTTCGAAGAGAATGCAAAGATATAATCTTAAACCACTTGGATTTGTTGCAACTGACTATGCACTCGCTATTTGGAGCATGAAGGAAATTAATGACATTAAATCCTTATTTAATGAAGATTTAATGATAAGCGATTTGTATGAATGGTTAGATGACACTCCATTAATGAAAAAAAATTTTAGAGATGCATCGATTATTTCAGGATTAATCGAAAGAAAAATGCCTGGTTTGACAAAAACATCGAAGCAAATTTTATTTAATACAGACTTGATTTATGATGTACTAAAGAAACATGAAGGTAACCACTTGCTTCTTAAAGTTGCTAAAGAAGATTCATTAAATGGTTTGATTTCAATTGATAGGTTAGGCAAACTAATGAAAAGAATTCAAAATAAAATTTTATTTAAAAAATTAAAAAAAATATCCCCATTAGCAGTACCTCTTTTGCTTGAAATAAATAGAGAAACAATTAATAAAGATGAGCTTAATGAATATTATTTGGAAGAATTTGAAAATGAATTACTTAGTGAAATTGGTTTTTCATGAAAAAATTAGAGTTTTGTCAAAATACATTTGATATAGATCCACACGGAATTCTCATTTGGTCAAAGCTTAATACTGCAATTGTTTCAGATTTACATTTAGAAAAAGGCTCAAGTTACGCTAAGTATGGGCAATATATTCCTCCATATGACAGTTTAGAAACATTAATCAAATTAGAAAAAATTTTATCAAACTATGTGATTAAAAAAATTATTTTTTTAGGCGATACTTTTCACGATAAAAATTCACTAAATAGAATGAATATTAAAACTCAAAAGAAATTAAAATCATTAACTAATATTTATGAATTCATTTTAATTGAGGGAAATCATGATAAAAATATAATGTATGAAATACCAAGTCATAAAATTTTACGATTAAATGATATTGAGTTTATTCATGAAGCAATTGTTGACGATAGACATCAGATTTCTGGACATTATCACCCAACTTTATCTGTCAAATTGAATGGAAAAAGAGTAACTGAAAAATGTATCTTACAAACTGAAAGAAAATTAATTCTTCCTTCATTTGGAAAATATACTGGAGGGCTTTCGATTAATAATAAAATCTTTAAGCCTTATTTAAAATCTGGTTTTAATGCATATATATGTAATGAAAAAAATGTATATAAATTTTCTTCATCAGATTTGAAAAAAAATGTTAAATGAAAAGTATTTAAATAAAGTAATTGATTTTGCTTGGGCAGATGAAATAAGTTTTGATTCAATTAAAGAACAAACTGGGTTAAACGAAAAGCAGGTTATAAAATTGATGAGAAGTAATCTCAAGCCTAGAAGTTTTAAACTTTGGCGTGAAAGAGTATCTGGAAGAAAATCCAAACATAGTAAAATAAATAATATTTATAGATGATTTAGTGGAAAATATTTTAAAAAAATACAATGCGATTGGAATTAGTATTCCAAAATTTATGATTAAATGGATGAGGTCAAACCACGCTGGAGAAACAGGAGCAGTTTGGATTTACAAAGGTGCAAGTTGTATTTTTTGGAATAAAGAAATACTGAAGATGTCAAAAGAACACATTTTTACCGAAACCAATCATCTGATAGTTATGGAAAATCTTTTAACCTCTAATGAAAAAAGCAAATTACTTTTTTTATGGAGAATTATGGGTTTTGTTTTAGGATTTTTGTCAGCAATGTTTGGTTATAAATTTTTTTGCATTACCGTAGATGCAGTCGAAACTTTTGTTGAGAAGCATTACAATGAACAAATTGAATATTTATTAAACAATAATCTAAATTATAAGTTAGCAATGGTTTTAAAGAAATGCTGTGATGAAGAAATAGAACACCAGCAAGATGCAAGATCAAAGGTATTAGAGAAAGATGAGGGTAAAATTACTAACTTTTGGAAAAAAATTGTTGGGTCAGGCTCTAATATGGCAGTAAATGTTTCAAAGTTGGTTTAATAATATGATAAAAGTTCTTTATGATGGTAAGTGTGGATTATGTAATAAAGAGATAAGTTATTATAAAAAAATTGCCAATAATAAAAAGTTTAAATGGTTAGATATTGCTAATAACCCTAAAGATTTAAAAGAATTTAATATTAAACAATCAGACGCACTTTTGTATCTGCATGCATTTGATTCTAAAAATAAACAATATATTGGAGTTGATGCCTTTATTTTAATTTGGAAAAATCTAACTTACTGGAAATTTTTAGCTTTTATTGCGTCTCTGCCAATAATTAAAAGTTTATTGTCTATAATCTATAAGAAATTTGCTTATTATAGATTTAATAAATTAGAACATTGTATTGTAAGTAAGAATAATGCTTAACAAAATAAAATATAAACTATTTGGAAAGTTTCAAAATAAAAAACGTTTAGAACAAATGAAAAAAAATCCATTTAAAAGAGTTGATTCGCAGAAAATGACTGATATTGAAAAAATGGATAAAGGTTTTAATGGCAAAACTTATTCTATAAATGGTATGGATATAGATTTTTAACCAGGAAAACTAATTTTTTGATTTTAAAGTGATTTTTAGTTAAGTTATAAAAAGTTTTAAGAGGAAAAATAATGATAAAATATATTATAAGTATAATTGCAATACTCGGTTTATTTATAAACTCTGTTTTTGCTGGTGGACATAAAAAAATAAAAGTTGGTATGATTACCACTTTATCTGGAGGAGGTTCAGGTCTTGGAATTGACGTCAGAGATGGTTTTTTATTAGCTGTTAAAGGCGATAAACATTTTGAGGTTATTGTAAAGGACGATCAAAGAAAACCGGACATTGCGGTTCAAATTGCAGATAAAATGATACAGTCAGATAAAGTAGATGTTCTTACTGGAATTATATGGTCAAATTTAGCGATGGCAGTGGTGCCTGCTGCAGTTAAACAAGGAAAATTCTATTTGTCTCCGAATGCAGGGCCTTCTAAACTAGCAGGTAAAGGTTGTCATAAAAATTATTTTAACGTTGCTTGGCAAAATGATAATTTGCATGAAGCAGCTGGTGGATATGGAAATGCTGCTGGGTATAAAAACTCATTTATACTTGCGCCTAACTATCCAGCAGGTAAGGATGCGTTAACAGGATACAAAAGATTTTTTAAAGGCAAAATTGAAAAAGAATTATATACCAAACTTGGTCAAAAAGACTATGCAGCAGAAATTGCTCAAATAAGGTCATCTAAAGCTGATAGTATCTTCTTCTTTTTACCTGGCGGTATGGGTATTTCATTTATGAAACAATTATCTCAATCAGGTATAAATCTTCCAGTCATTGGACCAGCCTTTTCATTTGACCAAGGTATTTTAAAAGCTGTTGGTGATGCTGCTCTAGGTGTTAAAAACACCTCTCAATGGTCAAAAGATCTTGACAATAAAGCTAATAAGAAATTCGTTCAAGATTTTCAAAAAGAGTATGGACGATTACCATCTTTATATGCATCTCAGGGATATGATACTGGGAAATTGTTAATTTCTGCTCTAAATGTAGCAGACGTTAAAGACCAAGATAAATTCAGAAGTGCATTGAAAAATGCTAATTTTGAAAGTACCCGTGGTTCATTTAGATTTGATACTAATCAACATCCTATTCAAGACATCTATGTGAGAGAAGTGATCAAGGAGGGAAAAATTTTAACGAATAAAATTATTTCAACCGGGCTTAAAAATAGATCAAACGCTTACGTTAAAGATTGTCCTTTGAAATAAGAAAATAAATAAGTGAGTTTTATTGACTCACTTATTCTCATCACATGGAATTTCAATTATTAATTGAACAGCTATTAAACGGCTTGCAATTCGGCACAATGTTGTTCCTTATGTCTGCTGGTTTGACTTTAGTTTTTGGTGTTATGGGTTTGATTAATCTTGCGCATGGTTCCTTTTACATGATTGGCGCTTTTGGAGCAGCTCTTCTTGCTGAAATTACAGGTTCTTTTTTTATTGGATTAATAAGTAGTTTTATTGTTGCAATGTTTGCAGGTGTAATAACTGAAATTTTAGTTATTAGAAAGTTATATAAAAAAGATCACTTAGATCAAGTGCTAGCAACCTTTGCTCTAATTTTAATTTTTTCTGAAGGTATTAGATGGATTTTCGGAGCGTATCCACTTTATCTGAATATACCTTCAGAACTCAATGCTAGTGTTTCTCTTCCTTTAGAAATTATTTATTCGAAATATAGACTTTTAATAATCGCAATTGGAATTGTAATAGCATTTTTCTTATACATTTTAACTTCTAAAACTTTACTAGGAATAAGAATAAAAGCTGGACAAAACGATAGGGAAATGATTTCTGTTTTGGGAGTAAATATTAAAACTCTTTATACAATTGTTTTTGCATTAGGAGCTGCGTTAGCTGGTTTATCTGGAGCATTGATCGGTGCGATACAATCTGTTGAGGTCGGTATGGGTGAACCAGTTCTAATATTAGCGTTTGTAGTAATTATAATTGGTGGAATTGGCTCAATTAAAGGAGCTTTTGTTGGGGCTTTGTTAGTAGGAGTTACAGATACGTTAGGACGTTTCTTACTTCCTGAGTTATTTAAATTATTTTTTGATAATGCTGATGCAAATTTAATTGGTTCATCGATAGCCTCAATGTCAATATATATACTTATGGCAATTGTTTTAATTTTTAAGCCATCAGGTTTGTTTGGTGAGAGATCAGCATGATGTCTGAAAAGAAATTAAATTTTTTAATTCTAATATTTTTATTTTTAGTACCGTTATTTTCAATGCTTTTAAATGATATTTATATAACAACATTATTTTCAAAGATTGTTATTCTAGCTATTGCAGGTATTGGTCTTAATTTAATATTGGGATATGGAGGAATGGTCTCCTTTGGTCACGCTGCTTTTTTTGGCTTAGGTGGATATATTGCAGGAATTTTAGCTTTTCATTTTAATAATTACGAACCTATCCAAATATTAGTTTTTGAGTTTGAAGGAACAAATCAATTATTATTGATCTGGATTTTTACTTTAATTTTTTCATCTATATTAGCATTCTTTATTGGTTATTTTTCATTAAGAACAACAGGTGTTTATTTCATAATGATAACATTAGCATTTGCTCAAATGTTATACTATTTTTCAATAAGTTGGCCTACTTATGGTGGAGAAGATGGATTGTCACTTTCACTTAGAAATCAAATCCCTTTTCTTAATACCATGGATCCTACTACTTTTTTTTATATTTGTTATGTATGGTTAATTATAACAATAATACTTGTTAAACTTATTTTAAATTCTCCATTAGGAATTTCATTAAAAGCTAGCAAAGAAAATGAGGATAGAGTTAGATCAGTTGGAATTAACCCTAAAAAAGTTAAATTAATTTCATTTATAATATCTGGAGCAATAACAGGTCTCGCTGGTTCTTTATACGCCGATCTTAATAGATTTGTAAGTCCAACAATTTTAAGTTGGCAAATGTCTGGAGAAATTATGATTCTAGTAATTTTAGGTGGAATGTTTAGACTTTATGGGCCAATTTTGGGTGCTTTTTTTTACATTCTATTAGAACAATTTCTTGGTGGTATTACTGAAAATTGGCAATTTTGGTTAGGTTTTATAATTCTTTTAGAAGTGCTTTATGCAAAGGCAGGAATAATGAGCTTTTTAATTAAAGATAAATATGATGAAAAAACCAGTTCTTAAAATTTATAAACTTAGCAAATCATTCGGAGCTATAAAGGCTAATGATAACTTAAATTTCAATCTATTTAGAAATGAAATTCATGCCCTAATAGGTCCAAATGGTTCTGGTAAGTCAACATTAGTCAAACAAATTTCAGGATTTTTAAAACAAGATAGTGGTCAAATTTATCTTGAAGAAATTGATATTTCCAATTATTCAGCTGAACAAAGATCAAGAATGGGTATAGCTAGAAGTTTTCAAATTTCTTCTGTTATAAATTCATTTAAAGTCATTGATAATTTAAGATTATCCCTAATGGGTAGAGATGGAGGTTATTTAAATCCACTTAATAATATCTATAGAAATAAAGATTATAGTGATGAAGCATTTGATTTACTTAAAATTGTTGATTTAACAAATAAGGCTAATGATTTAGTAAGTACTTTAAGTCACGGTGATAAAAGAAAACTTGAGATAAGCTTGGCGTTATCAATGAATCCAAAATTATTACTTTTTGATGAGCCAATGGCTGGATTAGATAAAACATCATCACAATTAATGATTAATTTGTTTAAAAAATTAAAAGTTAAAGCTCCGATTTTACTTATAGAACATGATATGGAATCAGTATTTGCATTAGCTGACAGGATATCAGTTTTAGATTATGGAAGTTTAATTGCTTCTGGAAATAAAAAAGAAATAAAATTAAATGCCAAAGTTCAGGAAGTTTATCTTGGGGACGAAAATTGAGCATACTTCTTAAGATTGACAAATTAAGTGCTTGGTATGGTGATACCCGCATACTAAATGAAGTGGATATTGAAATTAAAGAAGGAGAAATTGTTGCCTTAATAGGTAGAAATGGAATGGGAAAAACTACTACTTTACATTCAGTATGTGGGATAATCGAAAAAGTTTCAGGCAAAATATTTTTTAACAATAATTTAATTTCAAGTTTACCAAGTTATGAAATATCTAAATTAGGTATCGGTTTAGTGCCTGAAGGCAGAAGGATTTTTTCAAATCTGACTGTTGAAGAAAACTTGATTGTTGCTTTTAGAAAAGGTTATTGGGATTTGAATAAAATTAAACAAATTTTCCCAAGGTTATCGGAACGTTTAACACAAATGTCAAATTCATTATCCGGTGGTGAACAGCAAATGTTAGCTATTGCTAGAACACTTATGACTAATCCAAAGTTATTAATTTTAGATGAAGCCACTGAAGGTTTGTCGCCAAATATAAGAAATGAGATATGGACAATTATTTCTCAAATTAAAAAAAAGGATGTTTCAATAATTTTAGTAGATAAATACTTGAATAAAATAAAAAAATTTGCAGACAAGTTATACATTCTTGAGAGAGGAGAAAATGCGTGGAATGGAAAACCTTCTTTATTAACTGACCAGATTATTAAAAAATATTTATCTGTCTAAATTTTCTAATTAAATGATAAGTCCCCAAGATCTTGCGTGACAACTCCAGTAAATTCAATAGTTTTGGGTGTTAGAGTTTTTACATACTTTTGAATATTTTCTTGAATAAGTTTTTCGATATTTTTCATAATTTCTTTGTCTGGAAATTCCCAAATAACTACACTTACGTTAGGTGTATTTGGGTTTTTTAAGGATCTAAACCTTACACCTTTAACAGTTTGAAGTAGAGATGGCCATTTTGTTTCTAGCATAGACTCAAAAAGTTCACAGTCTTCATTACTTGAAAATGTTCTAACAAATATTTTTACTAACATACATTTACCTTACACTTTATTTTTAAATATTATGATCTATAGTAAGGTTACAAAAATTGAGGACATTATGGTAGAATTATTTGTAAGAAAAGATGTTGCATTTAGGGCTTTTAAAATTGCTTTAATTGTCGGCATTATTTTAGCCGGGATTAATCACGGGGATCATCTTATTAAGGGTGAAATGACTGCTAACAATTGGATAAAAATAATTATCACCTTTTGTGTTCCATACTGCGTTTCTTCATTTTCATCAGCAATGGCAATAAAAAAAGAACAGAGCATATCTGCAATGTAATTGTTAATTATGATTAAATTAGGTTTATTAGGAAAAAATATATCAAAATCTGAAATGCCTAATCTTATAACAAAATTAGGAAATGAATTTGGGTGTGATGTTAAGTACGAACTTTTTGATCAAGCTTCAAAAACAAATTTTAATTTCAAAAATTTTTTAAGCCAAATAAAAGAAAAGAATATTTCTGGGATTAATGTTACTTACCCCTTTAAAGAACTAGCATTAGAGCATTCAATTAAATTAAGCAAAGAAACAAAGTTAGTAAAATCAACTAATCTTATTTTAATCAATGAAAGTATGACTGCACATAATACAGATTTCACTGGTTTTCTTAATACTTATAAATTTAATTTTAATAAAGAACCTTCAAAATTAGTTATTTTAGGAGGTGGTGGAGTTGGAAAATCAGTTTGTTTTGCTTTATTAAAATTAGGAGTTAAAGAACTTTACATAATCGAAAAAGATCACATTAAATTAGAAAAATTAATAGAGGATTTAAAAAAACAAAACGAACGGGTGTATTCAATAAAGTTAGGTGAGTTGATAGAAAATCAGCATGAATTTAATGGATTTTTAAATTGCTCTGAGCAGGGTCATATTAATACTCCTGGAAACCCATTTGATGGGTTGAAATTAAATAGTAATCAATGGTCTTTTGACGTAGTTTACACGCCTGCTATGACAACTTTTTTAAAAAATTCAGAGAATAGTGGGGCAAAAATAATTACTGGAATTGATCTTTTTTTATTCCAAGGAATAGAGTCATTTATAATTTTCTCAAAACAGGAAAAATTAAGAAAAAAAATCATGAGTAATTATAACGATATAAGAGAGTACTATTTTAAAAGGTTAATCACTTGATAGTGTCAATTTTACTACATTAGAACTAACTAAATTTTCTATTTCACCTTTTGTATAATTTAACTCCAATAAAATTTCATTTGTATGTTCACCAATTTGAGGTGGTATATTTTTAACGCCAACTGATTTTGATCTGCTAAACTTTATTGGAGAAGCTATACCTTGATATTCATCTTTATGAAGAACCATTTGTCTTTCTTTTGTCTGAGGATGATTGATAGCTTCTTCCATGTTCCTGACTGGACCAGCTGGAACACCTGCATTTAAAAGTTTTTCTGAAAAAGAGTTTCCATCAACATCCTTAAGTGCATTTTGTAAATAATCTGTTAATTCTAACCTGTTTTTAACTCTATCTGCATTAGTTTTAAATCTATTATCGTCTATTAAGTTATCCAAATTGAGCGCTTTACAGAGTCTTGCGAATCCAGCATCGTTTCCTATTCCCATAAAAATTTCATTAGTAGCTGTATCGAACTTGTCATATGGAGATATGTTAGGATGAGAGTTTCCTGTTGCTTTTCCAGGTTTTTTACTCAGAAAAAAATTTGCATTGTGAGGATGCATTAAAGCTAGAGAAGAGTCATATAATGTCATGTCAAGATACTGGCCTTTATTGGAGATGCTTCTTTCTAGTAAAGCCATTAATATTCCAATTGCAGAGTACAAACCCGTGCCCATATCTACGAAGGGTGCTCCCATTCTTACACTACCACTTTCTGGTGTTCCATTTATAGACATCATTCCAGTCATAGCTTGAACAATTGCATCATAGCCAGGTGCTCCACCTAGTGGACCCTCTTGACCAAAGCCAGATATTCTACAATGAATAAGTTTTGGAAATTTTTCTTTTAAAACTTCTTCATATCCTAAACCCCATTTTTCCATTGTCCCTGTTTTAAAGTTTTCAATAAGAACATCTGCATCTTCCAGAAGTTTAATTAATATTTCTTTTCCTTTATCTGATAATAAATTAATTGCTATTGATCTTTTATTTCTATTTACATTTATAAAATATGACGCCATTCCATTTGAGAATGGTGGCCCCCATCCTCTCACCTCGTCGCCTATGTGAGCTTCTACTTTTATAACATCAGCTCCATGATCAGCAAGAATTTGAGTTGCATAAGGTCCTCCAAGAACTCTAGTTAGATCTATTATTTTTAAATTTTCCAAAGCATGTTTCATTTTATTTCCTATGGTTTTGATTAGTATGATCTTGGTAAATGAAGTATTTTTTCTGATATGTAATTTAATATCATTTGTGAACTAACAGGTGCTAACTTTGGTATTAAGGATTCTCTTAATAATCTTTCAACATGATATTCTTTTGCATATCCCATCCCTCCCAAAGTTACAACAGCTTGTGTTGCTGTTTTAAATGCTACTTCTGCAGCGTAATATTTTGCGGCATTTGCAAGTCCTCCAGAATTTTGACCTTTATCATATTGATAGGCAGCTTTAGATATTAACAATTCGGCAGCCTCAAGCTCTATCCACAATTCAGCTAGAGGATGCTGAATACTTTGATTTTTACCAATCGGTCTATCAAATACAATTCTTTCATTAGCATATTTTACAGCTTTGTCTAAAGCATCTTTTCCAATGCCTAGAGCTTCTGCTGCAATTAATATTCTTTCAGGATTTAAGCTATCTAAAATATATCTAAAGCCTTTACCTTCTTCTCCAATTCGATCTTCTTCAGATATTTCTAAATTATCAAAAAAGATTTGATTACTATCAACAGAACCTCTCCCCATTTTTTTTATTTCTCTTACTTCAATTTTTGTTCTGTCAAAATCTGTATAAAATAAAGTTAATCCATCAATATTATTTTTTGTCTCTCCCAATTCAGATGTTCTTGCTAAAAGTAGAATTTTATTGGCAATTTTTGCTGTTGAGGTCCAAATTTTTTGTCCGTTTATTAAATATCCACCTTGGATTTTACTTGCTGTAGTTTTTATTTTTCCAGTATCTAATCCAGCATCAGGTTCTGTAACTCCAAAACAAGTTTTGTCATTTCCAGAAATTAAGTTAGGTAACCAATTCTTTTTTTGTGTTTTAGTCCCATAAACAACAATAGGGTGTGGTCCAAAAATATTAATATGTATAGATGATGCAGCAGACATTCCACCACCATTTCTAGCTATATTTTGCATAAAAAGAGCGGCCTCTTGAATGCCTAAATTAGCTCCTCCATATTCTTCGGGCATACACATGCCCAACCAACCACTTTTGGCAACTTCATTATAAAATTCAAAAGGAAACTCTGATTTTAAATCTAAATCTAACCAATAATTATCATCAAATTTTGATGAAATTTTTTTAGCTGCTTCAACAATATTTTTTTGTATTTCTGTTAGTTCAAATCGCATGAAAATTATCTATGAGATGAGTGATATATGTCATTTGGCTCCATTTCAGTAGCGATAGCTAGTCTGTTTGTCATGTTAAAAAAACCAGTAATTAAACTTATGTCCCAAATATCTCTGTCAGAGAAACCATTTTTACTCAATTCATCCCTTGATTTTTTATTTGAATTGGAAGGATTTTTTGTAAGCTCTTTGACATATCTGAGCATTACTTGGTGTTTTTTTGCTAAATTTGTGGCTTCTAAATTTGAAATTAATCTTTCTCCTAACTGTGGATCTCCAGATAATTCTCTTACCGCTGATCCATGCGCAACTATACAGTAATAGCAGTGATTTAAAGATGAAACAGTAACTGCTATCATCTCTCTTTCTAACTTTGTTAAACCAGAATCTCCTAACATAATAGAATTATATAATTTGGTAAAACCTTCAAACTGTTTTGGAAAATTAGAGAACGCAGTTAAAACATTTGGAACAAATCCAATTTTTTCCTTAACAATCTTTAAATAATTTTCAGCATTTAAATCATCTTTAGTTTTTTTCGTATTTTTTAGATTTAAACTTGTGATTTTATTTTTTGCCAATTGTCTAGGTATTTTTGTCATTATCACTCCTTAATCCAATTAGGTTTTTTCTTATTAAAAAAAGCGTTTATTCCCTCTTTAGCTTCTTTAGTGTCCCATATATCTGCTAGTTTGTTAATTGTAAGATCTACAATATTTTGATCAATAGGATAAGATAAATCTCTTACTAGTTTTTTTGATTCTAAAATTGAATTAGGGGCTGAATTTTTAAAATTATCTATAAATTCAGAAATTTTAGAATTAATTTCATTTTCTTCGTATATAAAATCAATTAACCCAAACTTAACTCCATCTTCAGGTCTAAAAATTTTTGCAGATGTAAATAAATGGATTGCGTTTTTTTCACCAATTTTCTTAACCACATATGGACTTATTGTTGCTGGTATAAGACCAAGTTTTGCTTCTGTTAATGCCATCTTAATGTCTTTTACTGAAAAAACAAAATCGCATATTGACATGATACCAATACCACCACCAAAGGCATTACCTTCTACTTTGCCAATAATAGTTTTAGGACAATTGTAAAGTTTTAGAAGTAAGTCAGCAAGTTTAGATGCTTCTTTAACTCTATTCTCTCTTGGTGCAGATAGTTGTTTTTTCATCCATGATAAATCACCTCCAGCACAAAAACTTTTTCCGTTTGCTGAAATTAAAATAAGAGATGATGTATCTTGTGATAACTCATCAATGCAAAGGCTTAACTCTTTTATGATATCGAGCGTAAGTGCGTTATGAACATCTGGATCGTTTAACCTAATTTCAATAGCAATATTATTAATTTTTGTAACTATAATCTTCTTGAAATTCATAAAAACTCTACATTCTAAAAAGACCAAATTTTGTTTTTTTAATTTTTGAGTTCAAACTTATTTCTAAACACTCTGAAAGTATATTTCTAGTATCTCTTGGGTCAATTATCCCATCATCCCACAACCTTGAAGATGAATAAAGTGGATTTGATTGATAATCAAATTGTTTGACCAATTTTGAAAAAAACTCTTTTTCTATCTTTTCATTCCAGTCTTCGGTTTTCTTTTTAACATTTATTTTTTTAAGCTGTAGTAAAACATTTGCTGCTTGTTCTCCACCCATGACTGATATTTTTGAACTTGGCCAAATCCATAAAAAATTAGGCTGAAACGCTCTTCCACACATACCATAATTACCAGCACCAAAACTACCACCTACTATAACAGTTATTTTAGGAGATTTTGAATTTGAAACAGCATTAATTAATTTAGCGCCGTTCTTAGCAATTCCAGTATGTTCGGCTTGTTTACCAACCATAAAACCAGTAATATTTTGAAAAAATATAATGGGTATTTTTCTCTTACTACAAAGTTGAATAAAATGAGTTCCTTTTTGTGCACTCTCAGAAAATAAAACGCCATTATTAGCTATTATTCCGCAACTGATTTGGTTTATTTTTGCAAAGCCTGTTACAAGAGTTTTTCCATAGTTTGGTTTAAATTCATCTAAATTAGAATCATCAATTATCCTCATTATAATTTCACTTATATCAAATGGCTTCTTCAGATCACTTGGGACAATTCCAACTAATTCTTCATTGTCATATAGTGGTAACTTTGTTTTTTGATCAAATTTTTTTTGAGTAATGTTTGCATTTTTAATGCATTGGCGAGTTAATTCTAAAGCATCATAATCATCATCTGCAAGATAGTCAGCAACACCTGAAATTTCTGTATGAACTTTACCACCTCCTAAATCCTCAGCGGAGATGTTTTCACCAATTGCTGCTTTCACTAGAGGCGGGCCCGCTAAAAAAATAGTACCCTGGTTTTTTACAATAATAGTTTCATCAGACATTGCTGGGACATACGCTCCACCAGCAGTACAACTTCCCATAACTACTGCCACTTGCATTATATTCTTAGAAGACATTTTTGATTGATTATAAAAAATTCTCCCAAAATGATCTCTATCAGGAAACACTTCGTCTTGATTTGGAAGATTTGCGCCTCCTGAATCAACCAGATAAATACAAGGTAAGTTATTTTGTATTGCAATTTCTTGAGCTCTTAAATGTTTTTTCACAGTAATGGGGTAATATGTGCCGCCTTTTACCGTGTAATCATTGCAAATTATCATTACATTCAAGTCATGAACTTTTCCAATCCCTGTAATTATCCCAGCTCCAGGACACTCGTTGTCGTAAAGGTCATGTCCAGCTAATGCTCCTATTTCTAAAAAAGTAGAGTTTTTGTCAAGTAATTGAGTAATTCGCATTCTAGGGAGCAATTTTTTTTCTTTAGAAGTTTTTTTATTAAACTTTTTTACACCACCTTTAAAAGCAAAATCTTTTACCTTTTTGATTTCATTAATCTTGGATAACATTTCATTTTTATTTTTTAAAAAAAAATCACTTGTTACTGATAAATTAGATTTTAAGATGCTCATATTAATTTCCTTCTGATATTTCTCTTCCAATTAACATTCTTCTTATCTCAGAAGTTCCGGCACCAATTTCATATAATTTTGCATCTCTTAATAATCTTTCTACTGGATAATCTTTCGTATAGCCATTACCACCTAAAATTTGAATAGCATCTAAAGTAATACTTGTTGCTTTTTCCGCAGCATACAAAATACAACCTGCAGCATCTTTCCTTGTTGTTTCACCTCTATCACAAGCAGATGCAACTGCATAAACATATGATCTACAGGCATTTAATGTGGTATACATATCTGCAATCTTACCTTGGATTAATTGAAATTGGCTAATTGATTTACCAAACTGTTTTCTTTCTTGTGTATAAGGGATAACAATATCCAATGCTGATGCCATGATCCCCAAAGGACCTGCAGCCAATACAACTCTTTCAAAGTCTAAACCACTCATTAATATTGATGCACCATCTCCAGGATTTCCTAAAATATTTTCTTCAGGTACTTCACAATTATCAAATATTAATTCAGATGTATTTGATCCACGCATTCCAAGTTTATCAATTTTTTTCCCTACAGAAAATCCTACCATGTTCTTTTCAACTATAAATGCAGTTATTCCTTTTGAACCGGCAGAAGGATCAGTTTTGGCATATATTATCAGAACATCAGCATCTGGACCGTTTGTTATCCACATTTTTGTTCCATTTAATAAATACGTTTTATTACCTTGTTTTTCAGCATGTAATGCCATAGAGACAACGTCAGATCCAGAGTTTGGTTCACTCATTGCTAAAGCACCTATTTTTTTTCCAGAACATAACTCTGGTAAATATTTATTTTTTTGCTCATGGTTTCCGTTTCTATTAATCTGATTCACACATAAATTTGAAAATGCTCCATAAGACAATCCTACTGAAGCGCTAGCTCGACTAATTTCCTCCATAACAATGCAATGTGACAAATAGTTTAATCCTGTACCTCCATAATCTTCATCAGCTGTAATACCAAGTAACCCTAATTCTCCAAATTTTTCCCACAAAAAATTTGGAAATTCATTGTTTTCATCAATATTTTTTGCTAATGGAGCAATTTCATTTTGAGCGAATTTATATATAGTATCTTTTAATTGATTAAGATCTTGGTTAAATCCAAAGTTAAGAGTTTTATCATACATAATCTTAATTCATAGCGCGTTTTTTAGCTTCAGCTGTTTCAAAGCTTGATACATGAAGTAAGCTTGATATTTTTCTCATGAGGTTTGATTCATAATCATCTACATTTCCATCAGCTAATACTACACCCCATAGCATTTCAACGACTTTTATTCTCTCTTCATGATCCATTGTATCAAGAACGACTTTTATATCTGAAAAGATTTCAACTTTTTCATTTGCTTTTTCTAAAACAAAATTAACTGCATTTTTTGCTTTGCTAGGTTCTAGATGAAATTTATTAATTAGTAAGTCTGTAATTTTTTCTATTTCATTATCAGAAACTATTCCGTCAACTTTGCATGCTTCGATTAAAAGAGATAAAACAGCGTGGATTTCTTCTTCAATAATTTCCACCTCTGAATAATTTTCCTTTTTAACTTTTTCAAAGATATTTTTTAAATTTTGAAACATATATTTTCCTTTTTACATATTAAAGACTTAATTTTAAGAAAAATCAATTTACAGATTTAAATAAATACATCTATAGTATTCTATCATTTATTGGGAGGAATTAAATGGCAGGTCAAGAGTTTTTAAAATCAATAGAAGAAAATTACAAGAAAGCCGTAACGTGTCTTCAAAAAAGTGAAGGTAAAGAGGTTTATACAGATGAACTAGCTAAACAAGTGATGACTGTTAATTCAACTTACGTTGTTAGATTTGGTGTTAGATTACGAGGTACTATTCATACATTTACTGGTTATAGATCTGTACATTCTGATCATATTGAGCCTGTCAAAGGAGGTATAAGATATGATTTGGCTGTTAATCAAGATGAAGTTGATGCTTTAGCTGCATTGATGACTTACAAGTGTTCTTTAGTTGAAGTTCCTTTTGGGGGATCAAAAGGAGGTCTAATTATAAATATAAGAGAATGGACTGAAGAAGAGTTAGAAAAAATTACAAGACGTTTTACAGATGAATTATCTAAAAGAGATTTAATTCACCCTTCCCAAAATGTTCCTGCGCCTGATGTGGGTACTGGCGAAAGAGAAATGGCTTGGATGGCTGATGAGTTTAGAAAGTTACACCCAACTGAGTTAAACGCTTGGGCATGTGTAACTGGTAAACCAGTTAATAAAGGTGGAATAGGAGGAAGGACAGAAGCTACAGGACGAGGTGTTCAATATGCTTTACAGGCTTTTTTTGATAATCCAGTCGATGTAAAGAAAACAGGTTTAACACCGGGCTTAAAAGGGAAAAGAGTTATAGTTCAAGGACTAGGGAATGTTGGTTATCATGCAGCTTTATTTTTGTCGACTGAAGATAATTGCTTAATAACTCATGTTATTGAAAGAGATGGTTCTATTGTAGATCAAAAAGGAATAAATATAGAAAAATTAAAAAAATACATTCTTGAAAATGGTGGTGTTAAAGGTTTCAATGGATATGTCGATAAAGGTTCTGAAATATTAGAAGAAGATGCTGATATTTTAATTCCTGCCGCGATGGAACTTGTAATTAATAAAGAAAATGCTGATAAAATTAAAACACCATTAATAATTGAGGCAGCAAATGGTCCTGTGTCAAGTGAAGCTGATGAAATTTTGAGTAAAAAAGGAGTTGTTATAATTCCAGATCTTTATGCTAATGCAGGAGGGGTTACAGTTAGTTATTTCGAATGGATTAAAAACTTAAGCAGAATTCGTTTAGGAAGACTTCAACGACGTGCCCAGGAAAACCAAACTACATTAATGATTGAAGCACTAGAAAAAATGACTGGCTCTAAATTCCCAGACGAATACAAAGATTTAGTAATGCAGGGTTCAGCAGAAATTGATTTAGTAAGATCAGGGCTGGAGGATACAATGAGAAACACTTATGAGGTTATAAGTGAGGTTTGGAATAAAAATCCTAATGCTAATGATTTAAGAACATCTGCTATGATGGTGTCTGTTAAAAGAGTAATGGATAGCTATCATTCACTTGGATTATAGATGTTAAGAAAAAAAAGGCAGTCTGTTACGACTGCCTTTTAATTGGGAGGTAATTGATTATTATTTTTTAAAATCAGGGTATGCTTCCATACCAACTTCACTTACATCGACACCTTCAAGTTCTTGTTCTTCTGATACTCTGATACCAATAATTAGTTTTATTGCATACCATACAATTGAAGATGCGATTACTGTAAATGCTCCTATAGCTAATATACCGTAGAGTTGAGCTCCAATATTTGCGTCTGAATTTGAGAAAACAACTGCTATTGTTCCCCAAATACCTGCGAATAAGTGAACAGGAATAGCACCTACAACATCATCAACTTTAAATTTGTCTAACATTGGTATTGATAACACAACAATCAAACCACCAACAGCTCCTATAAATATTGCAAGCATCGGTGACGGAGCTAAAGGCTCAGCAGTGATAGCAACTAACCCACCAAGAGCACCATTCAATGCCATTGTTAAATCAGTTTTCTTATAAAATAACATGGTTAAAATTATTGCAACTACCACTCCACCTGCAGCTGCAAGATTTGTATTTATATAGATGTTTGATATTGCAGATACATCAGCAGCAGAACCCATCGCAAGCTGTGAACCACCATTAAATCCAAACCAACCAAACCATAAAATAAAGGTACCTAATGTCGCTAATGGTAGGTTTGAACCTGGCATTGGGTTAACACTACCGTCTGAGGAATATTTACCTTTTCTAGCGCCCAAAATAATTGCACCAGTTAGTGCAGCCCAACCGCCAACACCATGTACAATTGATGAGCCTGCAAAGTCTAAAAATCCAGCCTCGCTTAAATATCCGCCACCCCAAGACCATGATCCTTGAATTGGATATATAAAGCCACACAAAAGTACAACAAATATTAAAAAGCTAGACAATTTAACTCTTTCTGCAACTGCTCCACTGACAATTGATGCTGCAGTAGCACAAAAGACCATTTGAAACCACCAATCAGATCCTGATGAATAATCACCTTCAAGTGGCTCTAATTTGTCAGAAGGTCCCCAGATTGCAAAAGAACCAATCCAACCTGAAACATCCATATACATAAGATTATAACCAACAACAGCAAACATAATACCAGCGATAGAATATAATCCAATGTTTTTAGCACACTGAACAACTGCATTTTTGGCTCTTACCAAACCAGTTTCTAACATACAAAAACCAGCAGCCATGAGCATAACTAAAAACCCATGAACCAAAAAGGAAAATGAGTTAAAAATATAAGCGACTTCAGCATCAACAGCAGCGTTTGCGAAAGAAGAGACAAACAAGCAAGTTGACAAAAAGCCTAAAGTAAAAATTCTTTTCATAAAAACTCCTTAAAGTATGTGAATTAATATAAATCACTCGGACAATTTGTTTAGATGTGAAATTTATTTGAGAAACCCAAAATTATTAATGATTAAATTATATGCAAAAAAACGTTTAAAATTTGGTATTCGACTATTAATTAATCAAAAATTTTGTTCTCAAGTATACGTATTAAGTATTTATTAATCTCATTCTTTGTATTTTTAA
>CACMZO010000002.1 GCA_902618195.1 uncultured SAR116 cluster alpha proteobacterium
AAAATTTAAAACTACCTCAAGCGAGATTAAGAACCCTGATGGTACAATAGTATTTAGCGCACCAGAAATAGAAGTTCCAGGAAACTACTCTCAAGTTGCTGCAGACGTAATTGCTCAAAAATATTTTAGAAAAGCGGGTGTTCCTGCCTATCTTAAAAAAGTTAAAGAAAATAATGTGCCTGAGTGGCTATCAAGATCTGAGCCAGACGAAGATAAATTAGAAACTATTCCTGAAGATAAAAGATATGGTGCAGAAATATCCGCAAAACAGGTTTTTAATAGATTAGCTGGAACATGGACTTATTGGGGATGGAAAGGCGGATATTTCAGTTCTGAAAAAGATGCAAAGGTATATTATGATGAAATGAGGTATATGCTCGCATCTCAAATGGGAGCGCCTAATTCTCCACAATGGTTTAACACTGGACTCCATTGGGCTTATGGAATAGACGGCCCCAGTCAAGGACATTATTATGTAGATTACAAAACTGAAAAATTAGTTAAGTCAAAATCTTCATATATTCACCCACAGCCTCATGCATGTTTTATTCAATCTATTAAAGATGATCTTGTTAATGAAGGTGGAATAATGGATTTGTGGGTAAGAGAAGCGAGATTATTCAAGTATGGATCTGGAACTGGAACAAACTTCTCAAATCTAAGAGGAAACAATGAAGAACTTTCTGGTGGCGGAAAATCATCTGGGATGATGAGCTTTTTAAAAATTGGTGATAGGGCTGCTGGTGCAATTAAATCAGGTGGTACAACAAGAAGAGCTGCTAAAATGGTTACTGTTGATGTTGATCATCCGGACATTGAAGAATTTATTGATTGGAAAGTTGTAGAAGAACAAAAAGTTGCAGCTTTAGTTGCAGGATCTAAATCAACTGCAAAACATCTTGGGGCGGTTATGGAAGCCTGCAATATTGATGAATATGAAAAAGATGACTTATACGACACAAAAATAAATAAAAAACTTAAAGAGGCTGTTCTAAACGCAAGATCAGTTATGATACCAGAAAATTATATTCAAAGAGTTATTCAATTTGCAAAACAAGGATTTAAAAAAATTGAATTTAAAACTTATGATACTGACTGGGATAGCGAAGCTTATTTAACAGTATCAGGACAAAATTCTAATAATTCAATAAGAGTTACAAATGACTTTCTAAAAAAAGTTGAGGATAATAGTGACTGGGAACTTATAAAAAGAACTGATGGAAAAGTATTTAAAAAAGTTAAAGCTAGACAACTTTGGGATAAAATAACAGAAGCCGCATGGGCATGTGCAGATCCTGGTCTACAATATGATTCTACCATCAATGAATGGCATACATGTCCTCAAGAAGAAAAAATAAATGCTTCTAACCCATGTTCAGAGTATATGTTTATTGATGATACTGCCTGTAACCTTGCTTCATTAAACTTAATTAAATTTAGTAAAAAGAATAAAAAACTAGATATTAATGCTTTTGAACACGCCTGCAGATTATGGACATTAACACTTGAAATTTCTGTAATGATGGCACAATTTCCTTCAAAAGAAATTGCTCAAAAATCTTTTGATTATAGAACACTTGGCCTTGGTTACGCAAATATTGGAGGCCTCCTCATGTCATGGGGTGTGCCTTATGACAGTGATGAAGGTAGAGCAATATGTTCATCAATTTCAGCAATAATGACAGGAATTTCATATGCTACATCAGCAGAAATAGCAAAAGAATTAGGTCCTTTTTCAAAATATAAACTGAACTCGAAAGATATGTTAAGAGTGATTAGAAACCATAAAAAAGCAGCTGATGGTTTTAAAGATGGATACGATAGCTTAACTATTAATCCAGTGCCTCTTATCAAAGAAGATTGTCCTTCTGACGATCTACCTAATGCAGCATCAAAAGCCTGGGAAAAAGCTCTCAAAGGTGGAGAAAAATTTGGATACAGAAATGCTCAAACTACTGTAATAGCTCCGACCGGTACAATTGGACTTGTGATGGATTGTGATACAACAGGTATTGAGCCAGACTTTGCAATGGTTAAATTCAAAAAGTTAGCTGGAGGAGGTTACTTTAAAATTATTAATCAAGTTGTACCAGAAGCACTTAAAAATCTAGGTTATGACAACAAACAAATTTCAGATATTAAAAATTATGTGTTGGGTACTGGTAGTTTAAAAAACTGTCAATCAATTAGTCATTCAGCACTTAAAGAAAAAGGCTTTAAAGACGAGCAAATTAATTTAATTGAAAACTCATTAGAGAGTGCTTTTGATATTAAGTTTGTTTTTAATCAATTTACTTTAGGTAAAGAATTCTGCAAAAATGTTTTAAAGATTTCAGAAGATCAACTTAACGATTTTTCATTTGATATGCTTAACTTTTTGTCATTTACAAAAGAAGAAATCGATGCCGCTAATATTCATGTTTGCGGATCTATGACATTAGAAGGGGCGCCTCATCTAAATGAAGAGCATCTTAACGTTTTTGACTGTGCAAATGTATGTGGAAGAATTGGTAAAAGATTTTTATCAGTTGATAGCCATATAAGGATGATGGCAGCAGCACAACCTTTTATTTCAGGTGCTATTTCTAAAACAATTAACATGCCAAACAACTCATCAATAGAAGACTGCAGTGATGCTTACATGTTATCTTGGAAGTTATGCCTTAAAGCTAATGCTCTTTACAGAGATGGTTCAAAATTAAGTCAGCCTCTTAATTCAAGTTTGATTGAAGATGAAGATATTAATGATGAAGAAGTAATTACTGAAAAAACAACAAAAGTTGTTGAAAAAATAGTTGAAAGAGTATTAAGGGCAGAAAGAGAAAAATTGCCACATAGAAGGAAAGGTTATACTCAAAAAGCCATAGTAGGAGGCCATAAGGTCTATCTCAGAACTGGTGAATATGAAGATGGTAAGTTAGGTGAAATTTTCATTGATATGCATAAAGAAGGTGCTGCCTTTAGATCTTTAATGAATAACTTTGCGATTGCCGTTTCAATTGGATTGCAATATGGAGTTCCTTTAGAAGAATTTGTTGAGGCGTTTACATTTACTAGATTTGAACCACAAGGTGTAGTTACTGGAAACGATACTATCAAAATGTCCACATCTATTTTGGATTATATTTTTAGGGAACTAGCAATTTCTTATCTAGATAGAAATGATCTAGGGCATGTTGATGTTAATAATATTGATACAAGTCCAACAGGTGTTGGTGTAAGAGGAGATGAAACAACTCATAAAGTTGCATCAAGAGGGTTTGTAAGAAGAGAACTTAAAGTTGTGTCTAGTGGTGGAGCAGATAATGTGTCAGTTTTACAAACTAAAAATTATTTAGATACCTATGAGAATGAGATAACAGATATTAATGATGAAAATGAAACTAACGAAGTACTAGTAAAACAAAACTCTACTATCTCAAAAGAAATCGAAGCTAAAATTAAAGGTTTTGAAGGTGAAGCTTGTGGAGAATGTGGTAACTTTACTCTAGTTAGGAATGGCACCTGTATGAAATGTAATACATGTGGTGCTACTTCTGGATGTTCTTAATTAGTGAAAGTATATGATTTATGAATATTGAAGAAAATTTAAAAAACCATCAGATAGAATTAGAAGATGCTTCAACGCCAGCTGGGAACTATGTACCTTACATAATTACTAACAAACTTGTTTTTATATCTGGTCAATTACCATTTAAACAAGGAAAGTTACCAATAACAGGTATTGTTGGTGAAACAGTTAGCTCAGAAGATGCAATTGAGATGGCAAAGTTATGCGCTCTAGCACTAATCAGCCAATTAAAATCAGCTTGTGATGGAGACCTTAATAAAGTTTCAAGAGTAGTGAAATTAGGTGGATTTGTAGCTTCAGCCTCATCTTTTACATCACAACCTACAATAATTAATGGTGCTTCAAATATTATGGTTAAAGTGTTTGGAGAACAAGGAAAGCATTCTCGATTTGCAGTAGGCGTCTCCAGTCTTCCACTCAATGCCCCAGTTGAAATTGAAGGAATTTTTGAGCTTAAATAAAATAAAATGAATTTGGATATAATTTCAAATATATCTAAGATAGGTTCAAAAGCTTGGAATAACTTGAATGTTAATGATCATCCATTTACAAATTATGATTTTTTATACGCTTTAGAAGAATCTAAATCTGTTTGTGCAGAGACAGGTTGGCTTCCACAACATATAATTGTAAAAGATATTGATAACAAAATTATAGGAATTTTACCTAATTACCTTAAAAGCCATTCTTATGGAGAATATGTATTTGATCATAGCTGGGCAAACGCTTATCAAAAAGCAGGAGGTTCATACTACCCTAAATTAATTTCAGCTATACCTTTTACACCTGTAAAAGGACCACGTTTTTTATATAAAGAAAGTGAAAAAGAAATCATAATTGAAAATATTAGTCAATTTATGATGAATCTTACGGATAAAAATAATTTAAGTTCTGCTCATATAAATTTTTTAGATGAAAACACTGATCATATTTTAGAAAAAAAAGGATGGTTAAAAAGAGTTGGTTTACAATTTCATTGGAAAAACAAAGGTTATTCTAGTTTCGAAGATTTTTTAGATGAGCTAAAAAGTTCGAAAAGAAAAATGATTAAAAAAGAAAGAGATTATATAAAAAAAACGGGTATTGTCATAAATAGGATCAGTGGTAATGATTTAAATTCGACAATTTGGGATCAATTTTATAAATTTTATTTAGATACAATAGATAAGAAATGGGGAAGTGCTTATTTAACGAGAGATTTTTTCTCATCTATATCAGATAAGTTAAATAAAAAAATTGTTCTTATTATAGCGGAAAAAGACAATCAAATAGTTGCTGGTGCCCTAAATTTTACTGATAAAAATTGTTTATATGGTAGAAATTGGGGATCTAAAATTGATGTCCCTTTTCTGCATTTTGAAATGTGTTATTATCAGGCTATAGATTATGCAATTGATCAAAAATTAAAGGTTGTTGAAGCTGGTGCTCAAGGGCATCATAAAATTAAAAGAGGATATTTAGCTAAACCGACTTTTAGTTATCATTATCTTCCAAACTCCTCATTTAGAAATGCTGTTTCAGCTTTTATAAATGATGAAAAAAGACATGTTCAAGAAAACATTGATTATGTTAATAATCATGATAATCCTTTTAAATTTAAAAATTAAATCTTAATTTTTGTATTTCTTTTATCTGATGTTTTAGTAGAAGACTCAGATTTAATAATTAATTCATCTTTTTTGTTATCTACAAAAACGTTACCCCCTTTAACTAGTTTTCCAAACAAAAGTTCTTCAGCTAGTGGTTTTTTAATTTTTTCTTGAATTAATCTATTTAAAGGTCTTGCTCCAAAAATCTTATCATATCCTTTTTTAGCTAACCAATTTCTTGCTTCATCAGAAAGCATTATAGAAACACCTTTATCGGATAATTGTGCCTCTAATTGCATAATAAATTTATCTACAACCATTTTAATTACTTCTATATCTAAATAATCAAATGGTATAACAGCATCTAACCTATTGCGAAATTCTGGGGTAAATAATTTTTCTATTGCTTGTGTATCAGCGTCATTTTTTGTGTCATTTAAAAATCCAATAGATGATTTAGATAACTCTGAAGCCCCTGCATTAGTAGTCATAATTAAAATAACATTTCTAAAATCTACTGACTTGCCATTATTGTCAGTTAATTTACCATGATCCATTACTTGAAGTAATAAATTAAACAAATCAGGATGTGCTTTTTCAATTTCATCTAAAAGTAATACCGAATGAGGATTTTGATCAATTGCATCAGTTAATAATCCTCCTTGATCAAAACCAACATAACCCGGAGGTGCACCTATCAATCTAGAAACCGTATGTCTTTCCATATATTCTGACATATCGAATCTAGTAAGTTTAATACCATATGACTCAGACAACTGTCTTGCCACTTCAGTTTTCCCAACTCCAGTAGGGCCAGAAAATAAATAACAACCTATTGGTTTTTCACCTTCTCTGAGACCAGCCCTTGACAATTTTACACTTGAAACCAAAGCAGATATAGCTTTATCTTGACCATAAACCATTCTTTTCAGATCACTCTCTAAATTTAAAAGTGCCTTTTTATCGTCTTTAGAAACATGTTTTGGAGGTATTCTAGCAATTAAAGCAACTGTTTCTTCTATTTCTGGTTTATCAATTGTTTTCTTTCTTTTATTTTGAGGTAATAGCATTTGTGCGGCTGCTGTTTCGTCAATTACATCAATAGCCTTATCAGGAAGCTTTCTTTCATTTATATATCTAAAAGATAATTCAACTGCAGTTTTAATTGCATCATTAGTAAACTTAATTTTATGGTGATCTTCATATCTTGATTTAAGCCCCATCAAAATTTTGACTGCATCATCAACATTAGGTTCTTTTACATCTATTTTTTGAAATCTTCTTACTAAAGCTCTGTCTTTATCAAAATAGCCTCTATATTCTTTATAAGTGGTTGAACCAATGCATCTAAGTGTCCCTGTTTGAAGAACAGGCTTTAATAAATTTGAAGCATCCATTGCACCACCACTCGTAGCGCCAGCACCAATTATTGTATGAATTTCATCAATAAATAATATTGCATTTTCATTCTTTTCAATTTCTTTAATCACAGCTTTTAAACGTTCTTCAAAATCTCCTCTATATCTTGTTCCTGCTAGAAGTGCCCCCATATCCAAAGCATAAATCTCGGATTTCAACAACACTTCTGGCACCTCGCCTTTAACAATTTTGTCCGCAAGTCCTTCTGCTATGGCTGTTTTTCCTACACCTGGATCGCCAACTAATAGAGGGTTATTCTTTGTTCTTCTGCATAAAACTTGTATGGTTCTATCAAGTTCTTTCTTCCTTCCTATAACCGGATCAATTTTTCCAGATGCAGATTTTTCATTCAAATCAACAGCATATTTTTTTAATGCACTTTCTTTTTTTGGATTTGTTTCGGTCTCCGCATTTGTATCTTCATCAGTTGTAGATTGAGAATAGTTTGGATCTTTTGCAAGACCATGACTAATAAAACTAACAGCATCTAGTCTTTTCATATTCTGCTTTTGGAGCAGATATACTGCATAACAATCTCTTTCAGAGAACATAGCAACTAAAACATTTGCCCCACTTGCTTCATTTTTTCCTGAAGATTGAGTATGAATAACAGCTCTTTGTACAACACGTTGAAACCCTGATGTTGGCTGAGTATCTATTTCATCATTTGAACTAACAATTGATTTCAAATCTTTATCTAAATAACCGTTAAGATCATCTTCTAAAAGTTTTATATCTACACCACATGCTTTAAATACTTCAATTGCATCTTTATCTTCTAACAATGAGAATAATAAATGCTCTAAAGTTGCAAACTCATGCTTTTTGGAGGATGCTAAATTCATTGCACGTCTTAATGTTTCCTCTAGTGATCTTGATAACATTATTTATTCCTTTTCTAATTGCATTTGAAGTGGATGTTCGTATTTACGAGCATAATTTGTAACTTGTACTGCTTTAGTTTCTGCAATTTCATATGTGTAAATACCACAAACACCAATACCTTTTTGATGAACATGAAGCATAATTTGTGTGGCTTCATCTTGTCTTTTTCCAAAAAATTTTTCTAAAACCTCAATAACAAATTCCATTGGTGTGTAATCATCATTTAACATTAAAACTTTATACAAAGATGGTTTTTTAGTTTTAGGCTTTACCTTTGTTAATACACTTCCATCAGTTTGATTGTTATTATCCTCTGATTCAGATCGGATGTTGAAATATTTTCTTTTCATATATTTAATTTAATAATTAAAGACTTTGGTATCAATACTTTTAGAAAATATTTTATAAATTAAGTCTTTTTAAACATCTAAATATTGTATATACATATATATATATATCAACATAATGTATTATAATTTATTATACTCAAAATTTTAAATGAATATTATTATCCCATTTAAAGCATCATATATAAAAATTTTGATGTTTTTCCTTTTTTTTATAAGTTCATTTTATTTTGATAAACCTTCTTACGGAAAGTACGCATCAATTATTATAAATGAAAAATCAGGAAAAGTTTATCATTCAATTAATGCTGATACGATGAATTACCCTGCTTCACTTACTAAAATAATGACAATTTACATGATTTTTGAAAAATTAAAAAACAAAAAAATTAAAATGAATACTAAACTTAAGGTATCTAAACGAGCTTCAGGGCAACCTCCATCAAAACTAGGGTTATACCCAGGTCAAAAAATCACTGTTAAACAAGCAATTCTTGCACTCGTTACCAAATCAGCAAATGATGTTGCAACTGTAGTTGCTGAAAATTTTGAAAAAACTGAAAGAAGGTTTGCTTATAAAATGACTAAAAAAGCTAAAAACATTGGTCTTACTCGTACTATTTTTAAAAATGCATCCGGACTTCCAAACAGAGGTCAACTTTCTACAGCAAGAGACATGGCAAAACTAGCAGTAGCTATTAGAAAAAACTTCCCTGAATTTTTTTATTTTTTTAATAAAAAATCATTTGTGTTTAATGGTATTGAGTATCGTAATCATAATAATTTACTTGGCTCTTACTTTGGTGCAGATGGTATTAAAACAGGCTACACCAACGCATCAGGATTTAATTTAGTTGCTTCTGTTGAAAGAAATGGCCAAAGAATAATCGGAGTTGTTTTTGGTGGAAAAACAGCAAGAACCAGAGATAAGCATATGGTCAAGTTATTAAATAAATTTATAAAAACTCCTGTTGTACGAACTGCTAAACTCTCTGAAATACCTTCCCAAAGACCTGATTTTATTTCATATCCTGTTGTAAAAAAACCAAAAAACTTCTCTGTTCATACCGTTAGTGAATCAGAAGATTGGTTTATACAAATAGGAGCTTTTAAAAACAAACTTAATGCACATATTGCTGCAAAAAAAGCTCGTAATGCAGCCCCTGAACAACTTGGTAATTTACCTGCTTCTTTACAAAAAATTAATAAGCCTCTAGAAAACTTAAAAGTGAAGAGGTCTCTTTGGAGAGTTAGGTTTATTGAATTAGCTGAAAATCAAGCAAGATCTGTTTGTGCTGAACTATGGTCATCAGGACTTAGTTGTATCCCTTTACCTCAAAAAAGCCTAAATTAATATTTTATTTAACAATCAAAAGTTGATTCCAATTAGTCGTGTATGATTTGGATTTGAAATGAGATTTCATATTCCATTTACTTTTGTTCTTTTTTGATTTTAATAATCCTTGAGATCCATAAAATAAAGTTTTTGAACCCATTTTATTATTAATATAATCTAGCATTATCATTCGTTTGTTTGATAATATATCATCTTTTTTATTTTTATTAAATAAACTACCCTGAATAGTATAATCCTCTGATTTATAAAAAGAGCTAGTTTCATTTAAATTGATTTCTAGACTTTTAATGTTTAAGTCAAGTAGCGTAACCCCAATTTTTTTATAACTAAATCCCAACCGATAAATTTTTTCTAATATTCCAAATCCACCTTGGATCAAATCAGGTGTGTTATTTGTGGGCTCATCAAAGTTTATTACTCCAGAGTTACTGTATTGTGATTCACTTTTTTTAAACTTGTTTGTATTAATAAAAACACATAAAGAACTGCATAAACCTCTTTGTAATCGAAGTTTTTCAGCTGCTCTAAAAATATGGTTTGATAATGCTTCTTTTAAACTTTGTAAATCAGTTACTGTTTCTCCAAATGAACGCGAAACCGTGATAGATTTTTTAGAATGAACTTGTTCTAAATCTAAAGCTGAAATACCTCTTAATTCATACACTATTCTTTTCCCGACAACAGAAATATGTCGTTTTATGTGATTGGGATTAGCTCTCTGCAATTGCAAGGCATTATTTATACCAATTTTTTTCAATCTATTTGCCCAACCTTTTGATATTCCCCAGATTGTTTCAAGTTCTAAATCATTTAATACTTGAGTAATTTGATTTGAATCTTGAAGGTTATAAACTCCTTCATTTACATATTTTTTTGCTATTCTGTTAGCTAATTTTGCTAACGTTTTAGTTGGTCCTATTCCCACAGAAACGGGTATACCTGTCCATTGATATATTTTTTTTTTCATAAAAATCATTTTTTTATAAATATTATTTTTATTAAATCCATCTAGACCTAAAAAAGCTTCATCTATAGAGTAGACCTCAACGTCTGGTGTGAAGTGATAAAAAGAGTTCATTACTCTAGAAGACATATCTCCATACAAAGTGTAATTAGATGAATAAACTATTACCCTATTTTTTTTGATTAAATCTTTCCATAAATGCAGTGGTGCACCCATAGGAATACCCAGAGCTTTAGCTTCATTTGATCTGGCTATGATACATCCATCATTATTTGATAAAACAACAACAGGTTTATTATTAATAAGTGGATTAAAAACCCTTTCACAGGATACATAGAAATTATTACAATCAACTAATGCATACAATTTTGTTTACCTTTTTAGTAAACAGAATGAATAGCTGTAACAACTACTCCCCAAATTTCAATGTTCATATCTTCTTTTATCTCAATTGGTTTATATAAAGTATTCTCTGGCATTAAAATTAATTTTCCAGATTCCTTATATAGCCTTTTAACGGTCATGTGACCATCAACTACAGCAATAACTATTTTGCCATGTGAAGGTTTTAAACTTCTATCTACTATCAATATATCATTATCATTAATTCCAGCGCCGATCATAGAATCTCCAGTAACACGAACAAAAAAAGTTGCGGCTGGATGTTTAACTAAATGGCTATTTAAATCTAAATTTCTTTCTAAATGATCATCTGCAGGTGAAGGAAACCCCGCAGATATTTTACAACTATACAAGGGTAATTCTGAATCTAAATGAACTACTTCATCTTTCAAAAAATTAGGTAAATCAAATATTTTAACACTATCTTGAGGTGAATAATGTCCATTTAAAATTAATATCTCTTTTGTTTTTTCTATACTTTCAATCATTTAATTCCTCTTTGTTCATGTTTTGTTCTATTTATACATAAAAAAAGATGATTGAAAAGTTTTTTCAACAGTAATTAAAAAAAAATATTAAGATTTTTTATATTTATCTATTAATGACTCTAGATCATGGTCAACATTTTCGTCATAACCATGTTTTGATGAAAAAAATGCTAAGGCCATTAGACCTGAGCCAATAATAAAAGACATAACAATGCAAATTATAATAGCGAAAAATCCGTGATTGCTAATACTTATAAAATCCCAATTAAACCATAGTTTAATAGCAAAATATAATACAAGAAATAATACTGCTAAAAAAATAGATATAATTATCTTATTTTTGGTAAAAAACATAAGTATAAAATCAACTTTCTACCGACAACTGATTTTCAACAAGATTATACCAGTAAGAGATACCTAATGGAATAATTTCATCGTTAAAATCATATTTTGAATTATGTAGCATACAACCACTTTTCCCTTCACCTGCTCCTAACCATATATAAGCTCCTGGCTTTTTTTCAAGCATATAAGCAAAATCTTCAGCGCCCATAGATGGTGCAAGATTATCTTTAACAGCTTTATTTTTCACTACTTTTTTTGCAACTTCAATAGCAACATCACTTTCCATCGAAGTATTAATAGTAACAGGATAACCCTCATTAATTTCAACCTTTGCAGCACAACCGTAAGCATTTGCAGTTGAATTGCAAATATCAATAAATTGTTCTTTAACTAAGGATCTTGTTTTAGGATTCAATGTTCTTATCGTTCCAATAAAATTAGCATCTTGTGGGATAATATTAAAAGCTGTACCAGATTCTATTTTAGTAACGGAAACAACAACTGGATCAAGAGGGTTTTGTTTTCTAGAAACTATCTGCTGTAAAGATTGTATCACGCCAGAAGTAGCAATTATTGGATCAGATGCATGATGCGGAGAAGCAGCATGACCTCCAACACCATTAATTAATACTCTGAATTGATCAAATGATGCCATTACGGGACCTTTATGAACAGCTATTTCTCCAACATCTAAACCTGGCCAGTTATGTAACCCCCAAACACTTTCCATTGGAAAATTATCAAAAAGACCATCATTGATCATTTTTAAACCACCACCGCCTCCTTCTTCAGCTGGTTGAAAAATAAAATATACTGTACCACTGAATTTTTTTTCTTTTGAAAGAATTTTTGCTGCACCAAGAAGCATAGCAACATGTCCGTCATGACCACAAGCATGCATTTTTCCTAAAAACTTTGACTTATAGTCAAAATCATTTTCTTCTTCAATAGGGAGTGCATCCATATCAGCTCTTAAACCTATTGAACGATTACTTTTATGTTCTTGAGAGTTAGAACCTTTTAAAACTCCTATAACACCTGTTTTTCCAATCTTATTATGAACTTCTATCCCAAATGATTTTAATTTTTCAGCAATAAACTCTGCAGTCCAATTTTCTTCATAACAAAGTTCTGGATTAGCATGAAGTTCATGTCTCCAGGTGGTAACCTCTTCATGGATCTTTTTAATGTTTTCTGAAATATTCATTGTTTAATAATGTGTTTGAGTATAATGATTAAAAGCTAAAAAACAAATGTTTCTATAGATAAATATTAAAATGAAAAATCCAAGCACATTAACTCAAAAAATGTTATTTGTCTTTTTGCCATTTTCAGCTGGTTACTTTTTGTCATATGTTTACAGATCTACTAATGCAATTTTAGCTCCATATCTTAACCAAGACTTAGGAATTAATGCGGAACAACTTGGCCTAATTACTTCAGTTTATTTTTTAACATTTGCTTTATTTCAATTACCATTAGGAATTCTACTTGATAAATTTGGAGCAAGAAAAGTACAAACCGTTTTGTTTGTTATAGCATCATTAGGTGCATCATTATTTGCATTAGGTGATTCTGTATTTTCTTTAACGGTAGGAAGAGGTTTAATAGGCTTAGGCGTTTCTGGTGCTCTAATGGGTGCTTTTAAAGCGATGTCTATTTGGTTTCCAAAAGAACGACTAAGTTTATTAGTTGCACTATTTTTAGCTGTAGGAGGATTAGGTGCAATCTCAGCGTCATCACCTTTAGAATATCTACTTCAAATAACCGATTGGAGAACTATTTATTTTGCTTTATCTTTAATAACCTTAATAGTTGGTTTTTTAATTTTTATAATTGTGCCAGAAAAAAAAATCACATATGAAAAAGAAGAACCAGTATTAAAAGTTCTTAAAATAATTTACACTAACTATCATTTTTGGAGAGCTGGCCCTTTAGCAGGTTTGGTAGGTGGAACAACAATGGCAATTCAAGGCTTATGGGCAGGGCCTTGGCTTGCTGATGTTGGAAAATTTAGTCAAACAGAAATAGCTGAAATCCTTTTTTTATTTACAATATTTATGACAATTGGAATAATACTTATGGGTATCATATCAGACAATTTAAGACGAAAAAATATTTCAACAATTACTGTCATGGTTGGAATGATAATTATATTAATTATCCCAACTGCGGTTATAACTTTTGGGCTACTTCCAAAAGCAATATGGCCTTGGGTTTTATTTAGCTTAACCTCTTTTTGTGCAACATTATCATATTCAGGATTAAGTGACTACTTTCCATTGAATTACGCAGGAAGAGTCTCAACAGCTGTGAATTTAATAACATTTATGGTTGCCTTTATTGCTCAATATGCGATGGGAGCGATAATGCAATTTATTGAGCCAGGAAAAATGACTGGCTACTCATTATTCTCTTACCAGGTAAGCTTTGGTGTTTTTCTTGGGTTAATAATAATTTTACTAATCAATTATTTTATAATGACTTATTTTAAAAATACTATGGATAATATCTCTGGCATTCCCAAAGAGTAGGGTGATCTGATGGTTTTAAAATAAACCTATCATGTAATCTAAAATCTCCATCTTGCCAAAATTCAAACTCATTTGGTGTAATTTTGAATCCACCCCAATGCTTTGGTCGTGGTACATTCTCATCAAATTTATTTTTGAATTCTTCAACTCTTTTTAATAAAGTCTCTCTATTTTTTAACGGTTGTGATTGAATAGAAGCCCAAGCACCTATTCTACTACCTAATGACCGACTTTCAAAATATTTATCTGATACTTTTTCGGGAATTTTATCAATTTCACCGACAACCCTTACTTGACGATTTAAAGACTTCCAATAGAAACATATTGCAACTTTACCTGTTTCAAAAATTTCTTTAGATTTTCTACTTTCATAATTTGTATAAAAAACAAAGTTTCTATTAATAATATCTTTCAATAAAACTGTTCTTACAGATGGAAATCCGTTTTTGGACACAGTAGCTATTTGCATAGCGTTAGGATCTCTAATTTCTTTATCCTGTGCCTGTTTAAACCATTTTTGAAATAATTCGATTGGGTCTATTTTTTTATCTAATTCCATAATTTATTATGTTCAAATTTTTGCCATATTTGTGAATATTATATAGTCTAAATTAAAAGGAATTAAAGTAATGAAATTTATATTTAGTATTTTATTTATATTTTTATCTTCTGTTAGCTTCTCAAAAACTATAACTACGTTAACAAACGGATATGTAGAAACTGTAGAAGTTTTAAAAAAATATGTAACTCAGAATATACCTAAAAGAGAAAAAGTGTGCGAGATTAAAAGAGTTCCTGCACAAAAAGCTTCTCAAGGATTTGGCGCTGATAATTTAATTGGAGCTTTAATTGGAGGTGCAATTGGAAATAAAATTGGTGAAGGTGGTGGAAAACAGGGATCTACTGCTATAGGCGCCTTGATCGGTTCAGAAATAGTAAGAAATGATAAACAGGCTAGAGCAAGCAACAATGAATTTGTTGAAAAAGAAGTCTGTAGAATTCAAAATATTACATATACAGAGACATCCGAGCAAATAACGGGTTACAAATTGAATATTGATATTGACGGTCAAGTTTTAGAATTCATAAGCAATAAGTCTTACAATCCTGGTGATATAATAGGGATTAGAAAAAAAATTATTTATTCTATAGATTAATTTAAATAATTTTATCTGTTTAAATTAATAATAATCTATTATAGTAAATAAACTTATACAAAGTGTATCTATATGAATAATTTAATGAAAGATAAACGTGGCTTAGTCATGGGAGTTGCTAATGACAAGTCCATTGGTTGGGGAATTGCTAAAGCTATTGCCAATCAAGGAGGGGAGCTTGCATTCACTTATCAAGGTGAGGCACTAAAAAAAAGAGTTATTCCATTAGCAGATAGCGTAAATTCTGATATAGTTCTTCCCTGCGATGTCTCAAACGATGAAGATATAGATGATACTTTTAATGAGCTAAAAAAAAAATGGCCTAAAATTGATTTCCTAGTTCATGCTATTGCTTTTTCAGATAAAGATGAGCTCAAAGGTGAATATATCGATACATCAAGGGAAAATTTTTTAAATACTATGGATATTTCAGTATATTCATTTACAGCAATTGCTCGACGAGCATCTATAATGATGCCTGATGGTGGATCATTATTAACTTTAAGTTATTATGGTGCTGAAAAAGTTATGCCACATTACAACGTTATGGGGTTAGCTAAATCTGCTCTTGAAGCTTCTGTTAGATACTTAGCTACGGATTTAGGTAAAGATAAAATTAGAGTTAATAGTATATCTGCAGGGCCAATTAAAACTCTTGCAGCAAGTGGAATTGGAGATTTTAGATATATTTTAAAATGGAATGAATATAATTCACCAATGAAAAGAAATGTTACATTAGACGATGTAGGTGGAAGTGCTGTATACCTGCTTTCCGACATGTCAACAGGTGTATCTGGTGAAACTCATCATGTAGATTGCGGTTATCATGTTGTAGGAATGAAAGCAATTGATGCTCCAGATATGACAGCTCCTAAGAATAATTGATATAATGTCATATAACTCATTTGGTAATTTATTTAGATTTACAAGCTATGGTGAAAGCCATGGACCTGCTATTGGATGCATAGTAGATGGAGTTCCACCAAACATTAGCCTCAATGAAAAAGATATCCAAAAACTTCTTGATAGGAGGAAACCTGGGCAATCAAAATTTGTAAGCCAAAGGAAAGAAAGTGATAAAGTCGAAATTCTTTCAGGTGTTTTTGAAAGTAAAACAACTGGTCATCCTATTGCATTAAATATAAAAAATGAAGATCAAAGAAGTAAAGATTATAACGAAATTGCTAATAAATTTAGACCAAGTCATGCTGATATAACATACCACGAAAAATACAAAATTCGAGATTATAGAGGTGGTGGAAGATCAAGTGCAAGAGAAACAGCAGTAAGAGTTGCAGCTGGAGCAATTGCTTTTAAAATACTAGAAGAACGTTTTCCAAAACTATTCATTAAAGCTAGTGTAATTCAAATAGGAGAACATAAAATTAACAAAGACAATTTTTCATGGAATGAAGTAGATAATAACCCATTTTTTTGTGCAGATAAAGAGACTGTATCAATTTGGGAAAAAAGTTTAAATTCATTAAGAAAAAGTGGAAATAGTACTGGTGCAATTATAGAAATTATAGCTGAAAATGTTCCAAAGGGTATTGGAAGTCCTATTTATAAAAAACTTGATTCTCAAATTGCAGAAGGATTAATGTCTATAAATGCTGTAAAAGGGGTAGAAATAGGATCTGGCTTCAAGTCAGCTTCATCTACTGGGAGTCAAAATAATGATGAAATATTTCCAGATAATGATGGTGGATATATTTTTAATTCAAATAACGCAGGTGGAATTTTAGGTGGAATTTCAACAGGTCAACCAATAGTCGCTAACTTCGCTGTAAAGCCAACAAGTTCTATATTAATAGAAAAAAATTCGGTTGATGTTGAAAATCAAAAAACAAAAATTATTACTAAAGGCAGACATGATCCTTGTGTCGGAATTAGGGCTGTACCAATAGCAGAAGCTATGATGGCTATTATATTAGTAGATCAAATTATGATGCATGATGCACAAATTGGTTCTTTAGCTAAATAAATTTTCAAATTACTTTTGACCATAAATTAGAAATTCTTTGTTGCCTTTTGGCCCAAGTATAGGACTGTCAATAATACCTTTTATACTTAATTCAATTTCATTTTCAAAAAAAGCTGTTATATCATCCACAACCATCTGATGGTGTTCAGCATTGTTTACAACACCTCCTTTTCCTAAAAGGTCTTTTCCAATTTCAAATTGTGGCTTAATTAAACTTATGATCCAGCCATTTTTTTTTAAGAATTTAATATTTGGTTTAATGACTTTTTTCAATGATATAAATGACACATCACAAACAATAGCATCTAACTCATTCCTAATAATATCACTATCTAAATACCTTGCATTTGTTTTTTCTAGCACCTCTACACGAGCGTTATTTCTTAAATTCCAATCTAATTGTCCATAACCAACGTCCACACTATAAACTTTTCTTGCTCCTTTTTTAATTAACACATCTGTAAAACCTCCTGTACTAGAACCTATATCCATTGCTATTATGCCAGTACAATCAACTTCAAAATCATTTATAGCTTTATCTAATTTGTAGCCTCCACGTGAAACCCACATTTTATCTTTTTGTTTTAAAATTAAATTGCAATTTATTTCGACTTTAGTCCCTGGTTTATCAATCCTTTGTGAATCAATAAATACATTACCTGATAAAATTAGTCCGATTGCTTCTTGTCTGCTTTTCACAAGACTTTTATCAAAGAGTAATTTATCAATACGAACTCTAGTTATTTTTATAACCTTTTTTGATCTCTAAATTTAATTTAATTTTTTGAGATTCTACATCTAATTTAATTTTATTATATATACCATTTATATCTAAGTTAGCTTCTATCAATTGTTCATTTTGAGAGGCATGTTCTTGAAATAAATCTGGTAAATTTAAAGTTCTGATTGTTTTAGAATTTGTATTTAATAAATTACTTGAAGTAATAATATTTAAGCAATGAGAGGAAAATCCACCTCGTGATCCCTCTTCAACTATAAATAAAATTTTATGATTTTTATAAAGATTTAATAAAAGATCTTCATCAATTGGCTTTGCAAATCTGGCATCCGCTACAGTTATATCATATCCTTCAGATTCAAGTTTTTTTGAAACTTCTAATGCTGTTTCTAATAAAGTTCCAATAGATAAAATAGCTATATCTGTTCCTTCTTTTATTATTCTTCCTTTTCCAATTGGAAGTTTTAAGAGCTTTTTTGAAATTTCCATTCCTGTAGCTTCGCCTCTTGGATATCTACAAAATATTGGTCCAGAATTATATAAAGATGATGTATAAACCATGTCTTTTAATTCGTTTTCATCGCTTGGAGCCATAACAACAACATTTGGCAAACATAGTAAATAAGCTAGGTCAAAAGCCCCAGCATGAGTAGATCCATCTGCACCAACTAAGCCTGCTCTATCTAACATAAATTTTACAGGTAATTTTTGTATTACTACATCATGAATAACTTGATCATAAGCTCTTTGAAGAAAAGTAGAGTAAATTGCAACAAAAGGTTGTATGCCTTGGGAAGCAAGTCCAGCTGCAAATGTAACAGCATGTTGCTCAGCTATACCAACATCAAAAAATCTATTTTCAAATTTTTCTTTAAATTTATTAAGACCTGTGCCTGATGGCATGGCAGCTGTAATTGCTGTTATTTTTTCATTGTTTTCTGCGATATTACATAGTGTATCTGCAAAAACTTCAGTATAAGTTGGTACATTTGAAGATGATTTAATAGAATTTCCAGTTACAACATTAAATTTTGAAACAGCATGATATTTTTCATCCGAAACTTTTGAAAAAGGATGACCTTTCCCTTTTTCAGTGACAACGTGAAGTAGAATAGGTCCATGTCTAGATCCATCATTTAAATTTTTTAAAACTTTAACTAAAGTCTCAACATCATGACCATCTATAGGGCCTAAATAAAACATCCCCATTTGGCTAAAGAATGTATTGTCCTGTGTTAAAATATTTCTAGCTATATCCTCAGCTTTTTTTGCTGTTTGACTAATCTGCTGAGGAAAAATTTCGACCATTTTTTTTGCGATTTCTCTAACAGAATTAAAGGGTTCACTAGACACTATTTTAGACAAATAATTACTTAAAGCACCAACTGCAGGAGCTATTGACATCCTATTATCATTTAAAATGATAATCATATCGCTATCTAATATACCTGCATTATTCATACCTTCATATGCCAATCCAGCACTCATAGCTCCATCACCAATTACAGCAATAACTTTATTTTTTTCTTTTTTAATATCTCTAGCTACAGCCATTCCTAATCCAGCAGAAATAGATGTTGAGGAGTGCCCAGCACCAAAATGATCATGTATTGATTCACTTCTTTTAAGAAAACCAGAGATACCATCTTTTTGTCTTAAAGTATGAAGATCTTTTCTTCTACCAGTTAAAATTTTATGTGGATAAGCTTGATGTCCTACATCCCAAATCAATTTATCTTTTGGAGAATTAAATACAAAATGAAGCGCTACAGTTAACTCAACCACACCCAAACCAGCTCCTAAATGGCCACCAGTTTTTGATACAATCTCTATTAATTCCTCTCTCAACTCTGTAGATAAAATTTTTAAATCCTCAATATTAAGACTTTTTAAATCTTCAGGAGAGTTTATTCTTTCTAAGAATAATTTTTTCTTTTTTTTGTCTAACATTATTTTAATGGCTTCTTTTAACTATGTAATCTGCTAGTAATACAAGATTTTTTGCGTGATTACCAAAAATATTTAAAGATTCTATTGATTTTTCTAGACTATCATTCATTTTTTGTATCGATTTTTCTTCACCATAGTAATTTACAAAGTTTGGCGTTTCGTTAGATTGATCTTGATGAATAGGCTTACCAAGCTCTTTTGAATTACTATTGAGATCTAGTAAATCATCTTTAATTTGAAAAGCCAATCCCAAGTTTCTGGAGAAATTTTGTAGTTTTATTATTTGATCATCTTTTGCATTACAGATTATTGAACTTAGGGTCGCACAGCATTCTAAAAGAGATCCTGTTTTCTTTTGTTGAATCCAAAGTATATTATTCTCACTTAAATCATTGTGTGTAAAATCTATATCTGCTTGTTGTCCTCCAACCATACCACAAAAACCAATAGATTTTGATAACTCAAAAACTAATTGTGACATTTTATCTCTATTTTTAAAGTTTCTTGGATTTGAAATTAATTCAAAACCCCAACTTTGAAGTGCATCTCCGGCTAATATTGCAGTAGCCTCATCAAACTTTTTATGTGTTGATTTTTTCCCTCGTCTATAATCAGAATTATCCATGGCTGGCAAATCATCATGAATTAATGAATATGTGTGTATGGCTTCTATAGCTGAGGCTATAACAATTAGTTCATCCTTTTTTTTTTTATTAAAAGTTAAATTATTAATGTTTGAAACAACTTTACCAACTTCAATTACAAGAAAACTTCTAATTTTTTTTCCACTTCCTAATACAGAATACTTTATAGCTTGTATAAGTTTCTTGTTTAAACCTTCATTTCTAGGTAAATTTTTTTTTATAAAAGAATCTACTTCTTCACTATTTTTTAACAATGTATTTTGGAAGTTTTTAATTTTTAAGTTCACTCATCTAAACTTTGTTTAAGATTGTTCTTTTTATTTTCTTTTTCTTCTATCTCTTCAACTTTAAGTTTGGCTTCATTTAATCTTTTTTCACATTGATCTTTTAAAATTGATCCTTTCTCATAAGCTTTGATGGCATCATCAAGAGAAATATCTCCTTTTTCAAGATTAACTACAATTTCTTCTAGCTCCTTTAAAGCCTCTTCAAATGATAATTCTTTATTCATTTTGTACCTTAAATTACGATAAATAATTTTATCTAGAGGTGTCAATTATTATATGATTTAAACTTTCTTGAATTTGTTTAAACATGCAATCTTCAAACCCTGAATGAGACCCCTCTTCTACAAGTCTTAAATTTGATGCCAACCAATTTTTTGATAATTTATAAGCATTGATAGGCGGACAAATTATATCATGCCTTCCTTGTATAATGTCACATGGAATTTTACTAACTTTATTTATATTTTTTAAAATAAAACCATCCTTTATAAAACAATTATTTATAAAGTAATGTGCTTCAATTCTTGCGATTGCTAATGATTGTTCTCCAGACATATTTCTTTCAACATATTTTAATGTAGAACATGAACTTTCATAGGAATTCCATTTTGATGCTAAATCATGAACAATTTTTAAATTAGATTGATTAAGATTTTTGTAATACCATTTCAAAATATCATTCTGTTCTTTTAAAGATATTTTTCTAGTAAAGTTATTATGTGCTTCAGGAAAAAAACTTTTCATTCCATATAAAAACCAATCAATCTCCTTCTTTGTTCCTAAAAATATACCTCGTAATATAAAACCTAAACAACAATTTGGGTTTTCTATCCCATATAAGATAGCTAGTGTACTTCCCCAGGACCCTCCAAAAATAAACCATTTATCAATTTCTAAATATTTTCTTAATTTTTCAATATCTTTAATTAATTCGTTAGTATTGTTGTCTCTTAATTCAGCTAAAGGTAAACTTTTACCAGCACCTCTTTGATCAAAAAAAATAACTCTATGAGTTTTTATACTAAATAACTTTCTATGAAAAGATGAAAAACCAGCGCCTGGGCCTCCATGTAAAAACAAAATAGGAATGCCATTTGGATTACCGAATTCTTCATAATATATTTTATGAATATTACTGACTTTTAAGTGACCTTTGTTAAAAGTCAAAACGAGACCTTACTTAATTCACTTAAGCAGCTTCTTCAGCGCTATCATCTATAATTTTTTCTAATTTTGTTGCAGCGTCAGATTTATCAACATTTTGAACTGCTGCGAACTCACCTGCGAGTCTTTCTAATGCAGCTTGATACATTTGTCTTTCAGAATAGGATTGTTCGCCTTGATCTTCTTTTTTATACAAATCTCTTACAACTTCAGCAAGCGAAACTAAACTTCCAGAATTAATTTTAGTTTCATATTCTTGAGCTCTTCTTGACCACATTAGCTTTTTTACTTTTGCTTTTCCTTGGAGTGTCGTAATAGCTTCGTCCATTTGAGCCTTGCTAGAAAGTGTTCTTAAACCAGAAACTTTGGCTTTATCTAATGGAACCCTAAGTGTCATCCTATCTTGCTCAAATCTAATAGCTAATAACTCAAGCTTTGTATTTTCTATTTCTCTTGTTTCAGTTCCAATGATCTTGCCAACACCATGACTAGGATAAACAACAAAATCCCCAGGAATAAATATATTATCATTAAATTTGGACACTTAAAACACCTATGAAATTAAAATTAGTATATAATTTTGATTAAAAAATAAGCTTATATCACAAAACAAGAGAGAAGTCTATTGAAATTATATATTATTCTTTAAAGAATTTTTTAAATTTATCTTTAATGTCTACAAAATCATCAGCATCGGGTGGGGCATCTTTTTTTTCTGTAATATTTGGCCATTTTTCAGACATGTCTCTATTAAGAACCAGCCATTTTTCAGCTCCATCTTCTGTATCAGACTGTATAGCGTCTACAGGGCACTCAGGTTCACATACACCACAATCAATACATTCATCTGGATGTATAACTAGCATGTTTTCACCCTCGTAAAAACAATCCACTGGGCAAACTTCTACACAATCAGTAAATTTACACTTGATACAATTTTCATTAACTATATATGTCATGCGATGGTATATATAACACTTTTTTTAAAAGTTTCTACCCATAAATTTTTCTAATTTTCTTCTACTAGATTTAGTAGGTCTTCTTCCATAACTTATCTTTTTAGTAAATTTATTTTCATTATTGTTTCTTATAAAAATCGGGGTTATATCTTTATAATGAATGATAGCTTCTTTGAATGGACCTCTTCGAAGTGGAATTTTTAAAATCTTTATTTGTTTAATTAATTTTTCATTTTTAATGTTAATGATATCCCCAGTTTCAATAATTTTATTTTTCTTTTTAATTAAAAAATTATTTACTTTGCATGAACCTTTTTCAATTGCTTTTGTTGCAATTCCTCTAGTTTTAAAAATCCTTAAATAGTAAAGTAGTTGATCAAGCCTAATATTTAAATCTAATGGATCTTTAGATGTCATGATTTTAATGATTTTAAAATATAAAAAGGTGAATCTTTATTTAAATCAACTTTACCAACTTTATTTTTTTTTATTTTAGATTTCCTGGTATTTTTGAGCTTATTATTGTTCGTTTTTTTAAAATAATATTCGTCATCACTTTCAGAAGCATCTTTTTTTAAAAACTGATACTTTAAAGTTTCTGTAATAAAATTTTTTAAATTATCCTTAGTCGAGCCTGCAATAGATAGCATTTCCTCTGTGATTTTGAACTTTGTTTTTTTTGCTTCATTTCTAACCAATGCTGATAATCTCTCATAAATATCTATCCTCAAACAAATATCACCACAAGGTATATATCCAATAAAAAAATAAAAGTCTGCTTTAATTTTTTTATTAAACTTACAATTTACACGACCTTCATCAGGTAAGTAATTAACATAAAATTCATTATTATATAATGACCATAGAATTGCTTTTAATTTTATTGTTTTTGGTTTTAAAACTATAGGCAAATATATAAGATTCACTCCTAAACGAATTCCTAATTTTGCAATTGCTAATCGGTCATTTTCACTAATTTTTTGAATTTGAAATGGAATATTTTTAACTAATGTATGTCCTAAACCTTCAAAAACATGGAAGTTAACTGCTTTAACTTTTGAGGATAACTCAATAACTTTATTATCATGATCACTATAAATTTTATCTAAGTTCTTTAATTTAAGACAACTGGCTAAAGTTTTATTTATTAATTCTGAAATTGATTCTTCACATTTTTTTTGAATTTTAGTTTTTTGATCTAAAGAGAGCATATCAAAATTTTTTAAAATTATTTTAGGAGTATAAATATTATCTCCTTTAGCCAATCTTCCAATTGAACTTTCCATCCATAAAATATTACCATTATTATCTATTTTAAGAGCTTCTTCAGAAGAGTTTATAAATTCATTAACTTTTTTATCTAACTCTTTTGGCAAAGCTTTTCTTGCAGCTGTCAAAATCCTTGAAGAATAGTTATCACTTGAAATTTCAGGGATGAAATCAAAATTTCTTAAATAACCAACTTCTTGCCCTTCAACTAACACTTTGCCATCAAATTTTATGACAGCTTCTAAATTTATTTTCTCATTCATTTTTTTTGATAATATAGCTATTTTTTTATCAACAAACCGTTTTGTCAACCTTTCATGTAATTCATCTGAAAGTTTATTCTCAATTTTTTTTGTCTCATGTTGCCATAAATTGGCATCTTTTATCCAATTTGTTTTATTAGTTATATATGTCCAAGTTCTAATATTTGAAATTCGATTAATCAGTGTATCTATTTCACCATCTAATCTTGAAAGAGACGATATTTGAGAATTAAGCCAGTCATCTTCAATTTTTCCATCTTTTAATATAGTATAAAGTTGTTCTAACAATTTAATGTGTCTATCTGAAAAAATATTTCCAAAATCAGGAATTTGACAAATATCCCATAATAATTCATTCAAAAATTTATTATTTTTATTTTTATTTACATACTCTAATCTAGACAATTCTCCCAAACACAAAAAATCAAGCGCATTTCCTTTTTTTCTTAAAATATTCTTGCTTGGTTGTTCTTCAAGAGAGATAAACAAATTTTTAATTGAAGAAAAGTCAAGATTAGAACTTCTCCACCAGATATGTGATAAAGAGTTGAACTCATGATTTTCAACCATTTGCACCACATCTTTATCAAACTTAAGTTCATCGCTAATAACGCCAAATGTACCATTTTTTGTTGATCTTCCTGCTCTCCCTGCGATTTGTGAAATTTCTGTTGCAAATAGTTTTCTAGAACTATTTCCATCAAATTTCATATCTGATGCAAATGCAACATGATCAATATCTAAATTTAATCCCATACCGATGGCATCAGTAGCAACTAAATAATTCACATCGCCACTTTGATACATTTCAACTTGATGATTTCTAGTTCTAGGCGATAATGCTCCCATAACAACTGCTGCACCACCTTTTTGAGTTCTAACCAGTTCAGCAATCCTGTAAATTTCTGGTATCGAAAAAGTTACAATTGCTGACCTTTCTTTTAATCTAGTGATTTTTTTTACACCTGCATAACTAAGTGTTGAAAGTCTTGGCCTGGTTTCAATTTTACAATCTGGTAATAATTTTTGGATTATTTTTTTTATAATTTCTGAGCCTAGAAATAGTGTTTCTTCTTCACCCCTTGCATTTAATAATCTATCCGTAAATACGTATCCTCTCTCTAAATCTGAAGCAAGTTGAATTTCATCAACACTTAAAAAAGCAACTTTTTTTTCAACTGGCATCGCTTCAACTGTACAACAAAAATACTTTGCGTTTTTTGGAATAATTTTTTCTTCACCAGTAATCAGAGCAACCTTGTTTAATCCAACAACATTTACTGCCTTATCATAATTTTCTCGAGCTAAAAGTCTGAGTGGAAACCCTATCATTCCTGATGCATGTGAAAGCATTCGTTCCATGGCATAAAAAGTTTTACCAGTATTTGTAGGTCCAAGGATAGCCTTTAAATTATTGTCTTTAAAATCAGAGTTGTTCATTACATTAATTTTATGTTTTGTTGTATTAATTAATATTTATAATAAAGTTAGAATATTATCAAATTGATGGAACAATAATATGAAAAATAGAAAAATAGTCATTACTGGTGCTAGTAAAGGTATTGGAAAAGCTATTGCAAAAAAATTTGCACTTGATGACTGTGAAATATACCTAATTTCTTCTAATGAAAAAACACTTCAATATACTTCTAAAGAAATTAACAAAGGTAACAACTCTAAAATACATTATTATGCTACTAATCTTAAAACTGAACAAGGGTGCAATAATGTACTTTCAGATATACAAAATAACTTTAAAGATTTAGATACTATTATTTTTTCAGCAGGTGATACAAAGAGTGGTGATTTCCTATCACAACCTATTGATGATTTTTTTGATGGATTTGATTTAAAGTTTTATAGTGTTGTTAGATTGCTAAAAGGTTTATGGACAAATTTAAAACAAAACAAAGGATGGGTTGTTGCAATAAACGGTCAAATGGCTAACACACCAAATCCTAATTTCACAGTTGGTGGAGCTGTTAATTCAGCCCTAGAAAATTTATGTAAGGCTCTTTCTAAAAGAGGGATTCAAGATAATGTCAATATAAATGTTATACATCCTGGAATGACTTCAACAGAAAGATTGATTTCGATTATTCAAGCTAATGCAAATCGAGAAAATATATCATTTGATCAAGCTAAAGAAAATGCTTTAAAAGCCTCTGGACTTGATAGATTTTCTACGCCGGAAGAAGTGGCAGAATTAACCTATTTTTTATGTAAAGAAAATGTCAGACATATCAATGGAACATCTATAACATTGGATGGTGGAATTAAACCTACAATATAAAAATATAGGAAAAAAATGCCAAAAGTATCTTCAGTATTTATTGAAACTCTAAAAAACCATAAAGTTGATAGATTTTTTTGCGTGCCAGGAGAATCTTATTTACCTGTCATGAATGAATTAGTTTCTAATCCAATTATTGATATTGTCACTTGTAGACATGAAGGTGGTGCTGGATTTATGGCAGTTGCAGACGCAAAGTGTACTGGAGAACCAGGTATAGCTTATGTTAGCAGAGGCCCAGGAGCGACAAACATTTCAATTGCCGTTCACTCAGCACACCAGGGCGGTATTCCAATGATAGTATTTGTAGGTCAAGTAAGTAGAAAAAACTTAGGAAAAATGCATCTTCAAGAAATGGATTTTACTAAAACATTTGCTGATATGACAAAATTAGTTGAAGAAATTAAAGATCCTGAAGATTTACCAAAAATAATCTCTAACGCATTTAAAGTTGCTAAAGAAGGAATTCCTGGACCTGTGGTTATATCAATTCCAACAGATGTACTTGAGGCAGAAATTTCAAACAAACCAGGACATCCAATAAATTTGATTTATGCTGAACCTAATAATCAAGAAATTGAAGAGACACTTGGTCATATCAAAAAGGCTCAAAAACCAATATTAGTTGTTGGAGGTGAATTGCAATTCTCAAAGAAATCCAAGGTTCTAATAAAAGAAATAGCCAAAAAATTTTCGTTGCCTGTTTTATGTACTTATGAACATCAGGATTTAATTGATAATGATAGTATTTACTATGCTGGAGAATTAGGATTAAGACCTCCTGAGCCTATTAAACAAAATGCTCTTCAAGCCGATTTAGTTATTTGTATTGGCCACCAAATGAATGGTGTTCCAAATATGGGTTATACTTTTCCAAGTGATACACAAAAATTTATTCATGTATTACCTGAAAAGAATTTTTTTAATAAATTATTTAAAACTGATGTTTCTATAATATCTAAAGGAGAAAATTTTTTAAATAAACTAAACAACACTGATTATATATCTAATAAAAACACGGATTGGGTAAATGAATGTCACAATAGATATATGAATAATAAAGCAACCTTAGACATTCGAGAAGCAGAAGATGGTTTAGATTTTGGAGCCTTAATTGATGAATTAGGAAAACAAGTTCCTGAAGATAGCATAATTACAAACGATGCGGGAAACTTTACGAGCTGGATGCATCATAGATTTCCATTTAAATCTAAAATGAAATTAATAGGATCTGAAATTGGTGCAATGGGAATGGGTATACCTGCTGGCATTGCCGCATCATTAAGAAACCATGACAAAAAAGTCTTTGTGATTGTTGGAGATGGAGGTGCTTTAATGACAGGGTCAGAATTAGCTACAGCAACATTAAAAAAGGCAAAAATTATTGTGATTGTTGCTAATAACAATCACTATGGAACTATAAGATATCACCAAGAGGTTCATTACCCTAAAAGAGAACATTACGCTACAACACTTATAAATCCAAATTTTAAAGAATATGCAAAAAGTTTTGGACTTAAAGGTTTTACAATTAATTCAATTGATCAGATTCAACCTACTTTAAAAAAAGCAATTGATCTTAATGAATCAGTTTTGATTGAGTATAATATGAGTTTAGAAATTAATACTAGTACTACAACCATAGAAGAACTTCAAAATTAGAAACTAATTCTTTAAGACTTTGAAAACCTCAGTATGATCAGAATTTTTTCCAAGTATTTTATAAGAGTTTTCTAAGTATGCTAGCACTTGTTTTGATAATGGATTATCAGAGCTCATTTTTTGAATTAATTGATGAGCAATCGAAACATCTTTAATCATCAAATCTAGTGCGAAACCAGCATTATATTTTTCAGATACTACAAATTTTTCCAACTTAACTTCTGTTGTATTATTTTTTCCAGTCGCACCATTAATTATTTCTATAAAATTTCTTGCTTCAATTCCATATTTTTTAGCAGTATTTAAGGCTTCAAAACTAGCAATTAATCCTGCAGCAGAAACGTAATTGTTTAGGGATTTCATAGCATGACCAGCACCCAGAGGTCCGGCCCTTTTTACACTACCCATTACATTTAATATTTTATCAACTTTACTTATAGTAACTTCTTTGCCACCAACCATTATAATTAATTTCCCAGTTATTGCTCTTGCAACTCCTCCAGAAACAGGTGCATCAATAAACTCAATATTTTTTTTAATTAATTCATTTCCTAAATTTAGAGTGTCGTTAGGGTCACTTGATGACATGTCTATCATAATTGATTTAGTTCCAAAATTTATAAGTTCTTGAACTACTTTATTTACAATTTTACCATCAGGTAACATGAAGATTATCACTTCTTTATCTGAAAGCTCTTTTATAGATGTAACAATATTAATTTCATTACTATCCTTAGGATTTTTTATGTCATATCCATAAACATTAAAATCTGCTTTAGATAATAAAGGAGCCATTGCTGATCCCATTGCACCCAAACCTACAAAACCTATTTCTTTCATCTGTTAGTCTCCATCATTATTCAAAAAAAATAACTTTTTCTTTTCTCAAATTTTCAATTTCATTTTTATCATATCCCAAATCAATCAATATTTCTTTAGTCTTATTACCAAGATTTGGCGCTTCAAATTTACTTTCATTATCCCTTTCGTTATTAAAATACATTGGTAGCCGAGGATACATCAAATCACCCTCAGTTGAATGCTTATAGGTTTTAAAAAAATTTGTCTTTTTAAGATGTTCATCAATAAATAGATCTTTAGGTTTATTTATTTTCATTGAAGGAATATCGATTTCTCTAAGATTTTTTATCCAAAAATTTGTTTTTTCTTTTTTAAGTTCTTTTACTAGCAAAGAATAAAGCTCATCAACATTCTTATTTCTATTTTCTAAAGTTGAAAATTTTTTGGTTTTAATTAGATGTTCTTTTTTAATAAATTTTAAAAACCTTAACCATTGTTCGTCATTATATGGCAATACTGCAATAAAACCGTCTTTAGTTTCGTAAGGTTTTCTATTTGGAGAGGATTGTCGTGGATAAACTGGCTCATCTTTTGGAGGCAAAAAATTGTAGCCATATAAATGTTCTACTAAGGTAAAATCTACCATTGTCTCAAACATAGGTACTTCTACCTCTAAATCTTTGTTATCTTTATTTCTTTTAAATAAACTTGAAACCACACTTAACGCTAACATAAGACCTGTTGCTTTATCTGCAGTGGCTCCTGATGTATAAGATGGTTGATCAGAATAAGCTTCTTGATAACTAGCCATACCACTTGCAGCTTGTATTATATCATCATACGCAGGCAAGTCTCTATAAGGTCCATCGCTAGAAAAGCCAACAGCAAAGGCAGTAATAATTTTATCGTTATATTTTACAAATGTTTTATGATCAAAACCAAGTCTTGAAAGAGCAGACTTTCTAATATTAGATATAAAAACATCAGATTTTTCTATAAGTTTAAATATAATTTCCTTTCCTTTTAGAGTTTTAAGATCAACTGATACACTTTTCTTATTTCTATTTAAATTTAAAAAAACAGCCCCCATAGATTTATTTTCATATGGACCAATATATCTTGTATTATCACCTACAAGAGATTCAATCTTGATAACGTCAGCCCCTAAATCAGCAAGTATCCTAGTACAATAAGGAACCATGAGAATTGAAGATAAATCTAAAATCGTTATACCTTCTAATGGTCGTATCATTGTGTATCAATCATCAATTAAAAATGGACAGATAACGTGTCTTTAGGTGTCATTTTTGGAGGTGAAAATTTTGTGAGATTTATTCCCTCAACTGCAGTAGTGTATTCCTCAAGTGATGGTGTTCTTCCAAGTATAGCAGATAAAACTACTACTGGCGTTGAAGCGAGCAATGACTCACCTTTCTTTTCACTTGAGTCTTCAACAACTCTACCTTTAAAAAGCCTAGTTGAAGTTGCTAAAACTGTATCTCCTTTAGATGCTTTTTCTTGATTGCCCATACAAAGATTACATCCAGGCCTCTCAAGATATAAAATGTTATCATATTTTTGACGTGCATTTTCTTTTGGTTTTTCATCATTAAACTCAAAACCTGAATATTTTTGAAGAATGTTCCAGTCACCCTCTTGTTTTAGCTCATCCACAATGTTATAGGTTGGTGCTGCTACAACTAGTGGTGCATTAAATTCAACATTACCCTTATCTTTTTCTAGATTTTTTAACATTTGAGCCACAATCTTGATATCTCCTTTATGAACCATACAGGAGCCTACAAAACCTAAATCAACCTTTTTTTCAGCCTTGTAATAAGAAATTGGCCTTATTGTATCATGAGTGTACCGTTTCGAAACATCAATATTATTAACATCTGGATCAGCTATCATTGGTTCGTTAATTTCATCTAGATTAATAATTACTTCATTAGAATATTTTGCATTATCATCAGGAGCTAATGCTGGCTTAGTACCATTTTGGATTTCGTTAATCCTCTTATCAGCAATTTTAATAAGGTTTTCTAACATTTTGTTATCATTATCCATGCCTTTATCGATCATCACTTTAATTCTATTCTTAGCAATTTTTAATGATTCTATTAGAGTATTGTCATTGGAAATACAGATTGAAGCTTTTGCTTTCATTTCAGCAGTCCAATCAGTAAAAGTAAACGCTTGGTCTGCTAATAAAGTACCAAGATGAACTTCAATTATTTTTCCTTGAAAAATATTATCTCCAAACTGTTGAAGCATTTGAGATTGTGTTGCATGTACAATATCACGAAAATCCATGTGATCAGCCATTTTTCCGACAAAGGTGACTTTTACACTTTCAGGTATTGGCATTGACACTTCGCCAGTTGCTAAAGCTAAAGCAACTGTTCCAGAATCTGCTCCAAAAGCAACACCTTTGGACATTCTGGTATGAGAATCTCCTCCAATGATTATTGACCAATCATCAACTGTTATATCATTTAAAACTTTATGTATAACGTCAGTCATGGAATGATAAACTCCTTTTGGATCTCTTCCTGTAATAAGTCCAAAATCATTCATAAATTTCATAAGCTTAGGAGTATTTTCTTGTGCTTTAAAATCCCAAACTGAAGCAGTATGACATCCTGACTGATAGGCACCATCAACTGAAGGTGAAATTATAGTTGCAGCCATTGCTTCCAATTCTTGTGATGTCATTAATCCTGTTGTATCTTGAGACCCAACAATATTTACTTTTACTCTTACATCAGAGCCTGCGTGTAAAACAGAACCTTCTTTAATACCTAAAGCATTAGCATTAAATATTTTTTCTACAGCAGTTAGACCCTGATTTTTGTGAAAAATTTCTTTGGACGGTGCAAAAGCAGAATTAAGTTCTATATCCAAGACCTTACAGGCAAAATTTTGAAGCTTTTTTCCAAACACTATTGCATAGGAACCCCCTGCTTTCATAAATTCTAATTTTTGTGGAGTAAAAGAAGATGTTAAATCCGCAAGCTCTTCATCTCCATTTGCATTAAACAGCTTTTTTTGTTTAGAATTAATTTTTAAAATTGTTCCTGTTTCTACTGAGTACTTTTCTTCTAAAACAGGATTATTATCATTATTAAGTATAGGTTTGCCATCTGAACCAATTTTTTTAACCCAATTTTTAAGGTCAACTCCAATTCCACCTGTTACCCCAACTGTTGTAAGAAATATAGGTGAAATACCATTAGTTCCTGCTACAATTGGCGCAATATTAACAAATGGAATGTATGGGCTTGCTTGAATACCAGTCCATAATGCAACATTATTAACTCCAGACATTCTAGATGATCCAACTCCCATTGTTCCTTTTTCTGCAACAAGCATTACTCTTTTATTTGGATGCTTTTCTTGTAATTTTTTAATTTCAGCTTGAGCTTCTTCAGAAATCATACATTTGCCATGTAATTCTCTATCAGCTCTGGAATGGGCTTGGTTTCCAGGAGAAAGCAAATCGGTCGAAATATCGCCTTCAGCGGCAACATAGGTAACAACTTCAATTTCTTCTTCTATTTCAGGTACATTTGTAAAAAATTCTGCTTTAGCATAACTTTCTAAAAGTTGCTTTGCTATATTATTCCCTTTTTTAAAAGCTTCTTCTATTCTTGAGGTATCTGCATCATATAAAAAAACTTGTGTTTTGAGAATATCTAGAGCTTTTGTAGCTAAAACAATATCTTCACCTAATGCAAAATCTAGTAAAACTTTTACAGAAGGTCCACCTTTCATATGTGATAATAGCTCAAATGCAAAATCAATTGATATTTCATGTACAGATATTTTATTACTGATAATTTCTTTTAAAAATATAGCCTTTTCTTCTGCCGCACTAGTTGTGCCTGGTAAGGTGTTGTATATAAAATAATTAAGACAATCTTTTCTATATTTACTCGTATTATCTTTTATATGAAAAATAATTTCTTTTAGTAATAATCCATCATCGATTGGCTTTGGTTTTAAAGATTGATTTTTTCTACTCTCAATTTCGTCAAGATAATTTTTGTATAATTCCATTACAATTCCGTATTTTAATTTTTTTGGTTATGAAAATATTATTAAAAAATGTTTATATCAATATAACTTTTTACTAACAGTAACGTCAAGTTTACTGAACTTTAAAAAGTAACTTAATCATGTATCTGAAAAAGAGTTCTTAGTAGATTGAAAGATATTTTATTTTAAATTAAAAAAATTAGTTAAAATAGTATCAAATAATTATATATGCTTTAAGAATAATTTAACTGTAACATGAAAACTACATTGAAAAATAATATGATTTTAAAAGATATATTTTTGACTAGAGGATTAAAAACTATTTTTTCTAGTCTTAACATAGAGTTTTTGTGTCCAGGATTAAACATCATAAAAGGTGAAAACGGATCAGGGAAAACTAGTCTTTTAATGATGATCTCCACTCTATTGCAAGAAGATAGAGGAACAATTATTAGATTTGGTAAATTAAAAAAAAATGATTGGCTAAATGAACATATCTTAATAAAGCAAAATAGTTCTTTAAGTGATGAGCTTACCATTGAAGAAAATCTGAAAATTTGGTGCGGCCTCAAAGGATGGGATCTTAACACTGATAAAATTGAAAAAAGTTTAAAAAATTTCGGTATACTTAAATATAAAAACTTTCTTGTCTCCGAATGTTCTTCAGGAATTAAAAAAAAAGCTGAATTGTCTAAATTAAATTTTGACGAAAGTTTTAAATTGAAGTGTTGGTTGCTTGACGAACCTTTAAATCATTTAGATCAAAATGGTAAGCTTTTTTTAAAAAAAATTATGGACAAGTTCATAAACATGAATGGAACAATTTTACAAACATCTCATGAAAAAAAAATTAATCATAAAAATTTTAAAATAATCAAACTATAAAAATCTATGAAAATTAATTTTAAAAATATTTTAATAGCATTAGTGGAAAAAGAATTTAAATCTTATTTACGATCAATAAATAATTTTATTAATATGATCGTTTTTATGATAGCAATCATAATTTTATTTCCATTAACAGTGGGGCCATCAGAAGAAAAACTTACTCTTGTTTCTAATGCAATTGTTTGGATAGCCTTAATAGTATCAATTATTCCAACATTAGATAAAATTTATATTAGTGATTATAAAAATGGTTGGCTAGAACAATATTATTACTCCCCATTACTATTAGAAATTATAATCTTAATAAAATGTTTTGTATTTTGGTTTTTTTTAATAATTCCTTTAACAATTTTTATTCCAATCTTTTCTATTCTTTTAAACATCCCCTTACTAATAATTTTTTGGAACATTATTATATTTGCGATTGGCAGTTTAGGATTTTGTTTAATTGGTTCAATATGTTCTTCTTTAACACTTGGTACTAAATCAAATAATCTAATATCCCCTTTGTTGATATTACCTCTTGCAATTCCTATATTTATATTTGGAAATGGAGTTGTCGAAGCAGTGAAGTCTAATTATGACCCGTTACCAAACTTGTATTTATTAATTACAGTTTGTTTAATTTTGCTAATTATTTCACCTTTAATTTCAGCTTATTCAATAAAAATAGCACTAACAAAGTAAAGATAAATGATTAACTATTTAGCCAATCCAAATCGATTTTTAAATTTTATAAAACCTATAGAATTTAGTATAGGAGTTTTTAGTTTCTTATTTATTTTTATTGGTTTATATCTTTCATTGTTTAATAGCCCAGAAGATTATCAACAAGGTGATACTGTTAGGATAATGTATATTCACGTTCCCTTTGCATGGTTTGCATCTTTTCTTTATTTAAGCATAAGTATTGCAAGTATATTTTTTCTAATCTGGAGGCATCCTTTTGCTGATATTATAGCTAGGTCCGTTGCACCTTTGGGCCTTATTTTTTCAATTTTAACAATCTTAACAGGCTCACTTTGGGGCAAACCAATGTGGGGCACATGGTGGGTTTGGGATGCCAGATTAACATCTATGTTAATTTTATGTATATTCTATTTTGCTTACATTGGTATTTCAAATGCATTTCCAAGAAAAATTGATGGCTCAAAACCTGCAGCAATCCTTGCAATAGTAGGAATGATTAATCTTCCAATTATAAAATTTTCAGTTGATTGGTGGAATACATTACATCAACCAGCAAGTATTATTAGATTTGATGGTCCTTCAATCAATCAAGAGATGTTGCTTCCACTAGTTATTATGTTGTTAGGATTTTTATTTATGTCAATTTTTATAATTTTAATAAATATTAAAACAAACTTGATATACAAAAAATATCAATCTGAAATACTTAAATTAGGATGATTAGATGTTTGATGTTTTAGATTTTGGAAAGTATAATTTATATATTTGGTTGAGTTATTCTATAAGTTTTACGTCAATATTAATTTATTTTATAATTATTAATGCAAGATACAAAAAAGCTTCAAACTTGTTAAAAAGTTTAAAAAACAAAAATTCTAAGTAAAATGAAACCAAAATCTCAAAGATTAATTATTTTATTTTTTTTCTTAACTCTTCTGGGTTTATCAACATTTTTAGTTTTAAAATCTTTAGAAGATAATATTGTCTATTTTTATTCTCCAACTGACATAAATAAAAAAATTTTATCTAATGAAATTGATTTATCAAAAAGAATTAGAATTGGTGGCTTAGTAAAGGAAAATAGTATTTTAAAAAAAGGTAAAAAAATATCTTTTAAAATACATGATGGAATAGATGAAATATTAGTAATCTATAATGGAATATTGCCTGATTTATTTCGTGAAGAACAAGGTATTGTTGCATTAGGTAAAATAGAAAATAAGAAGTTTAGTGCGATTGAAATTTTAGCGAAACATGATGAAAATTATATGCCAAAAGAAGTTTCAGATATGTTGAAGAAAAATGGAAAGTGGAAGGGGAAATTGAATTGATTTATGAAATTGGTCATATCAGCATCATAATAGCTAGTTTTTTATCTTTATTATCAACTGGAGTTTTTGCTTTTAATTTGATCGGAAAATATTCCTTTTTTTCTACATTGATTAAAAATTTTTCTAAAATTGGTTTTTTCTTTGTTCTAATTTCGTTTTTAATTCTTGAATATGCTTTTATTAATTCTGAGTTTTCATTAGATCTGGTTGTCAATAATTCACATACTACAAAACCTTTAATTTATAAGATTTCAGGATTATGGGGTAATCACGAAGGTTCAATTTTGTTATGGATATTAATTTTATCTTTCTTCACATATTTAATTGCAAAAAGTAAATCTATAAAATCTACTGAATTTCATATAACTGTATTAGGTATTCAAAATATTATTCTTTTTTTATTCTGTATTTTTTTATTATTCACTTCAAATCCTTTTTCAAGGAATATAGACCCACCATTAGAAGGATTTGGCTTAAACCCTTTATTGCAAGATCCTGGATTAGCATTTCACCCACCTATGCTATATATTGGGTATGTAGGTTTGTCGGTATCATTTTCATTCGCTATTGCAATTCTTTTAAACAAAAAAGTTGAATTTGATTGGTTTAATTATCTTAAACCTTGGACACTTCTAACATGGGCTTTTTTGACTAGTGGCATTGCTTTAGGTAGTTGGTGGGCTTACTACGAATTAGGATGGGGAGGATGGTGGTTTTGGGATCCAGTTGAAAACGCTTCCCTAATGCCGTGGTTGATATCTACTGCATTGATTCATTCAATTACTGTAACACAAAAAAATAACCAATTTTATAATTGGACAATTTTGTTGGCAATTTTTGGCTTTTCTTTCTCTTTGTTAGGAACGTTTATTGTAAGGTCAGGACTATTAACTTCTGTTCATGCTTTTGCTTCAGATCCAACAAGAGGAGTATTTATCCTGATCATATTAGCTTTATCTACTCTAGTACCATTACTAATATATGGATTTAAGAATACTCATCGAATTGATACAAAGTATTTCTTATTTTCAAAAGAAACAGGACTTCTTTTAAATAATATATTTTTAATAACTTCAACAATAACAATTCTAATTGGAACATTATACCCTCTCATTTTAGAAACAATAACAGGTTCAAAAATCTCTGTAGGAGCAGCATATTACAATGCAACATTCTCTCCAATAATGATCCCATTTATAATTATTATGGCTTTCGCTCCATTTCTTGGATGGAAAAAGACTCCAAAAAAATCTTTGTTCAGAAATATGTTAATAATATTTACTTTAGCTTTTATTTCTAGCTTCATCATTTTTAAATTTAACACTACCTCTGTTTTTGGAATAATATGTGGTTATTTATCAATTCTTTTATTTTTTTCAGTTGGATTTACATTTTTTAAAAAATTACAAAATCTTAAATCATTACCTTTAAATTATTATGGTATGTTAGTTGCTCATTTAGGCTTAGCAATTTTTCTATTTGGAGTAACAGGAGAACAATTCTTCAAAAAAGAAAGTTCAAGCCAAATTAAAATAAATGAAGTTATTGCTGTTGGAGATTATAGTGTAAAACTTGAAAATGTTAAAAATTTTAAAATAGATAATTACTTATCTGAAACTGGTTTATTTAAAATCACAAAGGCTGAAAATTTTGTTGGAAAGATAAAATCAGAACAAAGATTTTATCCTGTAGAAAAAACTAAAACAACTGAAGCAGGCATTTTTAATTTTATGTTAAGTGATATTTATGTAACTATGGGAGAAGGCAATCTAAATGAGGGTTGGGTAGTAAAAGCATACTTTAACCCTCTTGTAAAATGTCTTTGGTTTGGTGCTTTTATAATGGCTATAGGTGGAATTTTATCTTTATTTTCTAGTGCGAACAGAAAGTACATATAAGTTGAAGATAAACCTTTCTAAATTTTTACCTTTATTAATTGTAACTTTTTTTATGTTAATTTTCGCAATTAACTTAAACATAAGTAAAGAAAATAAAAAAATAGATCAACTTAAATCACCATTATTAAATCAAAATATCCCAAAGAAACCTATAAGACTTTTTCAAAAAAATGAAATTATTGAACTTAAAAATATTTATAGTAATCTGTATGCCGTAAATTTTTTTGCTTCATGGTGTCTACCATGCAAAATAGAAGCTCCATCTATAAAATTGTTATCAAAAAAAATACCTGTTTTTGGAGTTGCTTTTAAAGATAGGGAAAAAAATATTTTAGATTTCTTAGAATCTTACGGTAACCCATATGATAAAATTGGTATTGATAAAGATGGATTATTAGGAATTGAATGGGGTGTCTATGGAATTCCTGAAACTTTTATAATTAATAAAAAAGGTCAAATAATTTATAAATATACTGGACCCTTGGACATTCATGAATTAGAAAAAAATATCTACGGTTTAATAAAAAATGAAAGATAAAAAAATTTTTAAATTATTGATTTTATTTTGTTTAGTTTTTTCTACTAGTTTCACCTACCCAAAAATTTCTCAAAGTAATGAACAAACTATAGAAAAGAGATTAAATGAAATTTCAAATAATGTAAGATGTTTGGTTTGTAGAAATCAAAGCATTTATGATTCAAATTCTGATTTTGCAAATGATATAAAAAAAATAATCCAGATACATCTAAAAGACAACAAATCAGATCAATTTATTTATAAATTTTTGAAATCAAAATATGGTGAATATATACTTTTCAAGCCACCCTTACAAATAAATACCCTAGTATTATGGATTCTTCCTTTTTTACTAATTATTAGTGGACTTATATTTTTTACTTTTAAATTTTTAAAATTAAAAAAAAATGATTAATTATCTTTTTATTTTAATTTTTGTAGGATTAATTTTTTTCATTATTTTACCAAAATTAATAAAAGGAAATGAAATTAAAAAGTTTAAAAAAATAAATTTTCTTTCAGTTTATTTATGCTTATTTATACTTTCATATATTTCAATTTCAATCACTTACTATTTTTTAGGCTCTCCAAATATATCAAAATCTATGCTCTTAGAAATTAAAGAAAAAAAACAACTTGTTAAAAAAGAGCAAAAGCAAAGGATAGAAAAAACTAAAAATGACTTAAAGATAATAAATAAACTGTTACAAACTGATCCACAGAACTTAAATCTGTTATTAGCAAAAGCATCAATGGCAGCCATCATTCAAGACATTGAAACAGAGATAGAAACTTTAAAGAAAATTATTAAAATTAATCCTATAAAGAATGTTAAATCTTTACTAGCACAAGCATATTTAAGAAAGAATGATGGAATTGTAAACGAATTTGTAAAAAAAATGATTGATGAAGTTTTATTAGAGAACCCTAATGATCCAGGTGCAAATTTTATTTTAGCTAAATATTTCAATCAAAATGGAAACCAAAATAAGTCTAAAAATTTACTTTTAAAAATACTTGAAAATCTTGATGATAAAGGCCCATGGTATCAAATCTATAAAGATGAATTAAGTATTAAATAATTTATTCTTGTTGATATTTTTTTATTATTGGAATTGAAAATAATCCAAATACTACTGACAAAACAGGTATACCAAAAGCCTTAAAAGAAACCCAATCATCTGTACTTAAATTTCTCCATGCGATTTCATTTGCTATTGCCATTACAATAAACATTCCGATCCATAACCAAGTCAGTTTATTCCAACCTATCGTATCCAGTTTAATTGAAGACCTCATTACAACAGATAAAAAGTTTTTTCCTAAAAATTGTCCAAATAATAATATTAAAGCAATAATTAAGGAAACTACGGTTGGTTTAATTTTAATAAAAAAATCATTATCAAAAAATAATGTAAGGCCACCAAACAAAACAACTGCCAAACAGCCAAATGCTGCTAACATCGGAATATTTTTAAAAAAATACCAAGATATAATTAATGCTATTATAGTACTTAAAACAAGAACAGCTGTTCCAGCGAAAATACCATAAAAATAGTTAACGCCAAAAAATAAAAGCAATGGTCCCATTTCCAATAAGGATCTATATGACTCTTTTTTTTCCATTTATTTCTCCATTAATTTTATTATGCAGCTTGTCTAAGAGAGATCATTTTTTCTATCTTATCCGTAGCAAATCTTAATTTATCGCCTTTTAATTTAAAAGAACTTTTGTCTAAAATATTATTTCTCCATTCGCGAGAACAGTACATATTATTATATAGACCCAAAATATGTCTTGTTATTAAATGATCATTATTGTCGAACAAAAATTGATCTATATAATCAGCAACTTTAAATGCAACCATTCGTCTAGATATATTTTCTCCATTTGAAGCTCCATATATTAATTTATCAGCAAAACTTAAAATATAAGGATTTTTGTAAGCTTCTCTTCCCATCATAAAGCCATCTAAATTTAAATCACGAGTATATTTAATTCCAGCCTCTAACGAAACAATTCCACCATTCAAGATAAAAATTAAATCATTGTTTTCTTTTTTTAATATTTCAACTCTTTGATAATCTAAAGGTGGTATTTCTCTATTTTGTTTTGGACTTAAACCTCCTAATATAGCTTTCCTAGCATGTATTATAAATTTTTTTACCCCCGCGTTGGAAGTAATTGACACAAACCTATCAAGATCCAGAGATGACATGTCATCAATTCCAATTCTACACTTAATTGATACCTTAAGGTTTGAATTATTTTTTATTGATTTCACACAATCTGATACTATTTGTGGACTTGCCATCAAACAGGCTCCAAAATTACCTGACTTCACTCTGTTTGAAGGACAACCTATATTCAAGTTGATCTCAGTATATCCATATTTTTCTACAATCTTAGCAACTTTACCCAATTTTTTAGGATCATTCCCCCCAACTTGAATTACAGTTGAGTTATCAAAGCAGTTTGAAGACAAAAGTTTGTGTTGAGGTCCATATAATATTGCATCAACAGAAATCATTTCAGTAAATAGAATTGCTTTTTTAGTTAAAATTCTATGGAAATATCTACAATGTTGATCAGTCCATTTCATCATTGGGGCAATAGAGAATGTCATTTTATTAAATAACCTAATTTATTTTTTTACCAAATTTATTAACAGCATCTGAAGATAACTTTAATCCCAAGCCTGGTTCTTTATTCATATATAAAATACCATTTTCAATTTTTGGAGGATTTTCAAAAAGTTCAGCTTGAAGAGGATCTCTTTCTGGGTCTGTAAAAGATTCAACTATCAAACCAGATGGACTAGCTGCAACAATATGAGCATGAATAAAACAATCATGGTGTGGTGCTATATCTACGTGATTTAATTCACATAAGGCCGACAATTTTTTTCCACCACTAAACCCACCAAACATAGTACAGTCAAATTGCAAAATCTGAATTGCTTGCTCTTCCAAAATTGATCTACATCCATAAATTGTTATTTCACTCTCACCACCAGATAGTGGAATATCTGTTTGTTGAGATAATAGTTTTAATTCACGTCTATCATCTGACCATCTGACAGGTTCTTCGAGCCATCTCGGATTTAATGATTTTAATTCCTTTGCACCTTGAATTGCTGTTTTTAGATCCCAAGCTCTATTAACATCGACCATCAGATCATTATCTTCTCCAATGATTTCCCTAACAATCGCCATTCTTTTCATATCTTCTTTTAAAGATAAACCTCCTATTTTACCTTTGAAACCTTTATGCCCTTGTTCAACTAGCATCTTTATTTCATCTCTTAACTCTATATTATCTTTTCCATCTCTATAATAGGCACAGGTTACGTAGCAAGGTACTTGATCTCTATATCCACCAAACAATTTATAAAGAGGAAGATTTGAAAATTTTCCTATTATGTCCCAACATGCTATATCTATAGCAGCAGATATTCTTATTAAAGTCTCTTTACTCCATTTTTTTTCAAAAGATAATTTTTTTGCTGTCATACTAAAAATTTTATCGTAAATTTTCTCCGGTGAAGTTGCATCCATTCCAATAATTTGTTCTAAAAACCCTGATTTTATTGTATTTATAATTGGATTTATATCAGCATAAACAGTGCATATACCAAAGCCTTCAATGCCTTCCTTCGTTTTGACTTTAACCAACAACTCATTTGCTGTTGGAACGATAAAATAACTTACCCAGTGCGGTCTTGATTCATCTGGACCTGTTAAAACAAATGCTTCTATATTATCAATTATCTGTTTCATAAAATCACTTTCTAAATATAATAATTATTAAAAGTTTTTATTTGTAAAATGTATATAGACTTCGTCATTTTTAATTTGTAAGAGAGAATTATGGAAAAAACAATTAGAAATATGATTAATCAACAAAATGATGATCTAATTTTTCTTACATCTGAAAAAAATGAAAATCTCTCTTATGGAGAATTTAAAACTTTTAACGAAAAAATATCGCGTCAATTAGCTGCTACAAATATAATAAATAGTGACAGGGCTGCAATTGTTTTGCCAAATGGACCTCTGATGGCAAGTTCTTTTTTGAGTATCTCAAGCTATATGTCTGCAGCACCTTTAAACCCTTCATATAAACAGGAAGAATTTGAATTTTATCTTGACGACCTCAAGCCTAAATTTCTCTTGGTTGAACCAAATTCAAAAAGTTTAGCTGTAATTGCCGCCAAAAATTTAAATATACCTGTTTTTGAAATGAAAATGTCTGATAATCAACCCTTTGGAACGTTTGAATTATTTGATAAAGAAACTGATTATAAAAATCCAAACGATTATGATGAGGCATTGGTTCTACACACATCAGGAACCACCTCAAGACCTAAAATAGTTCCGTTATCAAATTTAAATATTTTTACATCTGCAGTAAATATTTCAAAAAGTTTAAAATTAACAGCTGATGATCACTGTCTAAATATAATGCCCTTGTTTCATATACATGGATTAATTGCTGTTTTAAGTGCTTCGGCAAAAGTTGGTGCATCTGTTTGTGCAAGTAATGGTTTTAATGCTCTTAAATTTTTAGACTTAGCTGAAACCCAAAACATTACTTGGTATTCCGGAGTACCCACAATGCATCAAGCAATTTTACTTAGGGCTCAAAAAAATTTAGATAAAGCAAAAAAACTTAATTTACGCTTTATTAGATCATCATCTGCATCACTACCACCTGCTATCTTTGAACAATTAAATGATATATTTCAAACACCAGTAATAGAAGCTTATGGTATGACTGAAGCAACTCATCAAATGGCATCAAATCCACTACCTCCTGCTATTCAAAAACCTGGCTTAGTTGGAATGCCAGCAGGTCCAGAAATTTGTATTATGAATGATAAAAATGAAAAATTACCCCAAGGTGGAATTGGTGAAATATGTATTAAAGGGGATAATGTTACTAATGGATATGAAAATAATCGTGAAGCTAACAAAAAATCATTTGTAAATGATTGGTTTAGAACTGGTGACGAAGGTTTTTTTGACGAAGATGGTTATCTTAAAATTTCTGGCAGATTAAAAGAGATAATCAACAAAGGTGGTGAAAAAATATCTCCTTTAGAGGTTGATAATATCTTAATGGATTTTCCACCAATTGATCAAGCGTTATGCTTTGGATATAAAGATAAAATGCTTGGAGAAGATATTGCTGTAGCAATAAAACTTAAAGAAGATAAAAGTTGTACGGAAGATGATATTAAATCCTATGCAAATGAAAAATTAGCCAAATTTAAAATTCCAAAAAAAATATTTATTGTTGAAGATATTCCAAAAGGTGCAACAGGAAAATTACAAAGAATTGGATTAGCCAAAAAATTTGGACTAGAATAATTTATGAAAAAAATATGTATATTTGGAGCTGGAGCTATCGGTGGTTATTTAGCTTGCTCATTAAAAAACACAAATAATAAAATTTCAATAGTTGCCAGAGGTCAACATAAAGAAATCATTGAAAAAAAGGGGTTAACTTTAATTAAAAATGAAATCAAAAGATCATTTCATTTTGATATATCTGAAAATGCAAGTGACCTAGGGAAACAAGATTATATTTTTATAGGTGTTAAAGCTCAATCTATACCACTGATATTAGATAATTTGTCTCCTATACTTGATGAAAATACAACTATTATATCCGCAGTCAATGGACTTCCTTGGTGGTATTTTCACGAAGCAAAAACTCAAACTAAATTGGATAATACACATTTAGAAAGTGTAGACCCAAAAGGAAAAATTTGGAAAACCTTGAATCCAAACAGTGCCGTTGGTTGTGTAGTTTACCCAGCTTGTGAAATTTTAGAACCTGGTATTATTAAACATACTGAAGGCGATAGATTTTCACTTGGTGAACCTAACAGAATGATTTCTGAAAGGTTAAGAGAAATATCAAGTATTTTAATTGATAGTGGATTAAAAGCACCACAAAAGAAAAACTTAAGAGATGAAATTTGGATTAAGTTATGGGGTAATTGTTCATTTAATATTTTAAGTGCATTGACAGGATCTACACTCGATGAGATTGGGAAAAATCCAGCAATATTAAATTTAATAAAAAAAATGATGGAAGAATGTAAACTTGTTGGCGAAGAAATTGGGATAAAGTTTAGAGTTTCAATTGAAGATAGAATTAAAGGTGCAACTTCAATTAAAGGCCACAAACCTTCAACGGCACAAGATTTAGAGGCACGAAAACCATTGGAAATTGACCCTATAATTGGCTCAATAATTGAAATTGGTAAGAAGTTAAATATAAATACTTACAATTTAGAGCAAATGTATAATCTTCTTAAATTTAAAGGAGAATTGTTAGGAATTTATGAAAAAAATGAAGAATTAGAAAAAATATTACATTAAATGTTTTCAAAAAAATTTCTTCCTTTTTTATCCTCTATCTCCACTAACCAAGCATCAGTGTCAATTTTAATTTCTTTTTCAATTAATTTTTGAAGCTTTGGATATTCTAATTCTATTTCTTTATGTAACTTGATGTATTCAATTACTGATTTATTTTTTTTTAGAGAATAGGAATAATTTCTTCTTATAAGTTGACCTTTGCCGTTCAACAAATCAATTTTTATTAGAATAATCCCTGAATCTGGATCACCCTTTTTTAATACAAAAACTGGAATTCCTTCCTGTTGTGCAATTTTAGATACAGATTTAATTATTATCTCTGTTTTTAAACTATCTTCCATTTTAATTAAAAATCACTACATCTTCCATTCTTTTCCCAATCACCGTATCTAGTAGGTTCTTTACCTTTAGGCCCCCCAATTTCCTTATAAGAAGTAATTTTAATTTTTTCTGAGTTATTAATTTTTTTATTTTTACTTGAAATTATTTTTTTTTCATTTTTTTTTTCATGTTTCATAAAAACCCTTTCGGTTTTATTTTAAATAGAGCTATATAATTATATATATGAATTCTGATGTAAAACACAAAAAAAATATAAGATTTGTTGCTTTAAAAATATGGGAATTGCTTTTTATTAAAAAAAATAAACTGAGTGATATTTTTAGAAATGATAAATCTTTTAATAGCTTAAATTCCAAAGATAGATCATTTATCTACTTTTTAATCCATTTGGCATTGAGAAATCATAATCAAATAAAATTCTTTCTTAGAAAGTTTGTAAAAAAACAAGTTAGTAAAAATTTATACTTTTTAAATGGAATACTCTTATTAGGTACGGCAGAAATTATTTGGTCAAGAACACCACACTATGCAGTTTTAAACTCGTACGTGGATTTATCGAAAATTCTTTGTGGGGTAAAATATTCAGGCTTCATTAATGCTGTTCTACAAAACATAGTTAGACAAAAAGACAAACTATCTTCAAGTAATTGGGATATAAAAAACAATTATCCAAAATGGATGTTAAATAGTTGGGAAAAACAATATGGAAAAATAAAAACTACAAAAATGTTAAAAGTTTTAAATAAGGAACCATACTTAGACATAATTTGTTCTAAAAAAATGAATATTGAATTGAAAAATAATTTAATAAAATTTTTAGATGGGCATGAAATTCATCCAAATGTAATTAGGAGTAATTATAAAGGAAAAATAAATGATATTTTATATTTCAATAGAGGGATTTGGTGGGTTCAAGATTTAAGCTCGTATTTACACATAGAATACCTATTAAAATTTTTAAAAAAAATAAATAAAAATGATGAGTTTTTAAAAATCTTTGATATTTGTGCCGCTCCTGGGGGTAAAACATTTCAACTTTTAGATAATGGTTACGAAATAGTAAGTAATGATATAAATAAAAAAAGATTAAATATAATGTCAGACAACTTGAAACGTCTAAATTTTAAATCAAAATTAATTTCGGAAGATGGAAGAACTTTCAAATTCCCAGAAAAACAAGATATAATAATAATTGATGCTCCTTGTTCATCAACAGGAACAATTAGAAAAAACCCTGATATTTTAATTCGAAATAATATTATTGACTTAACGAAGCTTCAAAGAATACAACAAGAATTACTAAAAAATGCAGCATCAAATATTAAAGTAGGTGGATACTTAATGTATATTGTTTGCTCTTTGGAAGAAGAAGAGGGGGAAGATATTGTAAATAAATTTTTGAAAACAAACACTAATTTTCAAATTTTAAATCTCAATCAATATATTCAAGACTTAAAAACAACTTTAAAATTAAATACTATAGGTTATTTAAGATTTCTTCCTATTGATTTTAAAGTACACCAAAATGATCATCTAAATGGTACTAATGGTTTTTTTTCTGCAATAATTGAAAGAAAATTTTAGATGATAAATTTAATCTCAAATAAGATAAAAAATTATCTATTTAAAAAAAAATTAAAATTTATAGATGCAGACGACCCACATATTATTTTCTCTGATATTTGGAGTGGCAATTCTCAAAATGGAGAATTAATTACAAACGCAAAATACCCTATCAATGAGATACAGAAAATAGATAACTTTGACTTTTTAAGAGATCTTAAATCATGTGGAATTTTGAAAACCCGGTCGATAGCTAGAAAAATTGTCAATCATTGGATTGATAATAATAAAAATTTATTTTCTAAATCCTTTAAGCCCAATTTAATAGCCGAAAGAATTACAATTATGTGTATGACTTATTCATGGTACGCAAAAAGTGGTGACATAAAATTTCAAAAAAAAAATTTAAATTCAATTTATATTCAATTTGAATTGTTAGATTATTTATTAAAAAAAAATACAAATTTATATAATTTCAAAACAATAAAAGGCCTTATAATAGGAAATATATTTTTATTTAATGATTTAAATAAAATAAATTTTTTCTTGAATCGGCTGAAAACTTTATCTGAAAATTTTATTTTAAAGGATGGAGGACATTTATCTAGATGCCCTATGGTCCAATTGGATGTTTTAAGAGATTTATTAGAAATTAGATCGGCAATTGCAACGAATAGAAAATTAAACTCGCCTATTATTCAAACCTTAGTGAAGGTTATGGGAGATTATTTTAAAATTTTTTGTGTAACTAAGGATTCATTTTGTAGCTTTAACTCAGGTTCATTAATAAAAAAAGAAAAAATTTCTGAAACTTTAAAACGATTAAGTGGAACCAAACATAGTTTTTCATTTGCTAGACACTCAGGTTATATTTCCATTTCTTCAAATAATTTAAATATGATCCTTGATACTGGAAACAAAGACCTTTTTTTTAATAATAAAATTTTAAATAACAAGGCTAGTCTATGTGCTTTTGAACTTTTTTATCAAAAAGCTAAAATTATAACAAATGTTGGTAGCTTTTATTTTAAATCAAACAATAATAATGATTTGAGAGCTATATCTTCAACAGCTGCACATAGCTCTCTATCAATTGATGATAGAAATAACCTTGATTTATCAGGTCTAAGAAAAATCAATCACCTTGAAGTAAAAAAGAATGAAGATGAAAATGGATATTTAGTTCAAGTATCACACGACGCTTATAAATCTCTTTTTGGAATTGGTCATAAAAGAAGACTTTTTATTTCAAAAAAATCTTCAGATTTAATTGGAGAGGACGAAATATTTTCTATAGGTAATTATGGAGTCAAATCAAAATTTGCTACAATAAGATTTCATTTACATCATGAAATTAATCCTATTAAATTACAAAATCAAAATTTATTGCTTCAAAATTCAAAAAATAAAATTATTGGTAAATTTTTTTCATCCTCAGATAATATTGAAATAGAGAAAACTATAATATATCAGAATTCTGAAAGATATGTTAGTAAGCAAATATTGATTTTAGTTGAACTAAACAAAATTAGAGAATTAAATAAGCTAATAACAAAATGGTCTTTAAAATTCGAGAAATAAAATGACAAAATTAAAAATAAAAAATGCACTAATTTCTTTAACGGACAAAAACAAAATTGAAATTGTTGCCAAAAAATTAAAAGGACTTGATATAAATATAATATCTACTGGAGGTACTGCAAAATATTTAAAATCTCATTCAATAGATGTAATTGACATTACTGAGATAACAAATTTTCCTGAAATTTTAGATGGTAGAGTAAAATCGCTTCATCCTAAAATATTTGGTGGAATACTTTATAGAAGAAATAATGAAAATGATCTCAAAACAATAGATTCACTTAAAATTGAAAGTATTGATTTAGTTATAGTTAATTTATATAAATTTGATGAGACTAGAAAAGAATTAAGTTCTCATGACAAAATAATTGAGAACATTGATATCGGAGGTCCTTCATTAATTCGATCAGCTGCTAAAAACTTTGCTTTTACAACGGTTATAGTTGATATAAATGATTACGATTTATTAATTGAAAAATTAAGTTCAAATGAGGGGATAGATTTAGAATATAGAGAGTCTTTAGCCGCAAAAGCTTTTAACATTACTGCAGAATATGACAGATCAATATCAAATTGGTTTAATAGTAGTAATGATCAACCTACATTACCAGAGACAATAAATCTAAATTTGACCAAAAAAATTGGAATGAGGTATGGAGAAAACCCACATCAAAAAGCAGGATTATTCACTAATATCAATCAACAAAGTAAATCGGGAATAGCTCATTTTAATCAAATTCAAGGTAAAGAACTGTCATATAATAATTTTAATGATGCTGATGCAGCTTTTGAATTAGTAAACGAATTCAATGAACCAGCTGTAGCCATAATTAAACATGCCAACCCATGCGGGGTTTCACAAAATCAGAATATTACAAAAGCCTGGGAAAACGCATTTAATACAGATAAAACAAGTGCATTTGGTGGAATAGTTGCTTTAAATAGAACTCTTACTGAGGAAGTGGCTAAACAAATGTCTAATATTTTTTTAGAAGTCATAATTGCTCCAGACATAACTGAAACTGCAAAAGAGATTTTATTTAAAAAGAAAAACTTAAGAGTATTGCTTTGCAAAAAAAATAAAAATGAAATTGAAAATGATCTCTTAATTAAAACAATATCAGGAGGATTCTTGATTCAAGATAAAGATATTGGGTCTCTCGAAAAAATTAATTTTAAAATTGTTACAGACAAAAAGCCAACTGATGATGAAATTAAAGATCTTAAGTTTGCTTGGATTGTTTCAAAACATACTAAATCAAATGCTATAATTTTTGCAAAGAATGCTCAAACTTTAGGAATTGGAGCTGGACAAATGAGTAGAATAGACTCTGTTATGATAGCAAAAGATAAATTTATTAGATGTCAGGTAAATTCTGAAAAAAAAGATGTTTCTTTAAAAGGAAGTGTTCTTTCAAGTGACGCGTTTTTTCCATTTTCTGATACTGTTATTTCTGCTGCAGAAGCTGGAGTTTCTGCCATAATTCAGCCTGGGGGTTCCATTCGTGATAATGAAGTAATAGCCGAGGCTAACAAAAGAAATATCTCTATGATTTTTACATCAATGAGACATTTTAGACACTAGATATTTTTTAAAACTAATTTAATTATTTTATGATATAGAGTCGGTATACTAAACATATCTAAATTTTCAGGTTTAATGAATATAAAATTATCTTTTAACTTAATTTGATTATCATCTACTTGTAATAATATTACTTTACTATCAAGGTCAAAATGAGTGAAACTATGTTTTATGACACCGCAATCAAATCTTTCTTTTATTGAAAATATATTAAAATCTACATTATGATTGTCTTTAAGCCATCCATCAGAAGGTAAAACAAGCATGTTTTCAAACAAACCTAGATTAATGTTTTTTAAAAATAAAATTTCCTTTTTAGAATTTATTAAACAATAAAAATTTCCTGTACGTTTAATTTTTTTTTCTTTAATTATTTTAAAGGGATAATTGATTGCTAAATTTTTAAATGCAACTCTACAATTTTCTGACAAAGGACACCTTTCACAATTTATAACTTTGGGCTTGCAAATAGTTGCACCAATATCCATTAAACCCTGTGTAAATAGAGAATTCTCTTTACCAGGTATATGTAAAAACAGAATTTCTCTGACTTTTTTCTTTAGATCATTCCCTCTTAAATCTAATTCAAATAATCTAGATATTACTCTTTCAATATTACCATCAATTACAACTACTTTTTTATCATATGCAATTGCACAAATTGCAGCTGCAGTATAATCTCCTATGCCTGGTAATTTAATTAAATCTTCATAATTATTTGGAATTACACCATTTAATTCATTAGTGATAATTTTAGAACTTTTATATAAATTATTTGCTCTCCTGTAATAGCCTAATCCAGACCAAATTGCTAAAACATCATCTAATTTAGCTTTTGCCAAAATCTCAATAGTTGGATATTTTTTCAAGAAATTTGTAAAATAAGGTACAACAGTTTTTACTGTTGTCTGTTGTAACATAAACTCTGAGATAAAGACTATATATGGGTCTATTTTTTGATTAAAATTTTTAGGCCTCCATGGTAGTTTTCTTAAATTTTTTTTATACCAATTTATTACTATTTCTGATAGTTTTAATGATTGCATACTTTATTTTTAATACATAAAAGTTTTAAATCAATTATGAAAAAATTAGATACTCTAACATATTCATTGGCTGAGAATTGTCTAAGTAAAAATAACTTATTTGAGGCTAAATTAATTTTAAATTGGGATAAAATTTTCTCTAAATATTCTCATGTTGTGAAACCTATTAAAGTCCAATTTACGAAAAAGAATAATAAAAATGGTACTTTAGTTTTAGAAGTTAAAAGAGGGTTCGAACTAGAAATTCAAATGGAACAAATCAAAATTTTAAGTTTAGCAAATAATTTTTTTGGATTTAAAGTTATTGATAAAATAAAGATTATTAAAAATGGCTATAATTAAGTTAAAGATATACATACAAAAAGGTTTCATATATACATAAATTATGAATTTTAAAATATTAAATACATTTTTTTTAGTCTTGGCAAAGTTATTAATTGGACTTAATTTGTCATTTGCTAATGATATTAAATTACCTTCAATTGTTGTTGGAGAAAAAAATGCACCTATAGTCATCAAAGAGTATTTCTCGCTTACATGTATTCATTGTGCAAGCTTTCATAAAAATACATACCCAAAGGTTAAAAAAGAACTTATTGATACAGGAAAAGTTAAATTTGAATTTATTGATTACCCACTTGATAGACTTGCTATGTTCGCAGCTTCTATAACTAGATCAATTCCAAGTGAAAGTTATGTCGAAACAACAAGTTTGTTATTATCAAATCAAAAAAAATGGGCATATTCAAAGGATCCTGTTACAGAACTTTTAAAATTGTCAAAGCTATTTGGCATATCAGAAAAAAAATTTAATGAAATATTAAATAATAAAGATTTAATGGAAAAAATTTTAAATAAGATGGAGAAGGAAAACTCTCGATTTAACATATCCTCAACTCCAACATTTGTGATAAATGATAAACATGTTATCGCCGGGTCCTTAAAATATAACGAGTTTGTAAAAAAACTAAAAGATTTTGAGTTGTTAAATTAAAAGGTAAATTTCTTGAAAATTATATCTATTAAAATGATTGGCTTTAAATCCTTTCTAGATCCCACTGAGGTTAATTTAACTTCTGGATTAACTGGAGTAGTCGGACCAAACGGCTGTGGCAAATCTAATATAGTTGAAGCTATTAAATGGGTGATGGGAGAAAATTCTCCAAAACAAATGAGAAGTCCAGAAATGAATAGTATTATTTTTTCAGGAACTAATGACCGTCCATCAAGAAATTTTGCTGAAGTAATAATAAAAATAGACAATTCAGAAAAAAAATTACCTTACCCATACACAAATATCAATGAAATAGAAATTTCTAGAAAATTAGAAAGAGACAAAGGTTCAACATATAAAATTAATGGGAAAAATGCTAGAGCAAGAGATGTACAATTAATTTTTGCTGATAGTGGCACTGGTTCAAAATCATCAGGAATAGTAGGGCAAGGAAAAATCACAGAGATAATTGAATCAAAGCCAGAAGTAAGAAGAAATATTTTAGAAGAAGCAGCTAATATTACTGGTCTTCATAACAGAAAACATGAATCTCAATTAAAATTAAATTCTGCAGCCAATAACTTAGATCGTCTTTCAGATATTGAATTGACAATTCAAGGCCAAATAAATGATTTATCTAAACAAGCTAGACAAGCTGCTAGGTATAGATCTGTTGGTGAAAGATTAAGAAAAGCTGAAACTTCTTTATTTATTACCAAATTTATGGAGCTAGATTATTCACAAGGCAAAATTAAAAACAAAATTACTGAAAATTCAAAAGTTATTGAAGATTATCAAAGAAGAATTAGTAATCTAGAAACTAAAAAATTAAATTTTTTTAATGAACTACCATCTTTAAAAAAAATTGATAACTCAAAAACTGAAATTGTTCAAAATTTAAAAATAGGAAAGATTAAATTAGAACAAGAAATTAATTCTCATAATCAAAGAAAAATATCCCTTGAAAACCAAATAACGCAGATTGATGAAGAATATAATAGAGAAGATATATTTATTACTGATGCAAAAAACAAAATAAAATATCTTTCAAATGAAATCCAATCTTTAAATGAAAAGGGCTTTAATTTTTCTAAGAATATTGAAGAGGCACAAAAAAATACGTCACAAATTAGAAAAAAATTAGAAGATTCAACAATAAAATTAACAGATATAAATTCTAAAATTATTTCACTTTCATCAAATAAAAAGGAAATAAAGGAACAACTCGAAATCGCAATTCAAAATAAGAGAAAAAATAGTGAAAAACTCTTATCTCTTGAAACACAGGATGAATCTCTGAGATTAAAAGAATTTAAGGGAAAGATTAAAGCAATTCAAAATGAATACAAACAAGTTATTATGACCAACAGAGTAACTGAAAAAAACCTTAAAAATTTAGAAAATAATTTTAATTCTCTTAAAGGAGAAAAAATCACTTTAGAATCCGATGTCAGTAATTTTAAAACTGAGATTGAAACGATTAAGAATTTTATAACATTAGATGACAAAAATAGTTTAGAGAGTTCAATTGAAAAAATTAATAATCTTGAAGGTCCGATCGCATATGTTTTAGGAGAATCACTCTCAGCATCTATAGTAAGTGACAAAGATCAAAATAATAAAAATTTTTGGTTGAGAAATTTTGAAAATAACGAAAATATTAAACTGCCAAATTCTTGTAAACCCTTAACTGAAGATATTAATGATCATAAAATATTAAAAAACTCACTAAAAGGTGTCGGTTTAGTAAAAAATTCTGAAAAAGCTTTTGAAATTCAAAAAGAATTAACTTATGGGCAAGTCTTAACAACCCCAAAAGGTGGTCTTTGGAGGTGGGATGGATATGTTGAACTTCCTAATGGCAGGAATAGCTTCGCTAATAGATTAGTTCAAAAAAAAAGATATAAAAGTTTATTAGAAAATTTAAATAAAAGTGAAATAAAACTTAATGAAATAAATAATAAAATTATAAAAATTGAAGAAGATTTTGAGAATACAAAGTTTAAAAAATTAGATGAAATCAGTAAAATAGATCATCTGGAAAAAGAGATCAACAAAACAAAGTTTGAAATCACAATTTCTGAAAACAAAATCAATCAATCTAAAGATTTCATCAAAGAATTTAAAAGTTCTTCTGCAGAAAATGATAAACGAATTAATGAATTAGAAATTCAATTAGATAAATTTGATAATCTTAGTGAATTACAAACACATGAACTAAAAGTCAGAAGCGAAAATGATAATCTTAAATCAGATTTTGAAGTTGCATTATCAAATGAAAAAAAAATAAATTCTGATGAAGAATATAGAAATAAAAACCTTGACCAATTATTGATTGAGCAAAAAGAATGGGAATTACGAAAAAAACAATCTTTAGAGAGATGTAAAAGTTTATCTCAAAAAAAAGAAAATCTATCTAGAGAAATAAATGATTTAGTACAACTACCTGATCAAATGTTAGAAAATATAAAAAAATTTGATGAACAACTTATTAAAGCAATTAAAGATCAAAAAAATAGTGAAGATGACGTCGTTAGAAAAGAAACAGAAATTAGAGATATAGAAAAAGAACAAAAAGATGAAAGTCTTAATCTTGAAATTTATAAGACTGAAAATATCAAAATGGAAAGTGAACTTAATATAATTAAATCTAAAGTTGATAGTCTTAACGATAAAGTTGCTGATAAATTATCCACTAGTCTCAAGGACTTACTCGACGCTAATGAAGACAAAATAAAATTAAGAAGTGTTGATCAAAACGAAATTCAATCATTAGAAGCAAGTGTTGAGAGACTTGTTCGTGAAAGAGAAAATTTAGGTGCAGTAAATTTAAGAGCAGAAATTGAAATTAATGAACTGAAATCTAAACTTTTAGAAATGCAAAATGAAAAAGAAGACTTATCTCTTGCAATTAAAAAATTAGAAGATGGAATAACAGAACTTAATAAAGAAGGTAGAAATAGGTTACGTAGTAGTTTTGATGAAGTTAATGAAAATTTTAAAAAGATTTTTACAAAATTATTTAATGGTGGCAATTCAGAATTAAAACTCATTGGTTCTGATGATCCCTTGCAATCTGGATTAGAAATATTTGCCAGTCCACCAGAGAAGAAAATGCAATCCCTTTCTCTTTTATCTGGTGGAGAACAAGCCTTAACATCCATATCATTAATATTTGCAGTTTATCTATCAAATCCCTCACCATTATGTATATTAGATGAAGTAGATGCTTCACTAGACGATACTAATGTTGGTAGATTTTGTGATATGCTTAAGTACTTATCTGATGAACAAGATATTAGTTTTTTAATTGTTACTCACCACAGATTAACAATGGCAAAAATGAATAAGTTACTTGGTGTGACAATGGAAGAAAAAGGTATAAGTAAGTTATTATCAGTAGATTTAGAAAAAGCAGTTGAAATTAAAGAAGCCAGTTAAATTAATAATGAACAAAGAATTAGATAAAAAAATTGATTTGGCCCTCTCAAAAAAAAATGTATCAATAAATAAAAAATCTGTTGATAAAAGTTTTTTGAGTACATTATCAAGAGTTGCTACAGAACTTGTTGCAGGGTTAATAATTGGAACAGGATTAGGATTACTTATTGATAATTGGCTAGAAACAAAACCATTATTTTTAATTATTTTCTTTTTTTTAGGAGCGTTTGCAGGTATATATAACCTCTGGAGACAGTTGTCAGGAAATGGTTTAAAAATAGGTTATTTTGATAAAGGTAAAAAAAATTAATTATGAAGTCACCAGTTGAACAATTTACAATAAAAACACTTGTACCTCTTGAGGCCTTTGGGTACGATATTTCATTTACAAACGCATCATTATTTATGGTTTTGTCAGTAATAGTATCCTCTTTATTTTTATATTTGGGAATTAAGAAAAGTTCTTTAATTCCGAACCGTTATCAAAGTAGTGTAGAATTATTATATGAATTTGTGTCTAATATGGTTAAAGAAAATGTTGGTACTGGTGGCAAGAAATATTTTCCATTTATTTTTAGCCTTTTTATGTTCATCTTATTTGGAAATCTTCTAGGAATGATCCCTTACAGCTATACCTTTACATCACAGATCATAGTAACTATAACATTAGCCTTAATAATTTTTATCGGGGTTACATTAATAGCTTTAATAAAACATAAACTTAAATTTTTTACTTTTTTCTTTCCATCTGGAGTGCCAATAGCTCTTGCACCTTTGCTAATACCTATCGAAATAATATCCTATTTAATGAGACCGGTAAGTTTGTCTGTTAGATTATTTGCAAATATGTTAGCTGGCCATACTATGATGAAAGTTTTCGCAGGTTTGATTATAATGATGACATCTGCTTCAGGCGTGTTAAAAGTAGGCGCCGTATTACCATTATTGGCTGTAATTGGCTTAACAGGTTTAGAGTTTTTAGTTGCAGCATTGCAAGCTTATGTTTTTAGTATTTTAACTTGTATGTATCTTCATGATGCGTTACATCTACATTAACTTTTAAAGAAAGGAAATTAAAATGGAAATGGAAGCCGCGAAACTCATTGGTGCTGGATTAGCTGTAATAGCTCTTGCAGGTGTTGGCGTAGGTATTGGTAATATCTTTGCAGCATTAGTAAATGCTATTGGCAGAAATCCAAGCGCTAAAAATGAAGTATTTGGAATTGGTATTTTAGGATTTGCACTTACTGAAGCTGTTGCCTTATTTGCATTAGTTATAGCATTATTATTACTTTATACTTTTTAAATTAATAACTAAGCGTATTAATGATTAAATATTCTAATTTAGCTTTATCAACATTTCTAATAGTAAGCCCTGCATATTCAGCAGGAAAAGGCTTGCCTCAACTAGATTTTACAACTTATCCTTCGTTAATTTTTTGGAGTATTCTTAGCTTACTAATTTTGTATTTTGTGATGTCTTATATAATAACTCCAAAGATATCAGATGTAATTAATGATAGAGAACAGCATTTACAAAATGAATTGATAAAAGCTAAAGCCCTTAAGAAAGAATCAGATGATACTTTAGAAAAGGTCAATGCTCAATTAGATCAAACAAAAATTGACGCCAAGTCTATTATTGAAAAAGCTATTTCTGAAAGTCACATAAATTCTGAAAAAACAATTAAGGATATAAATTTTAAGTTAAATGAAAAAATTGAAAGATCTTTAAAAGATATTGACAAAGAAAAGTCTGTAGTTCTAAAAGATATTTTTAATGAAGCATTTGAACTTTCTGATCTTATTATATCTAAAACTACAAATATAAAATCAAATAAAAGTAAACTAACAAATATTCTTAAACAAGAAGTAAAAATTTTAATATAGGTTTTTCAATGGGATTAAGTCAAACAGCGTGGGTTTTAATAGCTTTCATTTTGTTTTTTGTTTTAGTTGGCAAAAAATTATGGTCAGCTTTAACCACTAATCTAGATCAAAGAAAAAAAATGATTGAAAATGAGCTAAATGAAGCAAAAAAGCTTCGAGAAGAAGCACAAGCTGAGTTAAATGCAAGCTTAAAAAAACAAAAAGAAATCAACAAACAAGTTTTAGATATTATTAATGATGCTAAATCTAATGCTAAAAAAATTGAAACTGATGCGCTTAAAAAAGCTGATATTTTAATTAAAAGAAAAGAAGAACAAGCTAAACAAAAAATAAATAATGCTCAAACAGAGGCAATAAATTATATTAAAAATATAAGTGCTGAATTATCTGTAAAATCTGCAAAAGTATATATTCAAAACGAGTTAGATAGCAAAATTCAAAAAGCCTTATATTCAGATTCTAAACAAAAACTTAAAGAAAAACTGTAGTTAATTTTGAAATAATCCAATATATACTTTACCATTTTTAGGTATGATAACACTCATATTTGATTCTCTTTCAACGATTTCACTACCTGATTTAAGAAAAAAACCAAGTTCAAAATCGTCTCTATCAAATTCTTCTAAATTATTGTTTGTTGAAACTAAAGAAATTTTTAATTTAATTAAATCGTTATTTTGAAAATTTTTTCTTACTGACCTAAGGTTTACAGTAAGATTCATTTTAATTTTATCGCCACTTAGTGAACAATTTTTCTTTATTCCCCTAAACCCAATATAAGACGTATTATTATTTTTTTGAGAAATAGCAATTAGTTCTTCTGACCCCTTAGGTGAATTAATTAAGGGACATTTAACTTCTTTTGAAACAAAAATATCATCATATATATTTAAATTATTAGTATTAATATTTGAACAGCCGGTTATAATAAAGACAAGTAACAATACGTTTATTTTTCTATTCAAATATCCTAGTATCATAATTAAGTAATATAACAAATTTGACGCATGGTAAAACAAAATATAAATCTTTATCTAGCTTCACCAAGAGGTTTTTGTGCAGGTGTAGATAGAGCTGTTAAAATAGTAGAACAAGCCATTAAAAAATTTGGATCACCCATTTATGTTCGTCATGAAATCGTTCATAATAAAGATGTAGTTAAGTCTTTAGAAAATTTAGGTGCTATATTTGTTGATGAAATAACTGATGCTCCTGAAAATTCAACAATAATTTTTTCAGCTCATGGAGTTCCAAAATCCGTTTTCATTAATGCAAAAAAAAGAAAAATGTTATCAATTGATGCTACTTGTCCATTGGTAACAAAAGTTCATAATGAAACAATTAAACATTTCAATAGTCACAGAAAAATTCTATTAATTGGTCATAAAAATCATCCTGAAGTTGTTGGGACTATGGGACAAGTTCCAGATGGAAATGTAATTTTAATTGAAAATTTAAATGAAGCAAAAAATATATATATTGATGGTACAAATAATCTAGCATATGCAACACAGACAACATTATCAGTTGATGACACAAAAGAAATTATTGAAGTTTTGAAACAAAGATTTCCTGGAATAAAAGGGCCTTCAACTGAAGATATTTGTTATGCTACAACCAATAGGCAATTAGCAGTGAAATCTATGGCAAATGTATGTGATTATGTTTTAGTGATTGGTGCACAAAATTCTTCTAATTCCCAAAGACTAGTAGAGGTGGCAAAAAAGAATGGAGTTTCAAATTCGTATTTAATTTCTGAAGAATATGATCTAAATGTTTTTTTAAATAAATTAAATTTTAAGAACTCAATAAATATTGGTCTTACAGCTGGTGCATCTGCTCCAGAGACATTAGTTCAAGTTTTAATTTCAAAATTAAAGAAAAAATTCGATGTAAACTTAATTGATCATGAAGTTGTTAAAGAGGATATTATTTTTAATTTACCAAAAGTATTAAGATAGTTTTTAAATTGGCTGTTTACACAAAATTAAGTAAAGAAGATATTATATTCATATTAAGTGATTATCAAATTGGTAATTTGATTGAATTCCAAGGAATTCAAGATGGTATAGAAAATACAAATTATTTTATTAAAACAAAAAAAGGTAAATTTATATTAACTATCTTTGAAAATAGAGTTAATTCAAAAGATATACCTTTTTTTATCAATTTGATGAAATTTCTAAATCAAAATAATTTTATTTCACCTGAACCTTTAAAGAATAAAGAAGGAAAAATTTTAAATAAATTTAAGACAAAAATATTTATTTTAGTTAATTTTTTAGAAGGCAAACCAAAAGTTAAAATTACTCCTAATGATTGTTATTTAATTGGAGATTTAATTGGTAATCTTCAAAACAAAAGTAAATATTGTGATTTGATTAGAAAAAATAGTTTATCTCTTGAAGACTGTAAAAAAATCTTCCAAGACTGTAAAAAATCTATATCAGAAAAAGAAATTAATATTTTAAGAGATGGATTATACGATTTGATTGAAGATAGTTTAAAAGATTGTCTAGAAAAATGGCCAACTCACTTACCAAAAGGGATTATACATGGTGACTTATTTCCAGATAATATATTTTTTTTGAATAATAAAGTTTCTGGTGTAATTGATTTTTATTTTTCTTGCGTAGATATAAAGATTTATGAAATAGCTATTGTCATAAATGCATGGTGTTTTGAGCAACATAACACTTTAAATATTGAAAAAGTTAAAAATTTGATAAAAGGTTTTACACTACATGATAATTTAACAAAAGATGAACTTTTTTCCTTAAATATACTTGCAAAAGGTGCATCTTTGAGATTTCTTATTACTAGATTATTTGATTGGTACAATACACCAGAAAATAGTTATGTAAAGAAGAAGGATCCACAAGAGTATATTGATAAATTATTATACTTTAATTCAAATAAACTAGATTTTTTGTATGATTAAATTAGATATTTCAAAAGAAGAAATTGATATTTTTACCGACGGGTCATGTTCTGGAAATCCTGGCCCTGGTGGTTGGGCAGGCGTTATCATTCATGATTTAATTTCAATATTAACCGGGTATGAGACTAATACTACTAATAATAGAATGGAACTAATGGCAACAATCAATGTTATTAAATCAATTGATCATAGAATAAATATTAACTTATATACAGATTCCAATTATGTAAAAAATGGAATTACAGTCTGGATTCATAATTGGATAAAAAATAACTGGCAAACCTCACAAAAAAAAGAAGTTGCTAATAAAGATTTGTGGTTACAGCTTAATGATTTGAATAACACGTATAAAATTAATTGGAACTGGGTAAAAGCTCATGAAAATAATACATTTAATAATCTTGCTGATGAATACGCAGTTTTGTCAATGAAAAATCAAAAAAGTTATAATATAGAAAATTATACAACTACAAATATTTGATAATATTTTCTGCACTTGATACATCAAAAACACCAGGCTCTTCTACAAACAAATGATTAATCACTTTATTATCAATAATCATAGCAAATCTAACTGATCGAATACCCATATGAGGGGTATAAAAATCTAAACCTATCTCCTTTGTATAAGAAGCATCAGGGTCAGAAATCATTTCAATTTTACCAAATACTTCATTTTGTTCTGCCCAAGCCTTCATCACATGTGGATCATTAACAGCAAAACACATTATTTTGTCTACACCTTTATCTATAATATCTTGATATAAATTTTTAAACCCAGGTAAATGCTTTGCTGAACAAGTTGGTGTAAAAGCACCTGGAAGTGAAAAAAGAACAACTTTTTTACCATAGAACAATTCGTCTGTTTTCAATTCATGTATAGTCGCTGTTTTAGTTCTTAAAATACCTTGAGGTAATTCATCTCCAACCTTAATCATTCTTATCTCCTGAATTATAAATTATTGATTTAATATATTAATTAACTGTTTTTTATTTAAAAGCTCTGGCAATAAGAGCCCTTCTTTAAACTTAAAATTATAAATTTCATTGAAAGGGATACCATATCTATCCTTCGAAATTAAGAAATTTTTTATATTTAAATCTTTTTTTGTCCAATCTAGTTGTAAAAGAATAACATCATTTTTTTTTATAACTTCTTTAATATCTTTATCATTTAAAACATTTAATTTGTTATATTGGCACGTGATACACCAGTCAGCAGTGATGTCTAGTAAAACTGTTTTATTTTCTGAAACTAAGTCTTTAATCAAATTAGGGTTTTTTTCTAAATTCCAAGTTTTCCAATTAATTTGACTATCATAATTAAAATCAAATATATTATTAAAATTATTATTAAGAAAAATAGAAAAAAACCAGAAACCCGATAACATAAATATTACAGCCATTGATTTTTTAAAATAAACTAACCACTTCCCACTCTTAGGGAAAAAATTAAATATATTAGGATTTAAGAGGACTAGAAAGAGTGGAATAGACATCCCTATTGACATAAAAAAGAAAATTAAAAAAGACTCAAAATAACTTCCTGACAAAGCAAAAATTACAGCTGTTCCAACAAACGGAGCAGTACATGGTGTTGCAAGTATTGTTAATAAACAACCTGAAAAAAAATCTTCATACCTTTTGTAATTAAGTCTAGACAAAGTTTGGTTAAGTTTAAAAGGTAACCTTAATTCATAAAAACCAAAAAGGTTTAAACTTAATAGAAATATAATTAATGAAATAATAAGTAAAAAATAATCATTTTGAAATTGAAACCCCCAAGTAATTGAATTTCCCAAATTTCTAAAAAAGCTAATAGTTAAAAATAATATAAAAAAAGAAGTAATAATACCAAAGATTTGATTTATAATTCTCCATTTCAGTGTATAAATATTGTTACTCGTAGTTGATATAAAATTAGCAATTTTTAATGACAATACAGGCAAAACACACGGCATAAAATTTAGAATGAATCCTGCCAACAAAGCTATTGAAATAAAATATAAATAAGTTTTTTTAGTTGACCAAAAATCATTTACAGGAAAATTAAAATAAAAATTCATTTCATTTGAAAAAAAATTTATTTTTAATTGATCATTTTTAATTTCATTTTTTAATTCTGCAGGTATTTTTAATTTTATAAAATTACTTTTAATATTCTGATGAGTTTGATAACTTTGTGGAAAAATAAAATTATCTTTATTTTCTACAATCATTCGAAAATTTGATGTAGGTCTTGTAAAGTAAAATGTGGCAAAACTATTATTAATTTCAATTTTTTTAAAAAAACTACTTTGTGAATTATAAAATTTAGGCACTTTATTTAGAGCTTCATTTATTTTTATAGAACTATTTGAAAGTGGTGATTTTTTTGGGAAATAATTTAATTTAAAATTTTCTTCGATAGGAACGCAAATTTGGTTACAAATTTGTGCATTAAATTTTAAATTTCCAACAGTTATTTTTTTAGGATTTTTAACATAAATTTTTAGTGGAAAAATTATTTCTTTATCATAACCAAATGTATCTAAATTAAAAAATTTAAAACTTTTAGGTTCTGGAAATAAAAGATCAACATTTGACACATTACTGATTTCATCAAATACAATTTTGGGAGGTAAACCTGCTTCACCTGGGTTTTTCCAATAAATTTTCCAATTATTATCTAACTTAACTTTAATACCAGCAAGTAAATAATTTTGTTTGTCGTTAAAGTTGCCAAACAGCAAGTCTGCTTTATAATTAAGTTTATTTTCATTTAATAAATTTGCTTGCAATGATGATGACAAGATTAAAATTAAAATAATCCATAGTTTTGTTAAATTTAATAATTTTATAAAAATGTTCATATTTATATATTTTTATTTTTTCATTTAATGTTATGTGTAAAATATATATATGAATGATACTTATTTTGGTCAACTTTTAATCTCTATGCCTAATTTAATTGACCCATTTTTTCAAAAAACAGTAATCTTAATTTGTGAGTTTTCAGAAAAAGCTATCATGGGGCTTATAATCAATAAGCCTGTGCAAAACATAAAAATTAGTAATATTTTAAAAAATATCAAACTTGACGTAAATGATAAATTAGTTAATCAAGATGTGTTTATAGGTGGGCCAGTTCATACCGGTCAAGGATTTATATTACATTCAAGTGAATGCAAATATGAAGGTAGTGCAACAATAAATAAAAATCTCAGATTAACAACCTCTTTAAAAATTTTAGAAGACATATCAAATAATAAACCTCCTAAATTTTATAAAGTTTTTCTTGGATGTTCAGTTTGGGGATATAAACAATTTAACAATGAGATGTTAGAAAATTCATGGCATTTAATGACAAATTCAAATGAAATTATTTTTCAAAATAATGACATTAACAAAATATGGGAAATTTGCATAGAAAAATCAGGTATCATTAAGCAAAAGTTAAACCCACATCATGGAAATGCTTGATTTAAAAATTATAAATTTAAGTTTGAAAAATCTTTTTGATCTGGTCCAATTATAGATAAAACAGTTTTGGGTTTTTGGAATATTCTATCATATAAATCTAAAAGATTTGAAATTTTCAGTTCGCTAATTTTATTTAGAATATAATCCTCAGAGTACATTTTAGAATGAGTAAAAAGACTCCTAACATTTCTTTCTAAGCGACTTAATGTAAAGTCCTGTGCTCTAATAAAACCTGAGCTTAATTGAGCTTTAGCTCTATCTAAATCATTAATAGTAATATTTTTACTTAAATTTTTAATTTCATTTAAAGAGGTTTCTAATAAGTCATCTAGATCATTTGGATTACATGCAGAATAAAATCCAAAAATACCAGAAGACAAAAATTGACTTTGAAAGGAAAAAATACTGTAACACAAACCTTTTTTCTCTCTGATTTCTTGAAATAATTTTGAAGACATTCCTCCACCTAAAATTATTGATAATGCAGATAAGTCTAATCTTTGTTTATCTATATTGCTCAATCCTTCTACTCCAAAAACAACATGTGCCTGCTGTAAATCTTTTTTTTCAGAGAAAAATCCAGAATTCCATTTATATTTAGGTTTAATACTTTTACTACCAGACTTTAAATATTCAAAATTATTTTTAATTTGATCAATAATTTTCTTTTCATCAAATTTTCCACTAATGCCAATTATCAAATTTGACGGATTGTAATATTGATTACAAAATTCTTTTAAATCATCTTTATTAAATCCACCAACTGAAACTTTTGTTCCTAATATTGGTTTTCCAATTGATTGATTTTGATAAGCTAAAGAGTAAAACTTATCAAAGACCTTATCATCTGGCATATCGTTAGACTGACCAATTTCTGAAATTATAACTCCTCTTTCTCTTTCAATTTCTTCATTAGGAAAAGTTGAGTTTAGGAAAATATCAGATAAGATTTCGATGCCTAACTCATAGTTACTAGGAAGTAACTTTACATAATAAGCAGTATTTTCTTTACTTGTATATGCATTAATGTCTCCACCCACATCTTCTATTTCCTTAGAAATATCAAAAGCGTTTCTATTTTTAGTTCCCTTAAATGCCATATGTTCAAGCATATGTGCAATACCTAATTGTTTATTATTTTCATTTACGCTTCCAACATTCAACCACAATCCAATAGATAATGTATTAGAATTAAAATGATCTAAAAGGATGGTAAGTCCATTACTTAAGGTAATTGTTTTTGCTGTCATATTTATCTCATATTGTTCTTGATGTAAGATTTAATTTCATGGATCTGATTATTTAAAATTTTAAAATTTTCTTCTTTTTCTAAAATTAGTTCTAAAGAATGAGGATTTTCTGGAGAAAAATTTAAACTTTTTTCTGTCACTTTCGGAAATTTTGCTGGATGCGCACAAGCTAGAGAAATTAGTGGAATTTTATCATCTACTCTTCCCTCAGAAATTGCAGTTTTTGCAGCTCTTAGACCTACAGCTGAGTGAGGATCTAACAAGTATTTAGATTTGTTATAAGTATTTTTAATTTCATCTATGATTCCATCATCAGAAACCTTAAAACTTGCAAAATCATCATTAAATCTTTCCAACATTGGTTTATCAATATTAAATTTTTTATTTTTTTCAAATTGTTCCATATAAAAATTAAGAGCATCGCTATCTCTTCCCAGCATTTCAAATAAAAGTCTTTCAAAATTACTTGAAACCTGAATATCCATACTGGGGCTATAAGACTCTTCTACACACTTTCTTTCCATAGTTCCTGAATCAAAAAATCTAGTTAAAATGTCATTTTGGTTAGAAGCACAAATAAGAGTATTAATTGGTAATCCCATTTTTTTAGCAACCCAGCCAGCAAAGATATTTCCAAAATTCCCAGTTGGAACTGAAAAATTAACTTTTTTATTTGGTGCGCCTAACTTAAATGCTCCATAAAAATAATACACAACTTGAGGTATTAATCGTACCCAATTAATAGAATTAATCGCTGACAACTTTACTTCATCTTTAAAATTCAAATCGCTGAATAAACTTTTTACAATTGATTGACAACCATCAAAGTCAGTTTCAATAGCTACAGATTGACAACCTTTTTTAAAAATTGTTGTCATTTGTTTTTGTTGAATTAAAGAAATTTTGTTATTTGGAAATAAAATAAATAAATCAACATTTGTATTATTTTTAAAAGCTTCAAGTGCGGCAGATCCTGTATCACCACTAGTTGCACCTACAATTAAAATCTTTTTTTTCTTCTCTTTCAGAACATAATCAAATACATGAGCTAAAAATTGCATTGCATAATCTTTAAATGCAAAAGTGGGTCCGTAAAAAAGTTCCATGATATATAAATTAGTATCTAACTTTTTAATTGGTACAACCTCTTCATGATTAAAATTACTATACACTTGTCTACACATTTCATACAATTTAGATCTAATTTCTTTACTAACAAAAGGCGAAATTATTTTCTCGGCAAGAGAAATATAATCTAAATTTTTCATCTCATTTAATTCTAAATTAGAAAATCTTGGCCAAGTATTTGGTAAATACAACCCGCCATCTCTTGCCAATCCAGACAAAAGAACATCTTCAAAATTCAAATTAGATTCTTGACCTCTTGTGCTTAAATATTTAATTTCGGTCATCATCTTCTTTTCTTAAATGTTAATCTTTTCTCTTTAATATGAAATATAAAATAAATTATAACTAGAGTTAAAGCTAAACTATACCAAGTAATTGCATAAGACAAATGTTGATTCCTAAAATTTGGATTTCCAAGAGCAGCAATAGGTAATTTTCGATTTTTTTTATTTCTAATTGCATCTATAAAAAAGTCTTCTTCAAAACTATATTTCTCTAATTCACGAGCTTTTTTTATTTCATTTGGTTTTATTGTAAACCAAAAATCGCCTTCCTTATCATTTTTAGGAACAAAATATCCTTTTAATTGTGGCTTTCTAATTATTCCATCAACAGTAACTTCTTCTTCAATGATAGTAAATGGTCTTGATTTTTGTAGTTTAAGTTTTTGACTAATCCAACCACGATTTATTAGTACAACCTTATTTTCATTTGTTAGAATTGGTGTAACTATATGAAATCCGGCATTTCCTTCATATGTTTTTCCTATAATTAAAGTTTCTTTATTGTTTAAAAACTTTCCTTTAATTAAGACTCTTCTAAATTCTTGTGTGCTATCATATTTAAATGATTTTTCATATAAAATCTTATTCTTTTCAAATTTTTCTATATAATTTGAAATTATATTATTTTTCCAAAATAGTCTTTTAACTTGCCAAGTACCAAGTGAAATTAAAACTAAAAAAGAAACTATGCTAAATAGTGTTGGCCATAATAATGGACGAAATTGAATTGATTTCATTAGACTAAAAGACTTTAGCCACCCCACCAATAAACACATACAAATAGAAATAACCAGACAACATCTACAAAATGCCAATACCAAGCTGCTGCTTCAAAACCAAAATGATGTTCGGGTGTGAAATGACCTTTAATTCCTCTAAATAAACATACAGCTAAAAATATTGTTCCAACAAGAACATGAAACCCATGAAAACCCGTAGCCATGTAAAACGTTGATGCATATATACCGTCTGTGAAGCCAAAAGCTGCATGAGTATACTCATATGCTTGCAATGCGGTAAAAGCTGCACCTAATAAAACTGTAAGAACTAGACCTGTTATAAAATCTTTTCTATTGCCATGTTGTAAAGCATGGTGAGACCAAGTTACTGTACATCCAGATAGAAGAAGTATCATTGTGTTTATTAGTGGAAGATCAAAAGGATCAAAAGTTGTGATATCTGCGGGTGGCCAAACACCTGTATCAGGATAAAGACTTGCATCAAAGAAAGCCCAGAAAAAAGCAACAAAAAACATCACCTCTGATGATATAAATAACATCATCCCATAACGCATGCCTATTTGAACTATAGGGGTATGATGACCTTGGAATTCAGCCTCTCTAACAACATCTCTCCACCAGAAAAACATTGTAGCTAACACCATTAAAACACCAGCCCCTAAAATGTAAACGGAATAAGCATATTCATGCATAAACATTGTTAACCCTAACACTAGAGTAAATCCAGCTGCAGAACCAACTGCAGGCCAAGGACTTGGTTCAACTAAATGATATTGATGTTTTTGATCTCCGCTCATAAATACTCCATAGAATATTTATAAATTAAAATTACATATAAATCAAAGTAATTTGGTTTGAAAATCTTAATTATTCAACCTTAAAAAAAGTGTATGATAAAGTTATTTCATTTAAAGATTTAAGATTATCATCATTGTCAATTTCAGGATCAATATAAAAACTTACAGGCATTTTAATTTCTTCATTTGGCATCAATTTCTGATTTATAAAACAAAAACATTCAATTTTCATAAAAACTGAACCAGCTTTTGGAGGTGAAACATTAAATGACGCTGTTCCTGTAGATGGTTCATTTGATAAGTTTTTAGCGGTATAGTAAATTATTTTTTCAACACCAGGTTTTAATTGAATTTCATCACTAGGTGCAACAAATGCCCAATTAAGGTCTGGAGAAATATTTGCATCAAATCTTACTTTATACAAACTAGCATCAACTTTTGGACCTGGCGCTAAAGAAGCTTTTTGTGTTGTACCCGCATACCCGGTAACTCTACAAAATAAATCATATAAAGGAACAGATGCAAACGATAGACCTAGCATTCCAAAAGCAAAAAGGAAAACGTAGAACACAAAATAAATATTTTTAAACTTGGTTGTTTTTTCCATTTAGGTAATATTCATTCTAAGTATTGTTATAAAAAAAAACAGAATGACAAAAAAAATAATTAAAAGTAAAATAGCGTTGTTTTTTGATTTTCTGTCTTTATAAAATTTTTCAATGAAATTAGGTGTTTTAAAATCGTTCATTAAATAAGCCTTACAAGAATTTTATCTATAAGTATTAACGAAAAGATTAAAAATAAGTATATTATTGAAAAGTTAAAAACTTTTCTTTCATCATATTTTTTAATTTTCAATAAATTATATGCTTCAAATATAAATTTGAACCCAAGAGATAAACTAAAGGCAAGATAAAAAATTGAATTAAAATCAAAAAAATAAGGCAATGTTGAAAATATAACAAGTATTAAAGTATATAAAAAAATATGCCACTTAGTGGATTTATCTCCTTTGATATTTGGTAACATTGGAATATTAACTAATTTGTATTCTACCTTAGTTTTTAGAGCTAATGCCCAAAAATGTGGTGGTGTCCATAAAAATATGATTCCAAATAAAATTAATGCCTCTATACCAAAAGAACCCGTTGAACACACATATCCAATTACAGGTGGAAAGGCACCAGAAGCACCACCAATAACAATATTTTGATAAGAATATCTTTTTAAAAATATAGTGTAAAAAACCGCATAAAAAATTATTGTAAAAAAAAGTAAAAATCCAGCTAGCCAATTTATACATAGACCTAAGATTACAATTGACAAAATACTTCCAATCAAGCCAAATGCTAACGCATCTGATGGTTCAATTTTTCCTTTTGGAATAGGACGATTTTTGGTTCTTTCCATCATTGAATCGACGTCCCTGTCATACCATTGATTAAGGACTCCAGATGAACCTGCACCCAAAGCAATAGCTAAAATACCTATCATAGATAAATAAGGATTTAAGATAGTTTCTGTTGAAAACACTCCACAGAAGTAACCTATTAATGCAGTAAAAATTACTAAAGACATAACTCTAGGTTTCATCAATTGGAAGAAATCACTTATTGAAGAAATGTTATTATCTAAAATTTCTCCATCATTTTGTAATATAGTTGTCAATTGAATACCGCTAAATTTAATTATCTTATTTTTGGAAGATCATTAAATGTATGAAAAGCTGGTGGTGAAGATACGGACCACTCAAGAGTTGATCCTCCTTTACCCCATGGATTGTTGACAGTTTTCCTTTTTCTAACAAACGCTTCTAAAATGACAATTAAGAATATAATTGCTCCTATGCCACCTACAAATGCACCAATTGAAGCTACATAATTCCATCCTGCAAAAGCATCCGGGTAATCAATATATCTTCTTGGCATTCCAGCTAATCCAAGAAAATGCATAGGAAAAAAGGTTAAATTAACTCCTATAAATGTTACCCAGAAATGTAATTTCGCTAGAAATTCATTATATTCAAATCCAGTCATTTTTGAAAACCAATAGTAAAATCCTGCAAATAATCCAAATACAGCACCAAGGGATAATACATAGTGAAAATGAGCAATAACATAATATGTATTATGTAAAATAACATCTAATCCAGCGTTAGCTAATACAACACCTGTTACACCTCCAACTGTAAATAAAAATATAAACCCAATAGCCCAATACATTGGTATTTTAAAAGTTATTGAACCGCCCCACATTGTAGCAATCCATGAGAAAATTTTAACTCCTGTTGGAACTGCAATAACCATGGTTGCAGCTGTAAAGTATGCACGAGTGTCTACAGATAAACCGACAGTGTACATATGATGTGCCCAAACTACAAAACCAACAACACCAATTGCTACCATTGCATAAGCCATTCCTAAATAACCGAAGACTGGCTTTTTTGAAAATGTTGACACAATCTGACTTACAATCCCAAAAGCAGGTAATATCATTATATAAACTTCAGGGTGACCAAAAAACCAAAATAAATGTAAAAATAGAATTGGATCTCCACCACCTTCTGCAACAAAAAAATTAGTTCCAAAGTTTCTGTCTGTTAACAACATTGTTATAGCACCAGCAAGAACTGGAACAGCTAATAATAGTAGAAAAGCCGTAACAAGCATAGACCAAACAAATAATGGCATTTTATGCAAGGTCATACCTGGAGCTCTCATGTTAAAAATTGTTGTAATAAAATTAGCAGCACCTAATATTGAAGATGCCCCAGCTAAATGTAATGAAAATATTGCAAGATCCATAGCCATTCCTGGTGAACCAGTAGAGCCAGATAGCGGAGGGTATATAGTCCACCCAACACCAACACCTCCATCAATTACAGCTGACAATAATAATAACACAAAACTTGGAGGTAATAGCCAAAAGGAAATGTTATTCATTCTTGGAAAAGCCATATCTGGAGCACCTATCATAATTGGTACAAACCAATTCCCAAATCCACCAATTAGCCCAGGCATTACAACAAAAAACACCATTATTAAACCGTGAGCAGTTGTAAAAACATTCCATACATGCCCATCTGCCATATATTGTACACCTGGATGCATTAACTCAGCACGCATATAAATAGACATAGCACCACCAATGAACGCAGCAATAATAGCAAAAATTATATACATGGTTCCTATATCTTTATGATTTGTAGAATAAAGCCACCTTTTAACAAAACCTGAAGGGGCACCATGATGATGTTCTGAGTGATTAGCAGTTTTAGAGAGTGTTGCCATCAATTGATCTCCTTAATTACTTTTTCATTATTCATTACAACTTTGATATTGCTGTCAACATTAGCAAATTTTAATTTTGCATCAGCAAGCCATTTTTTATAATCTTCTTTCGACACAGACTTCAAAACGATAGGCATATAAGCGTGGTTTACTCCACAAATCTGATTACACTGACCATAATATGTTTTTGGACCCTTAGGTATCTCTGTCCAAACCTCATTAATTCTTCCCGCAATTGAATAAACTTGAACAGCCAGTGAAGGTATGAAGAAAGAATGCATTACGTCATTACCAGTAATAAGAAATTTTATTTTAGTTCCCTCTGGAACAACTAATGGATTATCAACATCTAATAATCTTTTTTGTCCATCTTTAATTTTGTCTTCTTCAATCATGTAGGAGTCAAAATTTATTTTTTCATCAGGATACTCATAATTCCAATACCATTGAGCACCTGTTACCTTGACGACCATATCATATTTTTTATCTGTCTCTTGAAGATATAAGAGTTTAAATGAAGGTACAGCTATTACAACTAAGATTAGAACTGGTATCACTGTCCATAAAACTTCAATAATTGTATTATGTGATGTTTTTGATGGAACTTTATTAGAATTTTCTTTATACCTCCAACAAACATAAACCAAAAGAGCTAGTACAAAAAGTGAAATTAATGTAATTACAACTAATAAAAAGTTATGAAGATCAGTTGCTGTTTCAGCAATTATTCCAGATGGTGGTTGTAAATCCATTTGCCAAGGTTTAGGCTCAGATGCAAATGCATTATTGGATAATAAATTGATGGTTAAGAGTGAGATATAAAATTTTAAGTTGGACATATTTGAATTCTTTTTATTTATATTTATTATTTAATCTTTTTAAATAAAATTTCTAGTAAAAATGTTTTTTTTTTTCAATTAATGCTTAAATTGTATTACAATTAAAAAGAATTAAGGAATTATGTCTGAACAAGTTACAATAAAAGCAACAGATAAATTATTTTTTGAACATAATGACATCTCTAAAACTAAGACGTTTGACTGTGTAAATACTACATTAAATAATTGTAATGGTGGTGAACTTTATTTTGAAAATACAGATTTTGAAACGCTGTATTTTACAGATTCAAGAATACAAAATATATCACAAAGTTCATCTCAAGGTTTTGGTTTTAGATCTATTAAAGACGATACTGTAGCCTTCTCATGTTCAGATAATATTTCTTATGAAAATATTATTAATGCTTCAAAGACAGTTAATTCAATTATTAACTCAAAAAATAAGGATGATACAGTTTATAAAAAAAATCAGAACATTAAACCATTGTATATTTCTAAAAATCCACTGACAAACTTAGAATTTTCAAAAAAAATTATGCTTTTAGAAAAGATAAATAATTTTGCAAGAAAATTAGATAATAGAGTTGTTCAAGTGTCAATCTCACTAACAGGTAGTTATTCACATATTCAAATATTAAAAAAAGATTATGAAAATCATGCTGATTTAAGACCTTTAGTAAGATTGAATGTTCAAATTGTTGTTGAATCAAATGATAAAAAATCTTCTGGGTCTTCTGGCTGCGGAGGGAGATCTTTATATGATGAATGGATTGACGAAAAAAACTGGAAAAGAAAAGTTAAAGAGGCGTTAAGATTAGCTGTTTTAAATTTGGATGCCAAACCTGCTCCAGCCGGTGAGTTACCTGTTGTTCTAGGTCATGGTTGGCCAGGAGTTATGTTACATGAAGCAGTTGGGCATGGATTAGAAGGTGATTTCAATAGAAAAGGTACATCACTATATTCAAATAAAATTGGAGAAAGAGTTGCCTCTAAAGGTGTAAACGTATTTGATGATGGAACAATTATCAATAGAAGAGGTTCATTAACAATTGATGATGAAGGAGTACCTTCACAAAAAAACTTACTAATTGAAGATGGAATTCTTGTAAAATATATGCAAGACACTCAAAACGCTTATTTAATGGATGTTGAACCCACGGGTAATGGAAGAAGACAATCTTTTGCTCATTGCCCAATGCCAAGGATGACAAATACTTACCTAGATAATGGTTCTTTCTCTCCAAAAGAAATTATAGAAAGTGTAGATAAGGGTATCTATGCTGTGAATTTTGGAGGAGGTCAAGTCGATATTACTAGTGGTGACTTTGTTTTTTCTTCCTCAGAAGCTTATATGATTGAAAATGGTAAAATTAAATATCCTATAAAAGGAGCTACTTTGATTGGTAATGGGGCAAATGCAATGCATAAAATTAAAATGATCGGAAACGATCTTAAACTTGATGAAGGTATTGGCACTTGCGGAAAAGATGGTCAAGGTGTCCCTGTGGGTGTTGGACAACCTACATTATTGATGGACGGCATTACTATTGGTGGAACAAATATTTAGTTATTAATTGTAAAAATTTTACTAATATCTTTTTCCCAAGCACCATTAAATTTTCTTAACAACTCATCGGCCGATGTTTCTTGATTTTCTAAAATATTTAATAATGGGTCTAAAAATTGTGTTTCACTCACCCCATTTCTGTCATTAAAATTTCTTCTCTTAAGACCTTCATAAGAGATATTCAAAAGATCTTTAGCTACATTAATTATTTTAGATGAACCTATAATCCCATTTAATCCAAATTTAGCAACAGAGATTCTACTTTCTTCTAACAAGGAAACATTCATAAATTTTTTTGCAACATGGAACGCTTCATCTAAACTTTTTTCATCATATAAAAGCCCTACCCAAAAAGCAGGTAATGCACAAATTCTATTCCATGGACCTCCATCCGCACCTCTCATCTCTAAGTATTGTTTTAATCTAACCTCAGGGAAAGCAACAGTCACATGATCTTCCCAATCTGACATTGTAGGAAATTTACCTTCAAATCCATCTAGTTTTCCATTCAAAAATTTTGCAAATGATTTTCCAGCAGCGTTATGATATTTGCCTTTGTCGTAAACAAAATACATTGGCACAGATAAAAGATATTCTGTCCAAGCTTCATATCCAAAATCTTTACTAAAAACAATATCTGGGAAACCAGATCTTTTACTATCTGTATCTGTCCAGGTATATGCCCTTAAAGATGAATAGTTGCTGATTTTACCTTCAATAAATGGAGAATTTGAAAATAAAGCAGTTGCAATAGGTTGCAATGCCAAAGAAGTTTTAAATTTTTTAACCATATCCATTTCATCTGAATAATCTAAATTAACCTGTATGGTGCAAGTTCTTATCATCATGTCTATTCCAAGTTTCCCGACTTTTGGCATATGATTTTTCATAATTTTATATCTATTTTTTGGCATCCAATTTATTTGATCTCTTTTCGAAATAGGATCAAATCCCAAACCAAGCATTACAAAATCCAACTCATTAGAAATTTTTCTCATCAAATTCAGATGCAAACCCGCCTCATTACATGTCATATGTAAATTTCTTAAAGGTGCACCAGATAATTCAAATTGTCCTCCAGGTTCAAGAGATATAGAAGAACCTGATTTATGTTTCAATCCAATTAAATTGTTACCTTCATTAATTTTCTCCCAATCTTCTTCTTCTGCAATTTTAATTAAAATAGTTTTGATTCCATTTAAATCTTCATAACCCAATCTTTTAAAGTCATTTTTTTTAAATAAAAATTTTTCATGTTCAGTTCCAATAAGCCAATCATCTCTTTTCTTTTCACCTTCTTTGAACCACTGGAAAATTTTATCAAGATTTAATGTTTGTTTATTGTCCATCACTAACTAAGTCTCTTATAATTCATTAATTTATCTTATAACTTGAGTTAATTATATTTAAATAAGATAGACCAACTATTGCAGCAGTATCAGATCTTAAAATGGTCTTACCGAAACTTATAGGAAAAACGAATTTAAAAGTTTTTAACATCTCACTCTCTTCCATAGAAAACCCACCTTCTGGTCCAATTAATAAAGATGATTTAACAAAATTTTTTTTATTTAGGATAGTTAAATTTTTATTAATTTTTAAAATTTCATCTGCATATAAAATACTTCTATTTTTATCCCATTTTTTCAATAAAGCCTGCATTGTCTGTAAATCACTAATTTCTGGAATTGAAATTCTATTTGACTGTTCGCTAGCTTCCTTAGCAATAGCATACATTCTATTCATATTTATATCTCTGATAGATGATCTTTCAGTTAAAACTGGAAAAATCTTCTTTACACCTAACTCTGTTGCTTTTTGTATAATAAAATCAATTTTATTTTTTTTTACTAATGAAAAGATAAGAAAAATATCATTAAGAATTTCAGTATTTTTTGAGTGTTCAAAAATTTTTAAGGTTGTTTCATCTTTTTGTATTTTTAATATTTTAGAAAAAAACTCCTTATCATTTTCATTAAATAAATTAATTTGATCATTTTCTTTGCATCGCATTACATTTTTTAAGTAATGAGTATCATTTTTCCTTAATACAATTGTCTTATTCAATGAAAGTTTTTGACTACAATATAACCTTATCATTTTATTTAATTTTGTTTTCATTGTTATTTTTATTTATCATATATAATAACAACAATTTATACATATATTTACTATTAAATATGAAAATAAAAACAGACATGCCTGAAAAGGGTTGGTGGGATATATTACCAAAAACAACGCATAAATGGATTAGGTTAGGTAGGTTCGACAGACCAATAGGAAGTTGGCTATTATTACTTCCGTGTCTTTGGACAATTCCAATTTTTTTAAATTCAATAACTAAATTATTTGAAATGTACTTAATATTTATAATCGGTGCTTTTTCAATGAGAGCCGCTGGCTGTATAATTAATGATCTATGGGACAGGGACATTGACAGAAAAATTTCTAGAACTCGTTTAAGGCCAATTGCAAGTGGAGAAATATCTCCAAAAGAGGCCTTTGGATTTTTAATAATTCTTTTGTCAGTTTCTTTATTGTGCTTATTAAACTTAAATAAATTTACTTGGTTAATCGCTTTATCTTCTCTCCCATTAATTATATTATATCCACTTGCAAAAAGAGTAACAAAATGGCCTCAATTTGTATTAGGAATAACATTTAGTTGGGGAGTTCCCACGGCGTGGGCTGCTACTAATACAGAATTTAATATTGGAATTTTTTTTCTTTATTTAGGAACTGTTTCTTGGATCATAGGTTATGACACTATATATGGTTATCAAGATAAATCTGAAGATAAAGTCTACAACATAAAAAATACAGCAATCACAACTGAAGATTATTATGTTAAATTTATAATGCTCTTCTACATAATTTCTATTTTAAATTTTCTGATAGCAGGCATTATTTTAAAAATACATTTTGGTTGGTATATAGGTCTATTTTTTATGTTTATTCATTTTACATATCAAATTAAAAAGGCAAAAACCATTAATAGAAATGATGCATTAAAACTATTTAAATCCAATAAGGTTGCAGGATTATTTTTAACTTTGGGATCAATGTCTAAATTTTTAGAGATGGTCTAAAATATAGATCTACTAATATCATATGAGGAAAGGTTAAGGCAGCAAGACCAATAAATGTTACTTTAATTATAGAGTGATCTAGAGAAATACTAAAATTTAAATATGTTAAAATCAAAAAACCTAAAACCCAGGTTAAAAGTGTAAAAAATAAAAACATGTTTCTAATATTTTTGTTAGACAAATTATTTCTTAATGATGGCAATATTCTCTTGATGTGGTTAAAACTATGAATGAAACAAAAGTAAAAAGAAAAAGCAAAAATTGCATTTGTTGTATAAATGATCATAGATATTAAAAAAATACGAATAATGTAATTTTTTTTAATTTCATCAAAATTTATATAAAAGTGAAATGGCAATAATATTAACCATAGGTATAAGCCATATTTTAAAATTAACCAAAGATCTTCAGTGTTGTGATTATTTAAAAGAATTTGGTAAATTGAATTAACTTCATTTAAATGAAAAAAACTGATTCCAAAAATTACAATTCCTCCATTTATATATGCTGATAACCAACATTTATAGCTTTTAGACCAACTTATATCACCCAGTCCAAAATGAATAATACTTACAAACAAGAAAATAATCAGAGTAATATTAGGGATTAAATACCATATCAGTGCAATAGCTAAGGCTAAGAATGAATAACAAAATATAAAAAAAAATTTTGATTTTATATTCTCATAATAACCTAATGTTAATGCTATTGAAGCATCAAAAGCACCATGAGGGACTCCAAAAACAAAAATCAAGATCAAAGATAAATAATCTAATAAATCAAACATTAATTAATTTTCAATTTTTTTTAATATACTGCCATATTGCACGCAAAAATAAAAGTTTTGGTAAAGAATATATAATTTTTAACCAAGTCTTCAAACTTTGATTACCATTCATAAATAAGGCCATTTCATCTCCAGATAATCTACTATTCATTTTGTAAAATAAATCTGGAAAAATCTTAGGATTTTTTTCCAGAGCTTTTATAAAAATTTTATCCATGAACAGACTAAATTTAGTATGGATAATATTATTAATTTTTAAGTTATTATTTAATTGATAAATAATGTTACTAATTTGCTTTTGAATATAAATAAAAGTGTAACCCGAAGAAGGTTTTGTTGCCCCACCTCTCGTTCCAATACTAACAGAATTTTCTAGTGAAAAATTCATATATTGCATTGGTATTATACCTTTTTCTTCTTTAAGCACTTTAAAAAAATTAGTATTAAAATTTTCTTTTAAATAAGAATTAATAGCACTTAAATAAAATTTTCTATCTTCAATATTTTTTGAAAATAAAGTAGATTCTATTAATGCTTTTTTCTTTGAAAAAGGTATAACATAGATAAAATGTAATCCACGCGATTGATTACATCTAAAATCCATAAGGATAACAGTAGATGGGTCAAATTTATTTTCATTAGTCTCAATAGTTAAGCCTATAAAATGCTGTAATAAGATATTTTTATTAAAGGTTATATTCCTACAATCAAAAAAATAATCTCCTTCAATAAGTTTTTTATCAACAAAAAATTTTGAATTTTTATCTTCAACCTTTTTTTTTATCATTTTTACATTTGAATTATGTATTTTGCCCTTACAAAAATTTATCCATTTTTTTTTATTAATTAAACAATATGGATGCTGGTTTGAATAAAATGTTTTTTCATTCCTGTAATTTATAATTTTCCATTTATTCCATTTAAGACAAATTTTATCAAAATCATTAGAATATTTATTACTCCAAAAACCCCAATAATGATCCTTTTCATCATTTTCAGTCCCTAAATAAAATTTAAATGTCGCATCTTTAACTTCTTGTGATCTCCTTATGAAAGAAAACCCTGCACAACCACCACCAAAGATATTGATATTTTTTTTTTTCATAAAATCTCTTTTAAATGTCTATGCAAACTTTGATCATGTTTTGGAAACTTAAGTTTGAAAAAAACAGATATATTTATAAAAGTCTTTAATGAAAGTTTAAGTTTTTCAAAATTTGTTGTATATATTCTTCCTCTATACCAAACAAAATTATTTTTTTTTAATTTAACTCCAATTTCTCTATAAATATTTGAAGCAATACTAATAGCAATTCTAAATTTAAAATTTAAAAAAACTAATCCTTTATTTCCACTTCTGTAATATAATTCAGAAGTCAGTAAAATTTTTTTTATAGCATCTTTTAAAATTAAGTGATTTGAATGATTATAATCTTTAGTTAAAATTAAGATTTCCTTTGGAGTTAAATCATTAATAAATTTACCTGGCAAATAACGTCTATTAAGTTTTGCATCTTCTTCTATATCTCTTAAAATATTAGTTAACTGCATAGCTATACCTAAATCAATAGCGAAATTTAAAGAATTTTTATCTTTACATTCGAGAGCAATACACATTAACACGCCTACAGTGCCTGCAACTCTATAACAATATAAAATTAATTGTTCTTCAGTTTTTATTCTAACTAATTTTTGATCAAAGATTAGACCGTGAATAAGATCTATAATTTTACTTTTGGCTAACTCACAATTTTTCAAATAGCTAGGAACATAAACATTATTTTCTTCTAATTTTTGATAATCATTTTTCTTAATTAAATCTAAAATGAAGTTTAACTTTATAAAATTTTCATCTTTTGTGTTGGTATCAGCTATATCATCCAACAATCTACAAAAAGAGTATAATTCAGCGCACCTAACAAAATATTTTTTTGGTAATAATTTACCAGCCCAATAAAAACTTTTTCCATTTTGTCTCAGAATTTCTAGATGATTACTCATTTAAGATTATATTCTCAACCACTTTCGCTGACGATAATACTCCTGGTATGCCTGCTCCAGGATGAGCTCCCGATGAAGCAAAATATAAATTATCAATATGTCGATCTTTATTATGGTATCTAAACCAAGCTGATTGCAAGAATATAGGAGCAATTGAAAAACCAGCGCCATGCATTGACCTGTATTGATTTTTAAATTCATTAGGTGTCATATAAAAATCATTGCAAATGCTTTGCTTTAATTTGGGTAATATAGTTTTATCTAAACTTTCAATTATTCTTTCTCTCAACTTATCACCTTCAACCTTCCAATCAACTTTACCTTGTAAATTTGGGACTGGACACAAAACATAAAAACTATCGCACCCTTTAGGAGCAAAACTTTTATCTGTAGCTGTAGGTCTATGAATATAAAGAGAAAAATCTTTGGCAAGAATTTTTTTATCAAATATATCTTTTAACAAACCCTCAAATCTTTTGCCCATCCATATAGTGTGATGTGCAACTTTTGGATAATTTTTAGTCGTTCCAAAAAAAAGAACAAACATTCCCATAGAATACTTTGTAAAAAATTCAGGTAAAAATTTTTTTCTTTTCTTTGTTTTTAAAATTTCTTTATAAAAGGTCGGAGGATCACCATTAAAAATTAATTTATCACATTTATAAAGATTATTATTATTATCCGATATAGAAACAACCTTTCCGCTTTCTATATTAACTTTTTTTATATCTATATTTAATTTTATTTCAATTTTTTGCCTTAACATTAATTTTTTTAATTCTGTTATAATTTTTCCTGTTCCACCCATACAAAAATATACTCCCCAATTTCTTTCTAGATAGTGAATTAACGCATAAATAGAAGTTGTATTAAAAGGATTCCCTCCAACAAGCAAAGGGTGGATAGAAAATGCTGAACGTATTTTTGCATTTTTCAGGTATCTTCCAACTAATTGCGAAACCGTTAAATGAGCTTTTAATTTTATTAATGCTGGTATTTGTTTGCACATGAACCAAAAGGAATTAAATGGTTTATCTGATAATTGAGTAAACCCAATGTCAAATATATTTTTTGATATATTTAATAACTTTTCATAACCTTCCGCATCATCTCTTGAAAATTTTTTAATTTCACGTTTCGTATCTTCAACAGTTCTACAATAATCAAAAGATGATTTGTCATGAAAATAAAATCTGTACCATGGATCTAAAGGGACAAATTTTAGATATTTTTCTCTTTTTTCTCCAAATAAACTAAACAACTCGTCAAACATAAATGGAGCAGTGATAACGGTAGGACCAGCATCATGCTTAAATCCTCTTAAATTAAAAACTTGAGCTCTACCACCAATTTCTGGTAATCTATCAACCAAAGTAACATTATGTCCTAAAGCTCTTAGTCTGAGAGCGCTTGCGATACCACCAAAACCTGATCCGACAACAATTGAATTTATTTTCTTTTGCTTTCTCATATATAAATATTTTAATTTAGATTAAAAAAAAAGCCAGCCCAAATGGACTGGCCTTTATCAAAATTATGTTAGGTTTAAGCTTTTGCAGTAGAGTCCGCAGCTGCCCAAATTGCTAAACAAAATCCTATTTTATTTAATACGTCAGCAATATTATAAATCATATTTAGACTGTTAGCATCAGCGCCTCCAGCCATATAACCTACAAAATAGCCTATTGGATAAATAGCCCATCCAATTGTAACAATCCATCTCATTGTGGCAAATCCAGATTGAACTGCTTCAGGTGCATCTGATGCACTTACTTTACCAGCTTCACCGGCAAAAATTTCATAAAGAATGTATATCCAACCAGCCATTCCGATTACGAAACCAAGTGTTGCATTAATGAAACCAGCTTCACCTAAATATCCACCAACAAGCATTATTACGGAACCTATAAATAGTCTCCAAAACACACCCATTGCAATAGTTGTACAAGCTGCAAGTATAATGTAGAACTCAATCATTTGTAATGGAACAGTAATAATCCAGTCTACATATCTAAATACAGTAGGTGATGCTCCAGTGGAAACCCAAACATCTCTCATGTAAAAATAGTGGACTGCTGCAACCATACATACTAAGCCGCCAACAACTAAAGAAGTTCTCCATTTCCCTTCAAATCTTAATGATTCAAGGAAAAAGAATGTGGCTGCTGCTACCATAGCAATTGAGATGATCCAAAATGTAATACCTACTGGATCTGTAGGCTCTAAGTTCCCAGAAGCAAAACTTAAAGTTGGTAGTCCAGCAAACATAATTGCTGGTAATATATATTTTAAAAGTTTGAACGACATTAAGGACCTCCCCTATAAGTTAAAATTCGCTCGAATTAGAAAAATATCTAATTATTTCCGATGAGAATATGTTTTAAATGATCACGAATCAACATTTAAAACAGTCTAGGTAATGAAAATAATTCAAATATTTGATTATGTTATTGAATTTATTGATAATTTTATTTTCAAAAAAAACTAATTAATTTTCTTGATTTTTAAAATTATTCATTTTTTAAAAATAAATAACTACATGTTGTGGTATATGATAATTATTTTAATAAATATTGTTACCATTAACTTTTAAATCCAAAATTTTCCAAGGAACATACTTAGGCAAAAAGCTTTTTTTTGACATTCTGTCGATTAATGAGAGTCTTTTACTTTTATTAGAAATCAAATTTTTTAACCAAATTTCTAAAGAAGTTTGACCACCAGGATTTTCTAAAAATAATTTATTTAATGCTTGATACTCATTAATAGATGAATGTGTATTTGTATTTGATTTTATATTTTTCAATCTTAATGGTTCATTTCCATTAAACAAATACCCTCCTCTAGTTGAAATATACCCAAAAATAGGGCCAGAATAGTCATTTTCTTGAATAGTAACTGTATTTTTATCTAATTCTACATAGTGATAAGCTATTCCCAAACCCTCTGAAAGGTGCATGATTTGCAATTGATCTTGATTTAACCAAAGTAAATTCAAATCAGACACTGATCCTTCGCAAGGCCACTGAGTTGCTGGAATAGAACCGTATGCTGACATTGAAGCAGCATAAACAATCACAGAATTATATAATTTTGCTGGAGTTACACATAGATTCTCTTTTACACCAAATTTATTTTTTAATTGATATGGAGATCTATTAGATCCAATAGATATAATTGGGACTCTATCTTTAAGTGATATGTGTATTCCTTGATAAAATTTTCCATTTTTGAATGTAAACGAAGTTGTAGGTGCTTTATAAGGGTAACTTATTGCTTTTTCAAACCAGTTATATTCTGGGAAATATTTTTTATCTGCATGAACAAAACATTCCATTATAATTACAAACCTAATATTTCATCAAAACCAAATCTTAAATTCATACATTGAATTGCTGCAGCAGAAGCTCCTTTTCCAAGATTATCAAAATTTGCAGAAATTATTAATTGACCACTATTTGTATTTTTAAAAATATTAATTTCAACATCGTTAGAATTTACAATTAAGTTTGGTTTATAAAAACCATCAGGCAATTGAATGTCATCATTAGATTTAACTTTAATAAATTGTTGATTTTGATAATAGTCGCTGAAGAAACTTTCAATCTCAAAAAAAGAGGTTTCTTTTTCAAAATCTTTTTTGGTTAAAAATAAATTTACAATCATACCTTGATAAAAATTTGCGACCGATGGTAAAAAAAATGGATTATTTTCTAAATCACAATGAAATTTAATTTCTGGTAGATGTTTATGATTTAAATTTAATCCATAGTAAAAAAAAGGGGAATAATTATTACTCTGATATTCAATTAAATTTTTGCCGCCTCCACTAAAACCACTAATTGCTTGAATTAAAAACTGGTGAGAATTAGAAATTAATCCCATCTTTGTCAATGGAAATATAATTAGATTTGATCCTGTTGCATAACATCCAGGAACTGCAATTAAATTAGATTTATTTATATTATTTCTGTATTCATCTGACAATTCAGGCAATCCATAACTCCACATTTTAGAAGTTCTGTGTGCTGTGGAAGCATCTATAAAAATAGGACAATCTTCTTCTAATTCTTCTCCTAAAGCAACAGCTTCTCGTGAGGCTGCGTCAGGTAAACACAAAAATACTAGATCAGCCTTTTTCATCATTTCTTTTTTCTCTAATAAATTCTTTCTTTTATTAGGATCAATTTTAATGACTTTTATATTTGGATGTTTTTCTAATCTTTCATAAATTTGAAGTCCTGTAGTTCCTTCTTCACCATCAATAAAAACTTTTTTTATCATACAAATCCTCTAATTATTGAAAGAAATTAAAAAATATTTAAATTACTTATAATCAATTAATTAAAATAACTAAAATGAAAACGTACAAAACAAATGAAATAATCTCTCTATTGCTTGATAAATCGAAAAAAAATGGTGCTACTGATACTGAAGTTATTATATCAAAAAGCTTTGGAAAATCATTAGAAGTTAGAAAAAATGTAAAAGAAAAAATAGAAGAGTTTGACACATTCAATATTGGAATAAGAGTATTTAAAGGCAAAAAGTTTTCTATACTCTCAACAAATAAAATTGATGAAAAATCATTAATAAAATTAGCTGAAAAAGCTACAGAAATTGCTGAAGTTTCACCTGAAGATAATTTTAGTGGTATTGCCACAAAAAATGATATGGATCAGAATCCTATAAATAAAAAAGTTAAAATTGTTACAAATGATGGTTTTGAACCCTCAATTGATCAATTAGAGACTAGGGCTATTGAAATAGAAAATCATGCTCTAAATTTTTCTAATAAATTAGTCAGTGACGGAGTTCAAGTAGCGTGGACTAAGAGTGAAACATATTATTCTAATAGCAATAATTTTCATGACAAACATCTTAAATCAAACAATTTAAATTCTTTGACACTTATAGCTTCTAAATCAGATAAAATGGTAAGAGATTATGATTATTCTTCAAAGGTATTTTATAACGATATTGAAGAACCAAAATTAATAGCTACGAGAGTTGCTAAAAAGGTTTTAGATAAAATTGGATCTACTAAAGCACCGACAGGTAAATTCCCAGTAATTTTTGAACCAAGGGTAGCTAAATCAATTCTTAGCCATATAATTTCTGGAATTAATGGAACTTCAATTATAAATGGAACAAGTTTTTTGAAAGGAAAACAAAATGAAAGTATCTTCAATAAAAAAATAAGTGTTGTTGATGACCCACATTTAAGCAAAGGACTAGGATCGAAATTATTTGATGCAGAAGGTTTAGGAACAAAAAAAATGGAGCTTGTTTCTAATGGGATATTAAAAAATTATTTGCTTAACCTTTCATCAGCAAGACAGTTAGGTTTGAATACTAACTGTAATGCTATAAGAAACTTAACTTCACCTCCAGGCATAGGCGTAAGTAATGCCATGGTTATGCCGGGCAATATTGATGAAAAAGATATGATAAAAAATATTTCAAATGGGTTTTATATTACAGAATTACTAGGATCAAGCGTTTCTTTAATCACTGGTGATTATAGTAGAGGAGCCAGTGGATTTTGGATTAAAAATGGCAAACTATCGAATCCGATATCTGAAGCTACTATTGCAGGAAATTTAAAAGAAATGTTTTTACAAATGTTACCTGCAAATAACTTAGATTTAAATTCAACAATTTCTGCACCCAGCATATTAATTAATGAAATGACAATTGCAGGGGGATCTAATAATTAATAGTAAACTTAAAATTTTAAGATATTGGTATGAAATGATGATAGTTGATCATGGTTTTTTAAGACTATTATATAATAATTTTCATAGAATTGATGATAATATGTACAGATCTAATATGCCGACTCCTCAAAGAATTAAAAAATATAAAAAACTTGGAATAAAAACCATTATCAACCTTCGAGGTGGAAAAAAAGATGGTGGCTGGTTTCTTGAAAAAAAAGCATGTGAGCAAAATGGAATAGAGCTTGTAAATTTAGTAGCTCGATCACGTGCAGTACCAGATAAAAATATGATTTTTAAAGCTAACGCAGTTTTTAAATCAATAAAATACCCAGCCTTAATTCATTGTAAGTCTGGAGCTGATAGAGCTGGTATAATAGCTTTTCTTT
>CACMZO010000003.1 GCA_902618195.1 uncultured SAR116 cluster alpha proteobacterium
ACCGCTAGATAGAGTTTTTAATGCTGGAAAACATTTACTTGCCTTGATAAATGACGTTCTTGATTTATCAAAAATTGAAGCTGGACGAATTGAATTATTTAATGAAACTTTTGAACTTAGACTTATTATTGATGAGATTGTTAAAACATCTCAACCATTAGCAGATAAAAATAATAATAAGTTAAACGTCAATTTCCAAAAAGAATTAGATATGATCACAGCAGACCAAACTAGAGTAAAACAGGTAATACTTAATTTAATTTCAAATGCTTGTAAGTTTACTGAGAAAGGCGAAATTACATTAAAAGTTGAAAAAAAGAAAAATAAGTCTGGTGATTTAATTTCTATCTCAGTATCTGATACAGGAATTGGAATGACAAAAGAACAAATGAATAGATTATTTAATTCTTTTGTGCAAGCCGATAGCTCTACTACTAGAAAATATGGAGGAACAGGTTTAGGTTTAACTATTTCTAAACAATTAGCTATAATGATGGGTGGTGATGTAACTGTAAAAAGTGAAATGAATAAAGGAACTACATTTACTGCAACTTTTCTAGCTAACTATTTGGGAGCTTCTGAGGATGTTAAAAATAAAAAACTATCCCAAAGCTCATTAATTGAAAATGTAGTTTCAATTGAAAATCAAAATGCAAAAACTATTTTAATTATTGATGACGATCCAACTGTTAGTGAATTAATAAAACGTCAATTAACAAAAGATGCTTATAATGTAGTTATTGCAAATAATGGTAAAGAAGGAATTGAATTGGCAAGAAAAATTAAGCCTAATTTAATAACTTTAGATATTCTAATGCCTGAGATGGATGGCTGGTCAGTTCTTAGAACACTAAAAGCAGATCCAGAAGTATCAAAAATACCGGTAGTAATGGCTTCAATTTTAGATGAAAAAAACAAAGGTTTTTCTCTAGGCGCAGCTGATTTTGTTTCTAAACCAATAGAAAAAGATCGTTTAATTAATTCTATTCAATCATTAATTGGAAAAAGTGAAAATCTTAAAATTTGTATTATTGAAGATGATGAAAACTTAAGATTTACAGTTAGAGAGATACTAGAAAAACAAGGTAATATTGTCACTGAAGCTTCTAATGGAAAAGAAGCATTGATAAAATTAAATAAAGAAGAAAATTTACCAGATATTATTCTTTTAGATTTGATGATGCCCATAATGAATGGTTTTGAATTTCTGAGCGAAATAAAAGATACAAAAATTAAATCTATACCAATTTTAGTTTTAACGGGAGCTGATTTAGACGATAATGATAAAAGCTTTTTGAAAAATGAAACTGAAAAAGTTATTCACAAAACAGATGATACTGTTTTGAGTATTGCAGAAGAAATTAATAACGTTATTAAAAGGACAGGTTGATATGACCAAAATTCTGTATGTAGAAGATAACGAAGATAATGTTTATATGTTATCTAGAAGATTAAAACGAAAAGGCTTTGAAATTGTTGTAGCAACTGATGGAGAAATGGGAGTTGAGATGGCTTCCTCAGAAAAACCAGATTTGATTTTAATGGATTTAAGTTTACCAAAAATGGATGGATGGACAGCAACAAAAACTATTAAAAGTAAAAATGAATTAAATAAAATTCCTATAATTGCTTTATCTGCACATGCTATGGAAGAACATAAAAAAAGAGCCCTTGATGCTGGTTGTAATGATTATGATACTAAACCAGTCGATATTGAAAGATTATTAAATAAGATTAATAAGCAACTTGGTTTATAATTATGAATAAAAAAGAAGCTAAAATTCTAATTGTGGATGATATAGAAGACAACAGATATACACTTGAAAGAAGTTTGAAAAGAGATGGTTTTGAAAATATTTCTTTAGCAGAATGTGGCAAGGAAGCGTTAGATATTGCAAATAAATCTAAATTTGACTTAATTTTATTAGATTTAATGATGCCAGACATAAGTGGTCTTGACGTATTGAAACAATTAAAAGGAAACCCTGTACAAAGAAATATTCCTGTAATAATGGTTACAGCCTCTGATGAAGTAGATACAGCAGCTGAATGCATTAAAAATGGAGCAGATGATTTTGTGACAAAACCATTCAATAGAACATTACTAAGAGCACGAGTTGATGCATCATTAGATAAAAAAGGAATGAGAGATAGAGAAGAAGTTTATCTAGACAAAGTAGAAACTGATAAGAAAAAATCTCAGCAAATTCTTAAAACAGTAATGCCAAATTCAGTCGTCAGTGAATTACAAACAACAGGATTTGTTAGACCAAGAAGATATGATGAGGTTTCTATATTAATTTGTGACTTAGTTGGCTTTACTTCATTTTGTGAAAAAAATCAACCTGAGTTAGTAATTGAAACTTTACAAAATATCATAAAATTATTTGAAAATACCTTTTTGGAGTTTAAATTAGAAAAAATTAAAACTGTTGGTGATGCTATCGTAGCTGTAAGTGGACTGTCATCTTTTGATACTCAATCTGTAAAAAATTGTGTTGATTGTAGTTATAAATTGAAAGAAATAGCATCAAATTTAGAGACGCCTTGGGATTTACATATCGGTATACATTATGGATCATTAGTAGCTGGAACAGTTGGTGATAAAACTGTACAATATGATATATTAGGTCAAAATGTTAATATAGCATTTAACATTTGCGATATCTCAGAACCAAACCAAATTTTAATATCTAATGATGCTTATATGACAGTCAGAAATGAGGTCAATGTAAAATCCGTTGGAATGAAAAGATTAAAAAGTGGCCAAGAAACAGAAATTTTGGAATGTATTTAATTATATAAAATATTTAATTATATTGTTTCTTCTAATCCCCATATATTAGTAACTTGGCTAGATAAAACTCCGCCATTACCGTGAGCAAGTGAAAGTTTAGGATCTTTTAGCCAGCCACCTTCTTTTCTTTTTCCAACATCATCACCAGCTGAGTTTCTTAGTTGTCTTAGAGCCTCAAGAGTTACAAACAAGCCATACATGCCGGGATGAACGCAAGACAACCCTCCTCCACTTGTATTAACAGGCAAAGATCCAGAAGGACCGATATTTTTAATCAAATCTTTACCCTCACCTTTTTTGCAGAAACCTAAATCTTCAAGAAACAAAATGGGGTTAATTGTAAATGCGTCATAAAGTTGAATAGTATCCATATCTGAAGGATTATAACCTGACATTTCAAATGCTCTTTGACCACTTTCGAAAGCTGAAGTTCTTGTTAAATCGGGCATTTCTGAAATCATTCTGTGATGATGTTCCATAGCTGCACCTAATAAATAAATTGGTGTGCTTTTACAATCTTTAGCTTTGTCAGATCTGGTCATGACAATTGCTGCTGCTCCGTCTGTAACAAGACAACAATCTAATTTTCCTAACGGATCTACAATTGGACGAGCACTCATAACATCATTTATAGTCAAAGGCCCTCTGTTATGCATGTACGCTCTTGGATTTAATAAAGCCCAATCACGTGCTGATACAGCTACTTGTGCTAAATCTTCTTTCTTTGCTCCATATTCATGCAAATATCGTTGTGCAGCAAGGGCATAAGCGCTGACTGGCATTCTTGGATTATAATCAGCTTCATAGGGCATAGGTTCTGAAATTGTTTTAAAACCACCTGCACTTCTTTGATTAGAGCCATATGCAATAACTGCAGTATTTATTAACCCCATTTCTAGTGCTACTGCGGCAGTGATTATATGAGCTAAAAAACTTGACCCACCAATATTTGAACCGTCTGCAAATTTTGGTCTTATACCTAAATATTCAGATAGTGACATTGCAGCCATTGAGTGAAATGCTGTTGCTGCAAATAATCCATCAACTTGTGATAAATTTATTCCTGCATCATCAAGCGCATCATGAACAGCAGTCGCCATCAATTCCATTGCTGACCAACCTGGTGTCACACCACAGCCAGCCTCTGCCAACCCTACAACTGCAGTTTTACCTCTTATTTTATTTATTTCATTCATGATTAATCCTTTGCAATATCAAAAACAACTCGTGGTTTTTCACCCGTTTTGTCAATTCTTGCATTAACTTTAGTTCCAATTTTAACTTGATCTGGCTCAGCACCTAGAACACTTGACATCATACAAGGTCCTTCTTCAAGTTTTACAATTGACAAATTAAAATCACCACCTTTTTTAGGTAATCTTCTATTACAACTTGAACTATGGACAATACCTTTACCAGAAATTTCTACCCACTCTAATTCTCTCTCTCCAGTTCCAGGAAATGCAACGCGTGGATGAAAGAAAAATTCTCCTGTATTTTTATTTCTCTGAATTTTTATTTTACCATCAGATAAAAAATCATAAAATTGTTTTTCTGGACCAACTTGATTAGTTAAAATTTCAGGCATAAATATCTCCAACTTAATAATTTATAATTAACGCATCTAATCCAATAACATTTTTTTCATTAACAATTACTGGATTCATTTCGATTTCTTTTACGTGATCTTTATGAGCATAAATGAAGTTAGATAATTTTACAATTGTATCAACTAAACGATCATAATTTATTTTGATACCTCTATCACCTTCAAATATTTTAGAAGATTTTAATCTTTTTATCATTTCAACAACCATCTTTTTATTTGCTGGCGCCTCCACAAAAGCAACATCTTTAATAGCTTCTGCATATATTCCGCCTAAGCCAAACACTATAAAAGGACCAAACACAGGGTCAATTTTTGCACCTAAAATAACTTCAATGCCTTTTTCAATCATTGGAGCTATCATTATTCCATCAATTTTTATATTTGGTTTTTTAGTCAAGATATTTTCAGTAATATCATCAAATGATTTTAGAGCTTCATCTAAAGTTTTTATATTAAGTTTAACGCCACCTACTTCGGTTTTATGTTCAATTTCGTTTGAAACAACTTTCATGACAAATTTTTTATTTTTTTCATTTTTAAAAATAAATTCTAATTCAGACTTATTTTTAATTAAATGACATTTATTCATATTTATTCCATATTCAGACAATAAATTAGTTGCTTCAAATTCATTTAATTTTCTTTTAGGTATATTTAGTTTTTTTATTTCTAAGCTTTCAACTTTATCTACATTGTTATTAAATACACTCCCAAAATGCATCAATGCTGCCATTGATACAACAGCTCTTGTAGGGTCTTCAATACATAAAAAACCCTCGTTTTCATATTTTTTATAAATTTCATTTGGAGCTACCATGCAATTAATGAAAATTTTATCTGAATATTCTTTCATAGCTGTTTTTAAAGCATCAAGAAGTGGCTGAGTAAACTTTGAAGAACCTGGTACTGATGTCCAAAAACCTATTATTCCATCGTATCCACCTTTAGATAACATTACATCTGTAAATGTTGGAACTAAGGATAAATCATTAAAAAATTGGGCTGTGACATCTACTGGATTCATTGGAGATGCAAAAGGCACAATTTTTTTTAAATTTTGTTGAGCTTCTTTAGGCATAGGTTTTACATTTAAACCTTCATCGTAAGCAGCATCTGCCATAAGCACACCTCCACCTCCAGAGATAGTAACAATACCAAGATTTTTTCCACTTGGATAAATACGGGGTTTTGTAGCATAAGCCACATCCAGCATTTCTTCAGTACTTCTAACTCTATAAGCTCCATGAGCTCTAATTACTTCACTATAAATTGCATCTTCTCCAGCTAGAGAAGCTGTGTGAGAGTTAGCAGCGGCAGCACCAACATCTGATCTACCAACTTTCATTAAAATTACAGGTTTTTTTTCTTGCCTTGCTGTATCTAATGCTTTTGTAAACATTTTTCCATCTTTGACACTTTCCACATACGCCATAATGGTATGTACTTTTTCATCTTCAGCTAAAAATTGTATGGCTTCAGAAACAGATATATCAGCTTCGTTTCCTGTAGTTATCCAATAATTTATTCCTAAACCTCTCTGATGAGAAACCATATAAATGTGACTGCCATATGCACCAGACTGACTTGCGATAGCTATACCTCCAGGAATTGGTGCTGCTCTATCAATAGCTGATGTAAATGTAGGATAAAAATTACTCTCTGCATTAAATAATCCTAGACAATTTGGACCAATAATTCTAAGTGATGAGTTTTTACTGATATTTTCAATTTCGTCTTGGTATTCTTTTCCTATTCCTCCCATCTCTGCAAATCCAGAGGAAAAAATCAATGCAGTTTTTGCTTTCTTTTTTACTGCTTCATTTAAGACATTAGTTACATGAATCGATGGCACTGCTACTAAAACAAAATCTAAATCATCTTCAATTTCAGTCAAATTTTTATACGATTTCAATCCCTGAATAGTTTGATGCTTTGGATTTACGGGGAAAATTTTACCAGAATAATTTTGATCTAACATATAAGAAAGAGGTTTGCCGCCAATTCTACCCTTATCATCTGAAGCTCCAACAATAGCTACTGATTTTGGTGACATTATATCTTTTAATGCAGACATGATAAAAACCTTTTTATAGAGTAAATACTATTTACATGTTAAATAAGTTATATAAATTGTTCTATAAAAAATAAAAAATTATGCCATTTATTGTTTATTTAACTTGTTTTTCTCAAGTCCTTTCAATGGCTGGATTTGCAGCTTGGCCAATTTATCTTATTGATTTACAAAATTTATGGTCTCTTACAAATCTTGAAGCAGGCTGGATAAGCGGCGCATTTTTTTTTGGGTACATTTTTGCCACCCCTTTTCTAGTTGGGTTAACCGATAGCTACGATTCAAAAAAAGTTTATTTTATATCATCATTAATTGGTTCAATTGGCCTTATTTTATTTGCTTTATTTGCAAACGGATTTTATTCAGCCCTGCTCATGTGGAGCATAGTAGGAGCTGGTTTTGCTGGCACATATATGCCAGGTCTCCAAATTTTAAACGAAAGATTAGATGCAAAAGGTAAAGAAAAATATGTATCAGTGTATACTGCTTTTTTTGGTTTAGGCACTGCAACATCATTTTTCATTCTTGGTATTTTAAAAGAGTATAATTTAGACTGGAGCTATAGTTTTATTCTTGTAGGATTTTTTCAACTATTAAGTGGTATTCCAATAATCTTATTTTCAGGCCCAAGAATCGAAATAAAGCCATATATTAAATTTAGTGGCATTTTTAAAATATTAAAATCAATTTACAATGTTTTTAAAAATAAAAAAGCAATGCCATATATTATAGGTTATGGAGGTCATACATATGAACTTTTTGGATATAGATCCTGGACTTTTGCATGTATTGTTTTTTTAAGCTCTACTTATAATGTTTATTTAAGTAATATTTTTATTGCAAATTTTTTGGCTATTATTGGATTAACTGGCATATTTTCTTCAATAATTGGCGCTCAATACTGTATAGGAAAAAATAGACCTTTAATAATTAGCTATATGGGACTTATTTGTTTTTTTGGCTCTATAATCACAGCATTTTCATTTTGGATTAACTTGTATTTAGCACTTCTTTTTATATTTATTTATAATATATTAATCATAATGGATTCTGGCTCTTTAACAACTGGGACTGTCCTTAATGGTTCATCTCAAGACAGAGGTTCAAGATTAGCTCTACATTCTATTATAGGATTTTTAGGTGGGGCATTAGGAGGGCCTATTGTAGGGTTAGCTTTAGATAGCTTTGGTGGCGAAAATAGTAAATTATCTTGGAGTGTTGGTTTCGTTGCTTTGGGCTTAGGGTCGTTATTATCATCATATGTTTTGAAAAAAAATTCAAAATACAAATTAAAGTAATAAAGGAGTTTACATGAATAAAAAAGTTATTTTAAAGCAAAGACCAGTTGGAGAACCAAAGTTAGAAGATTTTGAATTATTTAAAGAAGACATTAGAGACCCTAAAGATGATGAAGTTTCTTTAAAAACAATTTATATGTCTTTAGACCCTTACATGAGAGGCAGAATGAATGATGCTAAAAGTTATGCAAAGGCTGTGGAAATTGGAGAGGTAATGGAGGCAGGTGCAGTAAGCCAAGTCATAAAATCAAAATCAAAAAATTTTAAAGAAGGTGATTTTGTTGAAGGAAGAACTGGTTGGCAAGATAACCCTACAGTTCATGAAAATAAACTTAGATTGATCGATCCATCAATGGCTCCATTATCAACTGCGATTGGTGTTTTAGGAATGCCTGGTACCACTGCGTACGTAGGTATGAAAAATTTTGCTAAACCACAAAGTGGCGAAACTTTAGTTGTATCAGCAGCCTCTGGAGCTGTAGGTGGTACTGTTGGTCAAATTGGTAAAATTCATGGTTGTAGAGTAGTTGGAATAGCTGGTTCAGACGAAAAATGTCAATTTACAAAGACTGAGTATGGTTTTGATGATTGCCTAAACTATAAAGATACAAATTTTAAAGAAAACCTAAAAAATTCTTGTCCAAACGGAGTTGACATTTATTGGGAAAATGTTGGTGGAATTTCCTTTGATGCTGTTATGCCGTTATTTAACGATTATGCTAGAATACCAGTTTGTGGCTTGATATCATATTACAACTTAAATTCTTTAAAACTCGATGGACCTGATCGTGTGCCATTGTTATTTAGACAAATGCTTACAAAACGTTTGATGTATAAAGGGTTCATTGTATTTAATCATTATGATCAAAGACAAGAATCCATTGAACAATTATCTTCTTGGATAAAAGATGGTAAACTCAAATATAAAGAAGATTTTATTGAAGGCTTAGAAAATGCATCAAAAGCTTTTATTGGTTTATTAAATGGCAAAAACTTTGGTAAATTAGTTGTTAAACTAAATGATGATCCAACTAGCTAATTTAAATCTTTAAATTTTCTTCCTTCATTTACAAGTTGCTCAAGTAACTTTGGGCAACTCCAAAAACTAGAATTTTCTTTTTCATAACTTTTAATATTATTTAATATTTTATCTAGTCCTATTTTATCTGCATAATTCATAGGGCCACCTCTCCATCTAGGAAAACCATATCCATTATTATAAACAACATCTATATCGGAAGGTTTAATGGCAATCTTTTCTTCCAAAATTTTCACTCCTTCTAACACAAGTGCTGTGATATATCTATCAAGAATTTCTTGGTCTGAAAATTCCTTTAGATTAATTCCAACTCGATCTCTTTCAGATTTGCAGATCTCTTCAATTTCAGGATTAGGAGTTAAAGGCTTTACGTCTTTTCCATATAAATAATAACCTTTCCCAACTTTTTGGCCAAACCAACCTCTTTCACAAACTCTATCAGGTATTTCTACATATCTATCATTTTTACTTCTAAAAGGAGCCTTTCTTTTTCTAGTTGCCCAACCAATATCTCCACCAGCCAAATCAATTACTTGGAATGGTCCCATTGCACATCCAAACTCTCGAATAACCCTATCAATATCATAAATACTGGCACCATCCTCTACCATATGATAGGTAGCAACAAGATATTTAGATAAAATTCTATTTCCAATAAAGCCGTCACAAACACCTGATCTTACTGGTATTTTTTTCATTTTTTTTCCTAAAGAAAATGCCGTTGCAACTGTATTAGCGGAAGTTTTTTCTCCAACAATTATCTCTAATAATTTCATAATATTTGCAGGAGAGAAAAAATGCATACCAAGCATTCTTTCAGGGTTATTAATAACTTTTGCAATTTCATTAATATCAAGATAACTGGTATTAGAAGCTAAGATTGTGTCAGAAGGACAGATTTTATTTAATTTTGTAAATATTTCTTTTTTTATATCCATTTCTTCAAATACGGCTTCTATAATAAGTTCTCTATCAGCTATCTTTTCTAATTCTGTTACGCCAATAAAATTACCTAATAATTTATTTTTTTCTTCTAAACTAATTCGACCTAAGTCAACATTTCGTTGATAAGTGCTTTCAATTTTTTTAAAAGAATTTTTAATCAACTCTTCATCTCTTTCTACCATGATAACTGAAAGACCTGCATTTAACGCAGCCATAGAAATTCCAGTACCCATCGTACCACCACCAATAACACCTACTTTTTTAATATCTTTTGATTTGGCTGTCTTAAGTTCAGGGATTTTATTAACCGCTCTTTCTGAGAAAAAAGTATGGATTAATCCTTCTCTTTGAGGACTATTTAAACAGTCTTCAAATAATTTTCTTTCATTGTTTATCGCTTCATAAAATTCTAGTTTTAAACCTTGTTGAACACTCTCAATAATAGCATTAGGAGAAAATAAATTTTTATGTTTTGACTTATATTTATTCCTTATTTCATTAATAATTTCAGAGTAGTCTTCTTCTGGTTTTAATTTGGAGAGATTTTCAGAGGTTCTTTTAATTTTAATATTATTTTGAATTAGTTCTTTAGCATAATTAATTCCATTAGATATTGTGTCAGTGTGTTCAAAAATTTTATCAATTATACCGTTTTCAATTGCTTCTTGCGATGGAACATGTTTACCGGTTAACATCATTTCTAAACCCATTTCTATACCAGCTAATCGCGGTAATCTTTGTGTTCCCCCTGCTCCAGGCAATATTCCTAGTAAAACTTCAGGAAGACCAACTTTTGTATTTGGTGTTGCAATTCTAAAATGACAAGCCATAGCAACCTCAAGACCACCTCCTAAAGGCGTACCATGCAATGAAGCAATGACATATTTATTAAGTTTTTCTATTTTATTACAAATTTCAGATAAAGTAGGACCTCCTAAATTTTTACCAAATTCTCTGATATCAGCGCCAGCTAGAAAAGTTCTTTCTGGAGCACATATAATTACTGCTTTTACCTCTTCTTTTTTTTCTAACTCATTAACTGCATTTAAGAGACCGTTTCTAACCTCTAAACTAATTGCATTCACTGGAGGATTTGAAATTTTAATAATTGAAATTTCACCATCATAGATTATTGAAACAGGACTCATTTAATTTCCTTTATTTACTTAATTTATTTTTTGCTTCTTTATATTCAGCTTTTATTCTATCGATTAATACTTTTGCTGGAGCAACATTTTTAATTGAAGATATACCTTGCCCTGAACTCCAAATATCTTTCCAAGTTTTGGGCTTAGAGGCACCCCTACTAAAATTCATATTTGATGCATCACTTGTTTCTAAATTAGCAGGGTCTAATCCTTGTGCTGTTATTGACGGTTTTAAATAATTTCCATGAACACCAGTAAAAAGATTTGTATAAATAATATCTTCAGATGACGATTTAGTTATCATTTCTTTATATTTTATATCAGCATTTGCTTCTTCTGTAGCTATAAAAGCTGAACCTATATAGGCTAAGTCTGCACCCATCGCTTGAGCAGCCAGAACTGCTCCACCATTTGAGATAGATCCTGATAACAACAAAGGACCTTCAAACCATTCTCTAATTTCTTGAATAAGAGCAAAGGGCGATAAAGTTCCAGCATGACCACCCGCACCAGCAGCAACAGCAACTAATCCGTCTGCTCCTTTATCGATAGCTTTTTTTGCAAAAAAATTATTAATCACATCATGAAGCACAATTCCATTAACTTGATGAGCCACTTCATTCACTTCTGGCCGAGCACCTAGAGACGTTATCCAAATAGGAACATTCCATTTAGCACAAATATCAATATCTTTTTCTAGTCTTACATTAGATCTATGAACAATGTGGTTTACTGCAAATGGAGCAGCAGGGTTATCAGGATTTTTTTGATTATATTTATCTAACCCTTCTGTTATTTTTTTTAACCAAATTTCAAGCATATTTGGTTCACCCTCCTCTTCTCTAGCATTTAAAGCAGGAAAAGAACCAACAACACCATTTAAACATTGAGCTAGAACTAAATCAGGATTCGAAATAATAAATAAAGGTGAACCTACTATAGGTATCTTTAGTTGATTTAAGGGTTCAAGAAGTGACATCACAACCAAAATATTATCAACATTTAATCTAATGTCACTATAAAAAGTCTAAAGTTTTAAACTTGAAAAATTAAATATTAGTTTGCATAATATTATTTATATAGAGGATTATTATGGAACTATCAAAAGAACAAATAAAGCAATTTCATGAAGAAGGATATCTTTTTTTACCTGAAGTTTTTACACCTGAAGAAGCAAAGCTTTTAAAACAAGAATCAGAAAATGTTTATTCTATGAATAGAAAAGAAGTTTGGAGAGAGAAAACTGGTGTTGCTCGAACTGCTTTTGCAGCTCATACTTATAATGAAGGCTTTAAAAGACTAGGTGCACATCCAAGATTAGTTAATCCAGTTAAACAGATTTTAGAAGGTGATGTATACATGCATCAATTTAAAGTCAATGCAAAAGCAGCATTTGATGGTGATGTCTGGCAATGGCATCAAGATTTTGGAACTTGGAACAGAGATGACCAAATGCCAGAGCCAAGAGCCATGAATATTTCTGTATTTGTAGATGATGTCACAGCAGCAAACGGTCCCCTACTATTTATACCAAAAAGTCATAAATTTGGAGTTGTTGAAGCTGGACATGATTTAGAAACAACTAGCTACCCTTTGTGGACGTTAGATCGGGCAAAGGTGAAAGAACTTGCTGAAAATGGCGGATGTGTTGCACCTACAGGGCCGGCAGGAAGTATGTTACTTTTTTCATCATTACTTGTTCATGCTAGCCCACCAAACATATCACCTTTTGGAAGAACAATTGTCTATTTATCTTTATGTCATGTTGAAAATCATATTAGAGCGTTCAAAAGAGATGAATGGATAGCCCATAGAAATTTTGACCCTATTATTCCAATGGACGATAATTGTTTAACTGAACTCACTATTAAAAATCAAACCGCAGCTGAATAACCCATAATTAGTGTTAGTCAAATCTAAAAACACTAGTAATTTTAGGGATTGTTCTATTGGTTCAATGAAAAAAAATCAACTCTTTCGTTCTGCTAAATTGAGTAAAATAGAAGATGAAGATTTAGATATTTTAGAAAAAAATAAAATATTTAAAATTATTGATTTAAGAGATCCAGTTGAAATCGAAAAAGCACCAGATAATTTATCAAGTAATCTTTTAAAAAAATATATTAATTTGCCTATATCTGCCAATACTCTCTCGAGAATGGCAGATGCATATCACAATTGTAATTACCAAGAAAACGAAACAATTTACGAAAATGTAATGAAAAAAAGTTATGAATTTTATCTTAAAAATCATTCTAAAGTATGGAAAAAATTTTTCACACTTCTTTTAGAGTCAAATGGAAAACCAGTAATTTATCATTGTTCAGCTGGCAAAGATAGAACAGGAATAGCCAGTTATTTAATACAAAGTTTATGTTCTCAAAAAGAGGAATTAATATTTGATAATTATTTGTTATCTAATAAATTATTAAATCAAAGAGACGCCACAGCTGAACAAAAATATACCTTAAAGAGAAATAAAAAAATGACGGATTTAATGCTTAAGGTAATAGGGCAAGTTAAATTAGATTATTTAAAAAATTCAATTACTTTTATTAAAAAAGAATATGGATCTGTTGAAAATTATTTTCTAAAAAAACTTGATTTTAGTGAAAAAGATTTAAAAAATTTTAAGCATATATATAGTTAAAAAATGTTCCTCGAAAAAAAAATTAATGAATTAATTGATAATAAAAAAACTATCAATGTAACATTAATTGGTGCAGGAAAATTTGGTTCAATGTTTTTAAGCCAAGCTCCTTATACTAAAGGTTTAAATGTTTTTACAATATGTGACCTAAACATTGATAAAGCTAAAAAAGCTTGTCGTGAGGTTGGCTGGAGCAAAGATCAAATTAACAATATTATATTTACTGAAGATTTTGAAAAAGCAATTAATGATGATGAAGTAGATGTTGTTGTTGAGGCAACTGGCCATCCTTCATCAGGAATTAAACATGCTAGAACATGTTTTAAATATGGCAAGCATGTAATAATGGTAAACGTTGAAGCTGACGTATTAGCTGGACCAAGTTTATCTGCAGAAGCTAACTCTGCAGAAGTAGTGTTTTCAATGGCATATGGTGATCAACCATCATTAACTTTAGAAATTATTGAATGGGCAAGAGCTTCTGGTTTCAAAGTAACCGCAGCTGGAAAAGGTACAAAATATATGCCTGAATATCATTATTCTACTCCAAAAACAGTTTGGGATCATTACGGTCTTACATTAGATGAAGCTGAAAAAGCTGGAATGAATTCAAAAATGTTTAATTCTTTTCTTGATGGAACGAAATCTTCATTAGAGATGTCTGCAATTGCAAATGCATCTGGACTTAATGTACCAAATAATGGTTTACTTTTTCCTCCTTGCGGTATGGATGATCTGGCAAGTCTTTTAAAAGAAAAAAACAAAGGTGGTATCTTAGAAAAAAATCAACAAGTTGAAGTTGTTTCATCTTTAGAACGAGATGGTAGACCTGTATTTAAAGACCTGAGGTGGGGTGTTTACGCTGTTTTACAAGCACCTAATGATTATGCGGCTTCATGCTTTAAACAATATGGAATGAATACTGATCAATCTGGTGAATTTTCAGCTATGTATAAACCTTTTCACTTAATAGGAATGGAATTAAATACTTCAATTTTTTCAGCTGCATTATTGAAACTTCCAACAGGACAAACAAAATATTTCAAAGGCGATGTTGTATCGGTATCAAAAAGAAATCTGAAAAAGGGTGAAAAGCTAGATGGTGAAGGTGGTTTTACGGTATGGGGAAAATTAATACCTGCAAGTACATCTCTAAACTTACAAGCTTTACCAATAGGGCTTGCAAACGATATGTATTTAAAAAATGATATAGATAAGGATAAGATTTTAACATGGAATGATGTTGAATTTGATACAAATAATGAAATTATAAGATACAGACATCAAATGGAAAATAAATTTAGAAATTAATTTTTTTTATAGGTCCTTTATCTAACCTCCAAACAAAATCAAATTGATTATACCTTGGAAAATATTTTGTAATTAATGGGTCATGTCCTGGAATAATTAATTCTTGGGATGAGGCTAATGTTTTAATTATTTTAAAACCATTTAACATTTCTTCTAGATCTACAACTATTGGGAATGGTTTATTCTTAATAAAATTTTCATAAAAATGAGTAGCATCTGATGCTAAACATAAATAACCATTTTCAGTTTTAACTTTTACTGCCTGGAGACCTCTAGAATGTCCTCCAATCATATGAGTTGAAATACCAGGTAAAATTTGACCTGTGCCATTATAAAAAATTACTCTTCCCGAAAAAACATTTTCAACCATTTGAGAAATGTGTTTTCCAGTAAATGGCATCTTAATTGTTTCATGACACATGCAAGGACCTGTTGCATAAGACATTTCCATTTCTTGTAAATGAAATTTAGCATTTGGAAATTCATTTAATCCTCCTGCATGGTCATAATGAAGATGAGTAATTATAACATCTGAAATTTTTTCTGGATTAATACCAAAATCTCTAATTGCTTTTGAAGGAGATCTAATAATTGGTCTATTTCTTCTATTTGCTTCTTCTTGATCGTAACCAGTATCAACTAAAACAATTTGATCATTATTTTTTAGAACCCAAATAAAATAATCTATTGAGTGCTGTTCATGTGCATGATCATCAAAAATAAAACTATCATTTCTTGTTCTATCATTTCTCTCAGCATATTTAATTGCATAAACTTCCCATTTTTTTTTAAGCGAATCCATATTTAACTCTCAACATCTTCTAATCTATCTGTTGCTGGTGGTGGTGTTCTAGTAATTTTATTAATAGATTCATAAATTTCTTTTGTAATACTAATCTTCATTGAATCTAAAGAAGGTATTAACTGCTTTAAATTTCTAGCAGAGATTATTGGTGACAAAATATCTTGATTATATATTACCCAAGCTACCGCTAAAGAAATTGGATTATAATTTAATTCTTTAGATAATTTTATAAAATCTTTTACAACTTTATTCATCCAATTCTGGCCATACCTTTTTTGATATTTTTGATTATGATCTAATCTTCCAATTTCATTTTTGTGTATCTCTCTAAAATCTTGATCATATTTACCTGTTAACAATCCACCACCAAGCGGACTATAACTAATTACATTTAAATTTTCAGAATGTGCCATAGGCAAAATTTCAACTTCAACTTGTCTCTTAACAAGATTATACATAGGTTGTAAAAACTCAATTAAAGGAAAATGGTTAATTTTTGAAATAGATTGTGCTTTCATTATCTGCCATGCAGCAAAATTTGAAACGCCCAAATGAAAAAATTTTTTTTCATCTTTTAATTTTTTTAATGCGTTTAAACTTTCTTCTAAAGGAGTATTGTCATCCCAGTGATGTATAAAAAAAATATCAACATAATCTTGATCCAGTCTTTTTAAACTTTCTTCTAGTTGATTTCTTAAATTTTCGGGATCTGCACCACCTTGAGAACCAGCTTTTGTTACTATTAATAACTTCTCTCTCTCTTCTTTGATTAATTTTCCTAAAATTTTTTCAGATAATCCTTTTGTATATACATAAGCTGTATCAAAAAAATTCACTTCATTTTCTCTACATTTTAGGTACATTTCTTCCGAATCTTTTGCAGAAGCCCCATCACCAAACTGCATAGTACCAAAACATAATTTAGATGGAGTTAAATTATTTGGCCCAAAAGTTTTTATCATATGTTATTTATCCTCTCTATTAATTTCTTTCATCCATGAAAGGCCTTCATCAGTATTTGTTAAAGGATTATATTCGGCTCCAACATAACCTTGATACCCAAATTTATAAATTTCTGATAAAATATTACTATAATTTAACTCTCCAAAAATTGGTTCATTTCTTTCTGGGACTGATGCCATTTGAACATGGCCTATAAAATTGAAGTTATTTTTAAATCTAGTTAAAACATTTCCTTGGCTTATTTGAACATGATAAAAATCAAACATTATTTTTACATTGTTATTACCAACTAACTGACAAATCTCTTTTGCCTGTTCAACATTTGTTAAAAAATATCCAGGAAAATCTTTCTGGTTTTTAGGTTCAATTACTAATCCTATATTTGTGTCGTTTAGTTGAGATACAGCATATTGTAAATTTTCAACAAGTGTTTTTAAAGAGTTATGATTTTGTTCAGTAATGCCACACATAAAGTGGATATTTTTAGAACCTATTACCTTAGCATATTCGATTGCCTGATCTATCGCTACTCTTGCCTCTTGTACTTTAGAGGGAATAGCATTTAAACCGTTATCACCCTTACTTACATCACCTTTTATAGTATTAATTCCTATAATTGGAAGATTAATTTTATCAATAGCTTTTTTTAATTTATTTGCGTCAACTTCATATGGAAATTGAAATTCAATTGCATCAAAATTTTTTTCTTTAGCCTTATAAACTCTATCTAAAAGAGGTAATTCAGACCATAAAAGACCAAGATTAGCAGAAAGTTTCATTATTCATCCCAATTAACATTAAATTTATTTATAATTTCTTTTATTTGATTTTCGTTTAACAAATTTGGTTTGAAACCTCTTGTGATCAACGAAAGTTTAGCAGTATTTTCAAGCTCTTCAATGGCATTAGTAGCACTTTCAAGACTCTTTCCAGAAACTACTGGCCCATGATTTGCGAGTAAAACTGCTGATCTTTTTGAAGCGACTCCTCTTATAGCATCGCCTAACTTAGGATCACCAGGCAAATAAAAAGGCAAAAGTTTAACTTTACCTAATAGCATAATCGAATAAGGTGTGAGTGGCTGAAAAATATTATCAACATCTAAATTTGGTAACATGGAATAAGCAACTGAATAAGTTGAATGCAAATGAACTACAGCTCCAACTCTATTAGAATTTTTTTCATAAAAGGCTTTATGTAAAAACAGTTCTTTAGTTGGCTTCATTGTACCAATAACTTCATTTTTAGAAGTTATTTTACATACATGATCTGGTTGCAATCTTCCCAAAGAACAACCAGTAGGAGTGATTAAAAGATCTCCATCTTCAGTAATAGCTGAAATATTGCCAGTTGATCCATGAGTTAATCCCCTATCAAATAAAGATTTACCAATGATACAAATTTGATCTCTTAAAAAATTTTCGGAAAAATTATTTGACACTAATACTCCATTAACGAAAAGCCAATTGCTAAAAACAAACCTACAACAACATGACTGCATGTTGATAATACTTTAGTTAATTTGGGGTTTGGTGTTTTATTTCCCATTAATCCTTTTCCAGTTGCAGGTAAAAAAAAGAACCAGGGTACTACAACAGATATTAGTCCAAAAAGAAATCCTGATAGAAGTGACGTATTAAAAAAATCAAAAAAAGTTAAGCAAATCCAGTATGCAAATCCATATCCAATACCAACTATATAATGAAATATCCATCCAATAGGAAGTTCATACTTTATAGGTTTTTCATTTTCTAAATTAATATTAAATATAATTCCTTTATTTATTAACATTAGCAGCCATCTTCCAGTAGGAGCCCAATTAGTAGGAGGTATTTTATACAAAACAAATAGAAGTCTTTGCCACAAATCCATAGCAATACAACATAATATTCCAGCAAAAATAATGTCTACAACCACAATTTTACCTCGAAATTTTTAATCTTTCGTTATTGACTATTATTAGTTAACAATAATAATAGGTTAAATTCTATAAGATTATAAAATATTGAGGATAAAATGAGTGAATTCGATGGACAGGTTGCAGTCATTACTGGTGCAGCCCAAGGTATAGGTTATGCAACTGCAGAAAAACTTAAACAAGATGGTGCCAAAATCGTTATTTGGGATATGGATAAAAACTTAGGAGAAACTGCAGCTCAAAAGTTAAATTGTGATTTTCTTCAAATGGATATGACAGACGATAAAATTGTAGAACAATGTACATCTGAAACATTAGGTTTACATGGTAAAATTGATATACTTGTCTGTAGTGCAGGTATTGCAGGCCCCACCATGCCAACATGGGATTATCCAGTTAATGAGTGGTTAAAAGTAATGAATGTGAACGTTAATGGTGTATATTATTGCAACAGACATGTAATTAAAACAATGCGTGAAAAAGGATATGGTAGAATTGTAAACATAGCTTCAATTGCTGGAAAAGAAGGTAATCCAAATGCAGCAGCATATTCTGCGTCAAAAGCGGCTGTAATTGCATTAACAAAGTCTCTTGGAAAAGAAACTGCTGATCAAGATATAGCTGTAAATTGTATTACTCCTGCGGCTGCAAAAACAAGAATTTTTGATCAAATTAGTCAAGAACATATAGATTACATGTTGTCTAAAATACCTAGAAATAGATTTGTTAAGGTAGAAGAAATTGCATCTTTGATAAAGTTTCTAGTAAGTAAAGAAAATAGTTTTACTACAGCTGGTGTATTTGATATTTCTGGCGGAAGGGCTACTTATTAGATATTTTAAATTATTCTTTATTTTTTTCATTCAATTGCTTTTGAAGTGTAGCAATTTGTTCTTTCATTAAATCGATATCAGATTTGTAATTTTCTTGTTTAGGCTCTTCTTCTGGTGCTTTTTCTGATTTTTTTGTTTCACTTGAGTTTTCAGTATTAGAATTATCATACCATGGATACATAATATTTGACATCATTTGAGATTGAAAATCTTGCCAATTTTTCAAGGTTTCAGTGCTTTTTTCATTATTAGAATTAACATCAAAATTAGAATTAAAGCTCTTTAAAAACTTTTCTTGATTTTCTTTCATAAAATTAAACGTTTGTGACAAAATCTCAGGCATGAAACTTTTAGATGCATCACTATAGCTCTTAATTATTTCTGTTAAAATATCTTTAGGAATTGATGCGCCTTTTTTAATTTCGTAATCTGATATTATTTGAAGAAGATATTGATTTGTGACATCTTCATTTGTTTCTTTGTCGATAATCTGGACTTCTTTACTATCTCTAATGAACTCAGCTATTTGATCAAGTGTTACATATTCACTTGTTTGAGTATTATAAAGTCTTCTACTTGAATATTTTGTTATTATTATTTTATCAGTCATTAATTTAGATTAAATAATAAATAATTAATCTTCAACTGATAAAAAGGCGGTAAATTAACCGCCTTTTTACTTTATAATAACTTATTCAGAGACTTCTGTTTCAGCAGTAGGGTTTTGTTTAGGTGTAGTTGCTTTTTTTGAAGCCTTGTTCATTTCATCCTTAGCTTCTTTTCCAGCTTGCATAAATAATTCAATTGTATCTAATTGAGTCTTTTTTGCTATTTCAGCAAATTCAGACATAAATTTTGGTGAAGTTTGAGCTTGTTCACTCACAAAATCAGTAGCTACTTTTACGTAATCTTCTGGTTTTGATTGCGGCTTAACAAGTTTATCCATACCAACAATTGTTTCTTTAGTCCAAGCTTGTGATACTTCAACATTTTTTTTGAACGTATCAAACGCTATCTTTGAAAACTTAGAATTATATTCATTAGCACTCTTGTAAAAATCTTCTAGGTTAATTGGACTTTTAGAAAACATTTCTTCAAAGTTCTTTTTATAATCATCAAAACTAAACATATGCACACTCCTTTTTTTCTGCACTGCAATATATATATACTGCAATGCAGAAATGTCAAGTATATTTTTCTGCAAACGCGAAATTATTTAAATTTCTTTTTTACATAAGACCCTGGAGCATTTTCAATTACCAGAAATTCGTTATTATGATTAAAATTCATTTCATCTAAAGAACCACTCTTCTTTCGTATCCAAGATGCCCATTCGCCCCACCAAGACCCTTCATTTTTCTTTGCTTTGTAAAACCATTCATTAATATCTTCCATTTTTGTCTCATTGGTCCAATATCCATATTTAACAGAGTTTTCTGGATTTATTATACCTGCTATATGACCACTTCCTGCTAAAATAAATTTTTTTTCTCCAGTTGTTTTATTCAAACCAAAAAAGGAAGATTTCCATGGAGCAATATGATCAGTATGTGTTGCAACAGCAAAAATTGGTAGTTTAATATCTTCTAATGATACAATTTCATCAAAAACATTTAATTTTCCTTTTGAAAGCATATTTTTTTGATAAAAATTTTCTAAATATTCTAAAGCCATAACTCCAGGTAAATTAGTGGAGTCACTATTCCAGTATAATAGATCAAATGGTGGTGGTTTTTTTCCCATAAGGTATGATTTTATGGCGGGACCATAAACTAGATCATTTGATCTTAAAAAACTAAAAGTTTTTGCAAGGAAACTTCCTTCCATATAACCATACTTTTCAATTTGTTTATTTATTGATGATAGATATTCATCTGTTACAAATATAGATAAATCTCCTGGATCTTCAAAATCTGTAAGTGTTGTAAAAAATGTACTTGATTTAATAAATTTAATATTTTTCTTACTTAGATATGCTAATGTTGAAGCTAGCAATGTGCCTCCAATACAATAACCAATAGTATTAATTTGATCTTGCTTACAATAACGTTTAACAACATCGGAAGCTTTTAACAATCCGTTATCGATGTAATCTTCAAATGATACATTCTTATGTTCAGTTCCAGGATTTACCCAAGAAATTACAAACACTGATAAATTTTTCTTTAAACAAAATTGAATGAAACTATTTTCACGCTTTAAATCTAAAATATAAAATTTATTAATCCATGGAGGTATAATTAGCAACGGTACCGAATAACATTTTTTTGATAAAGGTTCATAATGAATAAGTTGAAATAATTCATTTTGAAATATTACTGATCCTTTTGATTGAGCAATATTTTTCCCAACTTCAAATGCATCATCATCAGTTAAGCTTACGTTTAACTCACCATCATTTTTTTCTAAGTCATTGACTAAATTCTCAAGACCATCAACAAGCGACTTACCTTTAGTATCGATTGCTTCTTTAATAGCTTCTGGGTTAGTTCCTAAGAAATTAGTTGGAGAAAAAAAATCTACCATTTGTTTAGTAAAAAAACTTATTTGTTTCTTATCGGGTTTTGATAGACCCTCTATACTATTGACAGTTTCTTCAATAATATTAGACGAGGTGATGTATTGATTTTTAATCATTTTGAAATACGGGTTATTCTCCCAAGTGCTTTCTTTGAATCTTCTGTCTGACACATCAGCTTTATTTTCTGTTTGATTTAAAAAATCTTTTTGAGCATCTGACCATATTTGAAGAGTAGATTTGTAAAATTTAACTTGATTTTCTATTAATCTTGATGGGTTTGAAAGCATCTCAGAAAAATATTTAGACGCTGCTTTATAATATAATTCTTGGTTTGGTTTTGCATAATCTGAATCATTATTTTTATTAGCTAGTGATAAAACAAGTCTTTTAGTCAACAAATCAATCCTATTTAGATTTTCTTGTAATTCATCAAATTCACTTGTTTTATTATTATTATTCATTTTTTGTTTCCCGATTAGTAAATTATATAATAGAATTTTAGTTAATTGCTAGGAATGTATATGCAAATATCAACTTATGATTTTTTTGAAACTTCAAGACAATATAATGAATGGATTAGTTCTTCTCTGAAAACTTTTTGGGGAAACCCTATTTTTGGTCTTAATCCTAGTCCAATTCCTCAAGTAATGTTTACTTATGGAAAATTGACTGAGCATTATCTGTTAAGAGTAACTTCAAAACCAGATTGGGGAATAAATTCTTTTGTAGCTAATGGAAATGAATATAGCGTCTCAAAAAAAGTAATCTTAAAAAAACCTTTTTGTGAGTTGATTAAATTTGAAACTAATAGAAAAAAAGCAAATATTAAAAAAGTTCTCATTATTGCTCCCATGTCAGGACATTACGCAACTCTGACAAGAAACACAGTTTTATCTTTATTACCAAATTGTGAAGTTTTTGTGACAGATTGGTTGAATGCACGAGACGTATCTCTATCGAAAGGTAAATTTGATATTGAAGACTTCACTAAATATTTAATTGAATTTTATAAGTTTCTTTCGCCAGATTTAAATGTAATGGCAATATGTCAACCTGCACCATTAGCTCTAGCGGCTTTATCATTTATTTCTAAAAATTATTATAAAAAGAAACCAAGTACTTTAACATTAATTGGAGGCCCAATTGATCCAGAAGCAAACCCTACATCTGTAACTGACTTTGGAAACAAACTGAGCCTAGATTATTTAAAAAACACCATGACAATGCCAGTTGGTGTAAATTACAAAGGAGTAGGTAGATCTGTATATCCTGGGATAATTCAATTATCGTCCTTCATATCAATGAACTTTAAAACGCATCTTAACTCTTTTTTTGATCAAGTTTTTAGAGAAATTGAAGGTATTGCCTCTGAAAATGATCGTCATAATAAATTTTACAATGAATATTTAGCCGTGATGGACATGACTGCAGAATTTTATCTTACAACAGTAAATAGAATTTTTAAAAAAAGAGAAATTGCAAAAAATATATTTTCTTTGGAAAATGAAGCTTTAGATCTAAATGATATCAAAGATATCCCGATTTTTATAATCGAAGGTAAAAACGATGATATTTCAGCCCCTGGTCAATGTCTTGCAGCTTTAGAGATCTTAAAAAAGATTCCTGATAACCTTAAATTTAGTTATTTACATGAAAATGCTGGACATTATGGAATTTTTAGTGGAAAGGCTTGGAGAGAAGATATCCGTCCCGAGTTCATAAATTTCATTAATAAATTTTAGTTTATTATTGATTATTTTTTGATCAATTATCCAAATATTCATCATTTTTAAATTAGAAATAATCTTTTTTTAAATTAACTGTTGATAAATAATTCTTTAAAACCTATTTACACATAAATAGGAGATCAAATGGACGATATTAAACTTTCTAATTTTAATTCAAAAAGTAAAGACGAGGTTGTTTTTACAGAAGACAGGATAGCACTTGTATCTGGTGGAACAAGAGGTATTGGTAGAGGTATTTGTGAAATTTTAAAAAGAGCTGGTGCTACAGTTATTGCTGGATACGCTTCAGATGATGAGCAAGCAAAAAAATTTACAAGAGAAACCAATATTAAATCAATTAAATGGGATGTTTCTAATTTTCAGGAATGCAACAATGTTGTTAAAGAAATTATTTCAGAGTACGGAACACTATCAATACTAGTCAATAACGCTGGCATAACCAGAGATAGTACAATCAAAAAAATGTCAATTGATCAGTGGCAAGACGTTATAAACGTTAATCTCAATTCTGTTTTTAATATGACTAAAGTTTGTTGGGATGAAATGACATCTAAACATTTTGGTAGAATAATCAATATTTCTTCTGTTAATGGACAGGCAGGCCAATACGGACAGGTGAATTACTGCGCTGCTAAAGCAGGTATAATTGGAATGACAAAAGCAATAGCTCAAGAAGGTGCTCGCTATAATATTACAGCTAATACCGTTGCTCCAGGTTATGTTGACACAGAAATGGTTGCAGCAGTTCCACAAAATGTTTTAGATAAAATAATTAGTACAATTCCTGTTGGGAGATTAGGTCATCCACAAGAAATTGCTAGAGCAGTTGCTTTTTTGGCAAGAGAAGATTCTCAATTTGTTACTGGATCTACCATCTCTATAAATGGTGGACACCATATGTATTAGAATAGTTTATAATAATTATTAGATTTGAATATTGGGTCAAATCAAAATTCACTAAGACCTGCCAACAATATCACTATAAACAAGCAAAAAGCCATACTCTTATTAACTGCTGATTGTCTTCCTTTACTTAAGCCCCATTGTCTTAGCTTTACGCCAAGCCATAACCAAATAAAATGAACTGGAACCCAGACAAAATTTATTATTAACGTTTTTATTAAAATTTCTTGCTGCAAATTAAAACCTTCCAATGGAAACCCAGTAAATAAAATACCATTTACCAAATAAGCTTTTGGATTGATTACCTGTAAGAATATTGCCTCAAAGAAGGTAGGTTTTTTTTTTGATTGTTTAAATTTTATTTCGTTTCCTGCAGTGGCTATCCTCCAAGCTATCCAAGTCAAATATGATAAAGATATTATTAAAAACACAGGTTCAACCCATGGGATTTCAAATAAGAAACCTTTAAAACCTGTTACGACAAGAACTAAAACTGTATTTGTTCCAATAAATAACCCAGCTAAATATAATGTACCGGTTTTCCATCCAAAACCTGATCCTGTTGCTGCTAAAGACAAAACCCCAGGCCCAGGCGTTATTATCATTAAAAAGATTGCAATTGTAAAAGCTAACATTTTTTTTGATTATTTTAGATAAACAGTTTTCCAGGATTCATAATCAAATTTGGATCAAAAGATTTTTTAATTGCCTCCATGACATCAACTGAATTACCTAATTCATTATACATATATTTTCTTTTACCTTGCCCAATTCCATGTTCTCCTGTACAAGTTCCATCCATTTTAATGGCTCTATCAGATAACCTGTCTAAGAAAGGTCCTAATTTAGAAACTTCATTTTCGTTATTTGTATCTAGCATTACAGCAACATGAAAATTTCCATCACCAGCATGACTTGCTATGGGACCAATTAAATCATTATCATTTAAGTCTTTTACTGTTTCAACAATGCATTCTGATAGTCTAGATATTGGTACACAAACATCAGTAGAATACATTTCTTTACCAGGCATATAAGATCTTGCAGCCCAATATGCATCATGTCTAGCTTTCCATAATTTATTTCTTTCCTCATTATTTGAAGTCCATTCATAATTATTGCCTCCAAACTCAAGTGCAATTTCACCAAAAAGCTCTGACTGTTCATCAACAGATTTTTTGCTTCCATGAAATTCCAAAAGTAGCAATGGTTCTTCTGGCAAACTTAATTTTGAATACAAATTACAAGCTTTAACCTGTATCGCATCTAAAAGTTCAATTCTTGCTACAGGAATACCAGATTGAATTGTAGTTATAACTGTATCTGCTGCATCTTTTATAGATGTAAATGATACCCGGCCGCCAGCTATAACTTCTGGTATGCCATAAAGCTTTAATGTAATTTCTGTAATTATGCCCAAAGTTCCTTCAGAACCAACTAAAAGTCTAGTTAAATCATAACCAGCAGAACTTTTTTTTGCTTTATTTGAAGTTTTAATTATTTCTCCATTTGGCATTACTGCCTCTATCGAAACAACATTATCCTTCATTGTTCCATATCTAACCGCATTTGTTCCAGATGCTCTCGTTGAAGACATGCCTCCAATTGATGCATTTGCACCAGGATCAATTGGAAAAAATAGACCCGTATCTCTGAGATGAGTATTAAGTTGTTCCCTTGTAACTCCTGGTTGAACCGTAACCAATAAATCATCCTGATATACATTAAGTATTTCATTCATATTATTCAAATCAATAGATAAACCACCAAATGGAGCATTAACATGCCCTTCAAAAGAGGACCCGACACCAAAAGGAATAATAGGACATCTGAAATCATTACAAATTTTTACTGCATCTGATACGTCATTTTTATTTGATGCAAATAAAACTCCATCTGGTAATTCAGATTCGTGAATAGTCATTGTATGTGAATGTTGTTCTCTAATACTTTTAGAGTCGGAAAATTGCTGGCCAAATTTATCTTTTATTATAGAAATACATTCTTGAATATTTTTTTTATTATATGTTTTTCCTAACCATTGGCTTTCATTATCTGACATAATAAGCCTTAAAATATTTTTCCTGGATTCATAATATTAAATGGGTCTAAAACTTTTTTAATATTTTTCATAAAATCAACTGAACTACCTAATTCTTCTACTAGATACTGTTTTTTTCCTTGTCCTATTCCATGTTCACCGGTGCATGTTCCATCAAGTAAGATTGCTCTTTTTGACAAATCGTCAAGAAATTTATTTAAGTTATTAATTTCAATGTCATTTTTAGGATCTACCATTAATTGAACATGAAAATTCCCGTCCCCAACATGTCCAACAATATGACCAAATAAATCATATTTTGTTAAATCGTTTTGTGTTTTTTCAATGCATTCTGACAACTTTGAAATTGGCACACAAACATCTGTTGCAATATATTCATGATCAGGCTTACAAGATTTGGTCGCATAATAGGCGTCATGTCTTGCTTTCCAAAGTTTATTTCTTTCTTCATTATTGGAAGTTGATTCAAAATTGTTACCTCCAAAATCTGCTACAATTTCTGAAAATAACTCAGATTGCTCCTTTACAGACGATTCACTTCCGTGAAATTCAAGAAGTAATAGTGGTTCTTCTGGCAAATTTAGTTTAGAGTAGTTATTACAAGCCTTCACCTGTTCTTGATCTAATAATTCAATTCTTGCGACAGGAATACCAGCCTGAATTACCATAATTACTGCTTCAGTAGCGTCCTTTATTGAAGGAAAAGTTACTCTACCTCCTGCTATAACTTCAGGAATACCATATAATTTAATTGTAATTTCTGTAATAATACCAAGGGTGCCCTCAGATCCAACAATTAGTCTTGTTAAATCATAACCAGCTGAACTTTTTTTTGCTCTATTGGATGTTTTAACTGTTTCACCATTTGGCATTACACATTTTAAAGAAATAACATTATCTTTCATTGTTCCATATCGTACTGCATTAGTGCCAGAAGCATTTGTGCTTGCCATACCACCTAGAGATGCATTTGCACCTGGATCAATTGGGAAAAAAAGTCCTGTATCTCTTAGGTACACATTCAACTGCTCTCTTGTAACACCTGGTTGCACTACTGCATAACCATCTTCGGGGGATACATGTAAAATTTTATTCATGTTATTAAGATCAATTGATATGCCTCCATATAAAGCATTAACATGCCCTTCTAGCGACGATCCAACTCCAAAAGGAATTATAGGACATTTGTATTTTTGACAAATTTCAACTGTTTTTTTTACATCTATTTCGTTTTCTGCAAAAACAACTCCGTCAGGTAACTTTGAGGTATGTATTGTAGTCGTGTCAGTGTGTTGTTCCCTTACACTTTTAGATATAGAAAATTGCTGGCCAAATTCTTTTATCAATTCTATAACAGCATCTTTTTTATTAAAATCAAAATTTAAATCAGATACTTCAAGTTCTTTTTCTAATACACTCACTTTTGATCCCTATTAAAATTAATGTACTTATGATATTACTACATTAAATATAATAATTTTAAATGAAAAAAAATATTAAAAATTCAATTTTTGCTGGTGAATGCATGATCGAAGTCAGTGGTAATACTGATAATTTAGATAAAAAGCAAATTAAAATGAATTTAAATTTTGGCGGTGATACGTTTAATGCAGCTGTATATTTTTCTAGATTGACAAATAAACTATTTAACACTTTTTATTTTACTGGGTTGGGTAAAGATCATTTATCTGAAATGATGATAAAAAGATTTAAATATGAAAATTTAAAAACTGACCTTATACAAAGAATTAAGGGAAAGTATCCTGGACTTTATTCTATTCAAACAGATAAAAAAGGGAATAGAAGTTTTTCATATTGGAGAAATGAATCAGCCGCAAAAGAAATGATAAAAAATTGTAATTTAGATAATTTAGAAAAATTCATTGGTAATACTGAATTATTTTATTACACAGGCATTTCTCTTGGGATTTTAAAGCCTAAGGATCAAAATAAATTAATTGAATTATCAAAAAAATCTAAACTTACAGCTTTTGATTTTAATTATCGTAATAGTTTCCATGGTAACAAAATTAAATCTCAAAGTTTATTTAAAAAAAGTAATCTTTTTTCTAAAATAAATTTCATATCATTTGATGATATAATTGAAATATTTGGAAAGTCTGATCCATTTCAATTTTTAAATACTTTTAAAAGAAAAGATAACATAATTATTTTAAAGCATTTTGAAAAAATATTTTATTCTGAATTCAATAAAATTGGTTCAATAAATATACCAATTATTAAAGCAATTGATACAACTGCTGCAGGAGATTCTTTTAATGGCTCTTTTTTGGCATATCATCTAAAAAATAAACATTTATCAATTGAAGAAAAAATTTTAAGCTCTCATGTCATAACAAAAAATGTACTCAAATATAGAGGCGCAATCATTCCAAAGACAAAAATTAAAATATAATCAGAGGTATAAATGAAAATTGAAAAAAATGTATTAATCATGTCATCATTTCCAAATAAAATTACTAAACTTTTTGATGAAACGTTTAATACGTTTAAATCATATGAACAGGAAAATGTAGAAAAATTCATTGAAAGCTTAAGTGATAAAATTGAAGCCATAGCAGTTATGGGAGGAACTACTGTTTCAAGCGAACTCATAAAAAAACTACCTAAATTAAAAATAATTGCGAATTATGGTGTGGGTTACGATGCTGTTGATGTCAAACAAGCAACTTTATCTAACGTTAAAGTAACAAATACCCCTGATGTACTAAATGACGAAGTTGCAGATACAGCAATTGCCTTAACATTATGTGTATATAAAAACATTGCTTTAGCAAATCAATTTTTATTAGAGAAAAAATGGCTTAAATCTGAATACCCATTATCAAAAAAGTTTTCAGGAACTAAGTTTGGAATCTTAGGCATGGGAAGAATTGGAAAAACAATTGCAAAAAGAATTGAATCTTTTAATTGTGAAATTTGTTACCACTCAAGAAATCAAAAAGATGTTAAATACAAATATTTTTCAAAATTGGAAGATTTAGCTGAATACGTTGATACATTATGTGTAATTACTCCAGGAGGTGAAGAAACAAAGCATTTAGTTAATGCCAATGTTCTTAAAAAACTTGGTAAAAATGGATTTTTAATTAACATTGCAAGAGGTACAGTTATTGATCAAAAGGCACTTATTTATGCTCTGCAAAATAATATCATTCGTGGTGCTGGTTTAGATGTTTTTGAAAACGAACCAAATGTACCTGACGATTTAATTAATTTAAATAATGTTATTCTAACTCCTCACATTGGATCAGCAACTGTTGAAACTAGATACGATATGGGGAAACTTGTTTATGATAACATTGTACAAATGTTGACAACAAATACCACACTCAGTCCAGTCAATTAATGGTTATCTCTTGGTAAAGATTTTTTAACTTTTTGATAACTAACAGCATTTTCTAAAATTCCTCCATCTGCCATATGCCCAACATGATTTCTGTAAATCTCTTGCCACGGTGTTTGATGACAAGGAAATTTTGGTGGACCACTTTTTTTTCTTTCTTGTATCTCATCATCATCAACCAACATATTAGCTGTGAATTTATTTAAATCAATTTGTACCGTATCACCAGTTCTTAGCCAAGCTAATCCACCGCCAACTGCGCTTTCAGGAGATGCATTTAAAATTGAAGGACTCCCTGAAGTTCCTGATTGTCTTCCATCACCAATGCATGGTAGTTCTGTGATGCCCTGTTTAATTAATTTATCTGACGGTTGCATATTTACTACTTCAGCTGAACCAGGCCAACCTATTGGGCCAGCTCCTCTAATTACAAGAATGCAATTCTCATCCATATTTAGTGAATCATCATTTACACGATCATGATAATCTTCAGATCCATCAAAAACTATAGCTCTGCCTTCTAAAATTCCCTCTTTGCCTGGTTTAGATAAAAACTTTTTTCGAAACTCATCAGAGATAACAGAAGTTTTCATTATTGCTGATTCAAATAAATTTCCTTTTAAAACAATAAAACCTGCTCTTGTTTTTAATGGATTTTTAAACTCTGAAATTACATCTTTATCTTTAATTTTAAGTCCATTAAGACACTCAAAGATTTTTTTTCCTGAAACTGTAATTACGTCTCCATGTATTTTATTGTTTGATAAAAGCTCACTCATAACAGCAGCAGTTCCACCAGCTCTATGATAACTCTCACAAAGATATTTTCCTGCAGGTTGTACATTAACCATCAATGGAATATCATATCCGACATTCTGCCAAGCATCTGTTTCTAAATCAATACCAACATGTCTTGCTATCGCAGTTATATGAATTTGAGCATTAGTTGATCCTCCGATAGCAGAATTAACAACTATAGCATTTTCGAATGCTTTTCGTGTCATAATTTTAGAGGGAGTTAAGTCTTCATTAACCATTTCAACAATCCTCAAACCTGTTCTATAAGCCATTTGACCTCTTTCTCTATAAGGTGCTGGAATATTAGCGTTACCTGTCAAACTCATACCTAGAGCCTCAGCTAAAGAATTCATTGTGGATGCTGTTCCCATTGTATTACAATGTCCATCGGATGGTGCAGAGGATGTAACTATATCCATAAATTCATCATAATTAATTCGTCCAGCAGATAACTCAACTCGACTGTCCCATACAGCCATACCAGATCCAGCTAATTTTCCATCATGCCATCCATCAAGCATAGGTCCACCAGATAATACTATTGCTGGAATATCAACTGTGCCAGCCGCCATTAAACATGCTGGTGTAGTTTTATCACAACCAGTTGTTAAAACAACGCCGTCAATTGGATATCCATGTAAAATTTCAACCAACCCTAAATAAGCAAGATTTCTATCTAATGATGCAGTAGGTCTTTTTAATGTTTCTTGTATTGGATGCACTGGGAATTCAAGAGCAATTCCTCCTGCACTTCTTATTCCCTCTCTTACTCTTTCTGCTAATTTTACATGAATTCTATTGCAAGGAGAAATATCAGAGCCAGTCTGAGCAATTCCTATAATAGGTTTCCCAGAACGTAACTCTTCAGGTGTTAGCCCAAAATTCAAAGACCTTTCAATATATAAAGCGGTCATACCTGGGTTTTCGGGATTGTCAAACCATTGTTGACTTCTTAGTTTTGAATTAAATTTTTTTGACATATCTTCTCCTTAAACTTTTTATCATCAAATTTCTATAGGTAAGCTATCATCAGTTGCCCATTCACTCATAGAATTATCATAAATTTCAATATCATCATAACCCAATTGAAGTAAAACAAATGCATCTAATGATGCTGCTATACCACCACCACAATAGTTTAAAACACGTGAATTAATAGAAACACCTTTTTTTTTAAATACTTCTAAACATTCACTTGGAGTTTTTAAACATCCTTTTTTTATATCAGTTAACTCATGAAAAGGAATATTTAAACTTCCTGGAATTCTTCCAGGTCTACCATACCTTGGATTTTCTCCATTATGTAAATCTTCTGTTAATGAGTTTAAGATCACGCAATGCTTTTTATTCATAGATTCTAACACTCTATTTTTATCAACAAAAATTGTATCATCAATTTCTTTCTTAAAATGAGATTTTTCAAATTTGTTTATTTTACTTTCGGTAGGAAAATTATTTTTTTCCCATTCATAAAAACTACCATTCAAAATGCTTAAATTTTTAAATCCTAAAACATATAACATCCACCAAATTCTAGTGGCCCATTGAAGTCCATTCCTTGAATATAATACTATGTGGAATTTATCACCTATGCCTAAATCTGAAAATTTTTCTGCGAGAGTGAAATAATCAGGAAGTGTAAACCTATACTTACTCGAATTATCTGACAAATCATTATGAAGATCTAAATAAGCAGAATTTTTTATATGCGAAATTTGATATTGTTTAAACCCACTTTCTACAATGTAAGGTAATGAAGGGTTCTGATCTTGATAGTGTAAGTATGTAGTACAATCATAAATTCTAACTTTATCATCATCCAAGTTATTTTTTAACCATTCAAAAGATGATATATATTCTGGAAACTTCCAATATATTTCGTTCATACTTAAATATTATTTAAAATCAATTAAGGTTTCAAATATAAACTTCCTCCACCCTTTCTTGACTCTAAAATATCATGTGCTTGAGAAACATTTTTAAGATCAAAACACATTTTATCTTCGAGTGAATAAACGTTATTTTTAAATTGATCAAATACTGACCTACTCATATTTTCAAACAAGCTTCTTTGATTTGTGTAGTGAAATAATATAGGTCGAGAAATAGATAAAGATTTTTGAGCAAGTTTTGACATTTCTATGGGTAGAATTGGACCTGATGATTGACCAAAGTTGATCAAATAACCACAATTAGAAGCTAAATCAAAAGATTGTTCAAAAGTATCAAAACCTACTGAATCATAAACTAGATCAAATCCATTACCTTTAGTTATTTCTTTAGAATATTCAATTAAATTATCATCATTGTAAACAAATGCATTTTTACATCCGTATGATTTTGCCAATTTTATTTTTTCTTGAGAACCAACTGTCCCTATTACAATTTTACCAATAGAATTTAAATACTGACAAAGTAATCTTCCAACACCACCTGCAGCTGCTGTAACTAAAATTATTTTTTTATCCTTTAAACTGAAAACTTGCTCAGTTAACATATTAACCGTAAGAGCTCTTGAAAAATTTGTAGCCATAGTTGCATCATCAAGTTCATCGGGTATCTTGGCCACAATTTTGTGATTAATTACTCTATGGGAAGAGTAGGCCCCATAAGATCCCGTAATATATACAACTCTATCACCAACTCTTAAATTATTTACACTTTTTCCTAATTTTTCAATAATTCCAGAAGCTTCAACTCCTGGTATTCCAGGTAAATTTAATGTTTTATATAGTCCTGTTCTTACATAAATATCGTGAAAATGAATTCCAATTGCAGTTTGTTTTATTAAAATTTCATCATCAGCTGGATCATTTACAGTAATTTTTTCAATATTTAATACATCTGATTGACCATACATCCTTTGTACTATAGCTTCAGGCATAATTTATTCTTTCATTATCTATTTTCATATCTAATTAAAGTAATCTTTTATAGCAACACAACATTCTTCTAATGAGAAATGAACTTCAGTTGCATAAAATTCCAAGAAAGGATGCAATGTGTCTCCTTTTCCTCTCCATACAATTATAATTTTGTTTTTTGTATGTGCATGTGCAACTTCAGCCATGCTTCCCCAACGTTTACCTGGTTGATTTTCTCTCATGTCGCATAATAAAACTGTGCTATTAGAAATATCCTGTAAATCCATTTTTACTATTCGATTAACATTATTTTTATTGTTATAATCACAGTGTTGTTCCCATCTTCTTGTTGGGTCAAGTGTTCTTATACCTTCTTTGGAAAGTAAATTAGTAGCTTGCTCTCTCCACTTCATCATTTCATTTTCTTTGTAACCTTCCATGCCACCACATAAATAAACGTAATTTTTATCCATTATAAACCTATAAATTTATTATAATTTCTTTCGATAATAGTGAATTTTTAAATCTTCTTCACTTATTGGAGTTTGTAATAATCTCACAAAACTTTCTTGTTCACCAATTATTAAATATTTATCATCAACAGCTTCAATATACCTTCTAAGCCCTTCAGCTAGTTGAGCCTTTGCAGATCTAGGTAATTCATCTAATTCATTCATAAATCTTCTAACGCCATTAGCCACATAATTCGCAGGTGTATTTTTAGATTCATGTAAACCTGGTGATAAAACAAATTCAGGTTTATCAACCTTATAAACTTCCTTTATTGCTTTTAAATATTTTTTTTCTGAAAAATCATTACCAAAATAATGTTTAGCAACATCTTTTGTTAATTGAAGCCAATACGGCCATCTTAAAAATTTATAGCCAATATTTGTAAAATATTCAGCTCTTTCTTCATCTCTTTTTAATTTCCAAACGTTTTCATAATGATCGGGGCCTTCGTACTCCCAAATAATTTTCATTTTATCTGAGAAGCAATCAACCATATAATATTTTCTTTTATTATTTGGATCATAGGCAAATCTTTTCTGACTACCCCATTCTCCATTAGGCCAAAAAATTTTAGCAGTAATTAAAAGATTTTTTTCTGTCATCTCACCTTTAGGTATCAATTTTAGTTTCCTACACCATTTTTGTAATCAGGAACTAAATACATTAATGCTAATTTAGAATATTCTTCTAAATTGTTGTCAACAGAAATACCTTTTGCTTTTAATTTTTTTGGTCCATTTTCTATTTTTAATCTATTTTCCCATTCTCCTTGAATGCCAATCGTTATGAGTGTGGTAGTATCAGCAACATACTTTATTAATGCTTTTGAGTGAATATTAATATCTAAGTTATCTGAGTTGCCTGGCCTAACAGGTTCATCCACAATTCCAATCAGTTTTGTCATAACATTTTCCAAATTTGTTGAATTATTTTTTTATTTTTTTTATCATTAGTCAAGATTATTTATTTAGGAGAAGTCTATGGGTATTCTAGATTGGATGGCTGCTGGATATTTAGCTAAACGAGGAAGTAATAAATTAAACCCTCCACAGGTTACGGTACCTAATGGCTTTGAAATGAGAGCTTTAAAAGCAAAAGGCATGAATGAATATACTATTGTGTATTCTAAAAAAGGAAGTGGTTCAACTTCACAATTTACCATAAGTAGAAATACAAGATCAATGACTGGTGGTTGGAAATTTCATTGGCCTGAAAATTATTAGAAATTATAACAGATAATTTAACACATCCTTCCAGGTTTTAAATTTTTCACTTCCAAATTGTATTAATTCACCTTTAAAATCTCCAGCTCCATTAGCCAACCTATCATCAATGAGGTAATCCCCAAAATTCAAGTTTTTGTTATGACTAAGAATTAATCGTTTGTATGCATACTTACCGAGATATCTCTTTACCCATAATAACTTGTCTGACCAAGCCGTTGGATTGTTCCATGGTGCAGTTGAAAGAATGTAAGTATCATATGTTTTAGACAATTTTTGATAAGATTCAATAGCATTAGGCATAGGATTCATTAATGAAAAAATTCTTGGAACCTCATCGTAATTTTTAAGATATTTATTTTTATCCTTTTCTGACAAGTTGTTAATACCAGATTTGAAGTCAACCAAAACATTGTCCATATCTACAAATAAAATTTTCATCTCTAATTGCAATTATAATAAAATAAGGGTCCTCTTACCTCATGCGCAGGAAAATTTAATAACGAATAACCTCTAAATTTTTGCATTTTTTCTTCTTTGTATCCATTAAACTTATATCTTTTATTTTTAGTTGAAGATCTTGCTGTTTCCCAATTACATATTCTATAAATACCCTTTATTATACCGTTATAAACACCTATGCCATATTCTGCTTTTTTAGCTCTATTAATATTTAATACCCAATTACCTCTTATTTTGTTATATAGCATCTCTTCATCCATATCCTTGTTCCAAGCTTTATTAATTTTAAAACATACTGCAGAAATATTTTCTTTAAACTCTTCTCCTTTATAAATTTCATCAATTAAATTAATATCCATTATTCCAAATTTATCAGAATTTATTCCTTTAACTTTATTTGTTATTTGATCAACACCAAAAACATCTATTAAGGTTGCTTCCAATAAAAAAGCCTCATCTTGATTTAAACCATGCCTAATAATTTCAACCTTAGGACCTCCACTTTTTTTTAATGAGTTAATAATATCAAATTTTGGATCTTTAATATCTAATTTAGATTTTTGGAAAAGATGAGAAAAAACTCTATTTCCTTTCCCCTTACCTATATAAAAGTAATTTTGGTTTTCTCCAGGGTACTTCAACCCGTATACATAATATTTTAATGCATTTATAGTTTTTGGTGAAAATTTTCTCATATATTTTTGGTTTTTGAAAAATTAATACCTGATTTATTAAATAAATTAACAATTTCTACATACAAGTCAGTATTAGCCATAGTTACAAGTTCAAACAAATTCTCATTTGGGTTATCGGCAAATAAAGATTTTTTGTTTAAATAATATTCAAAAAATAAATTGTGAGAATAATCATGCATATCTCCAAATCTAATAGAATAATCTTCATCTATATGCTTGTAATCAATTGCAATTTTATTAACTATTTGGATTGCTTCTTTTAATTTATTTGAGTGTAAATTAATATCTAATTTTAACTTTATACTCTCTTTTGAAAAATCTGATACTGCAACATTTTCAATGGGTTGTGATATAAACATTTTGTTTGGCAAGGCAGTTATGTTTCCGCTCAAGTCTTCAAGAAGTATAGACCTCAATCCTAATTTTTTTACATTTCCCTCATGTCCTCCAATTTTAATTTTCTGACCAATTTCAAAAGGTCTTTGTAAATAAAGTAAAATACCTCCTATCAGATTTCCAATAAAATCTTGTGCTGCCAAAGCAACTGCCATCCCTCCAAGTCCAACTCCTGCTAAAATAGAAGTAGAATTGTATCCAGCGCTCTCCAAACTTAATGAAAGACCTATTGCCCAAATCAAAATTTGAAAAATTGTGCTTACAGCAGCTTCAACTGCCTCATTAACACTTGTGTCATCTCTTTGTAAATAAGGAATTATAATTAGTTCGTGTGACATTCTATAAAAAGTAGAGAGGAACCATGTTATAAATAAAATTATAACCGCCGGATAATAATTGTAATAATAGTCAATCCAGTTCCCTGACAATTCTAATGTATTTATTATGATATTTGAAGCAACTGTAATGAGAATAAGATAAACTGGTAATTGAAATTTTTTAAAATTTTCACCATATTGTACGTATCTAACTATTCTTGATAATCTTAAAAATCTTGCGAGCCTTAATAATCGTGTTAACCTAAATAATGGCGCCCAACCAAAATTTTCACTTAAATTTTCAACAAAAGGTTCTATAAGAATTGGAATACTGGCCAATACTATTACAAGATCAAATTTATTCCAATTGTCTTTTAAATACAACTTTATGCCTAAATTCCATACTTTAATAATTAACTCTATCAGAAAAAAAACAACACACCCATAATCAACCCAATTAATCCAATTTCCAGTTTTTTGTGTTAAATTTGGATCTAAGTCCAAAGCAATAAAAATAGAAGCATTAATTAATACAACTAGCATTACTAGTTTTTCATTAATTAAATAAGTTAAAATTGATTTGGTCATTTTTATTTTTTATGAGATTTAAAATTTGCTGAAATTATTCCTGCCGGCATTGCTATGATTCCAATCCCACATATGCCCACAATACCTGCAAAAACTTTTCCTAAAACTGTAATTGGATAGACATCTCCATAACCTACAGTTGTTAATGTTGAAATTGCCCACCACATGGAACGTGGAATACTTCCAAATGCTTCAGGTTGAATGTTTCCTTCAAGTAGATAAATAAAAATTGAACTAGCAAATAGAATTAATAATGTAATTGCAAAACAAGCATAAAGTTGAAATTTTGAAGCAATTAATGCCTGAGAAAATAATCTCAATGACGGATTATTCTGAATTAATTTTAACAATCGAAGCATCCTTAATAATCTAACTATCCGAAGAAGTAAAAAGTCTGATGAAAATGCAGTCATTAATGAAGGAATAATTGCTAATAAATCAATAATTGACATCGGACTAAAAATAAATTTTATTCTGCCCATAAATCCACTATATTTCTTAATTCTGCCAGCAACAATAATTCTCAAAAAGTACTCTAAAGTAAAAATTATTAAAAAAATTGTCTCAAAAATATTTAATGCATATTCATATTTATTTTTAAAAACATCTTCGGTCTCAAGAACGACCGAAATCAAAGATAAAATAATTACTGTGGTTATAAACTTATTAAGAAATGTACTTTTTTCATCATCATGAAATGATTTAAAAAGATATGAGAGAATTTTTTTAATTTTTCTAAACCTCTAATTACAAAATATTAAAAATTTTTAATTTAAATCGAATTCCATAATATATTTCAAACATATGTTTGTAAAACTTTTAATAATTTATACATTGCTAATGTATCTAACTCACAATATTTAAGCGCATTATTAAAAAATATGGTCTCATTTTCTTTTTTTAATTCTCCCAGAAAATATTTTTCAAAATTAATTGATACTTCCATTCCACCTTGGATCTCCAGGTCATCATAACTTTCATTAGTAAACGTAGGTAATACTGCTTTGATCGACGCAGACCCATTTTGTTTTGGTGAATATAAATGTCTTGATCTAAAGGGTCTTAAAAGGTCAATCATTCTCTCATTAATCTTCAATAAATCATGTTTTATTGCAGGAAAAATATCTGATAGGGAAGAAATTACATTTTTTTCAAAACTTTGATTGTATACAATTACTGACCCAGTTTTTTTTATACTTTTCAACAATGTTTCTGCAAATTCTAATCTAAAATCTTTTTTGTCTTTACTAATATATTCAACATGTTTTATCTCACTATTTTCATTTTCTTGAATATGCAATGAAAACTGAAATGGAATATTTTCATAAGGTTTTGAGTTTTTAAAAATTGGTATTGCTGGTCCAAAAGTTTCAAAATCTAAAAAATAATATGGAAAGATTAAAGTATCTAAAAACTTTTTAATTTCTCTCTTATTAACAAATATATCACCAGATAAATATGAGTTGACATCCACTAATTTATTACCTTTGGGATAGTCTTTTATATCAAGTTCTTTTATATCAATTGAATTATTATTTCTATGAACTTCTTCTGCTTTTTTTGCAGAAAAAACATTAAAAATATTATATTTTGGAAGACCTTTCCAACAGTATTCTTTAAACTGACATTCCTTACAATGTGAACCAATATCTACAATCGGTTCATTTTTAACTGACAAAGATTCAATTAATTCTGAAATTTGTAAACTTATTATATTCCCTTTATGCAAAACTTTTTTAGTAACATCAGATTTTAGAAATAATTTATTTACATCAATTTGATCACCTCTTTGATAATTTTTGTTAAGGTGAAGAACTGATAATTTTGTTACATTTAAACCTAATGATTTAAATACATGGTTTTGAAAACTTAAGTCTTCAACATGATAATCTTTGACACCTGTGGAACTTTTAACTTCTATTAACTCCCAACTATCATTATCTTTTATCAAAATATCTGCTAATGCAAAAATACCTTCAGCTTTGTTAAAACCTACACCCTCATAAATTAATTTTCCACCATCATTAATATATTCAAAAGTTTCTTTAAAGGCATTTTCAACTTCATAGTAAGGAGATTTTGGTTGAAAACCTTTACCAAAATATTCTCTAGCTAATAAACCAACTTTATTACCTATTTCAAATCTGTAATCTTTAAAATCATCACCTTTACAAAGTTCAGTTTTATGTAATGACAACCACAAAGACTTTTTGCAATTTAAACCATCTAAATAATTTGACTTTGATAAAGAATTTTTCATCATATATTTGTATTACATAAAAATTTAAGAGTTATTAATATAAGATTGAAGCAGTAACTGATGCTTATCAAATCATTTTCAATAAATTAATCTTCATTAAACCTTTGATTATTTAAATGTTTTTGAAATACAAGAGGTTCATCAATATATTTTAAAATTATTTTGCCTGATCCTGTGCCACTAAGGTCAACGGTTCCAAAGCCAAATATACGACCTAAAAGGCTTTGCGTAAGATTAACCTCTTCAATTCTATCAAGAGAAATCTCTTCAGTATCTCTTCTTATCCATCCTATTTTTTGAATATATCTTTCATTAGTTAAAACTCTTTCAGTTGTCCATTTGTTAATCATCATTTTTAAAAATATAAAAATTCCAATTAAAACAATTCCTAATACTAATAGATATAAAAAAGCAATTAAACTATATGTCCAATGAAATTCAACTCTATAAATTATAGTTTCATTTTTTCCAATGGTTTTTTCTACATAACTCATAAATTTTATTTACTTACTTATAGAAATTATCTTCCAAAAAACCACCACACTAAGGCTGTTGTAGGGCCTAAACTTGAAGTTCCTACAGCTTTTGCAGCGTCCTTAAGATCAATTAATTTTTTACCTCCGGATGAAGACCCTTCTCTAATACTTCTGCCATCTCTTATGTTACACAAACACTTGCCTCCCGACGAAGAACCTTCTCTAATTTCATTACTTCTCTTAATGTTGCCAAGACATTTTCCTCCAGAACTGCTGCCTTCTCTTAACTCATCACTTCGGTTCAAATTTCCAACCGTTGTGGACCCTCTTTTAATTAAATTGCCATCAAATTTTATCGACATATTTACTCCTTTAATTCTAAATTGATTATTGTATCAGTATAAAATATTATGAAAAAATAATAAATTAATTTGATATAGATTTTAAGGAACTATTATAATGAATGTTGATGATGTACTTACTATAAAACTTAATTCTAATGATAATGTTGCAACAGCGTTTAAAAATATTTCAAAGGGAGAAACTACCCAAAACATTAAAGCTGAAAATAATATACCAAAAGGTCATAAAATAGCTTTATCTAAGATCTTGAAAGGTGAAAAAATTATTAAATATGATCAAATTATTGGTCTAGCAAGAAATGATATAAATATAGGCGAACATGTTCATATAGAAAATACTGAGTTCAAATCAACAGAACATGATTATGAGTTTTCAACATCAATAAGGTTGCCAAATTTTGTTCCAGAAAGTAAAAGACCTTCTTTTAACGGTTTTAAAAGACCTAATGGTCAAGTAGGAACAAGAAATTATATTGGCATTTTAACTTCCGTCAATTGTTCTGCAACTGCAGCTAGGAATATTGCAAATGCTTTTGATGATAATATACTCTCACAATACCCTAACGTTGATGGAGTTGTATCTTTTACACATGGTACAGGTTGTGGAATGGCAGACTCTGGAGATGGCTTTGAAGCTTTACAAAGAGTTTTATTAGGCTATATCCAACATCCTAACTTAGCTGGGGTTCTTTTGATAGGATTAGGTTGTGAAGCCAACCAAATTAAGTTTTTACTTGACGCTTATAACTTAAATGAAAATCCTTTTTTTCAAACAATGACTATACAAGAAATGGGAGGGTTAAGAAAAACAATTGAAGAAGGTATTAAGCGAATACATTCAATGTTACCAGAAATCAATCAATTAAAAAGATCTCCTCAATCAGTTGAACATCTCTCACTAGCACTTCAGTGTGGTGGTTCAGACGCATGGTCAGGCATTACTTCAAATCCTGCCCTTGGTCATGCGGCAGATCTTTTAGTAAAAAATGGAGGTACTGCAGTTTTAGCAGAAACGCCTGAAATTTATGGAGCTGAACACTTGCTAACTAGGAGAGCAATAAACAAAACTGTTGGTGATAAATTAGTAGATAGAATTCTTTGGTGGGAAGATTATGTCAGTAGAAATAAAGGAAGTCTTAACAATAATCCTTCTCCTGGAAATAAGGCAGGTGGGCTTACAACTATATTAGAAAAATCTTTAGGTGCTGCTGCAAAAGGAGGAACTACGCCATTAAATGATGTACTTCTTTATGCCGAAAAAGCAAAATCTAAAGGTTTTTTATTCATGGATAGTCCTGGCTACGATCCAGCATCAGTTACTGGGCAAATAGCTACAGGCTGTAATCTTGTAAGTTTCACAACTGGAAGAGGTTCTGCTTTTGGTTCAAAACCATCACCATCTATAAAAATAGCTACTAATACTGAAATGTATGAACATATGAAAGAAGATATGGACGTTAATGCAGGAAAAGTTGTTACAAATAATGAAAGTATTGAAACAGTTGGAAGTGAAATATTTGACCTGTTAGTTAGGGTAGCTTCTGGGGAAAAATCAAAGTCTGAAAAACAAGGTCTAGGTGATTTAGAATTTGTACCATGGCAAATTGGAGCAACGATGTAGTTAAATAAATTCAAAATAATTAAATTAAAATTAGGAGATTAAAATGAAGTTACTAAGATTTGGAAACGCTGGAGAGGAAAAACCTGGATTAATTGACCAAAGTGGGAAAATAAGAGATTTATCAAGCGTAATTAATGATATAAATGGTGATACTATAGCACCAAAAAGTTTAGATAAATTAAAAAAGTTAGATACTTCTTCTTTGCCGGAAGTTAACGGTAATCCAAGAATTGGTCCTTGTGTAAACAATGTTGGTAAATTTTTATGTATTGGGCTTAACTTTTCTGATCATGCTGCTGAAACTGGAGCAGAACCTCCTGAAGAACCAATTTTATTTTCAAAAGCGACCTCTGCGATAATTGGCCCTAATGATAATGTCGAAATACCAAGAACTTCTACTGCAACAGATTGGGAAGTCGAACTTGGAATAATAATTGGCAAAAAAACAAAGTATATTTCTGAATCTGAAGCTAAAAATCACATTGCTGGATATTGTGTTGTCAATGATGTTTCTGAGAGAGATTTCCAAATTAAAAGATCAGGGCAATGGACTAAAGGTAAATCATGTGACACATTTGGACCAATTGGCCCATATCTCGTTACAACTGATGAGATTGATAATGTGCAAAATCTTTCTATGTTTTTAGATGTAAATGGTCAAAGAATGCAAGATGGCTCTACAAAAACAATGATTTTTTCAGGAGATCATATTGTCCATTATTTATCTCAATTTATGACTTTATTTCCCGGTGATGTAATTGCAACTGGGACTCCTCCTGGGGTTGGTCTTGGTATGAAACCTCCGGTTTTTTTGAAGCCTGGGGATGTCATGAAGCTTGGGATTGAAGGGTTGGGTGAACAAAAACAAACATGTGTTGCTGGATAATTCATGACTAAAGGTGCTGTTATATATGAAAAAGGCAAGCCCGATGTATTTAAATGGGAAGATATTGATGTTCCAGATCCACGAAATAATGAAGTATTAATTAAAAACACAGCTGTAGGTGTCAATTATATAGATACCTATCATAGAAGAGGAATGCCACATCCTTGGCCAGTACCAGATCTACCTGTAGTTCTTGGAATAGAAGGTGTAGGAATTGTTGAAGATATTGGAACAGATATTAGTGATTTTAAAAAAGGTGATCGAGTAGCTTATGCCCTTCCACCCCATGGAGCATATAGTCAAAAAAGAGTTTACCCTGCTAAAAAATTAATAAAAGTGCCTAATGATCTAACAAATTTATCTGATAATGATTTAGCAGCTCTAATGCTTAAAGGTCTGACGGCACAATTTTTACTAAAAAGAACATATGAGGTAAAAAAAGGTGATGTGATTTTAGTACATGCAGCTGCTGGTGGTATGGGATTAATTTTATGTCAATGGGCTAAGCACTTAGGTGCAATAATAATAGGAACAGTAAGCTCAGAAGAAAAAGCTCAAAAAGCCAAAGATGCTGGTGCTGATTATATAGTTATTCATTCAAAAGGTGATTTTGTAAAAAAAGTTCAAGAGGTAACTGAAGGAAAAGGATGCCCAATTGTTTATGAATCAATAGGCAAAGACACTTTTAAACGATCAATGGATTGTTTGAGACCTATGGGAATTCTTGCATCATATGGACATGCATCTGGAGCACCAGAGCCAGTCGATGTAATTGAACTAGGTACAAGAGGATCTCTTTTTCTAACTAGACCAGCAATAATGCATTATATGGAAAAAAGAGAGGATTTGGTAAAAAGCGCTAATGATTTGTTTGAAACTCTTAAAACTGGAAAAATTAAATCAAACGTTAATCATATTTATCCTCTATCAGAAGTTAGCGAGGCACATAGAGCAATTGAAGCGAGAGAAACTATGGGGGCTACAGTTTTAGTGCCCTAAATATATTTATTACTTTTCATAAAAATATTTAGTTTTTCTAAACCTCTTATAATGTCTTCGGTGCTTCTTGCATAAGAAAATCTAATCGTAGAATTGCCACGCTTTGAATCAAAATCTAATCCAGGAGTTATAGCTACTTTAGCTTCTTTTAAAACTTTATTAGCAAACTCTAAACTATCATTACAAAATTTACTTACATCCGCATATATATAAAAAGCTCCATCAGGCGAGGATATTTTAGAGAAACCTGAATCTTTCAAACCTTTTATCATTAACTTTCTATTTTCTTTATAAATATCTAAATTATTTTTTAATTCATCTTCACAATCTAATGCATGAAGTGCCGCTATTTGACTTGCATGAGGTGCGCAAATAAACATATTTTGAGCTAATCTTTCAACTTGTCTTATATGATCTTCTGGAACAACCATCCAACCAACTCTCCACCCTGTCATGGAGAAATATTTAGAAAATGAATTAATTACATAGCATTGATTAGTTATTTGAAGTGCTGTTATTGCTTTTTTTTCATACTCTATTCCATGATATATTTCATCGCTAATAAAAGAAATATTTTGCTCTAATGAACTTTTAATTAAACTTTCCAATTGATTATGATTTAGCATAGACCCAGTTGGATTTGCTGGAGAGGCAATTAAAACTCCAGAAAGATTTAAGCCTTTTAAATCTGAAGCAAAAGGCTGAAAATTATTTTCAAATTTTGTCTCTATTAATGCAGGCTCTAAATCTTGTGCTTTTAAAATTTGTCTATAACTTGGATAACCTGGAGAACAAATTCCAACTCTGTCTTTAGCATCAAATAATGATGAAAAAGATAAAATAAAACCAGCTGATGATCCAGAGGTAATAATAATTCTGTTAGGGTTTAAATCCAGATTATACCAATCACCATATAATTGAGAAATTCTTTGTCTTAATTCAGGTATTCCTAATGCAACAGTATAGCCCATACTGTCATTCTTCATTATTTTTATTAGTTCTTTTTGTGCATGCATTGGGGCTGCTGTACCAGGTTGACCAACTTCCATATGGACAATATCTTCACCTCTTTCTTCAGCTTTCCTTGCATTTTCCATAACGTCCATTACAATAAATGGATCAACATTTCCTCTTTTAGATTTTCTCATAATACACAATATTAAAACATTGATTCTAATCTACTATTTACAAGTATTTCTGCAACTGCAGCACTATTTGGTAAAGTCAATGCATAAGATATAGTTTCTGCTATAGCTTCAGGTTCCATTTTGAATTCTCCGTCAGGAACTGTCACTTCATCTGTCATTCTTGTTCTAACCATTCCAGGACAAACTGATGTTGCTCTAACACCATCGTCCCATCCTGAAATTCTTATCGCATTAGTTAAAGACATTGCAGCAAATTTAGATGCTGAATAACCTAATATTTTTGGATTTCTTGGTCTTTTACCAGCAAGAGATACAACGTTAATTATTCTACCTGACCCTGTTTTTCTTAACTCAGGCAGAGCTTCTCTGACAAGTCTTAATGGCCCCTTGAAATTAACTTCAAACATTTCATCAAATTCTTCTTCACTATCACCTTCTAAATCACCTCCAAGTTCAACACCAGCATTCATAACCAAGCCATCAATTTTCCCAAAATGTGAAATAGTTTCAAACACCCAATAATTAGATAGTTTTTTTTCTTTTGCATCCCACATGCATTTAAAAACATTATTTCCACCTACTTTAATTTCGCCTGGATTTCTTGCAGCTAAACTTAAAATACAGCCTTTTTCTTTAAGAAGTTTAGCAGTTGCATAACCAATTCCCCTATTCGCACCTGATATCATTATAACTTTATTTTTTAAATCTATCATCAGAACCTCATTAATTTTTTAAAACCTCTAAGGCTCTTTTCTTAATTTTATCATAATTATCGTCATTTTTTGGTGCTATCCAACTTCCACCAACACACAAAACATTTTTTTGAGATAACCATGAGAAATAATTATCGCTATTAATTCCTCCTGTAGGACAAAATGAAACATCAGGAAATGGACCACTTAAAGAATTCAAATATGATATACCACCAAGTGGCTCAGCAGGAAAAAGTTTTAGAAATTTACAATCAAATTTTAGACAAGATATGATTTCTGATGCAGTTGAAACACCTGGAATATATGAAAAATTATTCTCTTTTGCATATTTAATAATTTCAGTTTCGAAACCAGGACTTATTCCAAAATCTGCCCCTATATCTATAGTACGTTTAAGTTGATCAACGTTAACAATAGTACCAACACCAAGAATCAAATCGGGAAATTTTTTCCGAATAAATTTTATATTATCAAAAGCCTTATCATTTCTAAGTGTAATTTCTACTGTATTTATTTTCCCATCAATTAAAGCATTTATAAGTTTTTCTGGATCAACATTTTTTTCTATATTTAAAATTGGTAAAACATTTATATTTTCAAAGTTTAAATTTTTCATTTTTTTATTTTTAAATTATCTTTTATTCAAAGTTGAATTATGCTTTTTATTACATATTATTCAATATTTAATTAAGGAGAAATAATGGAAGTTTTAATTTTAGGCGCTGCTGGAATGGTAGGGCAAAAACTTTTAAATAAATTAATTATAAAAAAATCAATAAATGGTAGAGAAATTAAAAAATTTAAACTTTTTGATATAGTTAAGGCTCCATTTCCAAATGACGTAAATTTTGAAGTTGAAATAATCACAGGAGATATTTCTAAAAAAAAAATAAGTGAAAAATTAGTTTCTTCTAAACCAGAAATTATTTTTCATCTAGCAGCCATAGTTTCAGGACAAGCGGAAGAAGAGTTTGATTTAGGTTGGAATATTAATACCAAAGGAAGTTGGGGATTATTTGAAGCAATAAGAGAGTTAGGTGATGATTATAAACCAAGATTAGTTTTTACAAGCTCAATAGCTGTCTTTGGTGCGCCTTTCCCTGAAAAAATTCCTGATGATTTTTTTACAACTCCATTAACATCTTACGGAGCACAAAAAGCAATTTCAGAATTGCTTCTAGCAGATTACTCTAGAAAAGGTATGGTTGACGGTATTTCAATTAGATTACCCACGATTTGCGTTAGACCAGGGAAACCAAATTTGGCTGCTTCTGGATTTTTTTCTGGAATTATCAGAGAACCTTTAAACGGAATAGAAGCGAGATTGCCTGTTAGTACAAGTGTAAGACATTGGCATGCTTCTCCAAGATCTGCAGCCGGCTTTCTTTTGCATGCCGCTGAAATTGATACAAAGAAATTAAATAATAGAATAAATTTAAGTATGCCAGGTTTGTCAGCAACTGTTGAAGAACAAATTGAAGCACTAAGAAAAGTCGCTGGTGAGGATACAGTTAAGTTAATAAAACATGAAATTGATCCTAAAATAGATAATATTGTTCAAGGATGGGCAAGAGATTTAGACACTACAAGTGCAATAAATTTAGGCTTTAAAGCTGAAAATAACTTTGAAGAAATAATTAAAGTCTATATCGAAGATGATTTAAATAAATAATCCTTATTTAAAAAAAAGCTTGGATTCCTGTTTGAGCTCTACCTAAAATTAGCGCATGAACGTCATGTGTGCCTTCATAAGTATTAACAGTTTCTAGATTCATTAAATGTCTCATCACTTGATACTCAGCGTGTATGCCGTTACCTCCATGCATATCTCTTGACAATCTTGCTATGTCAAGTGCCTTTCCACAATTATTTCTTTTTACAATTGAAATTGCTTCTGGAGCTAGTTTTCCTTCATCAAAAAGTCTTCCAACTCTCAGTGATGCATGAAGACCTAGGGTTATTTCAGTTTGCATGTCAGCAAGTTTTTTTTGAATAAGTTGTGTGGAAGCCAATGGTTTACCAAACTGTTTTCTATCCAATGTATACTGCAAGGCTCTATGCCAGCAATCTTCAGCGGCACCCATAACACCCCAAGAAATTCCATACCTTGCTCTATTTAAACAACTAAAAGGTCCTTTTAAACCTTCAACGTTTGGCAACATATTTTCTTCAGGAACAAAAACTTTATCCATTACAATTTCTCCTGTAATAGATGCACGTAATGAAAGCTTTTTATTTATTTTTGGGGCACTTAAGCCTTTCATACCTTTTTCAAGAATAAACCCTTTTATCTTTTTTTCATGTTTATCTGACTTTGCCCACACTATAAAAACATCAGCAATTGGCGAGTTGGAAATCCACATTTTTGATCCAGATAATTCATACCCACCATCAACTTTTGTAGCTGTAGTTTTCATTCCACCAGGATCAGATCCTGCATCTGGCTCAGTTAATCCAAAACAACCTATAAAATTACCACTAGCAAGTTTTGGTAAAAATTTTTGCTTTTGTTCTTCACTTCCAAAAGCATTTATTGGATGCATAACCAAAGATGATTGAACAGACATCATTGATCTATATCCACTGTCTATTCTTTCAACTTCTCTAGCAACTAAACCATAAGAAACATAAGATGCACCTGCACAACCATATTTCTCAGATATGGTTACACCCAAAAGACCAAGTTCTCCCATCTCTTTAAAAATTTTTACATCTGTATTCTCTTCTAAAAAAGCTTCTTCAACTCTTGGCAACAGACTACCTTGAGCATAATCATAAGCTGTGTCTCTAATAAGTTTTTCTTCTTCAGACAACTGACCATTTAAATCTAAAGGATCTTTCCAATCAAATTCATTTTTTTCAGACTTAACTACATTTAAATTTGTAACTGTTTTTTTAATATCATCCATAGTGTTTTCTCTTTTTGAAATTTACTCTATTAATTATAAAAAATAAAATCTACTTATTTTTCCTTTTAATATATCTTTCTAAAAAATCTAATCTATCCTGACCCCAATAAATTTGGTCATCTATTATATAGGTAGGCGCACCAAAAACAGCAAGGTCTATTGCCTCTTTAGTATATTCATTCATTTCTTTTTCAACTTGTTTACTTTCAGAAAAGTCAATAACTTCATCAGCAGTTTTAATAAATCTTGTTAATATTTTCTTTAAATTTTTTGGATCATCTATATTCATTTCTTTAATCCACAGACCTTCCATAATTGCATAGGCTATATCATTAACATTTTCAAAATTTAATATCTTAACAGAAATAATAACTTTGGATGGCAAAATAGACCTTGAAGGAAAATATTTTGGCTCAGAATTAAGCTTAATCTTTAAAAATTCTGACCATCTTTGTAATTCTTGCAATCTATATTTTTGTCTTTGTAATGGCCTTTTATGAACTGGAAGTCCTCCAGATACTGGAAAAATCTCTCCATAATTAACGGGCATTATATCCAATTCACAATTATTTTTTTTTGAAATTTCATTTACTTTTTTGTGTCCAAGAAAAGTCCAAGGACTTCCATGACTCATAAAATATTTAATTTTCATTTAGTTTTCCTAATTTAAACTCCGAACCCAGATCCAGATTTTTTATACTGATCTCTAGGAGGACTAAATATATCCATAACTTTTGCTCCATTTTTGCCAGCTTCTATACCATGTTCAACATTACCAGGTGTTAACCAAAAATCACCTTTTTTGATTTCTATTCTTTCGCCACCTTGAATTCTTATACCAGATCCTTCCAACATTACACCCCATTGTTCCTCAGTATGTGAGTGAATTTGTCCAACACAATTTGGTTCAATTGTGACTACCGAAATCATTGCTTGATCCCCACAAAATATACTTGTTTCTAGACCTTCACCAAGCTTTCTTTTTATACCCCCATCCAAATTATTTATATTGTAAAAATTATTTTTCTGACTCATAATATCTCCCTATTAAAATGGTTTGTCGCCTTGAAAAGTAATTCGATGCATTAATCTTCTATATCCATGATAATCATTAACTGGATAATGCATTGTGCATCTGTTATCCCAAATTGCAACAGAGCCCTTTTCCCATTTAAACCGACAAGTAAATTCTGACTTGATTTGATGTTTATATAAATATTCTAAAATTGGTGTACTTTCTTCAACACTCATTCCTACAAAATGAGTTGTATGAGCTTCATTAACATATAATGATTTTCTTTTTGTTTCAGGATGTGTTCTTACAACAGGATGTATCGCTTCTAACTCATCACCTTTTAAACCAACTGAGGAATGTTTCATTATATCAGATCTTGTTTTGGCAACTCTACCTTTGCCTGATATATTTACAGCTTTTTGATTATTTAAAAAATTTTTCATCCCTTCAGATAAAGTATCATAAGCTAGGTATTGATTTGAAAACTCAGTATCACCACCAAAATCAGGCACCTCTAAAGCGTATAACATAGTCCCTTTTGGCGGTTCATCTTGATAAGTAGTATCACTATGCCAGATACCACCAAAATTATTGGTATCTGTTTCCTTTTTAAGAATTGGTGTAATTTCAGGAAAATTTTCTAAACCTTTCACAAAAGGATATATTATTGGCGTTCCAATTTTATTTGCAAAAGACTTTTGACTTTCGGGAGAAAATTTTTGATCTCTAAAAAAAATAACTTGATACATCAAAAAAGCATCGTAAATCTCATCGAATACTTCTTCATTCAAATCATTATTCAATTCTACATTTTCAATGACTGCTCCAATTGAACCAGATACTTTTTTAATTTTTATAAATTTATATTCTTTTTTATTCATACTAACCTAATTAGAAATTTTGTTTTTTGTTTATAATGTATATTATTATCAAATGAATATAAAAAATCCATATTTACCTATTAATATAGAATGGCTAGATGTCCATAAAGAAGTAGCATTACTTCCTGATTTAGAAATTATAGATCCGCATCATCATCTTTGGGATTTAGAGTTTGGAAAATATTTAAATGATGATTTTATACAGGACATCAATAAATCTGGACATAATATTAAAGCTAGTGTCTATATCATGTCATCAGCAAATACAAAAATTTATGATCAAAATTCTAATGAATTTTCAACTCTCCCAGAAATAAAATTTGCATACGAACAATATTTAGATTCTAAAAATAATAAATTAAATCAATGTTCAATAAATAACTCAATTGTTGGTGCATTAGATTTAAGATACGGAAAAAAATTAACACCAGTTATAGAAAAAGGACTTGAAATTAGTAATGGAAAGTTGAAAGGAATACGTATGCTTTTAGCGGCACATAACGACGAAAGAATTAGTTCCGGTGCAGTAAAAACAAAAACGGGTATTATGCTAGACCCCAACTTTATTGAGGGTGCAAAAATTTTAGAAAAAAATAAATTATCTTTGGATTTTTGGATTTATCACACTCAACTAAATGAGTTAGAATTTGTTGCAAAAACTTTACCTGATTTATCTATAATATTAAATCATATTGGAGGCCCTATACAAGTTGGACCTTATGAAGGAAAACAAGGAATTACTCATCGTGAATGGAGACGTTCAATGATGAGACTTGCAGTTTTTCCAAACATAAAAGTTAAGTTAGGTGGTCTTGGAATGAAAGTATGTGGTTCTAAATTTAATCTAAATCCAAAGCCACCTTCATCAGATCAATTGTCAGAACTATGGAAATCATGGTTTTTTGAAACTATTGATTTGTTTGGAACTGACAGATGTATGTTCGAAAGCAACTTTCCGGTTGATAAAGGTAGTTGTAGTTACGGAGTTTTATGGAACGCTTTTAAAAAAATTTGCGCTAATTTTTCAAATGATGAAAAGAATAAACTTTTTTACCAAAATGCAAAAGAAACATATAATATCAGGATATAATTTATGAAGCTTTCAATTTTAGATCAATCTGTAGCAATAGCCAATAAATGTCAGGACCAGGTTATAAACGATACTTTAAATTTAAGTAAAATTGCAGAAGAATTAGGATATTTCAGATTTTGGATATCTGAACATCACAATCATCCAACAATAATTGGTACCGCACCAGAAATTTTAATGGCAGCGATAGCAGCAAAAACTAATAAAATTAGGATTGGTAGCGCTGGCATAATGCTTCCCCATTATTCTTCATTCAAAGTAGCCGAACAATTTAGAGTACTTAACTCACTTGCACCAAATAGAATAGATCTTGGACTAGGAAGAGCTCCTGGTTCTGACGGACGAACTGCTTTGGCTTTAAATTCAAATAACAGAGAATTTTCAGAGAACTTTCCCTCACATGTAAGAGATTTAATTGCATGGGTAACAAATAGTGATTTGTTAGAAGATCATCCATTTAAAAGATTAAAAGCACAACCAATAAGTGATACCTCACCAGAAATATGGATGTTAGGAACATCAAATTACGGAGCACAATTAGCAGCTTATCTTGGAATACCTTATTGTTATGCATATTTCATAACTGAAGGCCATAGTATGAGTAAATCAATAAAAAATTATAAAGAAAATTTTAAACCTAGTAAGTTTTTAAACAAACCAAAAGTGAATGTATGTTTATGGGCTTTAGCATCAGATGATGACGAAAAAGCAGAGTATTTATTTTCTTCAAGAGCATACTGGAAAATAGCAAGAAATTATGGCGAACTTGATACTTTAAAATCACCTAAAGATGCATTATCTAAATTAAATGAAAATAATTGGATGTTAGAATTTAAAAATATGATAAGTAGTTCAATCGTTGGATCATCTGAAACTGTTAAAAACAAAATTAATTCTATAAAAGATGATAATGATTTTGATGAATTAACTATATTAACTTGGTGTCATGATGAAAAAGAGAGAATCAATTCTTACAAAATATTTTCTGAATTAATTAATTAATTATAACGAGATTATGTATGTTTATTTATTTAAAAAGTATCAAGTTTTTATTAATTCCTTTAATTATAACACTATTAAATGGTTGTTCGAGTACTAATATGAAAGATTTTGAGAATAAAACTCCAAAGCTTAATCTTTTTGAATTTTTCAAAGGTGAAACAGTGGCTTATGGAATTTTTGAAGATAGGTTTGGAAAACTTAGAAGACAGTTCAGAGTTAAAATTAAAGGAAGTGTTGAAGAAAACATCCTTACGCTTGATGAAAAATTTATTTACGACGATGGAGAAAAAGCAACAAGGATTTGGAAAATTAAAAAATTAAATGAAAACAAAAACTTAATAAAATATGAGGGTAGTGCTGATGATGTTGAAGGATTAGCAACTGGTTCTTCAATTGGAAACGCGCTTAATTGGACTTACGATATATATTTAAATATAAAGGGTTCAAATCTTAAGGTTAAATTTAACGATTGGATTTATAAACAAGATAGCAATGTTGCTATTAATAGAGCTTATGTAAGCAAATTTGGAATAAATTTTGGCTCTGTCACATTGGTTTTTTTAAGAGGACAAACAGCCAAAACAGTTAGTCCATTAAATATGAATTCTTGGTAGTATAATTGTTAAGAATTTTACTTATTAGTGTATTTTTAATTTTTTCAAACTTAGCTTTTGGAAAATATATTTCTTTTTTAGACCCTAAGAGTGAATTTATAATTTCAAAATATCTTGGTAAAAAATTTTTAATTGGTAGTGCAAATTACTCATTTTTATTCTGGGATATCTATGATGCTGAATTGTATTCTACCTCAAAAAAATATAATTCTAATGAATTAGCAATTATCCTTAAATACAACCGATCAATTGATAAAGAGACTTTAATTAGAGAGACAATCAATGATATTAAGGAACAGAAAAATATTTCAAATCAACAAGAAGAAAAGTGGAAAAGTCTACTTGAATCAATTTATATTGATACAAAAACAAATAAAAAATTTATAGCTATTAAAATGAATAATAAATCTATTTTTTACTATAATAATAAAAAATTACATGAAAGTTTTGATGAAGAATTCAATCAACTTTTTTTCAATATTTGGCTCAGAAGTAATAGTAAAAACCCAAATTTTACAAAAACTCTTCTAGGACAATAAACCATGAAATTAAAGGCATTCTTTTTTGAAATTTTACCTATAACAACTTTTTTCATTATAGCACAATATCAATCAATTATAATAGCAGCATTAATTTCTTCTTTATTTAGTTTAATGGTTTTAATAACTTTTTATTTTGTTGAAAAAAGAATTGCTAAGTTTCAAATTTTTTCGATCACCTTATCTGGATTACTTTCAGTTCTAGCATTTATATATAATGAAGAAATTTTTGTTAAGATTAAGCCATCCATATATAACGGCCTATTTTCTGCAGTTTTATTAGGTGGTTTACTCTACAAAAAACCAATGATGAAACAATTTTTTGGATCACAATTTTTCTTAACTGAACAAACTTGGTTTTTATTAAGCTTGAGATGGGGATTATTTTTTGGATTTTTAACAATAGCAAATGAAATTATTTGGAGAAATTATTCAACTGAAGAATGGGTTTTTGTAAAAGTTTTTATTTTATTTCCACTTGTAGGCATTTTTATGCTTGCTCAACTTCCTTTAACGCTTAGAGGCAGAATTAAAAGCGATTAATTTCCAATTAAGTTGTTGTAAATAAAAAATTATAATACTTTATAATTATGAGTATTAAAATCACATCCTTAAAAATTCATGTAATTCAGTCTCATTTAGAAACACCTTTTTCTTTTTCTCAAGGTTGGGTAAACAAAAGATCTGCAACTCTTGTTGAAATAAATACAAACGACGGCATTACTGGTTGGGGAGAAGCATTTTGTCAAGGATTAGAACCACCAGAAATTTCTGCTGCAGTTATAGAAAATTCATTAAAAGAATTAATAATAAATGAAAATCCACTCGATATAGAGAAGATTTGGTTCAAAATGTATAATCAAACAAGAGATTTTGGACGAAAAGGTTCAGTAATTTCAGGCATTAGTGCAATTGATACAGCGTTATGGGATATTGCAGGAAAGTATTATAAAAAACCTATTTACCAATTGCTTGGAGGTGCATTTCGAAAAAAAATAAAACCTTATGCAACAGGTTTTTATAGAATAAATGGTAAAAATGAAGCTGTAAGATTATCAGATGAAGCATTAATGCATTATGAAAATGGCTTTGACCACATGAAAATTAAGTTAGGCTTTGGAGTACAAGACGATATCAATGTAATGAAATCAATCCATAAAGTATTAAATAATAAAAATTGTACTTTTATGGTTGATACCAATCATGCCTATGGAGTTACAGAAGCTTTAGAACTTGGTTATGCTTTAGAAGAATTTAATTTAAGATGGTACGAAGAGCCAGTTGTTCCAGAAAATCTAGAGGGATATGCTTATTTAAGGAAAAAATTAAAAATACCTATTGCTGGTGGAGAAAATGAACACACACTATATGGTTTTAAAGATCTTTTAAAATTGGGATGTATTGATATAGCTCAACCTGATATTGGGTCATGTGGGGGAATAACCGGAGCAAAACATATATCAATTTTAGCCCAAAGTTTTGGGATTGAGGTAAACCCACATGTATGGGGATCTGCAGTTGCACAATCAGCATCAATCCATTTCATAGCCTCACTCCCTGAAACAAACCATTCTTTGTTCGCACGACAGCCCATTTTAGAATATGATCAATCTGATCATCCTTTTAGAAAAGAACTTTTAAAAACCCCTATTAAAATAACAAATGGATACGTTCCTGTTCAAACTAGTCCTGGTTTAGGGATTGAAGTGAATAATGAAATTATAAAAAAATATAAAATCAATTAATAGATGCTCCACTTACTTGATAAAAATATTAAATCAAATTTTGTTGATATTGGAACAGGATTAAAAGTTCACTATTTAGAATGTAATTACACAAACAAAAAAGATGCGCCCATAGCATTATTACTTCACGGATTTCCTGAAATAAGCTTTAGTTGGAGAAAAATTTTACCACTACTTTCTAAAAAAGGATTTAGAGTAATTGCAATTGATCAAAGAGGATATGGGAAAACTATAGGTGGATCAAAAAACTATGAAGATGACATTAGAGAATATAATTTAATTAATTTAGTTTCTGACTTAGTGTCTTTTCTAAAAGTCATGAATATTAATAATATAGATCTTTTAGTTGGTCATGATGCTGGCTCTATAGTGGCAGGCGCAGCAACCTTAATTAGACCAGATCTTTTTAAATCTTTAGTTATGATGAGTGCTCCATTCACAGGTCCTTTAAAATCTGAATTAAATAAAAATAAATTTGATATACATAACCAGTTAAAAGAACTAGATCCACCAAGAAAACATTATCAATGGTATTACTCAACAAAAAAAGCGAATGATGATATGCATTTGTCAAGCAAAGAAAAATTAGCGTATTTTTTAAGATCTTATTTTTATGTAAAAAGTGCTGACTGGGAATATAATAATCCATTTGAACTATCTTCTTGGTCAGGAAAAGAATTAGAAAAGCTTCCAGAATATTACATAATGAAACTAGAAGATACAATGGTTGACAGCGTCACAAAATTTTTTCCAAAAAACACAAATTGTAATTGGCTTAATGATGATGAGTTGAACGTATATACAAATACATTTTTTAAAAATGGTTTTCAATCAGCCTTAAATTGGTATAGATGCATGACATCTGATAATCAAAATAAAGAATTAAATGTTTTTCAAGGTAAGTTAATTAATAATTTTGCATTATACATTAGTGGAGAAAAAGACTGGGGTATGTACCAAAAACCTGGTGCATTAAATGAAATGAAAAATTTATGCAAAAACTTCAAAGGTATTAAAATAATTAAAAATGCTGGTCATTGGGTTCAACAAGAAAAACCAGAAGATGTAGCCAGAGCAATTTTAAATTTTTATTATTCATTTGCTTAAATGAAATTTAAATCTGAGAATACAAAAGGTATTTTAATTGCTTTTTTAGGAGCATTACTTTTAACACCTGATACATTATTCATGAGACTCTCTGAAATGGATGTCTGGACAATGCTATTTTGGAGAGGCTTTCAAATGGGTGCCATTTTAATTTTAATGACACTTAGTATTAAAGAGTATAGAGAAAATTTCTTTTTAATATTTAAAAAAACAGGTGCTTTGATTGTATTAATTCAAGCATCTGGCTCTGTATTTTTTACACTTGGTATTGTTAACTCGTCTGTTGCATTAATTTTATTTTGTATCGCCACTGGACCATTATTTGCCGCATTTTTTTCTCTAATTATTTTAAAAGAAAAATTAAAAAAGCCTACTATATATGCCTCTATTTTTTCTCTTGTTGGAATAATTGTTGTTGTTACTGATCCAAGTGAGGTTTTAAATGCACCAGACGGAAGTGTTGTGTTTGGAACAATTTGTGGATTATTAACTGCAATATCACTTGGCTTATATTTTGTTCTCTTGAGAGCAAATCCAAAAATTCCAGCTTTTGGCACAACTGGCTTTGGATCACTTATTACTGGTTTTGTTGGTCTTTTATTCATTGATTTAGGACAAATTTTTGCAGGAAACTTTCTTGCAATATCAATCTCTGGTTTAATTATTCTTCCACTTTCTTTTGCAGCTTTGGCTTATGCTACTAGATATACGTACGCATCAAACATAAGTTTGTTAATGTTGTTAGAAACTATATTTGGGCCTCTATGGGTATGGGTGTTTTTAAAAGAAACACCTAATATTCAAATGCTATTTGGTGGTATAATTGTAATAATTACATTAACTATCTACTTTATAGTTTTAAGAGCTGGAGAAAAAAATTAGAACCAAAATACTTATAAAAAGTTATGTAAACATAATTATAGTTTTTTTTGCTATTCTTTTATCTGAATTTATTTCATCCAAAAGTTTTAGTTTTGAAGGCAACCAAAAAATTGAGACCTTTTATCAGTCAAAAATAATTTTAAGAGATATCTTTCAAAATAATCAATATACTTTTTATTGTAGTTGCTCATATGAACACAAAAAACCAATCTTCAAAGCATGCGGTTATAAACCTTATAAAAATTTTAAAAGAGCAAATCGTATTGAATGGGAACATGTAGTGCCAGCATCAAGATTTGGAAAAAAATTTGAAACTTGGAAAAATGGAAATTTAAAGTGTATTAAAAATGGAAAAAAATTTAAAGGAAGAAAATGTACTCGTAAAATTAATAGAAAATTTAGATTAATGGAAGCAGACTTATATAACTTGCAACCAACTATTGGTGAAATTAATCAACAAAGACAAAATTTTAAGATGTCAATAATACCTGGAGAAAAAAGAAATTTTGGTAAATGTGATTTTGAAGTTCAAAATAAATTTGTTGAACCTTCACCAAATATAAGAGGTGATATAGCTAGGACATATTTTTACATGGCTGATACTTATTCTAATTATATTAAATTAACAAAAAGTGAATTATCTCTATTTTTAATGTGGAATGAAGCTGATCCAATCGATGAGTGGGAGTGCAAAAAATCTAAATTAATTGAAAATTCTCAGAAAAATTTAAATAAATTTATAGTTCAAGGCTGCAAATCGTCACATTAATAATAGAAAAATTCTTAGAAACCTTGATTTTATTTATTCTTTTTATCACAATAATTTAATGGAAAGCAATATCTCTATAAATATTGACAGAATGTGGTCAACACTAATGGACATGGCTAAAATTGGACCAGGTATTGCTGGTGGCAATAATAGACAAACATTAACTCATGAAGATGGAGAAGCCCGACAATTATTTCAAAAATGGTGTAATAACGCCAACTTAGAAATGAATGTTGATGAACTTGGTTCAATGTTTTTTTTAAGAAAAGGTATAGATAACCAACTAAAACCAGTAGTAATTGGAAGTCACCTTGACACCCAACCGACTGGTGGAAAATATGACGGTGTTTTAGGAGTATTAGCAGGTCTTGAAATAATCAGAACCTTAAATGATCTTGATATCAAAACAAAAAGACCAATTATGATAGTAAATTGGACTAATGAAGAAGGTTGTAGATTTGCTCCTGCACTAATGGCGTCATCTGGTTTTGTAGGAACAGTGGACGTTGATAAAATTTTAAATACAAAAGATTTAGATGGTAAAGTGTTTAAAGAAGAATTAGAAAAAATTGGCTGGAATGGTAAAGAAAAAGTAGGTTCTCAAAAAATGCATTGTTATTTTGAACTACATATTGAACAAGGTCCTATTCTAGAAAAAGAAAATATAGATATTGGAGTTGTAACTCATGGTCAAGGATTAAGGTGGCTTGAAGTGGAATTAATGGGGGTTGAACAACATACTGGTACAACACCAATGAATGTTCGTAAGGATGCTGGATTAGTTATGGCAAAAATAATATCTGAAGTAAATAATCTAGCTAATAATAATCAACCTAATCTAGTTATTAGCGTTGGACATATTGAAGTTTACCCAAATTCTAGAAATGTCATTCCAGGAAAAACTATTTTCACGATTGATTTTAGATCACACATTGATGAAAAACTGAAAAATATTGAAGCTAAAATTAGATCTATTGTTATCAAATCTAGTCAAGATCATAATGTAAAGTTTAAAATAAAAGAAGTAGCTAACTTTGATCCAATAACCTTTGACAAAAACTGTGTAAACTTTATTAGAAATGCCGCAAAAAAATATAATTATACATATAAAGACATTGTATCTGGAGCAGGACATGATGCATGTGCAATTAACACAAAAATTCCTGCAGCAATGATTATGTGCCCTTGTGTAGATGGTATTAGTCACAATGAGGCAGAAGAGATAAAAAAAGAATGGGCATTAACAAGTACTAATGTATTAATGCATGCAGCGCTTGAGGCGGCCCAATAATTATGAGGTAAATCGATGATGGATAAAAAAATTAGTTTCATTGGATTAGGAGCTATGGGTGGTCCTATGGCAACAAATATTATTAAAAAAGGGATAAAATTGTTTGTTTACGACATAGATGAAAACAAAAAAAATAAAGTTGTTAAAGAAGGTGGATTAGTTACAAATGATATTTTAGATATATCTAAGGATTCAGATATTGTAGTGACAATGTTACCAGCTACAGAACAGGTAAAAACTGTATTACTTGGAGAAAATGGTATAATAAATAATTTAAAAAAAAATAGTCTCATTTTAGACATGAGTACAATTTCGCCAAAAGGAACAGATGAAATTGCAAAAAAATGTAAAGAAAATGAACTAAGATTTATTGATGCTCCAGTTGGGCGTTTGGTAAGTCATGCTATTGCTGGTGAATCTTTATTTATGGTTGGATGTGATGATGAAAAAGATTTTGAACGTGTAAAACCCCTTCTTGATGCAATGGGCACAAGTATTATTCGATGCGGAAAAGTTGGAACAGGCATTAGAGCAAAAGTAGTTAATAATTTCCAAATTTTATCTATTGCTCAAATTACTGCTGAAGCTCTAACCTTAGCTCAAAAACTTGATTTAGAATTAGATGTTTTTAAGGAAGTTAATGCTGGAACGACAGCAAATAATGGACAGTTTCATATAAATTTTATGTCAAAAGTTTTAAAAAATGACGTTGAACCAGGTTTTACGATTGATCTAGCACATAAGGATATAGGGCTAGCTATTGAAGCAGGAAATGACTTTAGAGTAGGTCTTCCTGTAGGGTCATCTGTACATGCTGTGTATGGTCAAGCAAGGTCATCTGAATTTGCAAAAAAAGACTTTAGCGCTCTATTGGATTATGCGTGTAAAGTTGCCGACATAAAACCACCAAGAATAAGAGATTAAACTACTGGACAAAGTCCACCATCAACATTGATTGCTGTTCCTGTGATATAAGCACTTCTATCAGAGGATAGAAAGGCAACTAAATTAGCATAATCGATTTCTTCACCTACTTTACCCATAGGAACTCTTTTTGACATTTCCTCATATAATTGACTAACATCTGAATTTCCTGCTCGCCTTTCCCATTGAGCACTCTTGATCAAGCCAATACAAATTGCGTTTACACGAATGTTAAATGGAGCAAATTCATTGGATAATGATTTAGTCAAATTAATGCCAGCTGCTCTTGTTACAGATGTTGGAAGACTTCCAGCATTAGGAGCTTTACCACCACCTATAGCTGCATTAATTATAGAGCCAGATTTTTTTTCTTTCATGATTGGCAAAACAAGTCTACACAATCTAACTGCTGCCATTAATTTTAAATTAATATCATCTTCCCAATTTTGATCAGTTACATTCTCGAAACCTGAGGCAGCAGATGTTCCTGCATTATTAACAAGAACATCTATTGCTTTAAAATGTGATATAGTATGTTCTACTAATTTTTTACATTGATCAGCATTAGTTACATCACATTGTATATCTAAGACATCATTTTTTGTTTCTTCTCTTATAATATCTGCTTTTTCTTTTAAGTAATCACCTCTTCTACCACATAATGCAATTTTTGCTCCTTGCTCTGAAAGTAATTTTGCAGATGAAAAACCTAGACCATCACTTCCACCTGTTATAAGGATAACTTTATCTCTTAAATTTAAATCAAACATATTCGCAACCTTCTTTTACATTGTATCCTTGAATCTATTAATTGCAGTTACACCATCAAAAGAATGTGGAAAAATTAATGGAGTATTTTCTGCCTTACATTTAACCACAATTAATGAAGGTCCATCTTCTTCATATATTGTTTTCAACACTTTATAATCATCTGTTCTTTCATAAATTGTATAAGTATTTTCAATACCTGATCCTTTAGCAATTAGTTCTAAATTAGTTTTTCCTGCCGTAGCAGTTGGCTGACTACCTGTTTCTACATAAGACTCATTATCTAAAACAATTACTGTTAAGTTACTTACAGGATGATTAGCTATTGTAGCCAATGATCCTAAACTCATTAAAGTATCTCCATCACCAGTGATTAATAAAATTTTTTTATCTGGTTGAGCAATTGAAAGACCTAATGCAAATGGTAATGCTTGCCCCATAGCACCAATAAAACCAAAATTATTTTTTTCGTCTCCAGTTGACATTAAATCCCAAGTTGAAGTTCCAATGCCACTCACGACTCTTAAATTATCTTTTCTATCTTCTAATAATCTATTAACAAAATCTCTTCTAATTATCATATTTTATCCATTTTTAAATTGTTTGGCTCCAATCATTTTTTGAGACAATAAAACAGCTGCTGATTTTCTTGTATTAAATGCAAAATTGGCCGCAGCATTTACAGTTTCTCCAACCTCATCTTTATAATCAACTCTAAAAATTTTTACATCCATTGCTTCTAAAACTTTAGGAGTTCCTAATCCCATTGGGACTTGCCAAGGTATGAATTCACCCCATTCACCTCTCATAGAAACTATTGTAAGAAAAGGTATTCTACAAATATTTGGTAATGCTAAAGCATTAATACAATTTCCAACTCCACTTGATTGCATAAGCAAAGCACTTTTTTTTCCTCCAGCCCAAGCACCACAAGATAATCCTACCCCTTCTTCTTCTGTAGTTAAAGTTACCACATCGATGTTATTATCCTTTTCACATAAATTTATTAAAGGAGTATGTCCAGCATCAGGAATGTGTGAGACTAAAGAGATGCCAATATCTTTGAAAACATCATAAATATCATTTCTCCAATCTTTTGAAATTTTTTCCATATTATAAACCTTGTTATATGAATTTATTTTATTCATATTAATATAAAATAAAAACGTTTTTTTAAAAATTAAGGATAAATAATGAATAGGAATTTTAAAAAAGTTGCAATTGTAACAGGTGGAGCAAAAAATATTGGAAGAGCAACATGTGTAGAGTTAGCAAAACTTAATTTCAATATTTTAATTCATGCAAACACTGACAAGACAGGTGCTCAAGAAACAAAGTCTCTTGTAGATGATCACAAAGTTAATTCTAGAGTTGTTATTGGAGATTTAACAGATCAAAACTTTGTTAATGACTTAGTTAATGAAGCCTCTAAACTTGGTGATCTATCTGTATTAGTAAACAATGCTTCTCAAAGAAATTTTTTTAAATTTGAAGATATGACATACGAAAATTGGAGGCATATATTAAATATTAATTTAGATGCTGTATTCTTAACTTGTAAGAAAGCGATGCCATTAATGAAAGATAATTCTTGGGGCAGAATTATAAATCTAGGCGGTCTTTCGGCTCATATTGGGGCTATTGGAAGATCACACGTTGTGACTTCTAAACTCGCTGTAGTTGGTTTTACTCGCGCTCTAGCAACAGAATATGCTGGGACAGGTATTACAGTAAATTGTGTTGTACCAGGATTAATTGATACTATAAGAGGTAAATCTGCAGGACAAGGGTTAGTCCACCCAACTCATTCAGATCCACCAATAGGAAGAAAAGGTAAACCCATTGAAGTTGCAAAAATGATAAAGAATTTATGCGACGAAAATTCAGATTTCATTAATGGGCAAACTATTCATGTGAATGGTGGAAGTTTTTTCTGCTAATTATTTACTAGCTCTAATAGCTGCTTCGGATTTGTGATCACCATGTTCATCCCAGTATGGAACTGAACCATAAGTTTTTACCAAAAAGTCTAGAAATGCTCTTACTTTAGGTGAAAGATGTTTACCACTTGGATATACAGCATAAATAGGAATATCTTCTTGAAGAAAGTTTTCTAATAAAGAAATTAATGTTCCAGCCGCTATATGTCTGCCAACAACAAATCTAGACAACATACATATACCACCATTGTTAATACATGATCTCAAAATTGCGTCACCATGATTTAATTGCAACATCCCTTTAGCTGTAAAAATTTTAGGCTTATTATCTACTAAAAAATGCCATTCATTGTAAGGACTACCAAGTTGAAAAGAAATAATATCATGTTTGACTAAATCATCAGGATGTATAGGCTTACCTTTTTTTTTCAGATAATCAGGCGAAGCTACCATTGCTCTTGGATTAGAAGCAAGTTTTCTAGATATGAGAGAAGAGTCTCTCATCAAAGCAATTCTTATGGCAAGATCAATATTATTCTCAACAAGATTTAACTCATTATCAGAAATAATCATTTCAACTTCTACATCTGGATACATTTCTCTAAAAATAGGCAAATGAGGCGATATATGCCTATATGAAAAAGTGCTTGGTGCAGTTATCCTCAAATGTCCTCTTGGCGCATTTGTAACACTAGAAACTGCTGCCTCTGCTTCTTCTACATCACCTATAATTCTTCTAGCTCGATCAAGATAAGCATGCCCAACTTCTGTTAAAGAAACAGATCTAGTTGTACGAGTTAATAATCTTGCACCCAGTCTATCTTCAAGAGCAGACAAGTTTTTTGACATGACAGATGGTGATAAATTTAAATCTCTACCAGCACTTGCCATAGAGCCTTTGTCAGCTACTGTAACAAAAACTCTCATCATTGAAATTAAATCCATAAGATCTCAATATTATATAATTAAAACTATATATTACTTTAGATAAAACTTGAAATTCTTAAATTAATTGCGTATCAAAAAGATGCATACGGCGTGTAAATTTTAATCATTTACCACAATGCGGAGGGGTGGCCGAGTGGCTGAAGGCGCCGGTTTGCTAAATCGTTAGGGGAAGAAATTCCTCTCGGGGGTTCGAATCCCCCTCCCTCCGCCAATAAGATAACTACCTTAAGTCATACTGTGTCATAAACCTAAGGTGAGTCTCAATTTTGTTGACGAAAGCTCTTCAAGCTATTTCATTATAAATCATCTTTAATCAACCAAACTTGTAGACCGAGTTGTAGACTGGAGATGACATGAAAAGATTAAATGCAAAACAAATATTAGTATTACCAATAGGCAAATACCCTGATGGAGATGGACTTTATCTTTCAATTTATAAACCTGGAAGAGGTAAATGGAGTTTACGCTATACCCTCAATAAGAAAGCAAGGGAAATGGGTTTAGGTAGCTTTCCAGAAGTAACACTATTAGAAGCAAGGCAAAATGCTCTAAGCAACAAACAATTATTAATTAAAAAGGTTGACCCTATTGATGAAAAAAAACGAGTTGAGGTTCTAAGGCAACAACAAAATAAGAAATTCTCAGATATAGCTAATCTATATATTGAAACAAAGAAAAAACCTGAATGGACAAACCCTAAAAGTGAACAACAATGGCGTAACACAATTAATACTTATGTATCACCAATACTTGATAGCAAACCATTAAATGATATTAATAGAGATGATGTTATAAGTGTGCTTCATCCTATTTGGAGAAATAAAACTGAAACTGCCAGAAAGCTTCAACAAAGACTATTCCTCATATTTGCATTTGCCAAAATTAGAGAATGGTATACTCGTGATAATCCAGCATCCTGGAAAGAACATCTCTCATTTATACTCCCAGACCCTTACTTAATAAAAAAAGTTAAACATCACGCTTCACTCAAGTTTACTGAAGTTGCAAAATTTTATGAAGAGCTATGTAAGTTTGAAATGTTGTCAACCTATGCATTAAGGTTATTAATTTTAACAGCCACTAGGACCAAAGAGGTAATTGAGTCTCAGTTTGATGAATTTGATTTACAAAAGAAAATGTGGACTATTCCAGCTGATAAAATGAAAGTTAGAAAAAAACATAAAGTGCCTTTATCAGATGAAGCCATTTCAATAATTGAGTTAATGAGAAAAAAACATAACCACGAATATGTATTTACCAATCCTGCAACTGGCAGACATATATCTAATGGAGCAATGCTAATTTTCTTAAAAAAGCAATTCCCTCATCTCAAAATTACTGTACATGGTTTTAGGTCTTCATTTAGAGATTGGGCAGAAGAAATAGGTCAGTACTAACATAATGCAATAGAGTTTTGTTTGGCACATGAATTACCGAACAAAGTTGAAAAAGCATATTTAAGGTCAGACTTAATTGATACCAGAAAAATAATTATGAATGATTGGGAAAACTTTTTACTAAATGGCAAAGGATGATGTTGTTTGAAAAAAGAGAGTATGTTAATATAAATCAAATATATTACTTCACAATTTATTTGTGGGCTCAAATCACAGCCAGGCGAAAACCTAAGGAGTGATTACGCGCATGTAAACATGCTATGCTTCGAAATAGATTAATAAATCTAGCGACGATGTTTCCAAAATTTTTAATCTAATGTTGCTAGGAGTTATATCTATGGAGCCTGTTTATTTAAGTAAAAAAGAAGTTGTAAGAAAGTTGAAAAAGAGCCCTTCCACAGTTGTTCGTTGGGCTAAAAGTGGCGTAATTCCAATGCCAATTAAATTGGGGCCAAATACAATTGTATGGATTGAAGAGGAACTCAACAAAGTTTTAGAAGAAAAGAAGAATAAAAGAGGTTTCTTAGGACACAAACCTAAAAAAGATAAATAATGTCAACAAAACTCAATGAAAAGCAACTAATTGCGGTTCATTTACTTGCCTCTGGCGTAAAAGCTTCGGTTATTGCTAAAGAGATTAGCATAAGAGAAGAGACTTTATCACGTTGGAGGCAAATTGATGAATTTAAAGATGCATTAGAGGATGCAACAGAGGCTGTTTTAAGAGAAATTGATGAGACACATAAAAATCTTTTAATACTTTCCCAGAGTGTAATTAATGAGGCTCTAAATAATGAAGAATTGGATATATTTAAAAAAGCTAATTTAGCTCTTAGGTATTTAAGTTTAATAAAGGGAAAGGATGATATAACTCAAAAGTCATCAGAAAATCTCAAAGAGCATTTAGACGATAAAGAATTTAAATTTGGTATTATATAAAATTATATTATTATAGCAGTATGTTATTTTTAAGAACATTGTTGATGTTTGTTTTTGTGTTTTTATCCATTTCTAAAGTTCTTTCTTTACCGAAATGTGTAACGTTATTAAATTTAAAATTTGATAGCAATAATCATTGTTATGGTAAAATGACTTGGATAGCAGGACATAGTTTTGAAGGTGAAATTAAAAACGGATTTCCTTTAAAAGGAACTAAAATTTTTAGTAATGGAAATACTTATACAGGAGATTTTGTAAAAGGAAAGCCTCATGGAAATGGGATTTTAACTTTGTCGAATGGAGAGAAATATGAAGGAAAGTTCAAAGAAGGGAAACTAAATGGTTACGCTATTCACTATGATAATAATGGAGTAATTTTAAATAAAGGAATATGGAAAAATAATAAAATTAAAGAACTAGAATTTCGTGATGAAAATGACAAATACGCTATTCACGAACCTAAAGGTTTTGTTTCAATGCATACTCCAAAAAATTTTAATAATATTTCAGATAATCTTGTGTGTGATAATTCTACTACGATAGATGATAAAAACTCTAGAGCATGGGACACTAACAATTCAAGTTGGTTAAAAGAAGCCAAAAAACGTAAATTAAATTGTGGAGTTACAGAAAAGAATAAAACTATAATAGCCTCCAAACGAACAAAAGAAACAGACCAAATACCTAAAAATAGTACCTTAATTGGAAATGATTGGTATTGTGATGCTGGATATAAGAAAAATAAAAATAAATGTGAAAATATATTTAAACATTTTCCTAATAAACAAAAACCAGAAAATAGTTTAGTGTTTGGAGCAGTATGGCAATGTAAAGGAGGGTATAAAAAAGAAAATAAAAAGTGTGTCCCTATTAATTTTGAGTGTCAAAAAAATGCATTTCTTGCTAATTCAAATTCTGGGACTAAGTATTGTGCTTGTGAATTTGGATATTTTAAAAGGGCGGGTGAATGTGTTAAGTCCAATAGAGTTTATTCAGATGCATATATTTGTAATGTTGTTACCTATACAAAAAAAATAAATGGTAAATTAGTAAAATTTATTTTTGAAAACGATGGAAGTTATTATTCTAGGTGGTTAGAAGAAAAAAATAGAAGAGGTTTAACATGTGGAGTAAAAGAAAATAATAAAATTGTAATAGCCTCTAATCAAACCAAAGACCCAAGCAAAAGACCTCTAGCATCTCTATCTGACTCAACTGTCTGCTACAACGCAACAACTACATCAGGTGGTAAGAAAGTATGGAATGATAGGAATGATAACTTTGTAGGTGAAGCAAAGTATCGTGGATTGGATTGTGGTGTCATAGAAAATATGAAAAGAGTCATAGCTTCTAAACCTAAAAACACTAAGCTCTCTATATCATCTGCAGAACTAGAAAAAGAAA
>CACMZO010000004.1 GCA_902618195.1 uncultured SAR116 cluster alpha proteobacterium
GCTCTTTCAATTTATACTTCTTTTGTTAACACTTTTTTCATGTTCTTCAAATAACGAGGTTGTGACAAAAAAACCTGAACCCGGTTTGTTTAGTAAAGACTCATCTAAGGGAATTAGCATTGATGATTTTTTAAATAAAGACAGTCAATCAGAAAAATTCTATGTAAATTCTTTTTTATGGAGAGCTAGTCTAGACGTGTTATCCTTTGCTCCATTTCAATCTACCGATGCTTTTGGAGGAATTATTGTAACGGAATGGTTTAAAAAAAATGATCAACAAATAAAATTAACAGCTTTAATAAAATCTAGAGATTTAAGGTCAGAAGGCATCAGTATAAAAGCCTATATAAAAAATAAAAAAAATGAAATTTCAGAGGACATAGTACTTTCTCGAAAAATTGAAGACTTAATCCTAACAAAAGCCAGAGTACTTAGAATACAAAATAAATTAAAGTAAATTCTGAGTTTTTTGTGACGAAATATAACCCATCCAAAATCGAAAAAAAATGGCAAAATTTTTGGGAAAATAATAAAACTTTTTCATCTAAGATAGATAAAAATAAAAAGAAATATTATGTTTTAGAAATGTTTCCATATCCTTCAGGCGACATCCATATGGGTCATGTTAGAAATTATACACTTGGAGATCTTGTGGCAAGATATAAAAGAGCAAAAGGATATAACGTTTTACACCCAATGGGTTGGGATTCTTTTGGATTACCCGCTGAAAATGCTGCAATTTCAAATAATGTTCATCCTAAATCTTGGACAGAAAAAAATATCAAAAATATGAAAACTCAATTAAATAAAATGGGGTTATCATATGATTGGAGTAAAGAACTCTCAACATGTAATTCTGAATACTACAAGCATGAACAAAAAATTTTTATAGAATTTTATAAAAAAGGTTTGGCTTATCAAAAAGAAACAATTGTAAATTGGGATCCTATAGAAGAAACTGTCCTTGCTAACGAGCAAGTAATTGACGGTAGGGGTTGGCGTTCTGATGCTATAATTGAAAAAAAGAAAATGAAAGGTTGGTTTCTAAAAATTACAGATTTTGCTGAGGAACTTTTAGAAGATTTAAACTCTCTTAAAAATTGGCCAGAAAAAGTAAAATTAATGCAAAAAAACTGGATAGGGAAAAGTTTTGGAGCATATATAGATTTTCATATAAAAAAAATAAATGACAAAATTACAGTTTTCTCAACTAGACCAGATACTTTATTCGGCGCTTCCTTTATTGCTTTATCACCTGAGCATAAATTAGTGGATAAACTAAAAAAAGATTATCCAGAGATAAATAAGGAACTTAACAAATTAAAGTTAAAAAATACTAATGGAGAAAACATTGATAAAATTGAGAAAATTGGTATTAAAATACCTTTTAAAGCATCACATCCGTTTTTAAAAAATAAGCTTATTCCAATATTTATTGCTAATTTTGTTCTAGTTGATTATGGGACTGGAGCAGTTTTTGGATGCCCTGCACATGATCAAAGAGATTTTGATTTTGCGAATAAATATGATCTTGAAATTATTGAGGTTGTAAGCAGTGAAAAAAATAAAATAAGAAAAAATAAATTAGAAAACGCTTATACTGGTGATGGTTACTTAGTGAATTCAGATTTTTTAAATGGTCTTACTGTTGAAGAAGCAAAAGAAGTTTCTATTAAAAAGTTAGAAAAATTAAAATTAGGTTCAAGAACTACTAATTACAGATTAAGAGACTGGGGGGTATCTAGACAAAGATATTGGGGTTGTCCAATACCAATCATTCACTGTGATAAATGTGGGCCACAAACTGTACCTGAAAAAGATTTACCAGTAAAACTCCCAGAAAAAATTGACTTGCAAAAATCTGGAAATCCTCTTTTAAATCAATCTGATTGGATTAATGTTAAATGTCCTAAATGTTTACAAAGCGCAAAGAGAGAAACTGATACTTTTGATACTTTCTTTGAATCTAGTTGGTATTTTGCAAGATTTACAGACCCTAATTTTAATGATGCGATTAATAAAAATAATGCTGATTATTGGTTACCTGTTGATCAATATATTGGAGGAATAGAGCATGCTGTATTACATCTTCTATATTCAAGATTTTTTATAAAAGCAATGAATAAGTTAGATTTAATCAATCTTAAAGAGCCTTTTAAATCTCTACAAACACAAGGAATGGTTTGTCACCAAACTTATAAAAATAGTAGTAATGAATGGGTGTTTCCAAAAGATGTCATAAAACTAAATGATAAATTTTTTTCAATTGATAAAAAGGATCAAATAACAGCTGGCAGAATAGAAAAAATGAGTAAATCCAAAAAAAACGTTATTGATCCTAATACTATCGTTGATACATTTGGATCAGACACTGCAAGATTTTTTATCTTATCTGACTCTCCACCACAAAGAGATATGGAGTGGACAGATGAAGGTGTTGAGGGAGCTTCAAGATTTTTAAATAAAGTTTGGCAATTAATAAGTGATGATGACTATAAGGATATTCCATATCAAAAATTAAAACACAATAATGAAAACGATTTTAATATTTTTTTATGTACTTACAAAACAATTAAAAATGTCACTCAAGCAATTGACGATTTTCATTTTAATATAGCTATTGCAAATATTAGAACTTTATTCAATGAACTTACTTTTTATAAAAATCAAACAAGTAATAATAAAATTATTTTAAAATTTTGTATTTCTAATTTCCTTATTTTATTAAATCCAATATGTCCTCATATATGTGAAGAAGCATGGGAAATTTTAGGAAATAGAAAATCTATATCAGATTCACCTTGGCCTAAAGTTGATTTAGAATATTTAAATGAAAATTATATTATACTTCCAATTCAAATTAACGGCAAAAGAAGAGGTGAAATAAAAATATCTAAATCTTTAAATAGTAAAGAAGTTGAAAATTTGGCATTGAGCCATCAAAACATAATCAAATTTTTAACTAAAACACCAAAAAAAATTATTTATATTCCAAACAAAATTATTAATATTGTTATATGAAAGTTATTTTATTAATTTCTGTTGCATTGTTATTTTTTGGATGTAGTAACGCAAACAATGTAACTAAAAGTCCACCATTAGTTAATCTTGTCGTCCAGGAAGATAAGTACTCATTAATATTAAAGCATCAATTTTATAATAACTTTAAAACTTATGATAAAAATTTAGCTAAGCTTATTGTAGAATCAAATTTATCATTCAGCACAAATGATGCTCTTTCAAATAATGGTAATAATAAACTGAATATAATAAAAGGAACTGTTGATTTCAAAATATTTAATAAAATAAATTCGAAAATTATTAAAACAGGCAGTATTTCAAGCTCTGTAAATACTGGAAGTGTTTCGTCATTATATGGTGTTGATGAAAATAACAATTTTGCAAAAGAAAGAATAGCGAAGTATTTAGCTTCTAAATTATATAGAAAAATCTTATTGAATACTTATACTAGTGAAAATTAATCCATTAAATAAAGACATATTTTCAAATAAGATTGATGACTCCTTCAATATTTTTTATATATTTGGAAATAATCTTGGCTTGATTGACATTTGTTATTATAAATTAAAAAAAAATTTAGAAGTTGATTTAGATAATCCATTCATAACAAATTATTTTGATGAAGATAAATTATTAAATAATACTGAAGATTTTTTTGATGAATTAAATTCAATTTCTGTATTTGGTTCAAAAAAAACGATAATAGTTGATATTAGACAAGGTAATAAAAAAAACGATATCACCAAAATATTTACTGAATTTAACTTTTCAGAAATTAGGGAAATTCAATTAATAATTATAAGCTACTTATTTAAACAATCTGATGTTTTATCCAAAAAATTAATAAACAGCAAAAATGCAATTTGTTTTACTTGTTATGAAGAGAATGAAGATGACATAAAAAATAACTTAAAGAAACAATTGATAAATATTAATTTAAACTTAAATGAACCACAATTGCATGAATTAACAAATAAATTTTCAAAAGATTCTAAAATAATTCAAAATACTTTTGAAAAGATCAGACTTCAAAATAAAAGTGGGCATATGAGTTTTGATCAATTACTACATCTTATTGATGATAATAATGATGAAACCATTTTCGAAATGATTAATAAATTAATGATAGGAAATTACTACGAATCTATAAATTTATTAACAAATTTTGAAAGTATTAATTTTTCCAGTAGTTACATACTATTTTTAATAAAGTCTAAATTTAAATTGTTACAAAACTGCATAAACATGAGAGAGAAAGGTCTAACAAAAAGTGAAATAGTAAATAACAAAACATTAAATATTTTTTACAAAGAACATTCTCTTTTTTTTAAAATGTTAGATTTATGGACTTTAGGTAATGTTGATGAATGTTTGTATTATTTATTTAAAACAGAATTAAATTGTAAATCAAAAAAAGAATATGAGTATATTTATTTAAATCAATTATTTTTATATATATATTTTAAAATAAAAATTAAACCTAATTAAATTTTTGCATGATAAACTCTAATTGATCTAAATTTTTAAAACTAATTGTTAAGGATCCATTTTTTTTTCTCTTTATTAAATACAATCTTTGTTTTGAGACCAATTTTATTAGATAATTCATTCTCAATATCTAAATATTTATGAAGGTCAGAAGTGTTTTTAGATTTCTTCGGTCTTTTAAATAGTCTTTCAACTTCTCTAACTGATAAACCTTTTTTGATTATATTTCTTGCTACTTCTAATGAATTATCACTATTTATAATAGCTCTTGCATGGCCAACAGAAATTTTTCCATCAACAATAAAAGATTTAATTTCATCAGGTAATGTAAGTAATCTTAAAAAATTAGTTATGTAAGGTCTTGACTTACTGAAAATCTTAGCAACTTTTTCTTGTGTATAATTATAATTATTAATTAATTCCTCATAACCTTTTGCCTCTTCTATGGGATTTAGGTCCGATCTTTCTAAATTTTCTAATAAAGATATTTCTACAATTTTATCTGATGACAAATCATCTCTTAAAATAATTGGAACTTCGTGTATATTTGCTAATTGTGCAGCTCTCCAACGACGTTCTCCAGCTACAATTTGGTATTTACCTTTATCTTTTTTGTCAGAAACTACAACTATAGGTTGAAATATTCCATTATTTTTTATAGATTGTGAAAGGCTATGTAGTTCACTTTGATCAAAATTTTTTCGGACCTGCCATGGACCTGCTGACAAGTATTCAATTGGTATCACACTCAAATTGTTTTGTGTATTTAAACTAGATAAGTTTTCAACATTTAAATTTTCTCCCAATAAACTTGATAATCCTCTTCCTAATGGTTTTTTTTTACTAGATTTAGCCATTTAACTTGTTCTCCTGATTAATTATTTCTGCTGCAAGCGATGCATAAGCCTGAGAACCTGAACATGAAATATCATACATTAAGATTGGCATCCCATGGCTAGGAGCTTCAGATATTTTTACATTTCTAGGAATAATAGTTTTATAAACCTTTTCTTTAAAAAAATTTTTTACGTCACATGCTACCAATTCAGATATCTTATTTCTTTTATCATACATTGTTAAAACTATACCTTGTAAAGTTAACAAATTGTTATAATTGTTTCTGATTTGATTAACTGTTTTCATTAATTGTGTTAGACCCTCTAAAGCATAAAACTCAACCTGCAAAGGTACTAATAGATTTCTACATGCTACTAATGCATTTAGAGTTAAAAGACCTAAAGATGGAGGACAATCAATTAAAATATAATCAAAAGGTGTATTTATTTTTTCAATTTCTTTTTTTAATCTTTCTTCTCTTTTTTCTATATTAACAAATTCTTGTTCTATTACAGCTAGATCCATAGAAGTTGGAATTATACATAAATTAGGAATTTGAGTTTTAACAATTACTTTGTTAATTGAAATATCGCCTCTAATTAAATCGTAAAAACCGTTTTTTAGAACTGTTTTATCTAAACCCAAACCAGTACTAGCATTTCCTTGAGGATCTGAATCAATAATTAAGACTTTTTTATTACATGCAGCCATTGCAGTAGCAAGATTAATAACAGTTGTCGTCTTTCCAACCCCCCCTTTTTGATTAGCTATTGCAATAATATTAGTATTAGTTAAAGTCATAAAATACTTTTACTATACAACAAAATTCTACTTTCTGCACTTGTAATAGAAGGAAAAGTTTGAAATTTTATTTTTAAATTTTCAGGTATATCATTTAATTCCTCCTTAAAGGTTTTTCCTTTTAAAAACAATAGGTTAGGGAGATTTTTGATAGCCTCTTTCTTAGAATTTATTTTTTTTGATTTAAGCATATGATCAATAGAAAAAAGCAGTAAATTTTTTGTAGATGTTAAAGCCCTTGATACAATTAAGGATGGATCCAAAAATTCTAAGTTTTCAATTCTTGAATTAACAATATTAAAATTACTATTGGTTTCTTTTTTTAATTTTGTTAAAAAATTACATTTCTTTTTGTTTGATTCTACTAAAAAAATTTTTGAAGCACCTAAAATTGATAAAACAGCTCCTGGGAACCCGGCACCAGCGCCAAGATCAATTTTATTGCCATTTAAATTCTTACAAAAAATATATAATTGAGCAGAATCTAAAAAGTGACGTGTTTCTGCGTCTTCCAATGAATTGTTGCTAACTAAATTCATTTTTTTTTGCCAAATATTTAAAAGATCAAAATATATAACTAGCTTTTCTAATGTTTCATGTGAAACATTAATATATTTTTTTAATCTAGAAAACTTTTCGTTCATTAAGCTGATTTAGTTTTTTTATTTTTAATGTGATATAGCAGTAAAAAAACAGCAGATGACGTAAAGCCTGGCAATAGTGAAGCTTGCCTGATCGTTTCAGGCTTATGTTGATTTAAAATTTCAATAGATTCATTTGATAATCCTTTAATTTGTTTATAGTTTATCTCTTTAGGTATTGATGTTTGTTGTTCTAATTCAAATTGCTTAATATCATTAAGCTGACGTTTTACGTAAATATCGTATTTAATATCTATTTCGATTTGATTTATACAATCAATTGAGAATTCATTTTTTGTTTCAAAATTTGTAATTATTTTCTTTAACGAGACTTTGTTTCCGGAAATTAAGTTATGAACTGAGGGTATGTTCCCATTTTTTAAAGGTTTTATACCTAATTTTTTTAATTGGTCACTATTTAATTTCAATTTCGTTATATATTTTCTTAAGTCTTTTAAAGATTTCTTTTTTGTTAACCACGATTTTTTTCTTTTATTACCAACTATTCCAAAACTAATTGCTTTATCAGTTAGTCTTTGGTCAGCGTTATCAGATCTTAATAATAACCTATATTCAGCTCTTGAAGTAAACATTCTATAGGGTTCAGGCGCACCCCGAGTAACTAAATCGTCTATCATGACACCAATGTAACTTTCTGTTCTATTTAATAAAAATTTTAGATTAAAATTTTTAGCTTTTAACGCACTATTTACGCCTGCAACTAAGCCTTGTGCTGCTGCTTCTTCATAACCCGTTGTTCCATTTATTTGTCCAGCAAAAAATAAGTTTTTTACCTTCTTTGACTCTAAAGTATATTTTAAACACCTAGGATCAATATAATCATATTCAACGGCATAACCATACTCTTGTATTTTTACATTTTTTAAACCTGGTATAGTTTTAATAAATTTCTCCTGAATTTCTTTTGGTAAACTTGTTGAAATCCCATTAGGATATATTAAATCACTATCTAATCCCTCAGGTTCTAAAAAAACCTGATGAGATGTTTTGTCCTTAAATCTATTGACCTTATCTTCTATACTAGGACAATATCGAGGTCCGTAACCTTTTATAGAACCTGAAAAAACAGGAGATTTTTTTAAATTTTCTTCAATAATATTATGTGTTTTTTCAGTTGTTCTTGTTATTCCACATTTAATTTGTGGGACTTCAATTTTAGATGTTAAGTATGAGAATGGAACAGGTTTTTGATCAGAGGATTGCAATTCAATTAAATTCCAGTCAATTGTATTTTTTAATAGTCTTGGTGGTGTTCCTGTTTTAAGACGACCTACTGGAAACCCAAGATTTCTTATTTTTTGAGAAAGTTTAGAAGATGATTTGTCGCCTATGCGTCCAGCCTCAAATGATTCATTACCTACAAATATTTTCCCACCAAGAAATGTACCAGTAGTAATAACTAATGAACTGCAAAAAAATTTTTTATCATTATTTAAAACAACGCCTTTAATTTCTCGATTATCAATTATTAAATCATCAACAAATCCTTCAATAACTCTAATTTTTTGTTGATTTAGCAGTATTTCTTGTACACTTTTTTTGTATAAAGTTCTATCAGCCTGAGATCTAGGACCATGAACTGCTGGGCCTTTAGATCTATTTAACATTCTAAACTGAATACCGGACTGATCTATGGCTCTGCCCATAACACCATCTAATGCATCAATTTCTCTTACTAAGTGACCTTTACCAAGGCCTCCTATAGCTGGATTACAAGACATTTCACCAATTTGATTTTTTTTCAACGTAATTAATAACACCTTAGCACCAAACCTAGCTATAGCACTAGAAGCCTCAATTCCAGCATGACCACCACCTATTACTATTACATCAACATTCTTTTCCATTTATTTTCCAATACAAAAGCTACTAAATATTTTATCTAAAACGTCTTCATTATCTATAAAAGAAGTTATATTACTAATATGCTTGGAAGCAAGTCTTAATTCTTCAGCAATAAGTTCAGTTTCCTCAATAATTGATAACTTATTTATTCTGTTTAGAGCACTAAGTGCTTTCTTGGAATGTAAAATTTGTCTTTCAGATGTAATTAAAGATGTCTCTTTTGGCTCTAAACCAGATAAATAAGAATATATTTTCTCTAATAGTATATTAATTCCAAAGTTTGTCTTTGAAGAGATTTCCACATCTGCATTTTTCTTACTATTTTTTTTTACATCAACCTTTGTTTTAACATTTATGAACTTAATTTTACTATTATCTAAAAACTCTTTTTCTAAAATATTATTATTAAAATTACCTTCTTCACATAAATTTAAAATTACGTTACTTTTTTTCATAATATTGATTGCTTTCTCGATACCTTTTTTTTCAATAATGTTATTTGTTTTTCTTATGCCTGCAGTATCATATAAAACAACGGGCAAACCCTTTAAATCTATTTTTTGTTGTATTAAATCTCTTGTTGTTCCAGGTAAATTTGTAACAATTGACGTATTTAATTTTGTTAAGGCATTAATTAAACTACTTTTACCTGCATTAGGCTTCCCTATTATTGTAACAATAAATCCCTCTTTAATAAAAGAAGCTAACTTTGCAGAATTTACAGACTCTTTAATTTTTTTTTGTATTTTCTTTAATTTTTTTAAGAATAGATCAGATAATTCTTCAGGAATATCCTCATCAGAAAAATCAATAAGAGATTCAATCAAGGAAGATATATAAATAATTTCTTTTCTCCAACTTTTAACCAAATTACTTAATGAGCCATCAAGTTGGGCTTGTGCTATAGAAAGCTGTTTTTCAGTCTGTGTATTTATAATTTCATTAATACTTTCAGCTTGTATTAAATCAATATTACCATTTAATGTCGCTCTTTTGGTAAACTCCCCTGGTTCTGCTAACCTAAAATTTTTATAAGAAGATAGAATTTTAAATATTAATTTTTCAATTACAACACTACCATGAATATACATTTCATAAGTGTCTTCTCCAGTAAAACTTTTATTTTTTGGCAACCATACAACGGGGGCTATATCTACTATATTGTCTTTATAAATTAATCTTCTTAATACAAATGTTCTCGGTTTTGGTCTTTTAAAATTAAATATATTCGATATTTTTTTTGCATTTTCTCCACTAATTCTAATTATTTTAATTGCTGATTTAGATTGACTTGATGATGCAAAAATTGTGTCATAATCATTTTGTTTCACGTGAAACTACACTACTTGTTCATAGCTCTAAAAAAGTCTTCATTTGATTTACTTTGTTTTAACTTGTCTACCAAGAATTCCATTGCATCTACAGGCCCCATCTGCATTAATATTCTTCTTAATACCCACATTTTTGATAATATATCCTTTTGAACTAGTAGTTCTTCTTTTCTTGTCCCAGATTTAGTTACATCAATAGAAGGGAAAACTCTTTTATCTGAAAGTTTTCTATCTAGAATAACTTCACTGTTCCCTGTTCCCTTAAATTCCTCAAAAATAACTTCATCCATTCTAGATCCTGTTTCTACTAAAGCGGTTGCAATTATAGATAAAGATCCGCCCTCTTCAATATTTCTTGCTGCACCAAAAAATCTTTTTGGTCTTTGTAAAGCGTTAGCATCAACACCACCAGTTAAAACTTTACCGCTTGAAGGAATAACAGTGTTATATGCTCTAGCAAGTCGTGTTATTGAATCAAGTAAAATTACAACATCTCTTTTATGTTCAACTAACCTTTTGGCTTTTTCTATTACCATATCCGTCACTTGAACATGCCTCGTTGCTGGCTCATCAAAGGTAGAGCTTATAACCTCTCCCTTCACCGATCTTTGCATGTCCGTTACTTCTTCAGGTCTCTCATCAATCAATAAAACTAATAAATATATTTCTGGATGATTTGTTGTTATAGCCTTAGCAATAGATTGCAGCATCATAGTTTTTCCTGTTCTAGGTGGTGCAACGATTAGACTTCTTTGTCCTTTACCCACAGGTGCTATCAAATCAATGATTCTTGGTGTATAATCTTTATTTTCTGGATTAAATTCGGTCTCAAAATTTATTTTTTCATCTGGATATAATGGCGTTAAATTGTCAAAATTAATTCTTTGCCTTATATTGTCTGGTTTTTCAAAATTAATTGATTCAATTTTTAACAATGCAAAATATCTTTCACCATCCTTTGGAGATCTAATTTCTCCTTCTACTGTATCTCCCGTTCTTAAACCAAATTTCTTAACTTGACTAGGCGATACATATATGTCATCAGGACCTGCCAAATAATTTGAATCCACAGATCTTAGAAAGCCAAAACCATCAGCCAATACTTCTAAAACGCCTTCTCCATATATTGAAACATCATTATCCGCAAGCTTTTTTAAACAAGCAAACATCATATCTTGTTTTCTAAGATTGCTTGCATTTTCTACTTCTAAACTCTCAGCATATAATAACAAGTCAGATGGGTTCTTTGATTTCAGTTCATTTAAATGCATAAATTTAGTTAATAAAAATTTGAGAGAATTCTTTTTAACCTAAATTAGGCTTTAACACAACAAGTAAAATAATAATAATCATAAAAATTGTTGGTATTTCATTGATAAATTTGTAAAACTTTTCAGATTTCTTGTTTTTTCTTTTCTTAAAGATCAAATATATAAATATTAAATATGCTTGATATATTATTAACAATAGTACACACAAGAACTTCAATATAAAGTAATTTTCATATAATAATTCATGTTGAATATTTAAGAGTATACTACCAGAAAGAAATGTTAAAATCATAGCAGGTATAGCTATAATTTTTATTAGTCTTTTTTCCATTAATAAGAATAAGTTATAAGAAGAACTGATTATAGATATACCAGAGTGATATACATACAATCTTGGTAAGTATAATAAGGAGACCATCCAAGCTATTAAAAAAATTAAATGAAAGGACTTAATATATAAATAATACATTTAAAAATAATCATCTAAGAGTTTAATTACATATTTAACATTTTTAATTTTAACTTCAGGAGTTAACCCATGACCAACATTAAAAATATGACATTTTTTTTGTGTTAGATCTAATATTCTATGAACTTCTTTTTTTATTGCTAATAGATTATTACATGAAAGGACAGCTGGGTCTAAATTTCCTTGAGTGATAACATTGTCATTAATATTTGTTAGAGCCCAATCTAAATTTGTTTTCCAATCAATAGACACTACATCAACTAAACTTTCATAGCTATATTGAATTAACATTTCTCCAGATTTAAATGGTAAGCCGATGATTGGACATTTAACATTTTTTTTTCTCAATATATCAATTATAATTTTAGTTGGTTCAATACCAAATTTTATCCAATACCTATCTGGTATCATGTTTGACCATGTGTCAAAAATCATTAAAATTGTACAACCAGCTAAATATTGATACTCCAAAAAGTCTGCACAATCTTTAGTTAACTTGTTAATTAATTTAAAAAATATCTCTTCATCGTTCCACAAAAAAGTTCTTGTTTTTGCAAAGTCTTTTGAACTACCACCTTCCAACATATAACAGGCTAGTGTCCAAGGTGCACCACAAAAACCTATAAGATCTTTTGAAGGATGTAATGTTTTTTTAATTTTAAAAATTGCATTTTTAATAGATATAAAATTATTTAGATCAAAATCTTTTTTAAAAAAGTCTTTATCTATACGAATGTTTTCTAATTTAGGACCTAACCCTTTTTTAAATGTTACTTTTTGCCCTAAAAAATGAGGTAACAATAAAATGTCTGAGAATAATATTGCTGCATCAATATTGTAATATTTTAACGGTAGAATAGTGGCATTAACTATTGAAGTCTCGTTCAGGCAAAAGTCAATAAAAGTATCATGTTTATCTCGAATAGAAAAGTACTCTGGAATATGTCTTCCAGATTGTCTTAAAAACCATTTAGGCTTGATATTACTATTTTTCAATTTCACTAACTTACTAATCATAAATTTATATTAATAAAATTGATGTAGTTGTCTGCATAAATTTGTTTATAAATAGTTATTATTATTTATCAACAAACATTAATATTAGAAGTAACTGTTTTTAGTGGGAAAATTTAATTAATTTGGTTTCCAAAAAAATTTATACACAAAATAAGATAATTAATAGATTGTGAATAAAAAAAAAACTTGAAAATAATAATTTATCTATTCACAGTTTATTATGTACAAAATAGGAATAACAGGATCAATAGGAACTGGAAAAACAACAATAGCAAATACATTTGCTCTATTTAATATACCAATATTCGACGCTGACCGAGAAATAAAAAAAATATTAAGAAAAAAAGAAATCAAAAAAAAAATAAAAAAAACATGGCCTTTAGTTATTAAAAAAGACTATATCGATAAGCTTAGATTAAGAAAAATTATATTTTCTAATAATATTGAAAAAAAAAAATTAGAAAAATTATTATACCCTTATTTAACAATTGAATTAAAAACATTTGAAACTATAAATCATAAAAAAAAAATACTAGTATATGATGTGCCTTTAATATACGAAACAAAAACAGAAAAAAGGTATGATATAATTTTATTAGCTCACTGTAACAAAGATATACAAAGAAAAAGAGTTTTAACTAGAGATAATATAACAAATTCACTTTTTGAAAAAATATTGGCATCGCAATTAAGTTTTAGTGATAAAATGAGATTTAAACCACAAGTAATTAATACGAATTATAGATTTTTAATTTTAATTAAAATATGTTTACTATTAATGACAACATTAATTAAATTAAAACTAAAAAATGGAAAAAAGAAAATTAATACTTGATACAGAAACAACAGGCCTAGACTTTGAAAATGATAGATTAATAGAAATAGGCATTGTTGAATTAATAGATAATGTATTAACCCAAAGGTATTTTCATGAATACATTGATCCACAAATTGATATAAATCTGAACGCTCAAAAAATACACGGGATATCTAATGAATTTTTAATAGGAAAACCTACATTCGATAATGTTGCAAAAAAATTTTTAGAGTTTGTTAAAGATGACACGATAATAATTCACAATGCAGAGTTTGATATAAGTTTTATTAATAAAGAATTACAAAATTCTGGTTATGACAATATTAAAAATCCTGTTGTCGATACTATTAAAATAGCAAAAAAAGAATTCCCTGGACAAACTGTAAATTTAGATTCTTTATGTAAAAAATTAGGAGTAATTAACACAAGACAAAATTTCCATGGAGCTTTGTTAGATGCGACCTTATTATCTAAAGTGTATTTGAAATTAACAACAGGAAAACAAGAAAACTTAAACCTATCAGATAATAAGCTAATCAATCTTAATAAAAATAAGGAGACTGAGCTTTTTAGAAAAAAGTTTTCAGTTCCTCGAGAAAAATTAATGTGTCTATCTGATCATGAAAAAAAGCAGCATGAAAGTTTCATCAATGAAATGGCAAAGCCATTATGGAATAATATTAAGTAATCACTTTTGAAACATATTTTCAAATTCAATTGGTTGAATAACCAAAGGTTTAAAACCACCTTCCATAGTAATATTACTAATAATGCTTCTTGCAAATGGAAAAAGCAAATAACTTCCAGATATAATTAATTTCTTTTTATCTTCTTCATTTTCTATAACAGTTTTAATTAATCCAACGTATTGAAGCTCTATGGCAAATAATGTGTCTTTATTTATAGAAGCAGTACTGTTTATTTTTAGATTTAATTCATGTTTATTATTTTTTAAGTCTAAATAAGTAGTATTTATGTCTAAATTAACTGTTGGACTATTATTTTGTGAAGGTAAATTTGGAGCCATCGGATTTTCAAAAGATAAATCCCTTATATATTGTCCAATTAAAGATATTTCACTAGTTTTCATAATTTATTTTATTAAAATGATTGAACATTATTTCAATATACATATATAAATTGATAAATATCAATTATTAATTTAAAATTACCCAAGGTATTTATTATGCAACTTTCTCTACCATTCATAGATATAATAATATTTGCAATAATCGCAATATTTTTAGTTTACAGATTAAAAAGTATTTTAGGTCAAAACTCTGATGGCAATGAACAAAATAACAAAATTGATATTGGTAAAAAAGATTTCACAAATGTTGTTAAATTGGGAAATAGTAAATCCGATGTAAATGATAAAAAATCCAATAAGGATTCAATATACAGTGAGGACCCAACTTTTAATGAAAAAGAATTTTTAAAAGGAGCTCAAAACTTTTTTGAAATGGTTATAGATTGTTTTGTAAAAGGTAATTTAAAAAATATAGAAATGTATATCGATGATAAATTAATTAAAAATTTTCAGTCAGTTATAGACGAACGTCTTCAAGAAGAGGAAACCTTAAAAATTAATATTATAAAGATGGCTTCTATTCAAATTAAAGATGTAAAAAAATTAAAAAACTTTCTAAGAATATCAGTCCTTTTTGAATCTGAACAAATCAAAGTTCTTAAAGATAAAAAAGGCGAAATTATTGACGGTGATCAAAAAAAGAGTATTTTAGTTAAAGATTTATGGACTTTTGAAAGAAACATTCAATCTAAGGACTTGAACTGGATACTAGTTGAAACTAGTGATGCATAAATTATCAGATCAAGATAAAAAAATATGGAATTTTTACATATCAAATTTCAAATCTATTAAAAAGGTTGATAAAAATAGGAAAGTTATTACTAATACTATTTCAGTAGTTAATAAAGTTTTAAAAACGAACGTTACTTTTACATTAGATAATAAAATAAAAAAACAAATAAAAAGTAATAGATTAAATCTTGAGGCTATAATCGATTTACATGGTAAAACAGAAGTTCAGGCGTACGAATCAATTAAAAAGTTTATTAAAAATTGTTATTTTAACAACTTTAAAAACATTATGATCGTTACGGGGAAAGGACCAAATAATAAAGGTAAATTAAAATTAAAAACTCCATTGTGGCTTAAGAGTGAAGATTTATCAAAATACGTTGTTGGTTTTGAAACCATGCCACATAATAAAGGAGGAGAAGGCGCTTTATTTGTTCAGCTAAAAAATAAAAATAAATATAAACTATGAAAAAAGAAAGAAAATCTGAAAACTTTAGAAAGACTTCTGAAACTGAAATCTTTTGTGAAGTAAATATAGATGGAAAAGGTCTAAGCAACATTAATACGCCCATTCCATTTATGAATCATATGTTAGAACAAATTTCAAAACATAGTTATATTGATTTAGTTGTTAAATGTTCTGGTGATGTGGAGATAGATGCCCATCATACCATTGAAGATTTAGGGTGGTGTATTGGAGAAGCTGTAAATAACGCATTATTAAATAAAGCAGGTATTAATCGCTTTGCCTCAATATCTTTACCTATGGATGAAACTTTAACTAGTTGTTCCCTTGACGTTTCTGGAAGACCCTGGTTAGAATGGAGAGTTATTTTACCAAATGAAAAAATTGGTGGAGTTGATTCCGAAATTTTTCAAGAATTTTTTCGTGCTTTTGCTCAATCTGCTAAAATGACCATTCATATTGAAAATAATTATGGTAGTAATGCTCATCATATTATAGAGTCGTGTTTTAAAGTTTTGTCGGTTTGTTTAAGGAAGAGCTTTACTGTAATGCAAAGAAATAGTGATATTATTCCTTCAACTAAGGGAGTTATTTAAAAAAATTTAATGCTTGTTCTTATTATCGACTATGGTTCCGGGAACATAAAATCTGTATATAATTCTGTAAAGAGAACTCTTCATAATTTTAATAAATTTTCTGAAGTAAAAGTTAGTAATAATTTATTAGAAATTGAAAAAGCTGATAAAATAATTTTGCCTGGAGTTGGTTCATTTGATCAATGTATGAATAGAATAAGAAAAATAAAAGATCTTGTAGAAACCTTAAAGAATCAAGTAATTACAAAAAAAAAACCATTTCTAGGTATATGTGTAGGCATGCAAATATTAGCAAATTATGGCTATGAAAATCAAAAAACAAAAGGATTATCTTGGATAAATGGTGAAGTAAAATCATTAAAAGACTCTTTAGATAATTCACAACACTTAAAGATACCTCATATGGGTTGGAATAGTCTAAGTATTAATAAAAATAATAATTTATTTAATAATATAACTACTAATGATCAATTTTATTTTGTACATTCATATTTTTTTGATATAAAGCACAAGAAAAATATAATTTGTAATACTCAATATGGAATAAATATTCCTGCTATTGTAAATCAAGATAATATTTTTGGGTTTCAATTTCATCCTGAAAAAAGCGGAAGATCAGGATTAAAAATTTTATATAATTGGTTAAAATTAAGTTAATGAATGATTTTGAATTAAAATTGCCAAAACCTAAGATAGAAGCAAAGTTTATTTCTGTCCTGAATAATGCGGATATTGAGGAACTATGTGATGCTACAGAAGACGCTATATTAGTTGACGGAGGTTTTGGATGGATTAAACCTCCTCAAAGAAAAAAATTGGTTGATTATTGGAAAGGTGTATTGTTAGTACCAGAAAGATTATTAATAGTTGGAAAAATTGATAATGTTATATGTGGCTCCATTCAACTTATTAAGCCTGCACGAAGTAATGAGGCTCAATCTCATTTATGTAATTTGACCACATTTTTTATAGCATCTTGGGCAAGAGGCTATGGTTTGGCAAGAATGCTAATTCAAGAGGTGGAAAGGGAAGCAAAAAAAAATAAATTCACCGTAATTACTCTAGAAGTTCGAGAAACTCAAAAAAGAGCTATACAAATATATCATCAAGCTGGTTTTAAGAAAAGCGGAGAAAACCCTAAATCTGTTTTGATTGGTAATAAATATTATTCTGGTTATTATTTTTATAAAGATTTAATAAAAAATGACTAACTTTCAAGTATATCCAGCAGTAGATTTAAAAGATGGAAATTGTGTAAGATTAGTTCATGGAAAAGAAAACAAAATGACCATCTATCAAGATGATCCAATTAAGCAAGTTAAATTTTTTTCAAATAAAGGTTTTAAATGGGTTCATATAGTTGATTTAAATGCTGCGTTTGGAAAAGATGATAACAAGCAAGTTATTTTACAAATCCTTAAGAAAATTAATAATAATATCAAGATTCAATTAGGTGGAGGAATTAGATCTGTAGAAGACATTAAGTTTTGGATTGACGCTGGTGTTTCAAGAATAGTTATGGGAACTGTTGCTTTTAAAAATCCAGATCTAATAAATAATCTTAGTGACTTTTTTATTAAAAAATTAGCATTAGGATTAGATATAAAAAATAAAAAAATAGCTGTTAATGGATGGACAAAATTACTTGAAATTGATCCAGTTAAATATGTAAATCAAGTTGATTCAAAATATTTTGATAAAGTTATTTATACTGATATTTCTAAAGACGGCACTTTAAAAGGTGTAAATATAACGCAAACTAAAAAGTTTGCAAAATCAATAGAAATTCCCATTATTGCATCTGGTGGGGTTTCAAATATAAATAATGTAAAAGCTTTATATGATTTAAAAGATATTGGAATTTCTGGGGTTATTATAGGAAAAGCAATATATGAAAAAAAATTTGATTTTAATAATTTAATAAAGTTGGTAGGAAATTAAAAATGCTGTCAAAGCGCGTTATACCATGTTTAGATGTTCATAATGGACGAACAGTTAAAGGTATAAACTTTGTAGATCTTATTGATGCAGGCGATCCAGTTGAGCAAGCGAAATTATATAATGATCTTGGAGCAGATGAAATTTGTTTTTTAGATATTTCTGCAACAAATGAAAGAAGAAAAACCCTTTTTAACATAGTTAGTAAAGTTGCTGAAAGTTGTTTTATTCCCCTTACAGTTGGTGGTGGTATAAAAAACAATGCAGATATTAATAATTTATTAAAATCTGGAGCTGATAAAGTCTCTATTAATTCAGCTGCAGTTTTTAAACCTAGTTTAATTAAAGAAGCATCTGACAGTTTCGGTTGCCAATGTATAGTTTTAGCAATAGATGCTTATAAAGATCAAAGTAATTGCAAATCTGGTTATAATGTTTCAACTCACGGAGGAAAAAAAAAAACTGACATAGATGCATTAGAATGGGCTATTGAAGGAGAAAAAAATGGAGCGGGCGAAATTTTGTTGACTTCTATGAATGCTGATGGAACAAAACTTGGATACGATATTGAGTTAACTAGTAAAATTTCTACGGAGGTGAGTATACCTGTAATTGCTTCCGGCGGAGCAGGGAAACCTATTGATATGGTTAATGTTTTAAATAAAGGAAACGCATCTGCAGTTTTAGCAGCATCGATTTTCCATTTTGGCATTTATTCTATTGAAAATGTAAAAAAAGAGATGTTAAAATACAGCATCCCTGTAAGAAACACATGGTAAGAACTTGGCTGATTATAACCTTGAAAAATTATTTGATGATTTATTAAAGAAAAAAAAATTTGATAAAGAAAATTCATATACTTCTTCTCTTCTGACTGACAAAAATTTGTTAGCAAAAAAAATAGGTGAAGAATCAATTGAAGTTATTATAGAATACCTTGATAATAATAAAAACAAAATCATAAAAGAATCTGCAGATCTATTATATCATTTATGTGTAATGTGGATTTCTGCAGATATCAAACCTGGCGATGTGTGGCATGAACTTCATAGAAGAAAAGGAATATCAGGATTAGAGGAAAAAAAACGTAGGTTAAGTTAATGGTTTACAATGATGATAATATATTTGCTAAAATAATTAATAAAGAGTTGTCAACTGATATTATTTTAGAGAATAAACATACCATTGCTTTTCATGATATAGCTCCACAAGCACCAATTCATATTTTAATTATTCCCAAAGGTAAATACGTTAAATATGATGATTTTTTGAACAAAGCTTCAAAAGATGAAATCTATCATTTTTTTAAGTTAATTAATCAGTTGGTTAAAGATTACGATCTTGAAAATACAGGCTATAGATTAATCACTAATGCAGGAAAAAATGCAAATCAAGAAGTTCCACATTTACATTTTCATTTGTTAGCGGGAAAAAACTTAGGAAAAATGTAATAAAAGATTTTTATTTACAACTTTTCTAGTGTTTTATCCCAAAAAATCTTTTCAATATTAGTTTTATTTAATCGATTTATCTCCCTTATTCCAGTTGGTGAAGTGACATTAATTTCAGTCAAAAAATTGCCTATTACATCTATTCCAACAAGAAATAATCCTTTAGCCTTTAGGTGAGGAGAGATTGTTTCACATATTAATTTATCATTTTTGTTCAATAAAGTTTTAGTCGGTTTTCCTCCAACATGCATATTTGAACGATTTTCATTTTTTGAAGGTATTCTATTTATTGCACCTACAACTTCTCCATCAATAAGTATAATTCTTTTATCCCCTTTTTTAACCTCTGGAATATAACTTTGTATAATAAATTGTTCTTCATTTGAATTTAAAAAATTTTCTATAATTACGTTAAAATTCGAATCATTATTTTTAATGTAAAATACTCCTTCACCACCATTCCCGTAAAGCGGTTTGATAATAATATTTTTATTTTTATTTCTAAATTTTATTATTTCATTGGGTTCTCTTGTAATAAGTGTTTCAGGCATAAACTTTGAAAACTCAGTAACAAAAATTTTTTCAGGGGCATTCCTAACATGAAATGGATTATTTAATATTAAAGTTTGTGAAGTAACTTTTTCTAATATGTGTGTTGCTGTTATATATGACATATTAAATGGAGGGTCTTGTCTCATTAAAATTACATCTAATGAAGACAGTTTTAGAATTTTAATCTTACCATAATTAAATGTTTCTTTACCATTTTCGAATGCAAGGTCTAAAATTTTAGCTTTTGCATAAACGTTGTTATTTTTGTATATTAAATCAGGTGGGGAATAAAAATATAACTCAAAACCTCTTTTTACTGCTTCATATCCAAGTATAAAAGTTGAATCTCCTTTTAGATCAAGTTTTTCCAAAGGATCCATTTGAAGTGCTATCTTAAGCTTTTGTCTCATCTTTTGTCTTTATTTACTTTTACAAAATTTTGGACTTCTTTAATAAATCGGGCTTCCTGAACAATTTGTGTTACAATAGAAATTTCTTCTTCACTAGATGCAATACCACTTATGTATGCAATGTTGTTAACTACATCGATAGAATAATTTAAACTATTTAGTTTTTTTGATGCCATTAATCTTGCTTTAATTTCACCTAATGATGCTAGATCTTTTGCTATATTTTTAAGATTGTTTGTTTCAGAAATTTGGACTTTATTATTAACTTCTTTTACACCGTTAATTTCCCAGATAATTTTGGTTAATTGAAATTTTGTATCAATATCCTTTACTTTTCCTGTTACTAAAATTGAACCATTATTTACACTTAAGGAGACATTTTCGGAAACAAAAGAATTCCAGTCATAGATAGCATTTCTTAACTTAACATAAATTACTTTATCATTAATGGAGGTGCCAAGACCTTTTTCTTGAGCAGAAGAACTAAATGCAATTGCACCTACCCCACCAACTATAGGTGCAGCACATGACTGTAAATTTAAAATTATTATTAACAAAAGAAATAGGCGCATAAAGTATCTATTATGATTTTAACTCAATAATTCTATTGTAAATAGATTTTTTTGGTAATCCAGTTTTATTTGAAATATGTGATGCTAATTCTTTAGTTGAAAATTTAGAGTAATCTTTTTTAATCAAATTTAAAATCATTTCATTTGTGTAATGAGATTGATTTTTATTAGATATAGCTAATACGATTTCACCTTTTAATTTTGCTTTTTTGGTTATTTGATCGTATACAAAGGATGGGGATCCACTTATAATTTCTTCATTTAACTTAGTTAATTCCCTTAAAACCGAGATTGATGTCTTATTATTGAGTTCGATCATCAATTTAAGAGTCTCAATTAATCTATTTGGACTCTCAAACCATAATGAAGTAAGTTTTAAATTTAAGGCATTTTCAAGTTGTTTTTTTCTTTTTATTTTGCTTTTCTCTAAAAATCCTCCAAAAAAAAAGTTATTAGAAGGCAATCCTGATAATACTAATGAAGTAGTGATAGAAGAAGCTCCTGGGACATGTGTAATCTTTATTGAATTATTTATACATTCTTTTACCAATTTATAACCAGGATCTGATATAATTGGTGTCCCAGCATCACTTACTAATCCAAATTTAATATTTGAATTTTTAACTTTACAAATTATTGATTCCCTATGTTTTTGGTTACTGTGATCATTATAGACTTCTAATTTGGCAGGCTTTATGCCGTAATTTTTTAAAAGTTTTCCGGTTATTCTTGTATCTTCACAAAATATGATATCCAAAGATGATAATATTTTTAGAGCTCTCAAGGAAATGTCACCTAAATTACCAATAGGTGTTGAAATTATATATAAAATATTACTTTCCACTTTTATTTTATTAAATGTTTTTGAAATTTGTTCCACTTTATATTATCTTTTTAAATTAAACTAATTATCTAATCATTGTGAAATTTATCAATTTTAAAATTTTAATTTATATTCTTATATTGTTATCTTCGTGCTCATCTCACATCTCAAAGGAATCTACTGATAATAGTACTTCCACACAAATTAAAAGCAACGAATTTAAATTAAACAAAAATAAAATTAATAAGAAAAAACTAGAAAATTTGTATGTTGCAAGTAAACCTAGTGAAAGTGTTGTTTTTGAATTTAGAAAAGAAAGATATCTTGAAGGAATTCAAAATAAAGAAGTTGAAAATAAGATTGACTATGCACAAAAAGCTCTTCAAGCAACATTTAAAATGTTATCTAAGGCACCAACAACAGGAATGGAACATTTAAAGATTAAAAATAAATCTCATAAAATAAAATATAATTTTGAAAACTATTATAATGGAAGTACCGAAACTAATAAAACTTATAAAGAAATTAATATTTTAGTTTTATTACCCTTTTCAAACAAATTTAGATCAATTGGAGAGAAAATCAGAAAAGCAGTAGATCTTGCAGTACTTTCAAGTAAAAATAATAGTATAAAATTTGTATATTTTAATACGGGTAAAGATTTTAATTCTAACGATCTTGAATTAGTAATAGAAAAACTAAATCCAAGATTACTTGTTGGACCTTTGTTAAGAGAAAATTTAATTAAAATAAAACCAGTTATAAGTAAGTTTAAAATACCAGTATTCAGTTTTACAAATGACAGTTCTCTATCTGAAAGCGGTATTTGGGTATTAGGTTTTTCACCTTTTGATCAAATAAATAGAATAATAGATTATGCAATTAAATGTAAAAAAGAAAAAATTGGTTTTATTAGTGTAGATGATGATTATGGACGTAAAATTTATAGAAAAGTTGAAAATTCAGAAATTAAAAATCTAATAAAAAATAAAATTTTTATTAGTACTCAAAATTTTAAAAATAAAGAAAATCTTAGAAATACAATTAGTATTTTTTTAAATTACAATGAAAATAATAATAAAGATTTATTGTCTAATGACGAATATGACTTTATTATTTTGATCGGAAATAGAAATTTTATTTTAGGGTTAGCCCCTATTTTAACCTATTATGATGTTGATTTATTAAAAACAGAATTATTTACTACGTCAGTATTAAATGACAAAACATTATTAAAAGAACATTCTCTTATTAATGCAAAATTTCCTTTCATATCAGAAACAAATATTAATGAATTTAATAAATTATGGAAATTAGCATGGCCAAAATCCGAAACTGACTACTTAATTAGATTAGGATATTACATCTCAAAAATAAGTATTTGGGTTGCATCTCAAAATACTAAATTTGAAAATCAATTAGAGACTGGAAGAAATAAATTTTCTATTCTTGGTAATAAGTTTACATTTAAAGCTAATGGAAATGTTTTAAGACCTGTAAATATTTATAAAATTAATAAAAGTGGGATGATTAAGAAGATAGATAGTTGTCTATGATTTTTCTAACGATAAAGTCGTGAACATTAAAATAATTTTCATTTATCATTAATTTATTTTTTCTTATATCTATAATACCTTGTTTTTGAAGGAGTAATACCTCATCATTATTTAAAAATGTTCTGTGTTTAAGCTTATTTAAATCAACACCCTCATTAAGTCTTAATCCCATAATAAGAATTTCTTTTTCAGAAGCGTCAAAATTAATTGTCAAAATTTTTTTTAGTTTTATTTTTTTTTGCAAACAATTTTTTAACCATGTTTCAGGTTTTTTAAAATTTTCAAATTCTATTCTTTCTTTTTTATCATTCCAAATTCTACTAATGGCACCAGGACCAACCCCAATCCAATTATCTGATTTCCAGTAAATTGTGTTGTGTTTTGAAAAAAAATTAGGTTTTGAAAAATTTGAAATTTCATATTGATCAAATTTATTATCTTTTAAGATATTTTTTGTACTAAAATAAAATTCTTTATAAACATTATCCGAAACTGTTTTAAGTTCTCCTTTATTAAATAAATGGTAAAATTTGGTACCTTTTTCTATAACAAGTTGATATGCAGATAGATGTTTAATAGAAAAGTTTTTTAAAAAAGTTTGTAATTCGTGGCTCCATGTTTCTAAATTTTGACATGACAGAGCATAAATTAAATCTACAGATATATTGTCTATTATTTTTTGCATAAGATCGAGAACAACAAAAGTTTCTGAAGCATTATGTAAACGACCTAAATATTTTAAATCTGTATCATTTAAAGCTTGTACTCCTAGAGAGATTCTATTAACTCCGGCTGATTTAAAATCACTAATTTTGTTTAATTCCAAGTTTGTTGGATTTGATTCTAATGTTATTTCAATATTTTTATCAAAATTAAAAAGATTATTTATAAATAATAAAATTTTTTCCACCAGTTTTGGGGGCATTAAAGAGGGTGTACCTCCACCAAGAAAAATGGAACTTAATTTAATATTATTAAGGTTCTGAGATTCTAAATACTCTTTAAAATATTTAATTTGATTTTTATAAGCTGAAAGCCACTCATTCGGATCATAAATTTTTATTTTATGCGAATTGAAATCACAGTATGGACATTTGGAAATGCAATATGGCCAATGAATATAAATACCCAATCTATTCATGTATAACTTTTTTAATTTCAGTTTTAAGTTTTCTAAAAGCTAAATTTCGATGACTTATTTCATGCTTTATAGCTGGATCTAACTCACCAAAAGTTTTTTTTAATTTGGGGTAATAAAAAATTGGGTCATATCCAAATCCGTGTCTACCACTTGGAGGCCATGAAAATTCACCACATATTTCTCCTTGAACAGTTATATTATAACCATCGGGCCAACATAAACTAAGTGCACAAGTAAATTTACAAGATCTATCATCTTTAAATTCTAGTTCTTTATTTAACTTTTTCATTGCCAAAGCAAAGTCTTTTTTTTTACCTGCATATCTTGCTGAGTGTATACCTGGCCTATTATTTAATGCTCTAAAACTTATGCCACTGTCATCTGACAAAGAGACTAATTTAGTTTTTGAAGCTGTGTTAAAAGATTTTATAAAAGCATTTTCTTTAAATGTTTTACCATTTTCAATTGGTTCAGTGATTTTAAAATCTCTATTAGATAAAATATGAATATCGAATACTTTTAATATTTCTTGAAGTTCTAAGATTTTTCCATCGTTATTTGAAGCTATAACTAATTTATTGTCGATAAATTCTCTCATATAGATAGAATGTCTCTTTGTTTTTTAAAAATTATCTCAATATTATCTTCAACTAATTCATACATTTTTAAAAAATTAGATTTTGATATAGGTTTTTGTTCTGAACTCGATTGAATTTCAATAATTTCTTTATTGTCTGTAAGTACAAAATTTCCATCGACAGTAGCATTTGAGTCTTCATTATAATCTAAGTCTATAAATATTTCTTCATTTATAATTCCACATGAAATAGCGGCGATTTGATTTTTAATAGGGTTTTGCGTTATTTTTCCTTGAGAAATTAGGTGTTTAATTGCATCATGTAAAGCTATCCAAGAACCTGAAATTGAAGCAGTTCTTGTACCCCCATCAGCTTGAATTACATCGCAATCAATCTTTATTTGTCTTTCCCCTAATTCATTTAAATTAATCGCAGATCTTAGAGACCTTCCAATTAATCTTTGGATCTCCTGACTTCTACCCGAAATTTTTCCTTTAGAAATATCACGATCAACTCTAGAATGTGTTGCTCTAGGTATCATTCCATATTCTGCTGTGATCCATCCCTTTTGTTTTCCTCTAAGCCACATTGGAACTCTCTCCTCAATAGAAGCTGTACAAATAACATGAGTATCTCCAAATTTAACTAAACAAGATCCCTCAGCGTAAGGAGAAAATTTATTTTCAAAATAAATTTCCCTTAACTCGGTTTTTTTTCTAGACACTCTTTTAAAATTCATAAAATAATTTCTAATATAAGATTTTTTAGTTGAATATTTATACAACTTTACTAAATAAATACCATTAAGCAAGAGGTGATATATAAATATGAACCACAATAAAAATACAGATAAAAAAGAGGAAGTTAACAATCAAGTAGAAGATGAAAAAACTACTTCAGTTAATAAAGATGATACACAAATTAATGAAAGTGCTTCTACTGATGAGAAAGATAGTTCAAAAAATGAAGAGGATTTGGATAACGATGAAAATAATTCTCAAGACGAAACTAAAGATTTAAAAGACCAATTATTACGTTCACTTGCGGAGAATGAAAATCTTCGAAAGAGAACTATAAAAGAAATTGAACAGATAAAAAAATATGGCCATATAAATTTATTAAGGGACTTTCTTAACGTTGTTGATAACATGGAACGTGCTGTTAAATCATCCACATCTGAAAACCAGTCTGAAACAGGTGTCAAAAATTTGATTGATGGCATTGAAATAGTATTTAAAGAAATGAATTCTCTATTAGACAAAAATCAAATTAAAAAAATAGAGCCACTTCATGAAAAATTTGATTATAATTTTCACCAAGCAATGTTTGAAGCACCATCTTCAGATTATGAAGAAGGCTTAATAATAGAGGTAATTCAACCTGGTTACGTCTTGCATGATCGTCTGATTAGGCCCGCAATGGTGGGTGTATCAAAAGGTGAAATGGTTGAAAAAGAAAAAAAAGATGAAAAAGAAGAAAAAGATGAATAAATTATATTTTAATCTTGTATATTCAGTTACTTAACCCATATATCTCATTAGTTATTTAATTTATTATTTACAAAGCTTAGGGGAGATCATTTATGTCTAAAGTTATTGGTATTGATTTAGGTACTACCAATTCATGTGTTTCGGTCATGGATGGAAAAAATCCAAAAATTATTGAAAATAGTGAAGGTGCTAGAACCACACCATCGATGGTAGCATTTACTGAAGATGAAAAATTAGTTGGGCAACCGGCAAAAAGGCAAGCTGTAACAAACCCTGAAAATACACTTTTTGCGATAAAAAGGCTCATAGGTAGAAGATTTGACGGTGAAGCTTCAAAGAAATTTTCAAAATTAGTTCCTTATAAGATTGTATCAGCTAAAAATGGTGATGCCTGGGTAGACGTAAAAGGTCAAGAATATGCACCATCAGAAATTTCTAGTTTTATACTTCGTAAATTAAAAGAAGATGCTGAAGCATATTTGGGAGAAACTGTTGATAAGGCTGTAATTACTGTGCCAGCTTACTTTAATGATGCTCAAAGGCAAGCTACCAAAGATGCAGGAAAAATAGCTGGGTTAGAAGTTCTAAGAATCATAAATGAACCAACAGCTGCGGCATTAGCTTATGGCTTGGACAAAAAAGAAAGCGGTACCATAGCTGTTTATGATTTAGGTGGAGGAACTTTTGATGTGTCTATCTTAGAAGTTGGTGACGGTGTTTTTGAAGTAAAGTCAACAAATGGTGATACATTTTTGGGTGGTGAAGATTTTGATCAGAGAATAATCGATTATTTAGCTGACGAGTTTAAAAAAGATGCAGGTATAGATCTTCGTGATGATAAATTAGCTTTACAAAGAATGAAGGAGGCTGCAGAAAAAGCAAAAATCGAATTATCTAGTTCGGCTCAAACTGAGGTAAATTTGCCATTTATTACTGCAGACGCGTCAGGTCCTAAACATTTAAATTTAAAAATAACAAGATCTCAATTAGAAAATTTAGTGGATGATTTAATAACAAAAAGTATTAATCCTTGTAAAGAAGCTCTTAAGGATGCGAGTGTGAATGCAGGTGACATAGACGAAGTTATTTTAGTAGGTGGAATGACTAGAATGCCAAAAATCATTAAAACAGTCACTGATTTCTTTAAAGCTGAACCTCATAGAGGAGTTAATCCAGATGAAGTTGTTGCCTCTGGAGCGGCAATTCAGGGTGGTGTATTAACAGGTGATGTTAAAGACGTTTTACTTTTAGACGTAACCCCTCTTTCTCTTGGGATAGAAACTTTAGGTGGTGTCTTTACAAAATTAATTGAAAGAAACACAACCATTCCTACAAAAAAATCGCAAACTTTCTCTACCGCTGATGATAATCAATCTGCAGTCACTATAAAAGTTTCTCAAGGTGAGAGACAAATGGCTGTTGATAATAAACTTTTAGGAGAATTTAATTTAGAAGGTATAGCTCCAGCTCCTAGAGGAGTCCCTCAAATTGAAGTAACTTTTGATATTGATGCAAATGGAATAGTTAATGTAAGTGCACAAGATAAAGCTACGGGGAAAGTTCATAATATCACTATTCAAGCTTCAGGCGGACTGGATGAGGCTGAAATTGAAAGAATGGTTAAAGAAGGTGAAGATAATTCTGAACAAGATAAATTAAAAAAAGAAGCTGTTGAAGCCAAAAATCAAGCTGAATCTTTAGTACATAGTGCAGACAAAACTCTAGCTGATCTAGGCGAAAAAGCTGATGAAAAAATGAAAAAAGATGTAGAAGATTGTTTAGCAGAATTAAAATCAGCATTAGAGAGTGAAAATGTTGAAGATATAAAAGTGAAGACATCCGAGTTATCGAATGCACTGATGAAATTAGGTGAAGTTGCTTATAAAAATAGTGAAAATGCCGCTGAGAATAATGCTTCGAATTCAAGTGAAGAAATAAATAAAGATGATAAAAATAATGAAGATGTTGTTGATGCAGATTTCGAAGAAGTAAAGCCTGACGACGATAAGAAAAACGCTTCTTAGCTCTTTATTAAATAATGCCAAAAGATTATTATGATATTCTAAATGTTTCTAAGAGTGCATCTGATTCAGATATAAAATCAGCTTATAGAAAGCTCGCAATGAAATATCATCCTGATAGAAATCCAAATGATAAAGCAGCTGAAAATAAATTTAAAGAAGTTAGTGAGGCTTACGATGTTTTAAAAGATAGCCAAAAAAGGTCTGCTTATGACCAATTTGGACATTCTGCATTTACCAGCTCAAATGGAGGTCAAGGTCAAGGTCAAGGTCAAGGTTTTGGTGGTTTTTCAGGTGGCTTTTCTGATATTTTTGAAGATATGTTTGGAATGGGAAGAGAGCAAAATAAACAAGGACCATCTTCCGGATCTGATCTTAGATATGATCTTTCTGTATCACTTGAACAAGCTTTTAAAGGTGATCAAGTAGAGATTTCATTAAATTTGCCGGCTCAATGTGACACTTGTGAAGGTTCTGGAGCTAGCAAAGGTTCTAGACCTGAATCATGTAATCAATGTGGTGGATATGGAAAAGTTAGAGCTCAACAGGGTTTTTTTACTATAGAAAGAACTTGCCCAAAATGCTCAGGTGTTGGAGAAATTATTAGCAATCCTTGTTCGAGATGTGGAGGTCAAGGAAGAATAAATAAAAACAAAAAATTATCAGTAAATGTTCCACCTGGAGTTGACAATGGAACAAGAATAAGATTAGCAGGTGAAGGTGAGGCTGGACAAAGAGGTGCGGATCCAGGTGATTTGTATATATTTATAGATGTCAAAACACATAAATTTTTTGAGAGAGATGGTAGAGATATTTTTATACAAGTTCCAGTTTCAACATTAGATGCAATTTTAGGATGTGAAATTTTTGTGCCATGTATAGATGGAAAAAAAGCTAAACTATCAATAACTTCTGGAACTCAAACTGGAACTAGATTAAGAATGAAAGGGAAGGGAATGCCTTCGTTAAGAGGTGGGTCTAATGGTGACCAATATGTAGAAATTGTATTGGAAACTCCAGTTAATATATCAAAAAAACAACAAGACTTAATAAAAGAATTTATAAATTTAGGATCTGAGAAAAATATACCAAAAACTGCTAAATTTAATAGAATTACTTTTTAATAGGAAATTTATGTCTGCAAAAATCTCAATACCAGGTGGAAATGGCAGAATGGGTAAAACCCTAATAAAAGAGATTATTGAAAATCAAAACTTAGAATTGGCAAACTCTTATTGTCTTCCAAATGAAAAAGAAAAAGGGCTAGATTTAGGCACATTAGTAGGACATAACCCTATAGACAAAGTATTGACTGATAATTTTTCGAGTATATTTGAAGACACTGATGTAATAATTGATTTTACTGTTCCAGAAGCTTCTATCTTGCACGTTGAAAAAGCAGCTACTCATGAAATTCCGATTGTTATTGGAACAACAGGGTTCAGCGACGATCAATTTGATAAAATGAAATCATTTTCTAATAAAATACCAATAGTATATTCAGCAAATTTTTCAGTTGGAATAACAATAATGAAAAAGCTAATAAATGATGCAACTAAAAATTTAGGTTCTGATTGGGAAATTGAGATTTTTGAAGCTCACCATAATAAAAAAGTAGACTCACCATCAGGTACTGCTCTTCTTTTAGGTTCTGCAGCTGCTAAAGCGAGGGGCAAAAATTTAGATGACATAAAACAATTGTCCCGTGAAGGCATAATTGGAAAAAGAAAAAAAGATGAAATTGGTTTTTCTGTAGTTCGTGGGGGCAACGTAGTTGGAGAACATTCAATAAAATATTTTAGTGGGGATGAAAAATTAGAAATTAATCATGTAGCTAACGATAGATCAATCTTTGCAAAAGGCGCAATTAGATCTGCGATATGGACATTAAATCAGAAACCAGGGTTTTTTACTTTGGATCATGTATTAAAGTAAATTTATCATTTAACTCTTCAACACATTTGTTTTTATCTAACTTGGATAGGATAGTTGGAGGTCTAATATCAAAGTGTTTAAATATATAAGTTTTATCTTTATCTAAAAAGAACAAATCTAAATGGCAAGATTTTAGGTGGAATTGAAAGTTTTTAATTTTACCATGTTTTATTATTAAGCTTGCGCTATTAAAAATTTTTAAAATGTTATATTTTTGAAAGCCAATTTTTTGTTCCAGTAGTTTTTCATATGATGAGAGATTCAACAACACAGGTTTATTAATTACTTCATTTTTATTATTAATCTTACTCTTTTTCAAACTATTTAACACAGGAGTGCTTTTTTTATTTTCCTTTTGTATTATTTTTGATTCTTTTAACACTTTTTTATTATCTTTTTGTATTATTTTTGTTTCGTTTAACGAAGAAAAAAAAGCTTTGCTTGATGAGAAATCTATTTGATTATGCCTAGCACACCCAGTCATGATTATTGAAAATAATAAAACTAATAAAAAATACTTTTTCATCTTTAGATTAATAGTTGCAGTATAAGAAATAGTCCACTACTTTAATTTTATGACAGCCCCTTTTTTAATATGCGTCGGTAATGCTATCGTAGACATTCTTGTAAAAGTAGATGATTCTTTCTTAAAATCAAATGATTTAACTAAAGGCTCAATGTCTTTAGTTAACAATGAAGAATTCGATAATATATTTTCAAAAATAAGTGAGTATAAAATAGAATCTGGAGGAAGTGCTGCAAATACTGCTGTTGGATACTCGTCTTTTGGTGGAAATTCAATCTTTTTTGGTTCTATAGGTAAAGATAATTTTGGGTTAAGTTTTCAAAAGGATTTTAATGATATAGGAATACAATTTTTATCAAGTGAAGATAACTTATTAAATGCAAAAACATCAAAAAGTTTAGTATTAATTTCACAAGATGGTGAAAGAACAATGTGTACATTCTTAGATGCAAGCACTTCATTGTCGTTAAAAAATTTTAACCAATCTATATTTAAAAATAATAATATTTTATATCTCGAAGGTTATTTATTTGACAAAATTCAAACTAAACAAGCAATGATAGATCTTTGTAAAATTGCGCAGCAAAAAAACTCTCTTATATGTTTGTCTTTATCAGATAGCTTTTGTGTTGAGAGACATAAAGATGAATTTATTTCATTAATAAAAAATTATGTAAATATCTTATTTGGAAATGATCAAGAGATAGAAGCTCTTTTAAATGGACAAGAACAAGAAAATATAAATTCTTTAGTAGAAATTGCTGTAGTTACTAATGGCCCAAAAGGAGCAAATATATTTAAAGCAAATGATTCAATATTTATTCCTCCTATAAATGGATTAGATGTCCTGGACACAACTGGAGCAGGTGACTTATTTGCCGCAGGATTTTTGTTTGGATTTTCAAAAAAATTAACATTAGATGATTGTGGAAAACTTGCCACTAAAAGTGCTTCACACATAATAAAGCAATATGGCGCAAGGCCAGTTGAAAGTTTATCAAAGTTGCTAATTACTTAAAGTGAATTATACGTTGAAATACATGCTGAATTAACGATATCTGAAACAGAAGCGCCCATTTGTACAATTTGAAAAGGATTAGTACCTCCAATCATTATTGGTCCAATTACAGATAAATTTTCCATTTTTTGTAAAAGTTTAAATGAAATATTTGCCGAGTAAAGATCAGGCATAATTAATACATTTGCTGGACCGGATAATTTACAAAAGGGGTAATTTTCTTTGATTAAATTGTAATCAAGCGCAACTTCAGCTGTCATTTCACCATCAAACTCAAATGAAACTTTCTTATGTTCCAATATTTTAAGACATTCATTAATTGTTTGAGTGTTTGATCCAGGAGGATTTCCAAAATTAGAGTACGACAAAATAGCAACTTTAGGAGTATATCCTAATTTTTGTGCATTTTGTGCGACGCCAATCGCAATGTTAGCTAATTCAATACTAGATGGTTTTTGATGGATGTTTACATCACCAATAAAAATTGTTTTTTGTTTAGAGACAACAATTGACATTGACAAATACTCACTTTTTTCCATAGATTCTATTACTTTTGTAATATCATCAAAACACCTGTTAAAAGGTCTTGTGAAACCTGTTACCATTGCGTCTGCATCTTTTGAAGCAACCATGGATGCTGCAAAAACATTTCTGTCCTGATTAACTAATTTTTGACAATCCCTTCGAAGATGGCCTTTTCTATGAAGGAGTGAATACAAGGTATCGATGTATTGTTCGTTTTTATTGCTTATTCTAGCATTGAAGATTTTCAGATTTTCAACACCATCTAAATTTAATTTTTCCATGTTCTCTTTAATGATTGTTTCTCTGCCAATTAATATTGGAAGCCCAAAACCTGAATTGTAAAATGAAAGAGCTGCACGAATTACATTTTCAGATTCTCCCTCAGCAAATACAACTTTCTTCTTTTTATTGGTAATAGTTCTTTTAATTGGCTCTAAAATTGATGCTATAGGATTAATTCTTTGTGTTAATTCACTTTTGTATTTATCAAAAGACTCTACTTTTTTTTGAGCAACACCACTATCTAATGCAGCTTTTGCAACTGCAAAAGAAACTCTTGATATAAGCCTTGGATCAAAAGGTGCAGGAATTATATAATCTTTTCCATAATGAAGATTCTGACCACTATAAGCTTTGTTCACCTCATCTGGAACATCCTCTCTAGCTAATTTTGCTATAGCATCTGCTGCAGCGATTTTCATTTCTTCATTTATTTTTAATGCCCTGACGTCCAAAGCACCTCTAAATATATACGGAAAACCAAGAACGTTATTTACTTGATTAGGATAGTCAGATCTTCCTGTTGCAATTATAGCATCATCTCTTACTTCTTTGATTTCCTCAGGCATAATTTCTGGAGTTGGATTTGCCATTGCAAATATTATAGGATTTTTAGCCATTGATTTGACCATTTTTTTGTTAACGGCTCCCTCTACTGATAAACCTAAAAATGCATCTGCATCTATTAATGCATCTGCAAGGGAACGAGCTTTTGTATTAATTGCGTGCGCAGATTTCCATTGATTCATATTTGAAACACGTCCTCGATATATTACACCTTGTCTATCAACCAAAATTACATTGTCATTTCTTGCACCCATTGCCTTAATCAATTCAACACATGCTATAGAAGCTGCACCCGCGCCATTTACAACAAATTTGGTATCTTGTATTTTTCTTTGGGTTAGATCTAATGCATTAATTATCCCTGCAGCTGTTATTATTGCAGTTCCATGTTGATCATCATGGAAGACTGGAATATTTAATTTTTCTTTTAGTTTTTCTTCTATAATAAAACAATCTGGAGCCTTTATATCTTCTAGATTTATTCCTCCAAAACTAGGTTCTAGATTTGCCACAGTTTCTACAAATTTATCTATATCATCTGTATTCACTTCTAGATCAATTGAGTCTACATCAGCAAATTTTTTGAATAAAACAGACTTACCTTCCATTACTGGTTTGGAAGCCAAGGCTCCGATATTACCAAGTCCTAAAACTGCAGTGCCGTTAGATATTACAGCAACTAAATTTCCTTTTGTGGTATAATCATACGCCGTTTCAGGCTTCTTTTCTATTTCTAAACAAGGTACAGCAACCCCTGGAGAGTATGCTAATGATAGATCTTGAGCGCTATTTAATTGTGTCGAAGGAATAATCTCTAATTTACCAGGCTTTCCATTTTTATGATAATCTAAGGCGTCTTTCTTTTGATTTAAATTTTCGCCCGACATAAAAGATCTCCTTTAATTAATATAAAAAATAAAATAAAATCTTAATATGATTTAGTTTAAAATCATACAAATAAATTGTTTTTAATACATTTTGATTAGGGTTAGTTGTGAGATTAAAAAACGTTGAGGATATTAGTAAGTTAACACCTGCAATGCAACAATATGCAAATTTAAAAAAAAATAATGAGAGTTCTTTGCTTTTTTTTAGAATGGGAGATTTTTATGAGTTATTTTTTGACGATGCAATTATTACTGCAAAAGAATTAAATATAACTCTCACAAAAAGAGGAAAGGTTTTGAATGAGAGTATTCCAATGTGTGGAATACCATTTCATGCTGCAAATAATTATGTTCCAAAATTAGTAAAAAAAGGTTTTGAGATAGCAATTTGTGAGCAAACAAGCACTCCAGAAGAAATGTCTTTAAAAGGTATTAAAGGACCTTTAACTAGAGAAGTGACAAGAATTATTACACCAGGAACATTAATTGAAGAAAATCATTTAGAAAGCGAACAATATAATTTTTTGGGTTGTATTTTAATAGATAAATTAAAATTCTCTATATCATGGCTTGATGTATCAACTGGATCTTTTACATCTAACACTTTTAAATACAAAACTGAGCAAGAGTTAAGCTATAAAATCGAAAATGTTTTAAATAAGATTTCAATTTCAGAGTTATTAATATCTGATAAAGAAATCCGAAGTCTAGAATATTTAAATATAAAAATTAAAAAGATAAGTGACATTTATTTTACTTTCAATGAGAATGTTAAAAGATTGAAGGATCATTTTGGAGACAAGAACTTTAATGAAAAAATTGAAAAAATACAAATAATTGCATGTGGAGTTTTATTATATTATTTAAGACACACTTTCAAACAAGATTTGCCTCAGTTAAGAGACATTAAAACTGAAGAAAATATACCTTTTTTAGAAATTGATAAATCAACAATGTCTTCTTTAGAGATCATATGCACAATCAATGGTGAAAAAAATAATAGCTTATTAAACGTAATTAATAAAACATTGACAGCATCAGGATCAAGACTCATTAAAGAGAGGTTGTTAGCACCTTCTAACGATAAAGATGAAATTATAAGAAGGCAAAAAATCGCTGAATTTTTATATATAAATAAAACTTTTAAAGAAAAAATAAAAAATTATTTAAACAAAATTAATGACTTTGAGCGATCCTTATCAAGAATTTCTCTTAATACTATTAATGCTAAAGAATTATTAATATTAGCTGAAAATTTAAAAACAACATTAGAGATCAAATCTGAGATTAATAATTTTAAAAATTGTAATGAGTTTATTAAATTCCTCTCAGAAAAAATTAAAATAAATGAAGATCTTATTTTTGAAATTTTAAAAGCTATTAAAAAATCTGTCTTACACGAAAACAAAGACAATGATTTTATTAACAGAGGATATAATAATAAGTTAGATAAAGTTAAAGATATTCAAAACTCGTCTGGAGATAAAATAATTGAATTTCAATTGAAATATATAACACTGACTAAAATTAACTCGTTAAAAATAAAGTATAATAAAGTATTGGGATACCATATAGAGATAAGAACAAATCATTTAGATAAAATTAATTTATTTGATCAATTCATTCATAGGCAAACAACTGCTCAAACAGTTAGGTATACTACTAAGGAATTGTTAGATCTAGAAATAAAGATTAATCAAGCTAATAAATTAATTAACGAGTTGGAAATAGATTTTTATTTAATTTTAAAAAAGCGGATTTTAGAAGAAAAGCAAAATATATTTCAAATGTCAGATTTTATAGCCCAATTAGATATTGCTAATATGACAGCGGACCAGAAATTGTTTAATAATTATAATATTCCTAAAATTATAGATGGAAGGAGATTATTTATAAAAAATGGAAGACACCCAGTTGTAGAAGAAACATTACCGTTAGTATCAGATTATACACCGAATGATTGTCAATTAGATGATGGTGATATTTGGTTAATCACAGGTCCAAATATGGCAGGAAAATCAACATTTTTAAGACAAAATGCAATAATTATAATATTGGCACAAACTGGTTTATTTGTACCAGCTGAAAAAGCTGAAATAGGATTAGTAGATAAAATTTTTTCAAGAGTTGGTGCATCTGATAATCTTAGCCAAGGACAATCAACATTTATGGTTGAGATGATTGAAACAGCTTCAATATTGAATAGAGCTACTGAGAAATCTTTTATTATTTTTGATGAAGTTGGTAGAGGAACATCAACTTACGATGGATTAGCTATTGCTTGGTCTATTCTTGAGTATTTGCTTGAGAAGTTAAAGGCTAAGGTTTTATTTGCAACTCATTACCATGAATTGACGTCGTTAAACAAAAAATCAAGACAAATTAAAAATTATAAAATGGAAATCAAAGAATGGAATAATGAAATAATTTTTTTATATAAAATTGTACAAGGCGAAGCTAACAAGTCTTATGGTTTAGAAGTGGCAAAATTAGCAGGATTACCAGATGATTTAATATTAAAAGCAAATGAAATTTTAAATAGTTTTGAACAAAAAAAATACTCAAATGATCTTAAAGATTCAAATATTACAAACAAAGAAAAAAATGAAGTTTTACTTGTAACTTATATTAACAATTTAGATTTGAATAAAATGACACCTTTAAATGCTTTAGAAACGTTATTTGATATTCAAAAATTATCAAAATCAAAAAATTAATAATAAATGTTAGACTTAAGCCATTCAGATTTAAAAAATTTATCATGGGTTAATTGGTTAGACCCATTAAGGCAAGTAAATCAAAATTTCGATCAAAAAGTTTTTGAAGAAATAGGATTTGATAAAATTAAATTAAATATAACTCGAGACAAAATTATAAAAAATTTATCGTCTCAATTAATTAGTAAAAGACAGATTTTAAAAGAAATTTTTGAAAAAGATTCAAATGGTATAAATTATGTTGGCTTAAATACAACGCTCACAGACAATTTGATCATAAGTCTGTTTAACTATTTAAAAAACACTAATGTTGATAAAAATTTTAACAATGTATTAATTTTGACATTAGGAGGTTATGGTAGAGGTGAATTAGCCCCAAAATCTGATATTGACTTACTTTTTATAGTAAAGGATAAAAACTTAAGTAAAATTAAATCAAATGATTCAGAAAAATTAATTCAGGAAATTCTTTATTTTTTATGGGATCTAGGCTTTTTAGTTGGTCACTCAACTAGAACAGTTGACCAAATATTTGATTATGCAAAGGAAGATATTACTTTTTTGACTAGTTTGATAGATCATAGATTTTTGATTGGAAATAAGGAATTGTTGGAAAGTTTTGAAAAAACCTATCAAACTTTTACAAAAAATTATAATACTTTTGAATTTATCAAAAATAAATTAATTGAGGCAGATCAAAGACACAGAAAATTTGGTTCATCTAGATTTGTAATTGAACCAAATGTTAAAGAGGGAAAAGGTGGAATTAGGGATATTCAAACTTTAATTTGGATATCAAAATTTGCTTATAATTCAAAAAATATTTTTCACTTGCTTGAAAGTGGAGTTTTTCTAAAAAAAGAACTCTATGTATTGTCTAAGTCTTATAAGTTTTTACTTTCTACTAGGTGTTATTTACATCTTTTATCTAAAAGAGAAAATGACAATTTAGATATCGAATCACAAATTGAAATATCTAAGCTTATTCGATTTAGACAAAAAGAATTTCAAAGACCAGTAGAAAGATTTATGAAAAGGTATTATATTGCAGCCAAAAATATTGGTAGTTTAACAAGAATCTTTTTTTCAGTAATTGAAGATAATTTTAAAAAATCAATTAGATTTAACTTTTTTTTCCGTAAAAGCGTTAATTTAAAAAAGCCATTTATTTTTAAAAGAAAAAAAATAGCAATAGAGGAAAAATCTTTTATTTTAAACAAGCCTGAAATTTTAATTGAAATTTTTCACATATCACATTTTAAAAATTTAGAAATAAATCCAGAAACTCTAAGGTTGCTGTCAGATTGCAGCAAATTAATAAGAAAAAAACAAGTCATATCAAAAAGAAGTAATAAATTATTTCTAGAAATAATTTCTAGTGAGAAAAATCCTAGACAAATTTTACGATTAATGAATGACACAAATGTCTTAGGAAATTTTATACCTGAATTTAAGAAAATAATTGGTTTAATACAACATGATATGTATCATCATTACACAGTTGATGAACATACCTTTTTTGCAATTAGTAATGCTTATGAATTAAAAAATGAGTGTTTATATTCTGGAACAGAATTAGCAAGTAAATTAATATTTGAAATAGATAGATTTGGATTACTTACTGTTTCTCTATTTCTTCATGATATAGCAAAAGGCTTAAAAGGAGATCATTCTATAAATGGTTCTAAAATTGCAAAAAGTTTATGTCCTAGATTGGGTCTGAATAATGATGAGACTGAAATTGTCTCATGGTGTGTGCTCAATCATCTTTATCTTAGTGAAACAGCATTTAGATATGATTTAAATGATAAAAAAATAATTGAAAAAAGTATAAAAAAAATTAATACAATTGAAAAATTAAATTTACTTTTTGTTCTGACTGTGTGCGATATAAAAGCTGTAGGACCTGGAGTTTGGACTGATTGGAAAAGTAGTCTTCTTATCGAGTTATATAATAAAATTAAGTTTAATTTAGTTTCTAAAGAAGTAAAGAAAATACCTTTAAAAAAAGAAAAGAAATCAGATTATTTATTTAATGAGATACAAAATCTGAATATTTTAAAAAACGATGAAGCTCAAAACTATATAATTAATTTTCCAGATAATTATTGGCAAATGTATGATTTAAAACAAATGTTAGATCAAGTAAGTTTATTTAAAAAAATGCTAGCTTCAAAAGCAAAATTTATTTTTGAGATTTACAATCATTTAAATTCAAATGTCTCAGAATTGATTGTAATTGCCCCTGATAATTTTGGACTATTTTCTAAGATATCAGGGATATTATCTTCAAGTAATGTCAACATAATATCAGCTAAGATAATTACAAGATCTGATGGTTTTGCAATTGATTATTTTGTAATAAATAACAAAATGGACGAGGCGATTTTAGAAAAGAATATTCAGCAAAAAATTTTTAAAAAACTTAAGGATGGTCTTGAGGGAGTTTATGATTTTGAAATTGAGTTAGAAAAGAGGTTTAATGAATCTCCTTCAAAAATAAAAAAAATAAAGGCTCCTATTAGAGTTTACATAGACAACGATACAAGCGATGATTTTACTATTTTAGAAGTAAATTGTAAGAATGCACCAGGAGTTTTATTTAAAATTACTCAAAGCATATCGAAGTTAAATTTACAGATATACAATGCTTCTATTTCAACTTATGGAACAAGAGTTACAGATATTTTTTATGTCAAAGATTTGTTTGGTCAAAAAATTATTGATGAAATAAAAATGAAACAAATTAAAAACAATCTATTAGAAGTGTTAAACAAAAATTAATGAATAAAAAAAATAATAAAAGATGATAAAATTTTTTATAAAAGGTTTTAGAGTTAATGCTTTATTAACAATTTTAAGTAGAATAACAGGATTTATCAGAGATATTGTTTTAGCATTTTTTTTAGGAGCTGGAATAGTATCTGATATCTTTTTTATTTCATCTAAACTACCAAACTTGTTTAGAAGAATTACAGCAGAAGGTGCAATGACCTCTTCATTTTTACCCATATATTCTAAACTCTTATATCAGGATAAATCAGACAATGCACAAAAGTTTTCTGCAATAATTTGTTTCTTTTTAATTATTTTTTTATCAATTCTTGTAATTCTTTTTGAAATTTTCATGCCTTTTTTTATAAAAATAATTGCGCCTGGTATTATAAATTATAAAAATTTTTTTGACGATATTGTAATGTTATCAAGATTCACAATTATTTTTTTACCATTTATTTCTATGACTGCCTTTTTTGGAGCAATGCTCAATGCATCTGGGAGATTTTTTTATTTTGCTTTTACACCGATTATTTTTAATTTATGTATTATTGTTTCCTGCTTTTATATAAATGATGCTTTGAAAATAAAAGCTCTACCACTTGCTATAGCAATGCCAATATCTGGTTTCATTCAACTATGTTTTATTTATTATTTTGTTAAAAAATTTAATTTAATTACAAAAGTTTTTTATAAAATATCTAATTTAAAAAAAAATAATTTTAATAAATTTAAAAATAATACTTCTGATACTCTTAGAAGATTTTTTCCAGCAGTACTTTCAGGTGGTGTGTTTCAAATTAATATTTTAGTTGATACAATACTGGCTACGATTGTTGGTTTTGGCGCTGTTTCTTTTTTATATTATTCAGACAGGATCATTCAATTACCTTTGGGAATTATTGGTGTATCTCTAGGAACTGTTTTATTATCATCAATTTCTCATCCCAAAGTAGTTAACGATAATAAAAAAATTTCTGATCAATTAATTATAGCAATTAAAATTTCTTTATATTTTGGAATTCCATCAATGGTAACTCTACTTTTTTTCTCGGAGTTTATAATTAGCAGTTTGTTTGAAAGAGGAAGCTTCGATCAAGCATCTACCAAATCAGTTGCATTAGGATTAACAATGTATTCTCTAGGATTGCCATTTGTCATCATAATAAAATGTTTTCAATCAGTTTTTATAGCCACTGGAGAAATGAAGAAAATTTTATATATTTCAGTCTTACAATTAATTACTAACTTCATATTATCAATTATTTTAATGAAATATTTATTACACGGAGGTATCGCCTTAGCAACCTCAATTTCAACAATATTGTCATTTTTGATATATTTATTTTATATTTTAAAAAATAAAAAGCTAATTTTTTTATCAGTTAATTCAAAAAATTACATAAGTTCAAAGAATGTATTATTTTATTTTGTAAAAATATCAATTTTATCATTTGTAATGATTTTTGTTTTATACTTATTTCAAATTATGACAGATTATAATTCTGGTATAATTTATCTTTCAATCTTTACAAGCATAGGCATTTTATTTTATATATTTATAACTTACATAACCAAACAAATTCCAAATGAGTTATTTTCAAAATTAAAATTATGAAAAATTATGTTAAAATCTAAACAACCTTCAAAGAGAATTTTCTCTGGAATTCAGCCTACGGGTAACCTTCATATTGGGAATTATTTAGGAGCAATTAAAAATTGGATTAATCTTCAAGAAGAAGATGATTGTATTTATTCAATTGTTGACCTGCATGCAATGACAGTTCCAAACAATTTACTGGATATCAAAAATTCAACTTTAGAAGTAGCAGCTGCAGTAATTGCTTCTGGTATTGACCCTGAAAAATCCACTCTTTTTAACCAATCAAATGTTCCGCAACACACCGAGTTAGCATGGATTTTTAATTGCATTGCCAGAATAGGATGGCTAAATAGAATGACACAATTTAAAGAAAAAGCGGGTAAAAAAAAAGATAATGCTACTGTTGGTTTATTTAGTTATCCAGTACTTATGGCAGCGGATATATTATTGTATAAAGCTACACATGTGCCGGTTGGTGAAGATCAAAAACAACATTTGGAGTTAACACGTGATATAGCAAGTTCTTTTAATACAACATTTAATTATTCTCTTGATAAAGATTTTTTTCGTTTGCCAGAACCTATTATTTTAGGGCCTGCAAAACGAATTATGAGTTTGAGAGATGGTAAAAGTAAAATGAGTAAATCAGATATTTCTGATGGTTCAAGAGTTAATTTGATGGATGATAAAGATCAAATTCATTTAAAAATTAAAAAAGCTAAAACAGATCAATATCCTATACCTGACAATATTGATGATTTAAATAATAGACCAGAAGCACTTAACTTAATTAATATATATGCTTCATTCTCAAATAAAAGCGTTAAAGAAACACTACATGAATTTTCAGGAAAAGGTTTTGCTCAATTTAAGGAATGCTTATCAGATTTGATAATAAATGATCTAAGTCCAATTACTAAAGAAATGAAGCATTTGATGAACAATAAAGATGAAATTATAAAAATACTTGTTGATGGATCATGTAAAGCTCAAGAAATAGCAAATGAAGTATTAACTGACATAAAAAAAATTATTGGCATTAACTTTAAGGATTGAAAAATCAATTTTTAACATATATATCTATAGATATGTTTATACAAACTGAAGAAACTCCTAATCCAAATACCTTAAAGTTTATCCCTGGTGTTCAGGTTTTAGAAGAAGGTACAGTTGAATTTAAAGATAATGTTTCAGCTAAGTCATCAAACTTGGCAAGTTTAATATTTAGTGTTAATGGCGTAGAGAGAGTTTTTCTAGCTACCGAATTCGTATCTGTTACAAAAAGCAATAAATATACTTGGGAAATTTTAAAGCCATTAATATTGACAGCAATCATGGATCATTATGCCAGTGGAAAAGAAGTTGTTGAAAAAAATCAAACTAATACTGATGTATCTTCGGATGAAGATACAGAAGTTGTTAAACAAATTAAGGAACTTATTGATCAAAGAGTTAGGCCCGCAGTTGCTATGGATGGAGGTGACATCTCTTTTTGTTCTTTTGAAGATGGTGTAGTTACACTTCAAATGAAAGGCGCATGCGCTGGATGTCCGTCAAGTACAGCTACTTTGAAGATGGGTATTGAAAATATGTTAAGACATTATATACCAGAGGTTGTAGAAGTTAAAGCTGCAGAGCTGTGAGATTTAAAAATAATACTTTATTAACATTTTTAGCGTTTCTTTTATCAATATTAGGTTTAATAGGTCCTGGTTTTTGGGATATTAAATCTCCATATCCAATTAAATATGAAAATGATCATTTAACAAGAGCTACATTAGGTTTAAGATTTAATCCTAATGATATAGATTTAGATAATAAATTTAAAAATTCAAAAGTATCATCTACAAATTATTTTGGGAAAGAAATTGCGATTGCCTGGTCTAAAAATTTTATTGATCAAATAAAAATCGACTCAAAAATTCCGAGAATATACTTTACTCAATTGCCAAGTGATTTAAATACATATGAAATAAATGACAAGAAAAAAATTTTTATTAGTATTATGCTACCCTTATTATTACAAGGGAACGAAAAAGTTTCTACTGAAAGATCGAATTTAATAATGTTTTTTAAAAAAAGGAATTTTAAGAAATTAAATATGTTTTGCAAAAAATATAAAATTAAAACTATTGATTGTAATAATATAAATTCTTTAAATAACGCTAAATTAAAAACTTTACAAAATATTTTATTAAATAGAGTAAACGTTTTACCAATATCCATGATGTTAGCCCAAGCTATTGTTGAAAGTGGTTGGGGAGGTTCAAGATTTGCTCAAAAAGGTAATGCCCTTTTTGGTCAATGGACATGGGACAAAAAAAAGGGAATTTCTCCAACCGGCATTCATAGACCAAGTTTTGCTGTAAAAAGTTTCAAAAACTTGCAAGAGTCTGTTGATGCTTATATTTTAAATTTAAACACACATCCTGCATACTCAAAATTAAGAAATTATAGAGAACTCATTCGCAATCCTCCAAACTTTGAAGGGAATAAATTTTCAAGATATCTAGACAAGTATGCAATAATTGGTTTTGAGTATGTCAAGAAAATTAATTTAATGATTAAAAAAAATAATTTAGAAAAGTTTAATTCATTAAGGTTTAAATCAGAAAATTAATTATTTTCTACTTAGTTACGAATTGTTTTCCAAACCATCTCCATCTGCCATCTTTAGCTGCCATTGTACAATTTATTCTTCCTCTAGCATTAGGGAACTTTTCCTCTAATCTTACTTCTATTCTAAATTTACCAATTCTTTTAGTATTTGTAACAATACCATTACTTGCAAAACATTTAACTGCTCTCATGGGTTTGATTTTTGGACTGAGAGTAAAGCCAAAATCAGGAGGATTTACTCTAAGAAAATTATCTTCAGGGCTTATGTCTTTAACAATGATTGGTAGCGCATTAGTAGCAAGTTTTAATCTTGTTAAATCTCCATAATTTTCATTCATAGCAAATCTTGGTAACTCAAAAATTCCTGAAGATATATGCGCAACTCCTGAATGTTGCCCAAAGGCTGCTTCAAATCCAGAACCTTTAACAATTTCTATAGTTTTGTTATCATATTCTCCATATGGATAGGCAAATAATTTAGGCTTAAACCCTAATTCTTTTATGAAACGCTTGTTAGAATAATCAATCTCATTTAATATTCGTTTACTACTTAATCTATGCAAATGAGGGTGTGATTTTGTTTGACTTCCAACTAAAACGCCATTGTCAACTAGTTCTCTGATTTGATCCCAATTCATATAATTTGAAAAATTATTATCAATCACATCAGTAGAAATAAACAATGTAAAAGGAAGATTTAGTTTTTTTAAAATTGGCCAAGCTTTAGTATATACAGATAAATATGCGTCATCAATAGTAATAGAAACAGTTCTATCTTTTAAATTAATTTCTCCCTGTAATCCCTTAATAACTTTATCAAGCCTAATTACGTCATATTTGTCTTTAATTAATTCATTTGTATGTGTAATAAATTGTTCAATTGTTGTATTTGTAGTTGGATATTTATTTTCGCCAAATCTATGATACATCAAAATATTTGCATGGTTAATTTTATTTAAAAATTTATCTTCAGAAAAAGATATATTTGGAGTAAATAAATAAATAAAAATAAAATTAAATATTAATAAAATTTTAAAATTAAGTTTAGATTTGATCATGAAAAATATTAATAAAAATTCTTTAATTATATTTGGCTATTCTGAAATATTAACATTAGCATTAGTTGTTAATTCAAAATTATACAAAGTCAAGGAATTTAGTATTATAGAAGATGATAATGAGGATAAATTTTTCAAGGTTGTTTCCAATTTTGTTTCAAATAAAGAATGTTTTAACAATGTATTTTATAGTTGTGGCCCTGGAGGGTTTACGATCATTAGGAGAATCATATCCTATGTTAAGGCTTTAAAATTTAATAAATATTCAAGGACAAAATTTATAGGTTTAAATAATTTATTTATTATTGCTTGTCATTTAAATTACAAATGTAAAATAAGTGATCAAGGATATATTATTTCAATTTTAAATCACTCTGAAGATAAGATGGTTCAAATTTATCAAAAGAAAAAAAATTCTTCTTTTTTGCTTCAAAAGTTGTCAGATATAAAAAATATTGATTTAGATTTAATAGAAAATTATTTAAAAACTTTTAATTTATCTATACAAAATGTTCATGTTGGATATTTAGGTGCAAACCCAAATCTTGTTTCATTTTTTAATAATATTGAAATAGTTGAAGGATCTAAGATTCTTGAAACCATTGTTCAAATATCTTTTTTGGTTGAAAATAATAAAATAAGTCAAACTGATTTTAAAAATTTTTTTGAAGAAAAATTTGATCCTCTTTATGGAAAGTCACCATCAACTAATTAATATGTGCAAAATATCTGAAGTTAAAGTAAAAGATTTACCTAAAATAAACGAACTAGAAAATCAGTTAAATTTGAATAAAACTAAATTAAATTTTTTTAATCAAACATTATCAAATGAAAATTTTAGATTTATTAAATTAGTTTTAAAAAAGCAAATTATAGGTTTTTTACAATTCTCTTTGAATAAAAGTGACTGTGATATAATTTCAATTGGTGTTCTTCAAAAATTTCAAAATATGGGTTATGGTAAAATATTAGTGGAATATCTGATAAGTTTAAATTTAAAAAACATTTTTGTAGAAGTTTCTTCAAATAATATAAATGCGATAATGTTTTATCATAGGTTAAATTTCTTAAAAATTGGTTTAAGAAAAAATTATTATAAGAAGCAAAAGTCTGATGCAATTCTATTAAAACTAGAAAATGTCAATTAATTGTAACTTACATTTAATAAAACTGTAAAATTGATAATCAAATATATCATATGCAAAATTTAGCCTTATTAAATCAAATTGTTAATACAAATCTATTTGTTAAGACAAAGAAAACGATGTCTTCTATAATTAGAAAAAAAAGAATAATTAAAAAAATTAAAAGTGAATTTGAACCAATAATTTTTAAAAATTTCACAATCAAAATTGCAGAATCTAATTTTGAAATTAAAAAAGCTCAATCATTAAGATACAAAATCTTTTTTAAAGAAAAAAAAATTAAGAAAAAAAGTTTTAAATTCTTATTACAAAGAGATTATGATTTTTATGATAAAATATCTGATCATTTAATAATAATCGATAATAATCGAGAAATTAGAGATAATGTAATAGGAACCTACAGATTATTAAGAGGAAATTGTGCAAAGTTATATAGAGGATTCTATACAGAACAAGAATTTGATATATCAAATTTAAAGAAGAATTTTTCTAGTAAAGACATTTTAGAGCTTGGTCGTTCATGCGTTCACCCTCAATATCGATCTGGTATTATACTAAAATTACTATGGCAAGGAATATCAAATTACATTAAGATGTATAAAATTAAAATTTTAATGGGATGTGCTAGTTTTCATGGGACTAACCCAAGTAAATATAAGGACGAATTTTCTTTATTATATGAAAGTTATAGGTTGCCAGAAGATTATGATGTTAAATCACTTCAAAGCAACGAAATTTCATTTAATAAAAACATTAACCACTCGACTACATTAAATAAGCTACCTCCATTAATAAAAGGTTATTTAAGAGCGGGTGGAATGGTTAGTGAAAATTTTTATATAGATAGGGAATTTGAAACAATTGATTATTGTGTAATAATGTTAACTGAAAAAATCGTTAGTCGTTACCAGAATAAATTTTTAAATTAACATGAGTGATAATTGTCTAAACTAAATTTCGTAAAAATAAATTTTGTTGATAAAGGAACTTTTTATCTTAAATTTTTTATTTTTGTTTTTTTAACTATGTTTCTAATTTTTTTAAAAACTTTTTTACAATTTGTTTCAAAAAGAGCAAGTCAAAAAATAGTTCAAATTTTCCATAAATTACTTTTGTGGCTAATAAATATAAATGTTGAGGTCGTAGGGAAAAGTAATCTAAATAATGTACCAAAACTCTATGTATCAAATCATCTTTCATATCTGGATATTCCTGTCTTAGGATCTACACTAAATGGAAGATTTATTGCAAAAAATGAGATTTCTAATTGGCCAATTTTTGGTTATTTATCTAAGGTAGGTAATACGATTTTTATTAATAGAAATTTAAGATTTTTGAAAAGAAATAAATCAATAATTTATGATTTTATCTCCAAAGGCGATAGTATTATTTTATTTCCAGAAGGGACTACATCTGACGGAATAAGAGTTCTTAAATTCAAGTCAAGTTTATTAACTTCTTTGGAACAAAAAAATATTTTGATTCAACCAATTGTAATTAATTATACAAGTATAAATGGAATGCCTTTAAATAGATGGTTAAAACCTATTATTGCTTGGTATGGTGATATGGATTTAAAACCTCATTTAATTAATGTCTTAAAATTATTTTCAATTAAAGCTAAAATAACATTTTTACCACCTCTTAATGGAAAAGATTTTACAAATAGAAAAGATATGACTTATACCTTACATCATGCTATTGATAATTTTTATTAAACTAGGTTTAAAAAAAGTTTGTCAAATTATTTTATATTATGAAAAAATTATTTATTAAAACATATGGTTGTCAAATGAACTTCTATGATAGCGATCATATGTCTAATTTGTTAAATGGGCATGGTTATGAAACATCTGAAAATATTAAAGAAGCTGATTTAGTAATATTAAATACATGTCATATTAGAGATAAAGCAGCTGAGAAAATGTATTCTGATTTAGGAAGAATAAAAAAAATTTATGAAAATAATAATTTAATTAAACCAATTATTGCTGTTGCTGGCTGTGTCGCACAAGCAGAAGGAAAAGAGATCACTAAAAGATCACCTTGGGTGGATTTAGTGGTTGGCCCACAGGCTTACACAGAACTCCCCAAATTGCTTAAAAAGATAAACGAAGATTCAAAGAAAAAAGAAATAAATTTAAAATTTCCTGAAATTCCAAAATTTGATCATCTTAATTTTGATAAAAAAATAGGAAAAGTGTCAGATTTTGTAACAATACAAGAAGGTTGTGATAAATTTTGTTCTTTTTGTGTTGTTCCTTTTACAAGGGGTCCAGAATATTCAAGGTCAAGAAAATCTATATTGGATGAAATAAAAATAATGGCTCAAAATGGAGTTAAAGAAATTATATTACTTGGTCAAAATGTAAATGCTTGGAGAGACAACACAAATGAAAGTAAAGCTTATACCTTAGGGCATTTGATAGAAGATATTGCAAAAATCGATGAAATTTTATCTATACGTTACACTACATCGCATCCTCTTGATATGGATCTAGAATTGATAAAAGCACACAAAAATGTTGATAAACTTATGCCTTATTTACATCTGCCGATACAATCAGGGTCAGATAAAATTTTAAAAAAAATGAATAGAAAACATACTGCTAGAGAATATTTGAAAATAATTGAATTAGTAAGAAAATACTGTGAGGATATTGCGATTTCATCAGACTTTATTGTAGGTCATCCAGGCGAAACTAATGAGGATCATAAAAAAACATTAGACATTATAAATGAAGTTCAGTTTGCAAGTTCATATTCTTTTATGTACTCAGAAAGACCAGGGACAAAATCATCAGAGTTTGGAGAAATCGTTGACGAAAATATTAAGAAAATTAGGCTTCATCAAATTCAAAGTAAACTTAACCATTATCAATTAGCTTTTAATAAAAATATGGAGGGTTTAGAATTTCCTATTTTAATTACAGATAAAAACAAAAATAATCAGTTGTTGGGGAGGTCTCCTTATAACCAAACTGTTTATATTGATGAAGAAAACTTGCCAGTTAAAAAACATCATGGAAAATTAATTGGATCTATGTCAAATGTTAAAATTATTAAATCAAATCAGAATAGTTTATTAGGTTCTTTTACAAAAAATGATTAAAACTAAGGCTCAAAATCTTAAATCATTAAGTCATAGAAATCTTTCGCAAGTTGAATTAACTTTTAATTCTAACAATGACTTAAATATATTACTTGGAGAAAATTCTAGAAATATAGATAAGCTTAATGAAATTATAGATGTAGAGATTACTTTTTTTGGAAATAAGTTACTTATTGTTGGAAAAAAACATAATGTTGAATTAGCTGAAGATTTGATAAATAAAGTTTATGATATATTATTATTTAAAAAAAATAATGTTCAAAGTATAGATTTTTCACTTTTTGAATCTGAATATAAAATGTTAAAAGATAAAAATTCTGTTGATACATCGTCAAAAGTATTAAACTCAATTGATACATGGAAAAAAACTATTTATCCTAAAAGTGACGGTCAAAATAAATATATACAAGCTGTTAATGAATATGATGTAATATTTGGTCTTGGTCCTGCTGGCACTGGCAAATCTTATTTAGCGGTTGCAAAAGCTGTACAGTTTTTAAAAAAGGGTCATATTGATAAAATAATTTTATCTAGACCTGCTGTAGAAGCAGGAGAGAATTTAGGTTTTTTACCTGGTGATATGAAAGACAAAGTTGATCCTTATCTTAGACCAATTTATGATGCTCTATACGAGATGATGCCTTTTGAAATAGTTGAAAAAAAAATACAAGAAGGAATAATTGAAATTGCTCCTGTTGCTTTTATGAGAGGTAGAACTTTTAAAAATTCATTTATTATTATAGATGAAGCTCAAAATACTTCATCAATTCAGATGAAGATGATACTAACTCGTTTAGGTTATGGATCTAAAATGATCATTAATGGAGACCTTACACAGATTGATATAAAATATATAAATGATTCAGGACTAAGTACAGCTAAAGAGAAACTTTCTAATCTAAAAACAATTAAATTTGTTAATTTAAATAAAAAGGATGTGGTGCGTCATAAAATAGTTTCAGAAATCATAAGCGCTTATGAAAAGTGATAATTTTTTGCTAAGAAAAAGAATGTTTTCAGAAAAGGTAAGTTTTTATAAAAACAATAGATTTACCTTAGAGTTAAAATTTAAAAATCTAGATTTTTATAATGAAATTTATTATTTGCGTAAAATAAGAAAATTTGATTTGTTATTTTCAAATGTTATAAAATATACAAGTTCATATTTAAAAAAAAAAAAATTAAATTTCTCCATTCTACTTACTAATGATGCAGAGATTAAAGAAATTAACTTTAAATACAGAAACCTAAACAAGCCTACAAATGTGTTGTCCTTTCAGTCTATGATAGATAAGAACAATTATTTTAAAAATACGGAACAAGAAATACACTTAGGTGAAATAATAATATCTATGGAAAGAATTTTTAGTGAATCAAAGAAATATAATATTTTATTTAAAGATCATTTTATACACATTTTTTTACACGCAATTTTACATATCTTAGGATATGATCACAAAATTGATAGTGAAAGAATAAAAATGGAAAAAATTGAAATTTCAATATTAAAAAATTTAGGAATCAAAAATCCTTATGCTTAAATTTTTTAATATTCTAAAGTTAATTTTTAAAGAAAAAACAATTGTTAAATCTTATAATTCAGATAATGACCTTGAACAATTTGTGTCACGCCGAATTAATTCAAAATTTGAGGTTAACAAAACACAAAAACATGAAAATGAATTATTAAAAAATTTAGCTGGACTAAGAGGTATTACGGCTATTGATGTAATGGTTCCAAGGGTAGATATAGTAACGGTGTCAATGTCAGACAATTTTAATGATATTGTTAATCAATTAACTAAGGCTAATCACAGTAGAGTACCTGTAACTGGAAAGACAAAAGATGATATAGTAGGAATTATTCACATAAAAGATATATTGGCAAATATTAATTCAAAGAAAAAAAATAGGATCAAACATATTCTTAAAGAGCCAATTTTTATAGCACCTTCAATAAGCTTATTAGATTTATTACATGAAATGAGACTTAAAAAAAGACATATGGCCTTAGTCGTAGATGAATATGGAGGTATTGATGGTTTAGTAACAATTGAAGACCTAGTTGAAGAACTTGTTGGAGAAATCGAAGATGAACATGATGAAACATCTGAAATTAAATTAGAAAAATTAAATTTTAATACAATAATCGTAGAGGCTAGAGCAACGCTTGATTTTCTTAAAGATAAATTAAGTTTGGATTTATTTAAATTTAAAAATGAAGAAATTGAAACACTTGGAGGATATATAATAAGTTTGGCAGGTAGAGTCCCAATAAAAGGTGAAGTTATTAGAGATGCTAAGAATAAAATAGAGTTTGAAATAATAAATTCAGATAAAAGAAAAATTATTAAGGTAAAAATAAAAGGCTTAAAATTATTAAATGAGAGTTAATAAATTATTAATTCAGACTCCTATTTATTTTGTTTTAGGAGCTTTGGCAACTTTTTCTTTAGAGCCTTATAAAATTTATCCTTTAATTTTTTGTTTTTCATTTGCAATTTACGGAATTTGCAAAGTTAGTAACTTAAAAGAAGCATTCTACTTATCATTTTCATTCGCTTTTGGTTGGTTTTTTGTAGGTTTGTATTGGATAGCAAACGCTTTTTTGGTTAAATCAGGTTTTTATATTTTTTTAATGCCTCTTGCTGCAGCATTGCTTCCTTTATTTTTATCATTAACCTGGAGTATAGCCTTTCTCTTTGCAAAATTAATGTCACCAAAAATTGGAGAAATTCATATCAACATTATAATATTTTTATCTATTTTTGAGTACTTAAGAGGTAAATTGTTGAATTTTCCTTGGCTAATGCCAGGAAGTTTTTTTGCGTCTGATGAAGTGTTAATACAAGGATTTTCATTTATAGGTTCCTATTCAATGAATCTTGTGTGTCTAGTTATTACTATCTTACCAATATTAATTTTTAAATATAAAAAATTATCAATATTACCAATATTTCTTCTTTTTACTCCAACAGTATTTTTATTTGTAAAATCATATGATAGATATTCAATTAAATCCATTCCCTCCTATAATGAAAATCATTTAATAAATGTTATCCAACCAAATATAAAACAGGAAATTAAATGGAAAAAAATTTTTAAATTAGATCATCATCAAAAATTGACTAATTTATCAAAACTGAAACATAATAATAATAATTTTCTTTCAATATTAAATATTTGGCCAGAGACAGCTTTTTTGGGAGTGTACCCCAGAGACAAAAGTTTAATACAAGACCTATCCCAAGAATTTTTAAATCCAAAAAAAAACCAATTTTTATTTACTGGAACAATATCCAATTATGAAAATAATTATTATAACTCTGCTTTATTACTAAACTCTAGAAACGAAGTGGAAAACATTTATAGTAAAAATATTTTGGTCCCCTTTGGAGAATTCGTACCATTCAGAAAGATTTTACCAAGATTTGATTTTTTTGAAAATAAGATTGATTTTTCAAGTAGTCATCAAATTAACCCTATAGCTATTAACAAATATTACAAATTTGTTCCTTTAATATGTTATGAAATTCTTTTTAGTGACCTGATTTCTAAGTCTTTGGATCAAGACACATCAGCAATTATTAATATTACAAATGATGCTTGGTTTGGAAATACTATCGGTCCTATTCAACATTTTCAGTATGCCAAAATAAGAGCAGTAGAATTTGGAATTCCTGTGATTAGAGTTGCAAATACAGGTTATTCTGGTTTGATAGGTCCTTATGGAGAAGTTTTAAAAAAATTAAACTATAACGAAGAGGGACTTTTATCTTTTAAATTGATAAATAAAATAAAAGATACTATGTTCAAGAAATATGGAATAAATATATTTATAATTATTATTATATTAACTTTAATGATTAATTTACTAATAAAATTTCTTTTTTCAAAATTGGAGTATAAATGAGAAATTATACATTTACATCTGAATCTGTTTCTGAAGGTCATCCAGATAAAATCAGTGATCTTATATCAGACACGGTAGTTGATTTAATGATTAGTAAAGATCCTTACAGTAGAGTTGCATGTGAAACTCTTGTAACAACAAATAAAGTTATTATTGCTGGTGAATACAGACTGGATGCAGATAAAACAAACTTATTTCAAGAGATTGAGGAAAAAATAAGATTGGCTATAAAAAAAATAGGATATGAGCAAACAGGATTTCATTGGGAAAAAATTAAAATTGACAATTACCTCCATAATCAGTCAAGCGATATTGCTTTAGGAGTTGACCAAAATGAAAATAAAGAAGAAGGTGCGGGCGATCAAGGTTTAATGTTTGGTTATGCTGTTAATGAAACGGAAAATTATATGCCGGCGCCGATATATTACTCACATTTAATTTTAAAGGAATTATCTGACATACGACATTCTGGAAAGGTCAGTTTTTTAGGTCCAGATAGTAAGTCTCAACTATCTGTGAAATATGATGGATCAAAACCAATTGGTGCAAATAAAATTGTAGTGTCTACACAGCATGAGGAAAATTATAATCAAAAAGATTTGAAAGAATTTATTATTGGAGTAGTTAAAAAAATTCTTCCCAAAGAATGGACTTATAGTAGTGATGATATCTTAGTTAACCCGACTGGCAGATTTGTAATTGGAGGTCCTGACGGAGATACTGGATTAACAGGTAGAAAAATAATTGTTGATACTTACGGGGGGTCTGCTCAACATGGTGGTGGAGCGTTTTCAGGAAAAGACCCAACTAAAGTTGATCGATCTGCTGCATATATGACAAGATACTTAGCAAAAAATGTTGTTGCTTCTGATTTAGCTTCTAAATGTAGTATTCAAATAGCTTATGCAATAGGTGTATCAGAACCATTATCTCTATACGTTAATACTTTTGGTACAGGAAAAGTAGATGATCATGTCATTGAAAAATGTATAAAAAAAATTGTAGATTTATCACCGAGTGGCATTAGAAAAAAACTTAGATTAAATAATCCAATTTATGTTCCAACTTCAGCATATGGTCATTTTGGTAGAAAACCAGATGAATTGATAAAAGGATCATTTACGTGGGAGAAAACAGATCTTGTAGAAATGTTGAATAAGGAGTTATAAGAAAGATTGTTTTTAAAAAATCAAAAATTCTATGGTCGTCGTAAAGGTAGACGAATTTCTTCAAAAAACTTAAAACTTTTAGAGGGTTATAGTAATAAATTTTACTTACACGAAGATCAGATCTGTAAGTTAGTACCTTATGAATATAACAAAAACATTTTAGAAATAGGATTTGGAAATGGTGATAATTTAGTTAACATGTCTCTAAACAAACCAAATGATTTATTTATTGGATGTGATGCTTACTATAATGGATGTGTAAAATTACTTAAAAACATTGCAGATAAAAATATTAAAAATATTAAAATTTGGCCTGATGATATTCATCTAATAATAAAAAAATTTAAAAAGAATTTCTTTGATTTAATTTTAATCTTACAGCCTGATCCTTGGCCAAAGAAAAAACATAAAAAAAGAAGATTAATTCAACAAAAATTTCTTGATGATCTTAATCAAATTTTGAAATTTGAAGGTAAACTTATCATATCAACAGATCATCACGTTATGAAAAGTTGGGTATTAGAGCATCTTCATGTTAGGAAAGACTTTTTATGGATTAAAAATAGATTTTATTATACAAATATAAAACCAAAATGGATTTTTAATACAAAATATTCAAATAAAGCACTAGAAAATAACAAAGTAGTAAATTGGTTTTTTTTTAAAAAAAAATAAATTTTTATTTTAAATTATATTCTTATAAGTTATTACTAGGGAAATTTTAGGTTATGACAAAGTAAAAGGGGTTTTTTTAAATGGAAAATATTCCAAGAATTGAACTTATCCAGGTAGCAGAAGCTGTAGCAAGAGAAAAGTTAATTGACAAAGAAGACGTTATTTTAGCTATGGAGGATGCCATTCAAAGGGCTGCGAGATCTAAATATGGTTTAGAGAGAGATATAAGAGCTACCGTAAATAGAAATAATGGAGCAATTTCTATTGAGCAATATACACAAGTTGTTCAGGAAGTAGAAGATGAATCAACACAAATGTCATTAGAAGAAGCCCTTAGAAGAGATAAATCTCTTAAAATTGGTGACTATCACAAAAAAGAATTGCCCCCTTTTGATTTTGGAAGAATAGCTGCACAAAGTGCTAAACAGGTCATTTCTCAAAAAGTAAGAGATGCTGAAAGATTACGTCAATATAACCAATTTAAAGATAAGGTTGGTGAGATTATACTTGGTACCGTTAAAAGGTTTGATAATTTTTCAGTCACACTTGACATAGGTAAAGCTGAAGGTGTGATTAGAAAAGAGGAAATGATACCTAGAGAACAATTAAAGCCTGGTGATAGAGTGAGAACTTACATATTAAATGTAAGTGAAGAAACAAGAGGACCTCAGATTTTTCTTTCACGATCATGCAATGAATTTTTAAGCTTATTATTCACTCAAGAAGTGCCTGAGATATATGACGGTATAATTGAAGTTAAAGGTGTTGCTAGAGAACCTGGCAGTAGAGCTAAAATTAGCGTTTATTCTAAAGATAATACAATCGACCCTGTTGGAGCTTGTGTTGGAATGAGAGGATCAAGAGTTCAAGCAGTTGTTAATGAATTACAAGGTGAAAAAATTGAGATAATACCTTGGTCAGAGGATCCAGTCACTTTTGTAATTAACTCTCTAGCACCTGCTGTACCATCTAAGGTCATTATGGATGAAGAGGCAGGTAGAATGGAGGTAATAGTTCCTGATGATCAATTGTCACTTGCAATAGGTAGAAGAGGTCAAAATGTTAGATTAGCCTCTGATTTAAGTAAATGGTACATAGATGTAATATCTGAAAGTGATGAATCTGATAAAAGACAGGAAGAAATAAATGAAAGGACAAAAATCTTTATAGAAGCTTTGGATGTTGATGATGTAATAGCCCATTTGATAGTAGCAGAAGGTTATTCATCAATCAATGATATTGCAGATACTTCAATAGATGAATTAAATAATATAGAAGGTTTCGAAGAAGAACTGTCAATAGAGTTAAAAGAGAGAGCACAAAATTATGTTACGCTTCAAAATGAAATTGTAGAAAAAAAACTTAAATCAAGTGGAATCGATAGCAAGTTATATGAGTTTAGTCATCTATCCAAATTTGACATTTTGACTTTGGTAGAAAATGATATAAAAACTTTAGATGATCTAGCAGACTTAGATAGTGAAGAATTATTCACTTTATTGGGGAAAAAAGTATTCAATAATGAAAATGAAGCTGGGGAGATAATAATGCAGGCTCGAAAGCATTGGTTTGATGAAGATTATAAGAAATAAAAATTAAAATGTCAGAAAACAACTCAAAAGAACGAAAAAAATTAAGTTTATCTAATGGTAAATTGACATTAAAGTCTAATTTATACTCAAATAAGATACCTTCAAGTGTCACAACTAACTCAAGATCTGGTCGAAATACTGTTCAAGTTGAAGTCAAAAGATCAAAGAGGAATTTTGAGAATAAATTCATATCCAAAAAAGATCAAAATGGTATTAATAGCACATTAAGTGCAGAGCAAATTTCAAAAAGAAGTAAAGAACTTAAAGATGGTCTTGCCAGAACTGCTGCCCTAGCTGAGAATGAAGTATATAAGACAAAAAATAACTTGGAATTAAAGAATTCTACTAAAAAAGATGAAATTGAAAGTAATGAAAAATTAGATAACACCAAGACACAATCATTGAATGTTAAAAATAAGTTTCAAGAAGAAAAAAAATCTGATGATAATAAATATTCAAAAAAACTCGCAAATAAAGACACTTTTAAAGACAACACTAAAAAAGTAATACCTAAGGGTTATGAGAAAAAAAGGGAAGGTAAACTTACTATCGCAAGAGCTTTAGATAGTGAAAATGTTAGATTTCGTTCACTTGCATCTATTAAACGTAGAAGAGAAAAAGTAAAATTACAAGCAGAAGTTTCTACGCCCTCGATCAAGCAAATTAGAGATGTTATAATACCAGATACAATAGTAGTGTCTGAACTAGCAAACAGAATGTCTGAAAAAACAGCTGATGTTGTTAGAGAGCTTATGAAAAATGGTATAATGGCTACTGCTACACAAGTTATAGACGCAGATACTGCAGAATTAATAACGAATGAATTTGGCCATAAAGTTAAACGTGTTTCAGATTCTGACATAGAACTAGACTTAGTTAATAATAATAAAACTTCTCAAAATCTTGTTTTGAGACCCCCAGTTGTAACTATCATGGGTCATGTAGATCATGGTAAAACATCCTTATTAGATACTTTAAGAAAAACAAATGTTGTAAAAAGTGAAGCTGGTGGAATCACACAACATATTGGAGCTTATCAAATTAAAACTAAGAATGGCAATCTTATATCATTTATAGACACACCTGGACATGAAGCTTTTTCAGAAATGAGAGCAAGAGGAGCTAATATTACTGATATTGTAATTTTAGTGGTGGCGGGTGATGACGGAATTAAGCAACAAACTATAGAAGCAATTAATCATGCTAAGTCTGCAAAAGCTCCAATTATTGTAGCTGTTAACAAATGCGATAAACCAGATGTTGATCCTCAGAAGGTTAAAAATGAATTACTTCAATATGAATTAATTCCAGAAGACATGGGTGGTGATATACAATGTATAAATGTATCAGCTTTGAAGAAAACGGGACTTGATCAGTTAATAGAAGCGATTGAATTGCAAGCAGAAATCTTAGAATTAAAAAGTGATCCAGATTGTCCAGCAACCGGTATTGTTATTGAGTCAAAACTAGAAAAAGGCAAAGGTCCAGTAATCACTTTACTTGTGAATTCAGGGACAATCAGAGTAGGTGATATTATTGTTGTTGGGACAGAAAATGGAAAAGTCAGAGCTTTGATAAATGATTCAGGTGAAAGGGTTAATGAAGCCTTGCCTTCAACTCCTATTGAAGTTTTAGGACTATCAGGTACTCCAATGGCTGGTGATACAGCTAATGTAGTAGAGAGTGAATCCAAAGCAAGAGAAGTTGCTGAATATAGATCTAGAAAACTTAAAGAAAAAGAAGCAGCACTTTCATCTAGAGGGTCAGTTGAACAAATGCTAGCCAATATTCAGTCAGGTGAGATTACTGAATTACCCGTTGTTATTAAAACCGATGTTCATGGATCTTTAGAAGCTATTAAAGTAGCATTAACAAAATTAGGTGATGAACAAATCAAAGTTAAAATTTTATCTGGTTCAGTTGGTCCAATTAATGAATCTGATATTTCTTTAGCAGTTGCATCTTCAGCTCTAGTTTTCGGTTTCAATGTAAGAGCAATTCCTCAAGCTAGGGAAATTGCTAAAAGAGATCTGGTCGAAATTAGATACCACTCAATAATCTATGAACTTATTGAGGATGCTAAAAATGGTCTTGCAGGAATGTTAGATCCTG
>CACMZO010000005.1 GCA_902618195.1 uncultured SAR116 cluster alpha proteobacterium
TAGTGATTTCTTTTTATTAATTAATAAAAATATGTTTAGTTTTTATACAATATTTATGAAAATAGAACTCTATTAATTCTGCATACCATTTGAGTAAAAAATTTTGCTTTTATAGTTAGTAATAGTATTATGCCAGTATCTAACAAAAAATATTCTTTAAAATTATATTTTATTCTTTAGGTTAATAATTAATTAAAATAAATTATGAGTAATCAAAATAAAATTATATGGATTGATATTGGCACCCATTATGGCCAGGAATATCAGTCTATTTTTTCTACTGATCTTTATTTTTATTGGAAAATTTTCAGGAGACTTGTAGGATCCAAGCTTCTTAAAAGAGGCGATTTTCTAAAGTTAACAGATATTACTAAACTTAATTCGTACAGAAAGTATTTAAAAAATCACAAAAATTTTTTTCATTTTACTTTTATTGAAGCTAATTACAGAATATTAAATTCATCAATATATAATCATGCGCAGGATGTATTTTGTTTTGCAATTGGTAGTCATAAAAAAAAACCTTTAAAAATAGGAAGACTTTATTATGCTGATAATGATGAAACATCTCAAGGTAACTCTATTTACAAAAATAAAGGGAATATAAATATTGATAATTTTCAATCTTGTATTCTTATAGATGCGAATAAATTTTCAGATTATTACAAAAATTATTTGGATGAAAAGTTTAAATCTTATGAAATTATTTTGAGAATAAATTGTGAAGGATCTGAAGATGATGTAATTTATGCAATGCATAAAACGTTTAAAAATAAATTGAAATTAATTTTTGGATCTTTAAAGGATGTGAAAGGGGTTAAAGGGGAAAAAGAGTATATCAATTTGGAAAATTATATGAAAAAAAATAAACTTCGTTTTATTGATTTTTCGTCTTCTGTTCACACATGGTTAAATGCTTTTTCAGCATTAGATTTTTATTTAAAAAAAGTTAATTCATGAAACCTGAAGACTTTATATCAAAAGTTAATCATTCATTACAAACTGGAAATGTTGATAAAGATTTATTGAGTCATGAATCAAGATTTCTAAGAAGCAAATATATTTTAAAAATGATAGAAAATGTATCAAAAGTTTTAAATTGTTTTCAATTTAAAGATTCGATTATTTTTGAAGAAACATTGCCTTATATTAATTTTGGTGACATTAAATTAAAATTGAATAGCGCTCTCTACTTAAAAAATTCTGTAAATAAATTCTATTCGCAATCTTTAAACTCAATACGTTTCATAAAACATATTCAATTAAATCCAAAATTGATTATTGATTTAGGAGCATGTTGGGGAGAATATTCTTTATTTTTTGCAAAAGAATATCCTAATAGTAAAATATTAAGTATAGAAGGATCGCCTCTAAACTACGATACTCTAGAAGAAAACGTAAAATTAAACAAAACATTTGGAAAAATAATTAAGACATTTAATTTAATAATCACTGATTTTGATGGTATTGAAAAAATTACAAATAACTTAAGTGGAATGAATATGATCAACAGTGTAAGAAGTTTAAATAATAAATTTGTTCAAGTAAAATCAAAAAAATTGACTTCATTTTTAATAGATGAAGGAATTTCAGAAATAGATTTTATCAAAATTGATATTGAAGGAGCTGAATTAAAATTACTAAACGATTTAGAAAATATAAAATTTAAATTGTTACAAGTTGAATTAATTGACTACAATGGGATAGAAAGTAATTTAAATTTTGTAAAATCTTTATCAGAATTCTGTTTTTTTTATGATTATAAAAGTTATAAAAAATTGTCATTACTAGAACTTGAAGACTTAATCATAACAAGTCTTAAGGAAAAACCAACAATTGATCTTTTTTGTATAAAGAAATCAAATTATAAATTCAATAATGAGTTATGATTACTATTTGTTTAACAAAATTCACAAATGATCCTTGGTCATCTGTGATTATGGAGGGTTTTTTTGAAGCTTTAAAATACAAAAAACCACTGTTTGTTGTTGATAAAATATTTGGATATCCCCAAAAAAAATATGACCTTATAATTTTGATTGGAATAAGGTCTATTGTAAAAAGAAATTTAGATAAAGAAAAAATACTTCCTTTTTGCAATAAATTAATAGATATGGGCGATAGCGCTTTGGATCCAAGAAGAAATTTTGAAGATGCATATTTTTATTTCATTCCATCTAAAAAAAAACTTTATGACCATTATCATTATTTACCAAAATTTTTAATGGAAAAATATCTTTATCCTTCTTCAAAAAAAAATGATAAATTAAATGTTTACGTCGATCATTTTCATTCAAGTCACGATCGAGAGACGTCAATCAGATCTATTAAAAAAATTTTTGATGAAATGTCTTTATCTGAGGTGCCATTAAATATATTTTATCATACATCTAATGGTATTGAATTGAACAGATCCTCTCCTGAAATTCCAAAGGAAAATATTGATCAGTGTGCAACATTTATCCCATTTGAAGAAATAACTAAATATTATAGACAAACTGATGTTTTTTTCCCAACTCATAGAGAATCTCAAGGAATGCTTGCACAAGAAATAGCTGCTTGTGGAGGAATTACAGTGATGCAGAATTGGATGTATCCAAAAGAAGTGCATCATCAATTTCCTCATATTATTTACACAGAGGATCAAAAAATTGATTTTAATTTCATTAAGCAAGTGTTAAAAAAACATTCAAAAGATGAAATTAGAAAACAAGTTTTAAAGTACTGTAGTTTCAATAACTTTGCAGAAAAAATTAATGACGTCATAAATTTACTTTTTAATCTAAAATAATAAAGGTTTAAATTGATAGAAAATAAAAAATTAGTAGCTGGCTGGTATTTACCCTTAGAAGAAAAGCATTTTGAAAGTTATTTATTAAATAGTACTAATCAAAATGGTGTGGGCGAATATCAAAAAGAACAAAGAGTTAAGTCCTTTTCATATCTTAGTCATACCAACATTGCAATTGATATTGGAGCCTGTGTAGGTTTTTGGACAAAAGATCTATGCGAAAATTTTAAAAATGTTATTTGCTTTGAACCAGCACCTGAAAATGCTGAATGTTTAGAATTAAATTTAAAAAAATATTCTAACTATAGACTCTACAAAGTAGGTTTATCAAATTCTACAGGCACTAAGAAATTGATGCTTTCGCAAGAAGGTATTGGTTCGAATAGTTTTAGTGAATATAAAATGGACCCAAATAATTTTATAGATATACCAACCAAAAAATTAGATGATTTTAAATTTAGAAATCTAAGTTACATTAAAATGGATGTTCAATTTCATGAACTTGAAGTCCTTGAAGGTTCAAAAAAAACATTAAAAAACAACTCACCAGTATTGTGTATTGAATGTGCTAGACGAAACGAAGATGAATTAAATTATGTAAAAAAAATAGTATCTTTATTAAATGAACTTAATTATAAAATTGTTGGTGGGTTGGGAAAAGAGTTATTTTTTAAAAAAATATAAATTTTAATAAATTAATATCTAAATAAAATTTATCTTAAATATTTGTGTCCAACTAATAAAATGTAATATTGGAGCCCATCTTTTATCATTTGGCAATTTATCTAAACTAGTGAATTCATTAGCTATTTTATCAATTTCTTTGCAATCTTTTTTAAACTGAGATCTCCATAAATTTATTGGGGCAGTCCACCCTGTTTTTGATTTGTTAATAATACGGTCTGGTAGAAAGCCTTTATAAGATTTTCTAACCATACCTTTCAAACTTTCTAATGTATTTTCCATTTTATAATTAGAATGTACATTCATACAATAATTAATCATTTTCTTTGATGCAAAAGGAAACCTCCCTTCCATGGAATAATACATACCAAGTCGATCATTTCTTCTAAAATAATCTTCTGAACAAATACCTTGTTGATCTAATCTCATATAACTTGAGACAGGATCATCTTCATCCCACAAGACATCAGGAAAAACCGTATCTATTAAAATATCAACGATTTCATCTAAATTTATTTTCATTTTTAAAGAGGGAGGCCTAGCTAATCTTTTTGTAAGCCAAAATAAAACACAATCTCGATGGTTTTTAAATGCTTGTTCTTTTGCTATTACATATGAAGGATACCCACATAATATTTCATCACCCATATCACCTGCTAAAGTTACTACCATTCCATGCTTACTCATTACATGATTCATATGCGCATACATTGGTAAGCTAGGATTGTAAATTGGTTCTTCTAGAGCTTCTATAGTTTTCTTCCAATATTTTGCATATAACTTTGGCGAATGAACAACCATTGTGTGGTTGTAATTTTCACTTTGAGCTAATTTTTTTGCTTCAAAACTATCAGAATTATAATCCTCATTAGGGTCTAAAGGACAAGGAACGATATGGTTGGTAAAAGTATTTTGTTTTAAATACTTGTTTGCATGAAAAGAAATCATAGTTGAATCTAATCCACCACTCAAAAAAACGCCTATTGGTCTTGTTCCAATTAAACTTTCCTGTATCGTTTTATCAAATGTTTCTCTAAATTCCTCTGGTGAAAAATTAAGCCCCTTCCCACCAAGAATTATGTCACGATTTACTTGTTTCAATTTTTTTGTTTTGATTTCAAATTTTAATGTTTCACCAGACATTAGTTTTTTTATACCTTTAAAAAAACTATTACTTGTTACATTTAATCCACAAATATTCCAACAAGATAAAGCTGACAAATCTATATTCCTAGAAGTTGGAACGATATCAAGTAGTCCTCTAGCTTCGGATCCAAAAACTAGTGTGCCATTTATAATTGAATAATATAATGGTTTTATTCCAGCATGATCTCTACTTAAAAAAATTATTTTTTTATTTGGTAACCAAAAAGCAAATGCATGCTGAGAATCTATTTGATTAACGAATTCTATTCCAAACTCATCTAATCCCCATGCAAGAAGTTCAGTATCACATTTTGTTTTAGGCATGAAATTTTTAAATTTCTTACAAAGCTCATGATAATTAAATATTTCTCCATTATACACCAATATATTACCTTTTGGCGTCTTCCATGGTTGGGTTCCTAAAGAAGGAACATCTGTAATAGATAACAAATTATGCCCTAAGGTTATATGATCATCCATGTAAATTTGATTCATATCAGGACCTCTATAATGACATTTATCGATATATGATTTAACCCATTTTTTATTTTTTTCTGTTATTCCATAGATTCCACACATAAAAACTTTCACTAAATATTAATATTTTAAATTTCAATTTCATCTTTTGTTTCGTTTTGCATTAGCATTTTCCATGCTGTGCCTTTTACAATCTCATTTAAATTCCATTGATTATTAGCAAGCCAATATAACAAATCTTTTCTTTTAGGCGGTTCTTGACAAAAAGGTTTTATCAAATCATTTTCTATTTTATTCAAATCTTCAATTTTATAACTTATAGCTTTGCATGGGCTTATTTCACTTGTTATTACAGGAATACCCCTAAGAGTTGCTTGTAATGCGATGTTACTGTTGTAAGCAATAACACAATAACTGTTGTGCAAGTCATCTTCAAGTGATGAATCACTCTTGTTAGGTTCTAATCTAATCAAGTTACCCATATTATCTACTATAGGTTCATTAGGCTTAAGTCTTATCTTAATACTTTTATGTTTATTTCTAGGTAAAATATATTTTAATTTTTTTACTATATAATCTGTCCAATCGTAGTTAATTTTTTGATACCACATTATTGCATTAGTGGGTGGGCAAACTAAAATATAAGGACCACATTGCGATTGATTTTTCCACGGAGAAATCTTATTAGACTTTGAAAAAAAACTTTCCCACCTTTTTTTATTTACAAATTTAAGCGATGTACAGCTATGATTATTTTTTACAATTCTATACCAAACTTCATTTGCATCAAAACTTTTAAAATATCCATGATCCATAAAAAAATAATCAATTTCTCTTTTTTTTGCTTCATTTAACAAAAGACCCGTTCCTCTAAGAATCCCCCAAGTCGCTATGGCATCGCCTCTATTTAAGTCATCTGGAAATCCACTTGTTAAAAATTCTTTTAGTGGGACAACTTTGGTATCCCATTCTTTATCTGATGATATTACACCTTTTGCAAAGGCAAGTGTTCTTTCCAAAGTTCTTTTTCCAATTACATAAACTCTTAATTTTCTCATTTGATTTAAGTATAGAATTAAAATTAAAATTATCCTAAATTTAAAAAATTAATTATTTGATCAAAATCATTTTTATTACTATTGTTTCGATTTATTATGGGCAATGATATAAACAAATTTTCCGCAATAACAACTTTTGATTTGAAAAAACATCCCTTTGGCTTGGAAATGATAAATAGTTATTTTGTAAATTGGCCAAATGAAATAAAATTAATCGCTTACATAGAAAACATGTCAAACATTGATGACAGTAATGTAAAACATAAAATAATTATAAAAGATTATCATACGCACATACCAGAATATAAGTTTTTTGTAGATAAATATAAAAATAAACAAAAATACACTGATGATTTTCGTTTAAATGCATTTAGATTTGCCTACAAAGTATATGCTATTGCTAAATCATTTAAAATTTTCAAATCTAAATATCTTATTTGGCTAGATTCAGATATTAAAACTCACAAAAAAATTCCAATTACATTTTTTGAAAAACTGGTAAATGATGAGGCATACCTCTCATATCTTGGAAGAGAACATATTTCTAATAAATATATAAGATATTCAGAATGTGGTTTTTTGATTTTTAATACTCACCATTCAATACACTCTACCTTTTGGAAACTAATGATGGAAATGTATGATGGAGGAAAATTATTTAGTGAAAAAGAATGGCATGATAGTTATATCTTTGATCAAGTTAGAAAGAGTTTAGAAAAAGAATATAAAGTATCTAATTTAAATATAAGTGATTTAGGCTTAATCAATATTAGTAATGAACATGATGAACATGTTTTTGTTTTAAGCATTTTAGGTAAATATATGGATCATAAAAAAGGTGACAGAAAAAATATTAAATGGTCACCAGAACTAATTAAAAGGTTTAAACAAGATAAAAGTTGATTTACTTAATAAGAGGAAATAATTGTATTGACCCAATAATAATGCACACTCCTCCAATCATTATTTTAGTAGTTGGTCTTGTCAAAGGCAATTTATCAATATTCACATCCTCACTACTTTTACTTTGACGATTACCTAAAATTATAAAAATAATACCAATTATTATTATAATAATTCCATACTCCCATGGAAACATGACATCTATACCAAGGCTCTTTTTCATAGTTTTATTTTAGTTTCAATCCCTGTCAGCATTTTTTTGAAAAATCTCTTCCAATGATAAGACATGGAAGTATCATAAAATTTATCAAAACAGGGCGTTCCTAATGTATAATGAATTAATTTTGCTTTAGGATTATCATCATACTCTATAGCCAACCAATTCCATGTTTTATCAATTTCACCAATTTGGTCATCATTTAACCAGTTAAACCTATGAAGAAAAGCACCTGATTTTTTACTCACAAATTCTGGTGTTAAACATTTGTTATCTTCATGCTCACAATTCCAAAGTATAACACTTGACCAATTTTTTCTTGGATAATTTTCATTTTTATTACCAAAATACTTCTTTGTCATTTTTGTTTTATATTCATGTTTTACAACTTGTATGGCGAATTTATTATCTCTTAAATCCCAAAGTTTTTTTATATCATCCAAGCACACCATGTCTCCATCAATGTAGATTGCCCAACCTTTAAAGTTAAATAAATAAGGAACTAGAAATCTCGAATAAATAAATTCATTACTTCCATCAGTATGATTTTCTCTATATTTTTTAAAGTGTTTAAGACATAATGGTGTTATATTAATGTGATTTGAACTATTAGATATAATACTTTCAATACAAGTATGATATGCAACAGCTTCTCGTTCATCATAACCAACAACTACATTTATAAATTTATTCATATTTTCTTAATTTTAAAATTATTTCGTTAATTACTTCATCCCAACTATTAGATATTGATTGCCTATAAATGTCTATTGATTTGTACCATAAACTTTTATTATTTTCACTAGACCAGTACCAAAAAGCCCCTTTGCCTTTTGGTAACATTAACATTGTTTTAATGCCTAAACCTCCAGATAAATGAGCAGTTGTATTACTAATAGTTAAGACATAGTCACAACAAGAAATCAAATTTGATAAACCCAATATATCATTATCATTATCAATTTCTTTAATTGTAATACAACTGCTCATTTATCTGGAGGTTTAGGCATTAAAACAATGTTAATGTTACCAAAAGGCAAAGGGGCTTTTTGGTACTGGTCTAGTAAAATATTCTTGAGTTGTTCAAGTGAAGTAGATTTATTATCGCCAAAACCAACATTTTTGCTTAACCAAGAAATACCACATATCATTTTATTACTGGGTAATTTGGATTTAAGTTGATTTATAAATTTTTTATCCGAAATTAAATATTGCTCTGATGTTTCAATCAAATCTTTTTTATTTGAGATGTAAATTTTGCACAAATCTCCTTGTGAAATTTGTGATTCAATTTTATCTAAATTTAGGTTCTTTAAAAAAACTAATTTTGGAAATGAAAGCTTAAAAAGTTCAGACAATCTAGCATCTAAATAAACATAAATTTTAACATTTTCTTTTTGAAGGTTTTTTAGCACTCTCGAAAATAAAATTTGATCGCCAACCCCACCTTCAGACCAAATAAGTACAGATTTATAATTTTTACCTTTTTGATATATAGGCAAGTTTATTTTTAGAAATTTTGAGTTATTTACATGAGAGCTCCAACGGAAACTAAAATTTGCCCAACCTTCTTCAAAATTGCTTTGATTTAACTGCAAAAGAGACAAGAAGTATTTAACCTCATGGTTTAATTTATTTTTTTCTATTATAAAATTATAATGATTCATTGCTAATTCAAAATCACCACTATAATAGTAATTATTAGCTAAATTCTTTAATATTAATTCATTATTTGGTTCCAGTTTTAAGGCCTTTTCATAATAGAGTCTTGCTTTTAAAAAATCATTTCTAAAATCTTCACATAACCCTAAATGCAAGTACAAATTAGCATCCTTTTCTTTAAAATTAAATAATAACTCCATTGCCTTATCAATTCGATTTAAATTCATTAATGCAGTTGCTTGAATTATGACAAGTTCAATATTTTTTTCATGTGAATTGATGGTATTTAGAACTTTTAATACTTTATTAAATTTATTTGCTGTTAATAACTTTCTTAAAAATTCAATTTGAAGTTTTAAATCTTGCTTCACCTTTAAGATTTTTTCAAATGTTGAAATTGATAAATTATAATTCTTTAAATTAAAACAACATCTAGCAAAGTGAAGATTTATATTAAAATCAGTAGGATTTAAATTTTTTGCTATATTAATTAATTCAAAAGATTCATTAAAATTATCTAGTTTATCTAAAGTAATAGATAGATTTATATAGTAACTTTCTTCAAATGGATTTAGAGAAATAGCTTTTACACCATATGATTTGGATAAACTTAATTCACCTAATTCTCCATATAAATTACTTATTAAGGAATAAAGTAAACTATTTATATTGTCTTTTTTTGATATATTAATTAACTCTTTTATAGCTTTAGATTTTGAAGAGGAATTATAAATACGTAACAAGTAATTTTTTGAGGTTAAATGTTCTTTGGTTAATTTTTTTTTTTGTTTTTCCAAAAAATGATCAATTTTTTTGTTAAAAGGAAATTTCTCTCTAAAAACTCCAATTAATGCTAGAGCTTCCATAATATTTTTTTTTAATAGTTTATTTTCAATTAAACTTATAATTAATTTAGGGGTTGTATCAGTCACTTTTTTCATTATAAAAGTCAGGAATAAATATTTTATTTGAGAGTTTCACGTCCATTTTAATATTTTGTAACATTACTGAGGTTTTATTTTCAAATTCGTCAATAATTACCCATTTTCTTAATCTTAAGGGGTTTGAATTAAACTCTAATTCAAATTTAGATGCTTTTTGATTTTCAAAAAAAGTTAATGTAATAACGTCATTTTCAATTATAAATTTAATATTGGAATTATTCTCAAAACTAAATTTTTTATTTAAAAATACATTTAGCGGCGTTCTTTCTAAAGGGATGTTGTTAGTTTGCTTAAGTTTTCTATTTTGAATAGTCAGCCAAAAACCATTAGATGTTATCAATAAATCATCTGGTTCAATATAATCTATTCTTAATTTTCCAGGTAAATTAAAAAAAATTTTACCCCTTTTTATATCTCCATCACTCGATATTTGAATAAAACTGGCTTCCAAAGTATTCAAATTTTTTAAGTATTCTTTGACTGAATGAAAGTCATTTTCAGTATTTGAGCTTGCTGATAATTCATAATTATAAAAAAAAACAATAAAAGAAGTAAAAACATATAATATTTTGAAAATTTTTAACATATTAATTTATTTTTCTGAAATTATTTCTCTTTTTCCTGCTCTACCAGGTTTAGAGATAATGTTATTTTCTTCCATTTTTTCAATAATTGTAGCTGCTCTATTATAACCAATTCTAAAGTACCTTTGAATAAATGATGTACTTGCTTTTTGTTCTCTAATTACTAATTTAACTGCTTCATCGTATAATTCATCTTTTGAACTATTTAAATCAAATCCATTTTCCAAAGTATCATTTGAATATTCTTGTGTAACCGTTTCATCATAATCTGGAACAGATTGGCTAGTTAAAAAAGAAGTAACTCTTTCAACTTCTGTATCATCTAAAAAAGGTCCATGAACTCTAGTTACTTTACCTCCACCTGCCATAAATAACATATCTCCTTTACCAAGTAATTGTTCTGCACCTTGTTCACCTAATATGGTTCTACTATCAATTTTACTTGTTACTTGAAATGATATTCTTGTTGGAAAATTTGCCTTTATAGTACCGGTAATAACGTCTACTGACGGTCTTTGAGTAGCCATTACGACATGAATCCCTGCAGCTCTAGCCATCTGTGCTAATCTTTGGACTGCAGCTTCAATTTCTTTTCCAGCCACTAGCATTAAATCTGCCACCTCATCAATTAAAATTACAATAAAAGGTAAAGGGGTAAGGTCAATTTCTTTTTCTTCAAATATTGGTTGACCAGTCTCAGAATCAAAACCTACTTGAATAGTTTGATTTAATATTTCACCTTTCTTTCTAGCTAACAATAATCTTTCATTATAATTTTCTATATTTCTAACCGCTAACTTACTCATTAAAGAATACCTGTTTTCCATTTCCCTAACAGCCCACTTTAATGCTGTGATTGCTTTTTTAGGATCTGTTACGACAGGAGTTAATAAGTGGGGTATACCATCATAAACCGATAGTTCTAACATTTTAGGATCAATCATTATAAATCGACACGTTTCTGGAGTATGCTTATATAAAAGTGATATGATCATAGAATTAACACCAACTGATTTTCCAGAACCAGTTGTACCTGCTATTAGCAGATGAGGCATTGTACTTAAATCAGCTATCACAGGTTTCCCTGCAATATCTTTTCCTAGACAAAGAGGTAATTTATGATTGGAATTTTGGAATTTTTCATCTTCCAAAAGGTGTCTTAATGCAACAATTTCTCTTTTTTTGTTAGGCAACTCAACCCCAATTACATTTTTTCCTGGAACCATCGCTACTCTGACGGATTCTGCTAACATTGATCTTGCTATATCATCAGATAATGAAATAACTCTTTGACTTCTCAATCCTGGAGCAGGTTTTAAATCATATCTGGTTACTACAGGACCATATTGAACAGTTTCAATCGATCCCTCAATGGAATAATCTTTTAAAACACCCTCTAACAATTTTGCATTTGAATTTAATATATTATCATCAGGATTTTCATTAGATATTTTTTGATCAACTAATAAATCTGTAGAAGGTAAAATAAATCCACTCTGAGATGTTAAAGGTAAAACTCGTTGATTATTTATTGTTTTTTTTATATTGGGTTTTTCACTTTTTAATATATCAGATTTATTAATATTTATTGAAGTTTTAGGTTTAATTTTTTTGTTTTTCGAGAAATTAAAATAAATAAAACTTTTTAAAAAAGAAAAAAAAGACTTTTTTGTTTTTGGAAAATATTCATCATTATTCTTTTGAAAATATAATTCTCTAATTAACAAATTGCTTAATAATTGATAAACCCAAATCAATGGCAAATAAAATGGCTCTATGATTTTTTTTAAAAAAAGTAATTCTTTTATTTTGGTTGAAGCTATGTAAATAAATGATAATATAAATAATAAAGTTATTAATAAATTAACAAAAGCAAAAGAATAATTACCTTCCAAATTAAATTTTTTGTTTACTATGAATAAAATAGATTTATAGGCTTTTGTACTAAACCCTTCATGATTTAACAATTCATATTGCCTTAAAAGAAACATATTTAATATTTCATGAACAGGTTGAGATAATATACCAGATATTATAATGAACCCTATTATCAATATTAATTTAAACCACAAATTAGATATAACTTGATATTTTAAATATTTAAATCCGTATAACATCAAAATTAAACTCAAAAACAGAGGAGTTAATATCCCAAATTCTTTCAATAAAAATCCTGAAACATATGACCCATACTGACTAAAGATATTTTGAGTTTCTAAGTTAGATAAGCTTTGCCAACCAGTTTCATTGAAATTAAATGAAAGGGAAGATAAAGAAATAAATATTGATAATATAAGTAAAATTATCCCAAAAAAAATTGATAATATTTTTTTCTTAAATGTTAATTGTGAAGTATGTTGATTTTCATACATGATTATTCTTAAAATAATTAGAAATCCTTTGTAAAGCCTCTGTTACAATTTCTTTTTTATGAACTAATGCTATTCTTAAAAACCCCCTACATGGATTTTCACCAGAAACATTTTCAGCCATAAAGGTTCCAGGCATTACTCTAACTGAATAATCTCTCCACAGATCTGTTGTTGCCTTTAAATCATCTTTAACAGGAAGCCATAAATAAAATCCTGCATCTGGTATTTTTAAATCTGGATGAGTTTCCTTTAAAAGTTCTTTAGCTATTTTGAAGTTTTGATCATAAAATAAACACGTTTCATAATTATGCTTTTCGTCTTTATATAAAAAAGCGGCAATATTTTGAATTGGGATTGGAACAGGTGATGCACCATTAGCAACTAGTAATTTATATAAAGATATTACTTTCTCATCTCCAACAATAAAACCTGCTCTAAGACCAGGTACATTACTTCTTTTTGATAATGAATTAAAAATTACTACGTTATCTAAATTTACATTCATTTTAACTATAGCATCTAAACAACCAATTGGTTTTGAATATGATGTTCTATATATATCTATATAACATTCATCTATTGCGAGGATAAAATTGTAATCTTTTGCTAAGTTAATTACCTTTATAAAATAATCAATATTAGTTAAAGCACCATGAGGATTTGTAGGAAAACATAAATACATTATCGAAATAGATTTTAAGGTTTCTGTGGATAAGTCATCAATATTTGGATTATAGTTATTACTTTCTTTTGCATTTAACCATAAAATTTTTGAACCACTTTCTATTGCTCCAGCTTTCCATGCATGATAAAACGGATTAGTTAAAACTGCTATAGAGTTATTTTTCTGAACATTTTTAGAAATAAGTCCAACTAAGTGTAAAGCTTCTCTTGTTCCAGGAACAGGTACTAAATTTTTATCAAAATTAATTATTTTTTCCGAACCTGGAAATCTTTGATTTAAATAAACTTTAATAGCGTCTTTTAAAACTGGAATGGGTTCTGATGGAGGGTATTTGCCCCAATAATCAAAAAAATTGTCAAATTGTTTCCTGATAAATTTTGGAGGACCTAATTGTGGTTCACCAATAGACATTTTTAATATATTTAAATTTGGATTAGGAGGTATTTTGTCCAATAAAGCACTTAAACTCCCAAACATCCAATTTTTTAAAACATCAAAATCTTTATTTAACATAATAGATAGGATATTTAAACCACACTATGTTTGAAAATTAAATAAAAATAATTTAATTTTTTGATATGAGAAAAAACGAATATACAAAAAATTATGATATAACGATTGTAGGTGGAGGACTTGCAGGAAAATTAATGCTTGCAGTACTAATAAATTGCGGTGTATTTGATCAAGATAAATTATGTTGGATTAATACAGATAATGAAAATTTTAAAGATGTAAGAGTAAGTTTTATAAATTACAAAAACTTTATAAAATTAAAAAAAAGAATCCAATTAGATGTTTACTCAAAAGATTATTCTGTCATAGAAAAAATTGAGTTACATAATACAAATGAAAAGTATCCTCTTAAATTAAAAGATTTAAATAATCACGGGATAATTATTAGAAATGACATTTTAAAACAAAATATTAAATTTTCAGAAAAAAAAATTGATATTTATAGATCTAAAGTTATTTCCACCAAATGTGATGAATTTAATAGATATTTATTTCTAAAAGATGGAACAAAAATAAAATCAGCACTTGTAATCTCAGCTGATGGAAGCTTATCCCCTCTTCGGGAATTGTGCAAAATTAAATATTTAAATAACAACCTGAACCATACAATCATAACTGGCTATCTTGAGTGTAAAAACTTTAATAATTCAACGGCTAAACAAATTTTTTTAAAAGATAATTTCATAGGACTATTACCACTAAATGATGAGAAGAATTTAATTAATTTCGTGTGGAGCATTGATAATAAGATTTTGGATACTAATAAAATTAATTTTCATGAAAAAATAATTCAAATGCTAAATAAATTTTTTTTAAAAAATAATTTAATTTTTGATTCTCCTAAGTCAAAAGATGATAAATTTAAAAGAGTTCAAACCTATCCAATAAATGTTAAGTTTGTAAATATTCCTTTTAAAGAAAGAATTATATTAATAGGAGATGCAGCTCACACTATTCATCCTCTAGCTGGACAAGGATTTAATCTATCGATTGAGGATTGCTTTGACATGGTTAAATGTCTGAAAAATGCAAAAATTATAGGCAAAGATTTTGGAACACTCTCTTTATTAAAAACATATAATAATATCAGAAAGACTAGAAAGAATTTTATTACTTTAGCTACAACACTTATTTTTTATGTTTTTTCTAAGAAAAATAATCAATTAAATAATATTATTAATTATGGCATAGAAAAAATTGAAAAAACTTCACTAAAAGAAATTTTCAAATTTTTAGCAAAAGGATATTAGTCTTTAGCTCAATTTCCTTGCTTCGTTTACAAGTAAAACAGGAATATTGTCTTTTATAGGATAAGCTAATTTTCCTGTTTTACTTATTAACTCATTTTTTTCTTTATCAAATAATAATTTTGATCCTGTTTTAGGACAAATTAATATTTTTAACAACTCATCAAGGTTTGGTTCAAGATTAATGTCTGATTTGATTGTCTTTTTCATTAAGTTTTAGCGTATTTTCTAATATCGATAATAGTAAAATATATCTATCATCAATAGATTTCGATTCAAGTAACATCTGTTTTTCATGAGTCGAAAATGGACAAATCATTGATAACTGATTTGTTAGATTCAAATTCGAACACGAATTTATATAATTCCAATTTGAATCTAATTTTTTAAACTTTAAGTAACTTTTTAAAATTGTTTTTAAACTTTTATCATTTGTAAATTTAAAATTATTTGTTTTTAACTCATTCAAATCGTTTTTATATGTTTCATCTGAAACCTTTGAGCTTAAATATCCTCCTTTTGTTAATTGACTATCGATAACTCTAAATCTTGAAAGTCCTTTTAAAGATATTAAGTACGTATCATTCTGTGTTTCCTCAAATTTGATTATTTTACCATAACAACCAATTGCATTTTCAAAAGTATCAAAATTCTCCTTTTTATTCATTAAAGGTTGTATAATTCCAATTAATCTCGAACTTGTTTTTAATGTATCATCAACCATGTTTAAGTATCTTTTTTCAAAAATATTTAAAGGAAGAAAGGATCCAGGTAACAAAATAACGTTATCAAGTGGAAAAATTGGAATTTTAAGTTTATAAGAGTCCATATTAAAATGTTAATTAAATAAAATTGAAGATAACTGCCTTCTTGCTTTTTTTGCCTCTTCAGAGTTTAAATCGTGGCTATTTATAAATGATATCAGTTTTTTTCTGGCCTCTTGATCGTTCCATTTAGGGTCAATTTTAATGGCTTCAATTAATAATTGATAACATTCTGAAATTTTTCCTTTTCCAAAAAAAGCATTAGACAAATCAATATGAGCTTTAATATCTTTTGGGTTGTCGTTCAAAATTTTTTCAAGATGAAGAAAATTTCTAGATGCTTCGAATGATTTTTCTGCAACTTCTATTTTAGATATTAAATTTTTAATTGTGTTATCATTTAAAATTTCTTCAGGTAATATTGAGAGAAAATCTTTAGCTTCTTTAAATTTGTTCAGCCCAATTAATGATAAGGTTTTGCCGTTGCAAGCATCAATATTATTTTGATCATTATCTAAAATAATATTTGATAAATATAATCCTTCCTCCCAGTTAGAAGATCTTATAGAAAGCTCTAATTTTTCTAAGTTTTCTTTTAAATCGGGTGGCGGACCACATAACTCAGATACTTTTTTAATAAATTCTAGAACTTGGCTTTCAGGAATATTTCCTTGAAAACCATCAACTACTTGACCGTTAAAAAATGCATATACCATAGGTATTGATTGTATTTGCATTTGAGAGGCGATTGATTGATTGTCATCAATATTGACTTTAGCTAAAATAACTTTACCTGGAAAATTATTTACAGCCTTTTCTATTATTGGAGTTAATTGCTTACAAGGTGAACACCATGGGGCCCAAAAATCAACAATAACCGGTAATTCTTCTGAACCTTTTATAACTAATTCTACAAAATTTTCGCTTGTTACTTCTATTATATTATTTACCATATTAATAATATTTATTCTCTATTTAATTAACTTATCTCTAGAATATATGCTTAGTTGGCAAGATTATTCAAGAGCAAATATTCATTAATTGTTACAAAAGACTACTATTGACGCTTAATAACAATGGGGTGTATTTAATTGATTATGTATAAAAATAATGTTGGAATGATTGGTCTAGGAAGTTGGGGAAAAAATATTTATCGAAACTTAGAGACATTAAATGTATTAAAAAAAATTTATGATAGTAATACAGAACACTTAAATAATACTGTCACCTCTAAAAAACAAATTGCTAACAATGCTGATGAAATAATTTTATCAAAAGATATTGATAGTATCTTTATAGCATCTCCAGCAGATACTCATAAAAACTATATAATTAAATCTCTATTAAATAATAAAAATGTTTTTGTAGAAAAACCATTATGCCTATCATTGAAAGATGCTACAGAAATAAAAAAACTTTCTTCAGAAGTAAACAAAATTTGTTTTGTAGGTCATCTTTTACATTACCACAATGGATTTAATGAGTTGAAGAATATCATTAAATTAGGAAAAATTGGAAATTTACAAATCATAAAGGCTAATAGATTAAATTTTGGTGCTATAAGACAAAAAGAGTCCGTCCTTTTTGATTTAGCTTCACATGATATTTCTATGATTTTGTCGATAACCGAAGCAATGCCAAAAAAAGTTGAAGTAAATGCTATTTTTAACAACTCAAAAAAAATTGCTGATTTCATAAACGTTCTTCTTTACTTCGAAAATGACTTAACTGCAGTTATTAATTCAGATTGGATAAGTCCATACAAAGAACATAGATTTAGTGTTTTGGGATCAAAAGGAAGTTTGATTTTTGACGATACAAAAGATTGGACAAATAAGTTAATAATAAATCCAAGTTATATTAATAAAGAAAAGAAAATAATTTATAAACCTGAAAAAGCTATTGAAGTTTTAAATGACGAACCATTAAAAAAAGAAATAGAGACGTTTTTACAATGTGTAAAAAAAAATCATAAGCCAATAACTGATATTGATGAAGCTATTAATGTTCAAGTAGTATTAGATATGATAGAAAAGGAATTAAGAAAAAATTATGGATAAATGATGGATTTTATTGATCTAAAGAAACAACAAAATTTAATTAGAAACAATATTGATGATAGAATATCAAAAGTTCTAAATCACGGACAGTATATTTTAGGTCCAGAGGTTAAAGAATTAGAAAATAAATTATCTTTATTTTCAAAATCTAAATATGTTTTATGTTGTTCTAGTGGTACAGACGCATTATTATTGGGTCTTATTTCACTTGGTTTAAAACCGAACGATGGGGTAATAGTTCCATCTTTTACATTTGCTTCAACTGCAGAAGTTGTATGTATGCTCGGAGGAGTGCCTTTTTTTTCAGATGTTAATATAGATACATTTAATATCTGTGAAAACAGTATATTAAAATCTATTTCCGAAGCAAAAAGGCAAGGTGTTAAACTTAAAGGTATTATCTCAGTAGGATTATTTGGACAACCTTGTGATATTGATAATATTATAGAGATAGCTAATAGACATAAATTATGGGTTTTAGATGACGCAGCACAGTCATTCGGATCTAGTTATAAAAACAAAATTTCAGGAAATTTATGTGATATATCGGCAACTTCTTTTTTTCCAGCAAAGCCATTAGGATGCTATGGAGATGGTGGAGCTTTTTTTACTAATAATGAACATTATTATAAAATAGCATATTCTGCACATTTACATGGAATGGGATCTAATAAATACGAATATGATAGAATTGGAATGAATGGTAGAATAGACACTATTCAGGCAGCAATTCTAATCGAAAAATTAAAAGTTTTCGAAACAGAATTAATAAATAGAGATAAATTAGCAAAATATTATAAAAAACAATTTTTAGATCTTGGAACAAATATTAAATTACCAAAATTAATTTCAGGAGCTACAAGTAGTTGGGCTCAATTTACAATACAGCTACCTCTAAAGTGCGATAGAGAGGATTTTCAAATTAAAATGAAAGAAAAAGGTATACCTACTGCAATATACTACCCTATTCCTTTACATTGCCAAAAACCCTATAAAAAGTTTCCGATTTCATCAGATAAACTGAAAAATACAAATCTTTTATCTAAATGCGTTATATCTTTACCAATGCATGCATATTTATCATTTGAAGATATAGAGTATATATCAAAAAATGCACATGACATTATAAATAATTAATTACTTGCTTACTTGTATTTAAATAATTATAAGTTTACTTTATGCGGGCGTAGCTCAGGGGTAGAGCACAACCTTGCCAAGGTTGGGGTCGAGGGTTCAAATCCCTTCGCCCGCTCCAAATTTACTAACGATTTCTGAAGATTTATAAAATACAAAATAGTTAATAGTCACACATGTGTCACAGTGAAGGTTGTTATATATGGCTATAATTAGAAAAAGAAATGATAAATTTCAGGTGCAAGTTTGAATAAGAGAGCACTATAAAAATACAACTTTCTTAACCTTAAAACGTACACGTCATTGGTAAAGACAAAAGAAATTAGAGTTCAAAAAATCATTTAACTTGAAAAACTCTATAGACCTTAACATTTTCTTGAAGTGCTTGAATTATGCAAACAAAAATTAATGCAATTAAAGAAATCTTTCAACAATGAATACATCAAAATTCAATCATTAATCCTTCATAGTTGGGTTAAGAACCTTTACTTTACTACAACCGTTAGATATTTAAACATATAGGAATACATGCTTACTCCAAATACTTCACAAACAAAAACTAACTTGCTAGTGTAATCACATGAATTTTGCATTTAGAATGATGTTAGTGCCGTTTGCACTTGGTATGTTAGTATTGCAAGGGTGTCAGAGAGGTAATTATCTCAGTAAATCAGATATTCAAAAGAGTGTTAATGCTTATGACAATCCAATTAAAACAAATACTAAAAATATTTACTCAATGTATTCTAACAAAGAAATATGCGAGAGATATAAAATGTTTGTATTCAAAAGTGAAGCTGTACGTCGTGGTCTTGACTGTGGTGTAAAAGAGAAAATTAAAATCAAAACTATAACGGCCTCAAAACAAACCAAATACCAAGAGAAAAGACCATTAGCATCAGTATCTGATATATCTGTCTGCTATAATGCAACAACCACTTCAAGTGGTTCTAAAGTATGGAATTATAAGAATGAAAATTTTGTAAGTGAGGCAAAGTATCGTGGTTTAGATTGTGGGCTTGATAAAAAGAGTAAAGCCATTGTTGCTGGAAATGAGGATATTGCTAATTCTATATGGACATTTTATGAAGATGATGGAGATGTGAGATTATTTTTATTTAAAGAGAATAATACTTTTAAATATAAAAATGTGAAAACTTATTATCATATGGGTAAAGTATTTGGAGATGATGATGAAAAATGGAGTGTCAATGATAATGTAGTCTTAATTTCACATAATGGTGGCTATAATAAAATATATTTAAACATAAATGACACACGAGACGTAATGAAAGGAGTTGCGAGAAATAAAAAAGGTAAAGTACAAGGAATAATTGGAAAATTAGAGACAAAAGAAGTCATTTTTAAAAACGGCTATTTCTTTAACTATAGAAAACCCTCACCAGAAATTATAGCAAAGAATGTTACTGAAACAAAAAAAATTAAAATAAAATATACTGATATTTCTAAACCTAAAATTATAAAACCTTCAATATCTTCTGTAGAAAAAGAAAAACAATTTAATTTTTCAGATGTAGCATGTCTCTTTGCCTTTTCAGATAAAGCTAATTGTAAAGTTAAAAGATTGTCAAACTTAGAAATTTGTGAAACTATAAATGGTTATAGTAGAGGTGTTGAAACCTATAATAATTATTATAGTAGTTTAAAAGAAGCCAAGAGACGTGGATTAAGTTGTGGTGTTGGTATTAAAACCCAAACTATCACATCCTCTAAATCTAAAACACAAACTTTTACTAACCCTATCATTTCATCAGCAGAATTAGATGCTGAGAGAAAAAAACGTATTAAATTAGAACGTAAATTAGCTGTAATGGAAGCAAAGCAGAAACAAGAACAACAAAGAATTGATAATGATACTCGTGCACCATTACTAAAAATTATATCAAATAGAACCCAAGGTAAAAGAGGAACCATCTATGGATTTGCACACGATAACGTTGAGGTGGCAGAAATAACTGTAAATGGAAAGCCAATATCCTTATCTTATAATGGCAAATTTAAGTTTACTACCTATGTTCCTCCAACTGGTAAAAAGTTAAAAATAGAGGTGACCGATATTTCAGGATTAACAGCATCGAAAGTAGTGACTCTCAAGGGTAGTGAAGCAGTTTTAGATAATTCTATATTATTTGATGACCTTAATCCATTAGGCAAAAGAGTTCAATTTAATAAAAATAGTTTAGCCTTAATAATAGGCGTTTCTAATTACGAAAACACAAAAGCCAAAGCTTTATATGCAGATAATGATGCACTGGTATTTAAGGATTATGCATCTGAAAAACTTGGTATACCAGAGAATAAGATAAAAATTTTGATTAATGATGGAGCTGATGAAAGAGATATATTATTGTCTGTGCAAGAGTGGCTTCGTCGTTCAACTAAACCTAATAAGTCTGACATATTCATATTCTTCGCAGGTCATGGCTTAGCATCTGATGATGGAAAGAATATGTATCTTCTGCCACATGACGGCTCACCTAGATTGTTAAATGACACAGCTATTCTAAGAGATAGATTATTTTCTGACCTAAAAGCCACTAATCCTAAATCTGTCACAGTCTTCCTTGACACATGCTACTCAGGTCTAACACGTAAGGAAGAAATGCTTATAGCTGGAAGACCTATAGTTATTAAATCTAAAGAACAAACTATCCCTGATGGCTTTACAGTCTTTAGTGCAGCATCTAACGAGCAGATATCAAGACCCCTAGAAGAAGCTAAGCATGGGATGTTCTCATACTTTCTTATGAAAGGCATGGAAGGTGATGCTGATAATAATAATGATAATAAAATAACAGCATTAGAACTTCATAACTTTGTAAAAGAAAATGTAGTACAACAATCTAGTGGCTCGCAAACACCCGAACTTCAAGGTAATGGAGAGCGAGTATTAGTTCAGTTCAATTAAATAATCATCGTGAAAAAATGAATAATTTTCTTTATCAGAATAAGCATTTTTATACCAAAACCATTTTTACAAATCTTGAAGAATTTGATACAGTTAATTTTTCTTTAAGCATTTCACTTACACCATTTCCTAATTAGATGCTTTCTTTTTTTCTTTTAAATCTAACAAATTATTTTTATATCTTTCTTCAAAAATATTAAATTTAAGGTATTCCTTTTCAATTCAATTAGTTCTAGGTACTTAGATGCTTTTATTTTAAATTCTTGGTTGATTTTAAAAAATTGTGCAACTTTGTTGTTACCCTTTAATAAATTAACATCAGCTATTCTGAAGTTTAATCTTCCTATAACACTCTTTACATCACTTATTCTTTTATCAAATTCCCTTTTTCTTTAAATTTCTTGTTGTTTCAATGATTCAGTTGTTTTTACATATTCAGTCTGTTTAGCTTTCTCTTCAGCTATTTTTTGTGAAGCTTCTGCTTGCTTTATAGACGCTTTGCTGTGTCTCATTGATCTAAATCTTTTTGAAACGAACATGAGCTCTATGCTCTCTTTCAAACTTTGTAGGTGTCATTAATTTTTATTTTTTCTTCTTTTTTCAATTTCAGCCTCTAGTTCTTCCATCGCTTTATCTGCATTTTTTTGAGTGCTTAAAATTTCATCTTTCTTAATTTGATTTAGTAAAGCTTGATTAGCTTGGCCAACTGGATATTCAAGAAGAACATAGAATTGAAACTTACCATTCATACTTACCGCTTCTGTTTTTAATTGCTTATAACCCGTAAGTTTAGCTTCAATAGTAGTATTTTTAGTTACAATTTCACTAGCTTGTTTAACAGCTTCATTTGTACCAGTTCCAGTTGATTTTAAAAAATCTTCCATTCTTGATGAAATTTCACTATCTATTGTGTCTGCCAACAATCTTTTTGCAGCTAAAATTGCTCTGTTTCTAGCCATGTTCATATTTGAGGATTCACCACTACCACAAGCAGAGAGAGCTAAATCAGATAAAGGTGGGTTTAAACACCATTTAGGAATACTTGAAACTGTTTTATCAACTTTCTTTTCCTGAACTTCAATAGCTTCTTGTTTCTTTTTTAGAGCCGCTTCAGGTGTTCCTGGTCTGGGAGCACATGCATTTAAAGTTACTAATAAAGTAATTATGCCAGTATAAGTAAGTAGTCTCATTTTAATCCCTCATTATTGTGTATCCAAGTCTTTTCATTTCCCAGTTAGAACGTCCTAATCGAGAAAGCCTTTTATTAAAGTCTATAATATTTTGTTTACTAAGTATGTCTAATTTTTTTTTAGATGCAACTATTACAAAAAATTCATAAGTTTCATCTTGAGGAAAATCCTTTGGAAACTTAGTCATAAGTTTGTACTTTGTATTGTTTTTGCTTGGAATATTAAATGATTTTTCGACTAAATTATTTTCGTCATATTGGTTAGGAAAAATTTGATAATAATTTTCTTTATCAGAATCAGGGTACCATCCTAAAACCGTTATATAAGATTTTTGCATAACCTCACCAGTTATACTTATTTTTTTTCCATCATATAATCTTGGCTTTTGATTAAGATTCGCTTCTAGTGTAAAATTGACGTCTGGCTTTTCATCATACTCTTTAACAAAAGCATCAATTGTAATGAGGCATTCTTTTTCAGGTACACTTTGTAATATTTCTTCTTTCTTGTTTTTAATTTCATTGATATAGCCACCCTCAACATAATTAAATGTATTTTGATAAAGTGTACAACGTGATTTATTTTCATTATCTGTACAAACTTCAAGTTGATTTGACTTTAAATTCTCACCAACTATCTTTTTTAAAGCATTTTGTTTTGCCTCTTCTAAAGCTATATTGCAAGCTTCATCTCGAGTTGTTTTTCTATCAATAAAATAGCGTCCTTCAGACGACACCCATTCTGCTAAAACATTAGAAGTTATAAAAAAAACTATTAAAACGCTACTGGCAAACCACAATAACAACTGATGGCCGCATAAATTGATAAATTTGTGATGCATCAAAACTTCCTTTTTTCTTACTTATAGAGGCTTTGGTTGGTTGATTGAGAAAAGTTTTTAGAACTTCAGAAGAAATTCCAAGATTAACATCTTGTGGAATAAACCCTTCCTCCTTCATCATAGTTACTTTATCTAAACCTGCTGCTGATATACCAACAATCTCACCATTTACATTAAATATAGGGCCGCCACTATTGCCTTTATTCATAGGTGCTGTAATTTGAAATTCACCAGATGATTCCCCAAAACCTCTATTCTTACTGATAATTCCTTCTGTGATAGAAGGGTTGAATCTACCTAAAATGGAAGAAATAGGATAACCCATGACAAAAATCTTTTGTCCAGTTTTTGGTGAGCTGATATCATTAAACTTTATACTATAATCAGAAGGATAAGGTTTTGATAAAATTAATAAAGCTAAATCAATTTTATCATTACTTGGATATTGGACAGACTTTACAATTCTTACTTTTCCCAGTCCATTTCTTACAGAGATGTACTTTGCTCTTCTAACAACATGTCTATTCGTTATAATCCATTTTCCATTGTTTAAAACAAAACCACTACCAGTGAAAAATTCTTTTTTAGCATCAATTTTAATTGGCTCTGGTTTATCATTTGGTTGAAGAATTTTTTTAATTGATGGTATTTCTTTTATAATTACCTCTTTAACCTTAGGCTTAGATTTTTCCTCAATTACTTGATTTACTTTTGACGTTGCTGATGTGTTAAGCCAATTCATTATCTGTTCAGAACGAGTTACATTTCCTGCTTTTCTAAACATAACAGATGCCTCTGTTCTTAGCCTCACTGATTCCTTTATATCTCCTTCAAGCCAATAAAGTTTTCCTAATAAATCAGTTGTTGCAGCATCTGCTTTCTTCTCTAGAAGAACTTTATTGATAATTTCTCTTGCTTTTTTATTGTTTCCTTTTCTCATTTCATTTGAAGCATATTGTCTTGTGGCGAATAATGATGTTCCACTTGCAAGCAATGCAGCCTTAAAAAAATTTTCGGATTTATCATGCTGCCCAAAATCTGAATAAATTAGACCTAAAGCTAATTTTGCATCAACTAAATCAGGATTTTCTTTGAGTGATTTATTAGCAAACTTTTGCGCATCAGTTAAATTTCCTAATTTAATAGAGGCCAATGACATTCCTGCATAGGCTAAATCATCAGTTGTAACGGAAGTAAATGTGGCTTTATCAAAAAAACTAAAAGCCTTAGCAGGCTGTTCTAATGATAAGTAAAGCTTTCCTATTAATATTTGAGCTTTAGCAGATAACTTGGGTTCTTTTTGTTGAATAACCTTTAACTCTTGAAACGCCTTGTCAATATTTTCTAATTCAATCATTTTATTAATTTTACTATATTCATCGTTTGTAATGGAGTAAGCTTTTAATGAAAATACTAACATCGTAAAAGCAAAAAAAGTGAACAAATATTTTCTAAATATATACATAAAAAAGTTTTTTTATTATTTATCTTTTATTTTAGTTTTATTACTTTCATCTTGCCAAACACCTAAATATTTGCAAGTCAAAAAAATTACCAAATCCGATAGCATATTACCAGAAGTTCAATATTTCATTAATGAAAATTTTAATCCAGAAGAAATTGATTGCATAGCAATAGGAACAATAAAAGACAATTCAGACAAGAGTGAGTTTTCACAATTAGATAAAGTTAATCTTGCAAAATATTCTCTATATAGTCATTTATCTCCCAAAAGATATAGAGATGTTGAAATTCACCAAATGACTTACCTTTTGAAAGAAAAACAAAACTTTAACCTTGTTTTAAAAACACTTGATTGCGATGCTATATTAGATGGTGAAATAATAAAATTTGAAAATAAATTTTATGTTGCTTTTTCTTCAACAAAAGTAGGTCTTAATCTCTCTTTAAGAAAACAAAGTGGTGAACTCTTGTGGAAAGGAAATCATATTGCTTCTTCAAGAGCAGGGACAATTCCACTTTCACCAATAAGTCTTGCTTCAGGTATTTTTTCTGCATCAACGAATACGGAGGAAGAAGTGGCGCTTCAAATGTTAGATGCGGCGGCAAGAAGATTGTTGAACACTATTCCGGATAGAAAAACAATAGATAATAATTTACAATTAAAATATATAACAACTCCTATAGATAAAAAAATAATTCCTGTAAAAATTCAAAAAACAAAGAATCCAAACATTTTATTTTCATTGGGCGAATTTAATAAAGCCATAGAATTGATTGATAAAAAATTACAAATAAAGCCGAATGATCATGAATTTATTTTTTTAAAAGGTCGTTCATACTTATTGCTAAATGAATACCAAAAAGCATCATCAAGTTTTTTAGACGCAATAGCTATACAACCAAAAGACAAATATTTTAACGGCTTAGGTTTTGCTTATACTAAATTAGAATATTATAATAAATCCCTTGCTGCCTACCAAAAGGCAATTTCCTTAAATAATAAAAACAGTTTTGCTTACTTTAACTCTGGTTTAATATTAGAGAACCAAGGATATTTTAAAAAAGCAGGTGACTATTTTTACTCTGCCGGGACAAGTTCAATACTTAATAAAGATTTTACGAGAGCTAATGATTCTCTAATTGCTCTAGAAAGACTTTCAAAAAAACAGGAAAAATTAATTAATAAAAAAAATAAACTTGATAAATTGATTACAGAATTCACAAAGGATACAAAAGAAAAAATAAAAATTGTAAAAATAAAAAATTAAGTTTTTCGTGTTGTTTGTTTTACAAAAATAAAATTTTTTTTAAAATAATCTTATGATTTCTAATTTTTTAAAAATATTTGTTTTTATATTATTAATAATTAACACAACAACTATCACAACTGTATTTGGTCAAAGTAATGATAATGTTATCAACAAATTTATAAATGTATTTAATAAAGATAAAAAATTAAAAGAGTGTTTTAAAAACACATATGAATGTGCATCAAACGAATACAAAAGGGGGAATTTTAGTAAAAGCTTTTCAATTCTAAAATATAGAACAAATCAGTTGAACGATACTATTGCCATGAGAGATTTAGCTTATCATTATCAAAAAGGTTACGGTACAGCTGTTGACTTAAACAAATCATTTCAATTATATAAAAAAGCGGCCAAAAGTGGTAACTCATATGCTTTTTCAGATTTAGGCTTATTCTATAAAGAAGGCATTTACGTTCAAAAAAATATAAAGAAAGCTATAGAATATTATTTGATTGCAGCTGATAAAGGGGATAGCTTCGCACTTTTCAATTTAGGTGTGATTTACACGAGAGGTAATGATGTCCCTGTTAATTTTAATAAAGGTTTCGATTATATAAATAAAGCTGCAAGATTAGGTAATTTATTTGCAAAAACAGAGCTTGGATACATATATGAAAATGGAGAAGGTGTAAGTAAGAATTTACAAAAATCAAAATCTTATTTTTTAGAAGCTGCAGAAAAGAATCATCCAGAGGCATTGGCCAAATTAGGTTTTAATTTTCACAAGGGTATTTATGGAGAAAAAAACTTATCTAAAGCGTTCAATTATTGGAAAAGCGCTGAAAAATTTAATAATGCTTATAGTTTGTTTAGTTTAGGTAGAATGTATTTAAATGGAGAATTTGTTCTAAAAAATAAAGAAAAAGCTTATGAGTATACTAGAAAAGCAGCTAATCTAAATTTTCCAGGTGCGTATACGAATCTTGGCTATATGTATGATTTTGGAATTTTTTTAAAAAAAGACCAAGACACTGCTATAAAGTTATATCAAATAGCTGCAGAATTAGGAGAAAAATCAGCTAAAAGTAATCTAGAAAAATTAAATAAGAGCTGGAATCAAGTATCCTCAAATAAGAATGCTACCTTTGACAAAGGGTTTCTTGGAGTTGAGATAGCAATGAACAATTCTAATTTGAACTTCAATAATATTTCCTTCAAACAAAACTTTAAAAACAAAGGTGTTATAATTAAAAAAGTTTCTGCTGGAGGTCCTGCTTTTAGAACACTAAAATTTGATGATATTATATTAAAAATAGATAATTATTATGCAGACACACCTTCATTTGTCGTGAAACTTATCCAAGAAAAGCAAAAATGTGATGAATTAGCTCTAACTATTTTAAGAAATGGTTATTTGATTAATGAAACTATTATTTTGGGTGACTTGAAAACAAAAAATTTGTGTGGACAAAATTATACTAAAATTGCTGAAGATAGAGCTGCTGAAGATAAATACCAAATTCCTTCATCTAAATTAAATTGTCGACCCAAATACGCTAGTAATGTCGATGAAGCTAAAAACTATAATTGGAATAATTGTATCGGGATAATTGAATATATTGAAGGTAAATGGAAAGGCTTTAGATATGAAGGTGAATTTTTAAATGGATACATGCATGGAAATGGTTTGGCTTCATATCCATCTGGTGGGAAATACGAGGGTGAGAAAAAATTAGGGAAAAAAAGTGGTATTGGAAAATATAGTTGGACTAATGGTGATAAATATATTGGAGAATGGGAAAATGATAAAAAACATGGACACGGCACTTATTTTTATCTAGCACCTGATAAATACAATGGAGATGTCTTTGTTGGAGAGTACTTAAATGATAAAGCAAATGGAATAGGAACTTATTTTTACAAAAATGGAAATCGATATGTAGGTCAGTATAAATTAGGAAAAAGAAATGGAGAAGGCGCATTAATATTTTCAAATGGTGATGTCCAAGAAGGTATATGGAAAAATAATAAATATAAATCTTCAAAAATAAATTTAGCGAAACTGATTGAAAAATCGAATTCTATTAAGGACTACAGCAATAAGCCAAAATCCAATAAACTTATTTCCGAAATTATCAAGAACAAATCCAAAAAAATTTCAAATGAATTAAAATTAGAAAAAGAAAAAAGACTTGCAGAAGAACGTAAACGTAAAGCCTTAGAAAAAGAAATAGCTGCCCTAAAACAAGAAAAGAGAGATTTACTTAAACCTAAAAAGCAACAACCAACTAAGGAAATAGGTTCAGGTTTTTATGTAAGTAAATTCAGACACATTGTAACTAATCAACACGTCGTGAATCAATGTAAGAAAATTAGTGTAGGTGATAGTATGTCTGCACAGATACCTGCAGACTTAATCGCATCAGATAAACGTAATGATTTAGCAATCTTACAAACTGTATCCATGGAGATGGCCTCAGCTGACACAAAATCATTTGTGCAAAAACTTGCTGTACAGATTGTCCCTGTATTATCCGGAGGTCTTATGAGGTCAGAAGATGTAAGTGGTGGTGAGGAAATACTTGTAGCTGGATATCCATTAGGCAATATGGTTAGTGATACAATTAAAGTTACTAAAGGTATTGTGAGTGCTACTAAAGGAATGGATAATGACGTGAGTCAATTTGAAATTGATGCAGTTATCAGAAAAGGTAATAGTGGTGGTCCTATATATGATAAACGAGGAAACATTGTAGGTGTCGCTGTATCAAGGTTAAATGTAAACAGAACTGATACAATTAACTTTGGTATTAAAGGTTCTACAGTTAAACAGTTTTTGTCAACACATAATGTTCCAACAAAATGGTCTAATAGACAAGATAAGATAGACACAAAAGATATCTACAAAATAGCCTCCAAGCAAACTGTCATGATTGTGTGTCATCATTAATTTAACATATCTAAGGCTATCTTTGTAACACTCTAAAAAAACTGGTTATATACCTTAGCTACTCATGCAAGAGTTTTATGTATTTCTCTATAAATTTGTAAGCTATTTCTATTGTCAAAACATTTTTTAATACGAAACAAACACTGAAACACTGAGTATTAACTATTGTCTTATTTATATTAAAATTATTTATTTTTAACTAAAAGTCTTGAATAAAAAAAGTTGTATGAATTTAAAAGTAAAAAAATTTATTAGCTCAAAACAAATTTCAATTGAAAATATTTTTTTTTTTTTACAAAATACAGTATGTTTAAATTTAAGTATATTTTCTATCTGTCTTTAATATATATAATATATTCATTTAATTCATTTGCTTCATCTTGGAAAAAATTAGACACATCAGAGTGCTTCTTAATTAATAATCACCCAATTCTAAAACCAGAAAAGAATACATGCGCAACATGGAGCAAAAATTATCATCAGATTCATGATGTTTACATTCAGAATAATGAACTTTTTTTTATAGGAGTATTACAATTGGCTCAACCAAGTTATTTTTGGAATCATTCTGGAGATATTTATAGAGCTTTAAAGAATCGTACATTTGTAAAACAAAATATAAAATTTAAAAAATCCTCAAATCCCCCTGTACTTTCTTCGAATTTTTGGAGCAAAAAACCTGACCATTTTGATGTTACTATTACGAACGATAAATATAAAAGCTTTAAATGTTTTGGGTTTTGGGATGGAAGTACAGCTGGCTACGGCTCTAATAAAAGACATAATTTTTATGGTTTAATTTGTAATACCAGGGGAAATGAATATTCAATAATTAAAAAAAAAGAAATATTAAATCATTTTTATATAAATCATGAGTACGTTAAAACAGTAAGTAGACCTTGGAATAAAGAACTTTCCAAGGAAATTCAAAACTCTAATAGTAACCAAAATACTCTCTCTCAAGCTCAACAAGAATGTAAGGAGATTGGTTTTATAGAGAATACTAAAAAATTTGAAAATTGTGTTAAAATGATGAAGTAACTTAATGCACATTTTTAATAATTTTACATTTTATTTGTTGATTATTTTCTCAATTTTTTGCGTAAAAATAGTCAATGCTCAAAATAGAGATATATATAAAAATTTCTCTAGGATTATTATTAAAATAGAAGATAAAAAATTTGATACAATTATAGCGTACAATACCTTTTATAAATCAAATCCTAAATTCGCTAAATTTAAACTGCCATTTAATGATGAAATCTGCATTGGAAAGATGATATTAAAAAAATTATCTACTTTTAAATTCATGTGTTCTTCAGGATATACTGCTTCAGGCACTTATTATCCAAGTAAAAATGCTATTGACGCTTTTGGCAAGGGTGCTGATAGCAATGGAAATAAATTATCATTTAGGCTGAAAGGTGAAGATATATCTCTTGAAACTAATTTTCGAAAAATGCTTGTGTTATTTAATAATAAAGAATTGTTTAAGAAAAAAGCAAAAAAAGAACGTAAAAGAAAAGACTTAGAACAGAAACTAGTAGATTTAGAAAAAGAAAAGCAAAAGCGTATTGAATTAGAAAAGAAATTAGCTGCTTTACAATCTGAAAAGAAGAAGCAAATAAAGAAAGCTAAACAAAATGAGATAGGTTCTGGCTTTTATGTAAGCAAGTTTAGACACATTGTTACTAACCAACACGTTGTGAACAAGTGCAAGAAGATAACTGTAGGTGACAGTATTAGTAAACAAATACGTGCGACACTTGTTGCTTCTGACAAACGTAATGACTTAGCTGTACTTCAAACAATATCAATGGAGATGGCTTCAGCAGATACAAAGTCATTCATACAAAATTTATCAATAGAAATAGTTCCAATTGTATCCGAAGGTCTTATGAGGTCTGAAGATGTTAAAGGTGGAGAAGAGATACTCGTTGCTGGATATCCATTAGGAAATATGGTCAGTGACACAATAAAAGTTACTAAAGGTATTGTAAGTGCTACAAGAGGCATGGATAATAACTTTTCTCATTTTGAGCTTGATGCAGTAATTAGAAAAGGAAATAGTGGTGGACCTATCTATGATAAACGAGGAAACATTGTAGGTGTTGCTGTGTCAAGGTTAAGTGTAAACAGAACAGACACAATCAACTTTGGTATTAAAGGCTCTACTGTAAAACAATTTCTATCTGCAAATGATGTTCCAACAACTTGGGCAAATAGATCACAAAGAATTGATACAAAAGATATCTACAAAATAGCCTCCAAACAAACTGTTATGGTTGTGTGTCATCGTTAATGACTCATACAAACATACTGAAAGTCAATAAGTTTTAACACCTAAAGAACTGACATAAATCAATATCTTCTATATAACTCTCTATGAAACATTAAATTTGTTAAAATCTCATGACCAAATCTGTGTAACACTGAAAGAATAACTATATACACACCCTTATTGGCTCATGCATAGGTAGAACATTTTTATGCATACGCTTATAAGGTCAGTCCATTACCGGAACATTTTTAACTTTGAAATATAATTTGCCCATAGACACAGATTTCGCGATTTGTATTTTGGATATGTTGCGAAGCTTTAATATATTAAGGAATATCTATGCAAGCCAACTTTATCATGTTACATATGTATCATATAATATATAGGAGTTAATGAATGTATAAAATTAAATTTGTTTTTATTATTATGTTATTTATTTCGTCATGTGCCTCAAGACCATCTTCAATTGCTGCATCTTATGTTTCTCATGAAAAATACATGGACTATTCTTGTAGTCAACTTGCTACAAAAATGGGTGATGCAAGAGGAGAATTAAAAAAATATTCTGATATGCAAAACTCTAAAGCAAATATGGATGCAGGTACTGTGTTTTTTGTTTTAATTCCTGCAAGTAAATTGTCTGGAGACCATGAAGGTGATGTAGCTAAATGGAAAGGTGAGGTTGAAGCTATTAATACAGCTCAAGAAAAACTTAAATGTAAATAAATTGAAACATATAATTGAAAAAATTAATTTCATATTTTTTTTAATTTTAATACTTTTATCAAATCATTTTAAAGTTTTGTATGCATCAGAACTAAATAAATCCGATAGGGAAATATGTAAATTAGCAACATCTAAGACTTCATCTTATGGTAATGTATGGGTTGCAATAGATGGTAACTACGGTAAATATGTTAAAGAAGCTTTTTTAAGAGGCTTATTCTGTAATACATATTCAAAAGCAAGTGATAAAAATATTTGTTTAATGTATATTAATTCTTCCAATAAAAATAATAAATTTGAAACCTTTAAGTGGGAAAGAGAAATTAAAAATAGAAGAATTGATTGTAATCAAATTGATACAAAAAAATGGACCAATGACTATGTATGTTTAATGATTGATGTTAACACTAAATTTTTAAAAGAAGCTAAACGACGCGGTTTAAAATGTACAGTTAAAAAACAAAAAGAAACTATCATTGCATCTAAAACTAAAAATACTAAATCATCTTTATCATCTGCGGAGTTAGACAAAGATAAACAAAAAAGTATAGAACTCCAAAAAAAAGTAGATGCAGAAGAACGTAAACGTAAAGCCTTAGAAAAAGAAATAGCTGCCCTAAAACAAGAAAAGAGAGATTTACTTAAACCTAAAAAGCAACAACCAACTAAGGAAATAGGTTCAGGTTTTTATGTAAGTAAATTCAGACACATTGTAACTAATCAACACGTCGTGAATCAATGTAAGAAAATTAGTGTAGGTGATAGTATGTCTGCACAGATACCTGCAGACTTAATCGCATCAGATAAACGTAATGATTTAGCAATCTTACAAACTGTATCCATGGAGATGGCCTCAGCTGACACAAAATCATTTGTGCAAAAACTTGCTGTACAGATTGTCCCTGTATTATCCGGAGGTCTTATGAGGTCAGAAGATGTAAGTGGTGGTGAGGAAATACTTGTAGCTGGATATCCATTAGGCAATATGGTTAGTGATACAATTAAAGTTACTAAAGGTATTGTGAGTGCTACTAAAGGAATGGATAATGACGTGAGTCAATTTGAAATTGATGCAGTTATCAGAAAAGGTAATAGTGGTGGTCCTATATATGATAAACGAGGAAACATTGTAGGTGTCGCTGTATCAAGGTTAAATGTAAACAGAACTGATACAATTAACTTTGGTATTAAAGGTTCTACAGTTAAACAGTTTTTGTCAACACATAATGTTCCAACAAAATGGTCTAATAGACAAGATAAGATAGACACAAAAGATATCTACAAAATAGCCTCCAAGCAAACTGTCATGATTGTGTGTGAAAAATAATTAAACTCAAGAATTCTTTTAATTTTTTTGTACTTCTATAAATTAATTTCTAAAGGAAATAGTTTTTAGGGTAGAGATATTTCTACAAACAATAAGCAATTGATCTTAAGAAAAAATTTTCATGTTTTTCATAGCATTTAAAAATTCATCTATAGTTTCATTAGTTAAATTCGGATATTTACTTTTTAGAATTTTGAAACTAATGATCTTTTCATCAAAAGTGAATTTCATTATCTGTATGAATTGATCAGGCACAGGAACCTTATGTTTTTCACTAACTAAAAATAATTTACTTTCCTCTTCAGATATAGATATTTTATCAGAAACTTGATATTGAACGCCTTCATTTACAATTTTTTCAATCTCGTATCCTACAAGTTTATAAGGCCAATTTTTAAAAAACTTTAGAGAATGTTCATAAAGTTCCTCATTATTGATTATTTTATCTAACTCATTCACAATTTTACTATGAAATTGTTTTACATCATTGATTGAGTTTAATTCTCTTACATCAGATCTAAAATATTCATTAACTATATAATTTTCCCAATAATACTGAAATAGATCTATAGGTTTCATATATGTTATTCCAAAAGCAATATGAATAGCGCCATTTTTTGAAGCTAGTGCATCATGAAACTGACCTCTCGGTATGTAGAGAAGATCACCAGGCTTCAAGAGAACTTGGTCAATAATTTTGCCACTCTTTTTTGTTCTTTCATCAAATGAGTTTTTAAAAATTGGATGATTAATTGGGTCTTGTTCAAAATTTTCATATATGTTCCAAAGTTTTTCTCCTTCACAATGAAGTGCAAATACGTCATGAGTGTCATAATGTGGTGCAAATGCTTGATGGCTTTGCATAGAAAAATATAAATTTGCTTGGCATTTTCCATTTGTGATATTTTGAAGGTCGTCTGCTAAAAACTGTATCTCTTTAGAAAAATAGATCAAATCATTTAAAACTAAAGAGGCGCCTTTCTTAATATAATTTGATACTACAAGAGGGTCAGGAGACATTTTTGCAAAACCTAAGTCATTTCCATCAGTTGAAAACTTTGAAAATGGGATAATATTTTTATCTAGGACTAAGGAAAAATTGCTTTGATTCCAACAATTATGCATTGAGATCATTTTGTTGAGATTATTTAGATTCATCACATCTTTCAATGATTGGTTTTCATTTTTTAAATGAACATATTTTTTCGAACTTTTTGCTTCTGCCAAAAGCTTTATTTGTTTATCAGAAAAATAATTAGACATTTTTAACTAGTCCTTTGTTAAAGAATAAATTAAATTTACGTATATATATATATAAATATTACATAAAGTTTAACATGAGAATTATTTTTATTTTAATATTAATTTTTTTATCCAAAGCTAGTTGGTCTTTTATGGATTATAAATATTTAATTTGTGAAATAGATAACCCAAAAGATGAAAATCTTTCTATTGATAAAAGGTTTTTATTTTTTACAATTAATAAAGGCGAATATGTAGAAGAAATTATTAAAATTGATACATCTAAAGAAAAAATAGATATTTCGAAAGAAATATATAAAAATGGCGTCTATAATTTTAATGATAATTCAATATCCTTTAAAGAAAGCTTATTCTTTCGAAAAATTAAATTAAATAGAACATTAGATAGAAAATCATTAAAACTAACAACTCAAAATAATGATCGTTTTGTAAGCAACCACAATTGCTCAATAACCAATATAACTGACTACAAAAAAAAGATTATTGAAAATATTACAAAATTAAAAGAAATATGGAAAAATAATTATAAAGATAATAAAATGTAATTATGCAAATTTTAAGTTTTAAAGATGCAAGAAAGTTAAGTTCACAAGCAATAAGAAAAAAAATCAGATTAGAGCATTATAATAACCATACTTCAGGCCTAGCAGCTAATAAACTTCAAGCTAATATCGTCATTTTGCCTGAAGAATATGCAAACGATTTTTTAAATTTTTGTAAATTAAACCCAAAAGCATGTCCTTTGGTTGGCCAAACAAAATTAAATAACCCATATTTTGACTCTTTAGGCAATGATATTGATATTAGATTTGATGTGCCATTATATAATATTTATAAAAATGGAGATTTAATTTCCAATGTTCGAAATATAGAAGAGTATTGGGACGATAATTTTATAGCTTTTGCTATTGGATGTTCTTTTTCATTTGAAGATGCATTACTAAATGCTGGACTTGAAATTGACCACATTACAAATAATAAAGTTGTTCCGATGTATAGAACAAACATCAAAAATAAAAAAAGTGGTCCCTTCAATAGCGAAATGGTTGTATCAATGAGAATTTTTAATCAAAAAGATGTAAATAGAGTCAAGCAGATTTCAGAAAATTTCTCTTTTGCTCACGGGGACCCAATCCACATAGGTGATCCAATTGAAATTGGAATTAAAAATATTTTAAGTCCTGACTGGGGAGACAGTCCTAGAAAAAAAAATGAGTGCGAGGAATATATCTTTTGGGCTTGTGGAGTAACTCCTCAAAACGCAATCATTGAGGCCAGGATTCCATTTTGCATTACTCATACTCCAGGACATATGTTAATTACAGACATTTCAGAAAATAGTTTACATAGTTAATTCATTTACACATTTACAACTTTAATTTTTGATAATGCTTCTTTTGCTTTTTTAAGATTACTAGCTAAAATAACACCCATTCTTCTATAAGGTTTTGTTTCAGGTTTACCAAAAATTCTAATATCAATATTTTTATCTTGAAATGCATTTTTGATGCCTTTGATCAAAAACTTTCCTTTTGCATTTTTATTTGCAAGAATAACCTGACTAACTCCTTTTTTACAGACCTCAATTTTTGGTATTGTAAAATCTAATATTGCTCTAGCATGTAGATCAAATTCACTAAAATTTTGAGTGAACATTGTGACCATGCCAGTATCATGGGGTCTTGGACTTAACTCACTAAAATACACCTCATCTTTTTTTACAAAAAACTCCACACCAAATAAACCCTTGCCATTTAAATCTTTTACAATTTTTCTAGCTATAATTTTCATTTTATTTACAATTTTTTGTTCGCATTTTGCAGGTTGCCAACTATATTGGTAATCTCCTCTTTCTTGAACATGCCCTATGGGTGGACAAAAATGAATTTTTCCTTCTGAGTCCAAAATAGTTAACAATGTAACTTCATAGTCAAAATTGATAAACTCTTCAATTATAACTTTTTTTTTCTTTCCTCTCATATTATTCAAAGCAAAAGTCCAAGCTTTTTTGACTTCAGAGACTGTAGAAGAGTAACTTTGACCCTTTCCAGAGGAACTCATTACTGGTTTGATAGCAACTTTATCATTAATATTATTAAATATTTCAATTAATTCATTTAAAGTTTCTGCATAACCAAAACTTGCAGTTTTAATTCCAAGCTCTTTTGCTCTATTTCTTATTTTATCTCTATTCATTGTCATACTCACAGCTCTAGAAGAAGGAATAACTTTTAAACCGCATCTTTCAAAATTGATTAGACTTTCGGTATCAATTGCTTCAATTTCTGGAACTATTAAATCTGGCTTATGTTTATCAATCACTTGTTTTAAATTATCAGAATTCAACATATCAAAAACTTCATACTCTTGAGAGACTTGCATAGCAGGTGCATTATTATATTTATCACATGCTATTATGTAACAACCAAATCTTTGAAGACTTATTGCGAGTTCTTTACCAAGCTCACCACTTCCAAGTAATAAAATTCTTTTCATTTAATTTCTCTTTTTAATATTTTTAAAAAATCATATAATTTTAAAATGAGTTTTTTTGATGAATTAAGTTTCTCTTATCTTGAGTATAAAATCAATAATTCATATACAAATAGATTAATGAAGTATGGAAATAGCCCTCAAGGTCTGTTCTGGAAAAATTCGTTTACCCAAATATATAGATTTGAATTGATCATAAATGCTTTAAATAAATATTCTAATCTTACAAAATTTACAATTTGTGATATTGGTTGTGGATATGGAAAATTCTTTGAATTTTTAAAAGATAAATTAAAAAAGTCTAGTTTTCAGTACCAAGGTTGTGACTTAAATAATCAACTAATTGATTACTGTACAAAAAATTATTTTGATAAAAACTGCAAGTTTTATAAAAAATCTTTACCAAAAGGAATTGTAGACTTTTCGGTAATGTCTGGGACTTTTAATTTAAGTGTTACTGATAATATAATGATATGGGAAAAATATATCTTAAAAAACTTAACCAGTATTTGGAAACAAACAAATAAGATTATGGCTTTTAATTTGTTAAATCAAAGTGAAAGAAAAATTAAACAAGGATTATATTATACTAATAAAATTTGGATAAAAAATATTTGCGAAAAAAATTTTGGGAAAACTGAAATTATTTTTTCTTCAATTTTACCAGACGATATTTTAATTATTGTTAAAAATTAATTTAAATTTTTTGCAAATTTTATGATATAATCAGAAAGTTGTTCAAGTTCTTCTAGCTAGATAAAATGACCACAATTGGGTAATTCTAATGTGATTGGATTTTTTATTTTTTTCACTGAATCTTCAATGTCTTTAGGAATTCCAGACATTTTGTCTAAATGGCCAGTCATAACTAAAGTTGAACATTTATTTTAGACCAATCAAAAGACCAGTTCGCAGATAATGAACCTTCCATCAGCTTCAAAATTCCATCATTATTATCTAAAGGTTTATAATTTTCAAACACTAAAGCGTTACTTTTAACTTTATTTAAAAGCTTTGGAGAAACTATTATTGGCATGCCCATGTCCATAATTAATGCACTACCTCCAAGTTTAACAGCGTTTACCATATCACGATTTATCCAGTCTAATCTTGGAGAGGGTTTTCTAAGTGTATTTATCAAAACTAGACCTTTTACATCAATTTTTTCTAATGAAGCTACATATAAGCCACCAATTGATAATCCACAAAGTATAATATTTTTCAAATTTAAATGTCTAATTAATTTTAATAGATCAGAAATAATTATTTCAGAAGTTAAGTTGATTCTTTCGTCAAAACTTAAATTAATTTGTCCACGAAAATTAAACGTCAAACAACTAAGGCCTACATCTCTTACTCTTTTACCTATTACACCCGTTCCAAGCATAAGTGTTGCCCGTTAAAGGATTCACAAAAACATATGTATGAGCATTTTTTTCCTTTTTTTTCAAATTCGTAGAATAAAGAATTTTTTTGATCTATGTCTAACTTACTCACTCGCATTCCTTTTATCTTGAGCATCCATTTTTTCATCATTCAAAATATTCTCATTCATTTCAATTTTTAGATGAGTAAAATGTGTTTCTAATTCTTTAATTCTCTTATTGTTAAAATCTACATATTTTTTTTGTTCGTCACTAATATCTAAGTCTTCCAAATTCTTTGATTGATCGTCAGTATCTTCATCAATTTCTGGTTTAAGTGGTTCATCCCCTATTAAATCTTGAAACTGGACTATTGCCTCTAATCCTATTTTAATTGCATTTCTATCTTCATCATTATCAGATTCATCATAACCAACATATAGTGCATGTATTATGTGTTGTTTTGGATCAGGCAATAATTGCGTATCATATAGATAATTATTATGTGCATCTAAGTTATTATAAAATTTTGTAAATCTAATTAAGAGTTCTCTCGTTCTTGAAGGTCCTTCAGTTTTTGGTTTTAAAACTTCTTTTTCAACTCTAACAGAATTAAAATTATTCCACATTGAAATACATACTAAGGCTATAAATGTAATTAATAAAGCCAGAACAAAGGGTGTAGTATCTTCAAATGCAGTCAATTAAATCCCCAGTTTGATTTTTTTTAATAAAAATTAAAATATTATAAAATCTTCTAATTTTAAATTGTGTCTTTTTTTTGATGTAAATTTGCAATGTAGTACATTTTAATGTTAGGCTATTTGAAATCAAAAAAATTAAGGAGATTGATATGAATCGGAAACTCGGAGCTGTTATTATAGCAGTAGCCGTAGCAGTTGGAATTTATTTTATGACTGCCGAGAAAAAAATTGAACAAACTGCTTGTGGTAAAGTTACTATTGCAGAGATGAATTGGGCCTCTGCAGAACTTATGGCAAATGTTGACAAAATTATTTTAGAAAAAGGATATGATTGTGAAGTTGAATTAGTTGCAGGTGCAACTATGCCTACCTTTACATCTATGAATGAAAAAGGAATGCCAGATATTGCTCCAGAACTTTGGAGTAATGCAGTACAAGGTCCACTTTCAAAAGCAAAAGATGAAAAAAGACTTTTTGTTGCAAATTCTGGCCCAATAACTGGCTTAGGAGAAGGTTGGTGGGTTTCACCAAGCGTGATTAAAAACCATCCAGAACTTAAAACTGTTCTAGATATTATAGAAAGACCAGATTTATTTCCACATCCTGAAGATAGTTCGAAAGGTGGAATGATGACTTGTCCAGCAGGTTGGAACTGTCAACTTTCTACAAATAACCTTTTTAGAGCATTTAAAATGGAAGAAAAAGGTTGGAAATTAATTGACCCAGGTTCAGCTGCTGGATTAGACGGTGCTATAGCAAAAGCTTCAACCAGAAATGAAAACTGGTTTGGTTATTATTGGACACCTACCTCAGTAGTTGGTAAATATGGGCTAGTGAAAATTCCATTTGGTGTAGATTATGATGATGATAATTGGCATAATTGTATAGTTAAACCAGAAAAAGAATGCGCTAATCCAAAACCGACTTCTTGGACAAAATCAGTAGTAGAAACTGTTGTAACAGATAAATTCATGAATAACTCTGGCATTGCTTCAGATTTTATTAAAAATCGAACTTATCCTGGCGAAATAATGAATAAAATGCTCGTTTTTATGACTGACCAAAAAGCAACTGGTAAAGATGCCGCTTTTGAATTTCTTCAAAAACATGAGGATGTTTGGAAAAAGTGGGTATCTGATGATGCTGCCACAAAAATCAAAGCAAGCTTATAAGCCATTTAATATTGCTCCTATGATTTAATTCATAGGGGCAATTTTTTTATATTATTATGGAATGGTTAACGAAATTTCCAGAGATGGATCGGAATGGCTTGAGAGAATTCAAGAAAACTGTAGATAATACTTTTACATCTTTTTCGAGAAATTATGGAGAAGGAATTGAAAGTTTTTTTGATCCACTTTTAAGTTTTTTAGTTGGGTTTGAAAAATTATTTTTAAATACGCCTTGGCCTATTACAATATTTACTATTTTATCTATATGTTGGTTGGCTTCACGATCAATTTTAATTGTTTCTGGAACGCTTTTAAGCTTTTTATTAATAGGTTACTTTGGGATGTGGGAAGACACTATGTCTACTTTAGCTATAATTTTAGTAGCAACATTGCTTTGCATTTGTATTGGAATCCCTATCGGGATTGCAATGGCAAGAAGTAATAAAGTTCAAACATTGATTTTACCAATTTTAGATATAATGCAAACAATTCCAAGCTTTGTATATTTAATCCCCGTGGTAATGCTTTTAGGGATAGGTAAAGTTCCAGGATTAATAGCAGTATGTATATATGCTATACCACCAATAGTAAGATTGACTAATCTAGGAATAAGACTAGTTGATAAAGATATTTTAGAGGCTGCAGAATCATTTGGTGCAAATTATTGGCAAAAATTATTTGGTGTACAAATACCCCTTGCACTACCAACAATTTTTGCAGGAGTAAATCAAACCATAATGATGGCTTTAGCTATGGTTGTAATTGCTTCAATGATTGGAGTTCAAGGATTAGGACTTCCTGTTCTAAGGGCAATTTCAAACCAGTATCTTGCTCTAGGATTAATGAATGGTCTAGCAATTGTTGTGTTAGCAATAATTTTTGACAGAGTTACACAAAAAATTGGAAAAAGAATGCAAAAATATAAAAGCGATTAAATGAATAATTATATCAAAATAAAAAGCTTATATAAAATATTTGGTAATAATACGACTGAAGCTCTCAATTTGGTTAAAGAAGGTATGAGTAAAGAAGAGTTACTTGAAAAGACAAATTGTGTACTTGGTCTTAATGACATAAACCTTGATATACCAAAAGGTAAGATACATGTAATAATGGGTCTATCCGGATCAGGCAAATCTACACTTATTAGACATTTAAATAGGCTAATCGAACCAACTTTTGGTGAAATAACTATTGATGGGGTAAACGTTCTTAAACTTAATAATAAAGAATTATTAGAATATCGACAAAAAAATATGTCAATGGTGTTTCAAAAATTTGCACTTTTCCCTCATAAAACAATTCAAGAAAACATTAGTTATGGTTTAATTGTACAAAATATTTCAGAAGAGATTTGTAAAGAAAAAAGTCAATTTTGGTTAAAAAGAGTTGGATTAGAAGGATATGAGAAATATTACCCAAATCAACTCTCAGGAGGAATGCAACAAAGAGTTGGTCTTGCAAGAGCATTGGCAACTGATGCAGAGATTTTACTTATGGATGAGGCATTCTCTGCGCTAGATCCTCTTATCAGAGCAGAAATGCAAGACGTTCTAATTGATTTACAACTTGAATTAAAGAAAACAATCGTATTTATAACCCATGATTTAGACGAAGCTTTGAAAATTGGAGAAAGAATTTCTATACTCAGAGATGGTTCTGTTGTACAAGATGATAATCCCCAAAAAATTATTCTAAATCCGTCTGATAAATATGTATCTGATTTTATTAAAGACATTAACCGTTCAAGAGTGATAAAAGCGAAATCAATTATGATAAAATCTATTTCAATCAAAAAAGAAAATGTCCCTATAATTGATAGTGAGATGGTTTTAGAAGAAGTATTACAAGAAATTTCAAAAACCAAATATTACTTTGTTTACGTGAAAAATAATAAAAACAAAATAATTGGAAAGATAACTTTAAAGCAATTGCTTAATGGCATCCAAAGACCTAGACAAGAAAATAAAAAATATGCTTAATTGAACGGTCCTCTACCAATTTGATGCAATGTGACATTTTTTATTTATAAAGTTTTCAGGATTTAAGGCATTTCTAAAGTCAATAACTACATTTCCTTTCATAAATTTTGATAAATAATGCGCTGATAATGTTCTAAACTCGCTCCATTCAGTCAAAATAATTGTCACATCAACGTTCTCAATACAATCTTCAATATTATTTGCAAAGTATACATCCTTGATGTATTTAGAGGCTTCATTCATAGAAATAGGGTCGTAAACTTTAATTTCATTTGCATTTTCAACTAGGGAAGGAATTAAATCTAGTGAAGGACTCTCTCTCATGTCGTCTGTCCCAGGCTTGAATGATAACCCTAAAACAGCAAAACTCATATCTTTTATGTCATTTCCAAGTATATTATTTATTTTTTTAATAAGTGATTTCTTTCTATTCTTATTATAAGAAATTACATTATTAATAATTGATAGATCAACATTGTTATCTAAAGCAATTTTTGATAAAGCAATTGTATCTTTTGGAAAACACGACCCTCCATATCCAGGGCCAGGATGTAAAAACTTATCACCAATCCTTTTATCTAAACCCATTCCTCTTGATATAAAATGTATATCAGTATTTAGGCTTTCACATAAATCTGCCATTTGATTAATAAAAGAAATTTTCATAGCTAAAAATGCATTAGATGCATACTTTATCAATTCAGCTGATTTTAAATCTGTAAATAAAATGGGTGTTTGTATTAAATTAAGTGGTTGATAAATATTTTCCATAATTTTTTTTGACTTTTCATTTTCACAACCAATAATTACCCGATTAGGCCTCATAAAATCCTCTATAGCACTTCCTTCTCTAAGAAATTCAGGATTTGATACTACATCAAAACTTGCATTTCTATTGTGCTTTTTAATTATGTTTTTTATTTCTAAAGAAGTGCCAACAGGCACAGTTGATTTTGTAATTAGAACACAGTATTTTTTTAAAATTGGCGCAATTTCTTTGGCCACTGCATGGACATAAGTCAAATCTGCGTGACCATCACCTCTTCTTTCTGGAGTACCTACTGCAATAAAAATTGCATCAGCGTCTGATATTGATTTTTCAATTGAATTAGAAAATTTTAATTTACCGTTCTTATAATTTTTGTTTACTAACATTTCCAAACCAGGTTCATATATAGGTAAAATTCCATTTTCTAAATTATTAATCTTTTCTTTGTCTTTATCTACACAAATTACATCATATCCAAATTCAGAAAAGCAAGCACCTGTCACCAATCCAACATAACCTGAACCTAACATTACAATTTTCATATTTAATAATTCCTATTAATTGGATATTTGCTATTTAAATATATAATTTATATCACATATATATTACATGAATGTTAAGAAAGCAATATTCCCAGTAGGAGGACTAGGCACGAGATTTCTACCTGCCACCAAATCTATGCCTAAAGAAATGCTCCCTATAGTCGATAAACCTCTTATTCAATATGCCGTTGAAGAGGCAGCAAATGCAGGAATTGAACAATTTATATTTGTAACAAGTAGAGGCAAATCAGCTATAGAAAACCATTTTGATCATTCATTTGAATTAGAAAATAATCTTCTTGCAAAAGGAAAAAGAGATACTTTAGCTTCTGCTCAAGAAATGCTTAAAATACCAGGCAGCTATGCCTATGTTCGTCAACAAGAACCTGCTGGATTGGGTCACGCAATCTGGTGTGCAAGACATCTAATTCAAAATGAATCCTTTGCCGTTATACTTGCTGATGATTTAATTTTTGGACAATCAACAACAAAAGAAATGATTAAAAATTATACATCAGGAAATATGGTTGCTATTATGGAAGTTGATAAACAAAAAGTTTCATCTTATGGCATTGTCAAAGTCGATAGAAGCCATAAAGATCTAATGCAAATAAATCAAATGGTTGAAAAACCTTCTGTAGAAAATGCTCCTAGTAATTTAGCAATAATTGGGAGGTATATTCTTGATCACAAAGTTTTTGATGTATTAGAAAAACAAGAACGTGGCGCAAGTCAAGAAATACAACTCACTGACGCGATCTCTTCTCAATTAGATAAAGTGCCTTGTCTCGGATATAGAATTAAAAATGAAAGATTTGATTGTGGATCAAAGCTTGGATTTTTACAAGCTAATATATCATTTGCTTTAAATAGAAAAGATTTGAATTTTGATCTCAGAAATTGGTTAAAAACAATAATTTAATCAAAATGTACAAACATAATTTTCATCCTAGCATTTTAAGAGAATACGATATCAGAGGCATAATAAATGAAACTCTTTATGAAAAAGATGCTTTTATGATTGGTTATTTCTTTGGATTAATTTGCAAAGAAAAAAATCTTAATAATAAAACAAATATTGTAATTAGTATGGATGGAAGATTATCTAGTCCAGATTTAAAAAAACAAACAATATCTGGTTTAAGCAAATCAGGCTGTAATGTTATTGATCTTGGATTAAATCCAACACCCATTTTATACTTTGGAAGTCATAATTTGAATGCTGATGGTGCAATTCAAATTACAGGAAGTCATAATCCTAAAAATTATAATGGTTTTAAAATGATGATAAAAAATGAACCATTTTTTGGAAAAGATATTCAAAATTTAGGAATTAAAGCTGAATCAGGTTCAAACATTAAAATGAATGGTACTATTGAAAGTTCAAATTTAGATGAAAAGTACTTAGAAAAGATTTTAATGCCATTAGCTAATGCCAAAAATTTAAAAGATAAAAAAATTATTTGGGACTGTGGAAATGGTGCTACGGGAGATATAATCAATAAAATGGTTAAATTACTACCATGTAATAATACTGTTTTGTATTCAGAGATAGATGGTAATTTTCCAAACCATCATCCAGACCCTAGTAATGAAAATAATTTAGTAAAACTTAAACAAGAAGTGAAAAGACAAAATGCTGACTTTGGATTTGCATTTGATGGAGATGGTGACAGAGTTGGTGTTGTAAATAACCAGTTAGAATTAATTTCAGGCGATATATTAACAACCTTTTTAGCTCAATCCATATCCGACAAAAAATATCCCATTATATTAGATGTAAAATCTAGTCAAAAATGTAAAGAATTTTTAGAAAACTTAAACTATGAAGTTTTAATTTGGAAAACAGGACATTCGCACATAAAAACAAAAATGAAAAAGATCAAATCTCAATTTGCAGGTGAGATGTCTGGTCATATTTTTTTTGGAGACACATATTACGGTTATGACGACGCTATATACTCCAGCATGAGATTTTTAGCACTAATTGAAGAAAATTATAAATTAAATGAATTTTTAAATTATTTTAAAAATAGTTTTTCTACACCAGAAATAAAAATCAAATGTTCTGATGATAAAAAATTTAGTGTAATTGAAAATTTAAAATTTAAAATTCAAGATAGATATGAAACTAAATATTGTAATTTTATTGATGGAATTAGAGTAGATTTAGATGTTGGTTGGTTTTTAATCAGAGCAAGTAATACAGAAAATTCTTTGATATTAAGAATTGATGGTAATACAAAGGAAAATTTTGTAAATTTATCTAAAGAAGTTGATGCTTTATTGAAAAGTGAAAAAATAAATGTAAATTATATCTCTGAAGTTTAATTGTAAAGGTAGGTTATGGAAGATTTAGAAATTAAAAGCTCTTTAAAAGTTTCAAAATTGTTAAGTCAATTTTTGGAAAATGAAGTTCTTAATAAGTTGGATTTAAATGTTGATAAGTTTTGGGAAGATTTTGATCATGTAATTAAAGCTTTTGCACCTAAAAATGAAAATCTCTTAAATAAGAGAGAAGATATAAAAAAGAAAATTGATGCGTATTATATTACAAACAAAGATAAACCATATGATCATGACGACTACATCAATTTTCTAAAAGAAATTGATTATATTGTTCCTGAAGGACCAGACTTCAGTATCAATACAGAAAATGTAGATATGGAAATTGCAAATATCCCTGGCCCACAACTTGTAGTTCCTGTAACAAATGCAAGATATTCTATAAACGCAGCTAATGCTAGATGGGGTAGTTTATATGACGCACTATATGGTACAGATATCATATCTGAAGAAAATGGTTGTGAAAAAGGAAATAGTTATAATTCAAAAAGAGGTGAAAAAGTTATAGCTTTTGCTAAAGATTTTTTAGATAAGTATTTTCCTCTCTCGAATGGATCTCACGCAGAGGTCACAAATTATTCTGTAATAGATAATGAGTTAACAATTAAACTGTCAGATAATACTGAAACAAATTTCAAAGAAAGTAATAAATACATTGGGTTCAATAAAATTAATGAAGATATTTATGAAATTCTTTTAAAAAATAATAATCTTCATGTTATCTTATCATTCGATAAAAACTCCTTAATTGGTTCAAGTGACAAGGCTTCTCTTCAAGATGTTATTCTTGAATCTGCAATAACTACTATCCAAGATTGTGAAGACTCTGTAGCTACTGTAGATGCTGAAGATAAAGTTTTAGCCTATAAGAATTGGCTTGGTTTAATGAAAGGGGATCTTGAAGATACTTTTGAAAAAAATGGAAAAAAAATTGTAAGAAAACTTAACAATACAAAAGTTTTCCAAACAAAAAATGGCGAATTACATTTATCAGGATTGTCCTTAATGCTTATTAGAAATGTTGGGCATTTAATGACAAATCCGGCTATTATTTATTCTAAAAATAAAGAAGTACCCGAAGGAATTATGGATACAGTTATTACTACTATGATATCCATGTTTGATCTTAAAAATGGAAAGAATAACTCTAAAACTGGCTCTGTATATATAGTAAAACCAAAAATGCATGGCCCTGAAGAAGTGGCTTTTACAATTGAATTATTTGCTGCAGTTGAAAATATGCTTGGATTACCAAATAATACTATAAAAATTGGTATTATGGATGAAGAAAGAAGAACTACAATAAATTTAAAAGAATGTATTAGGCATGCTAAAGAACGTCTAGTATTTATCAATACTGGATTTCTAGATAGAACTGGAGATGAAATACATACCGCAATGGAAGGCGGGCCCATAATACCCAAAGCAGAAATAAAAGGTGCTGAATGGATAAACGCTTACGAAAAAAATAATGTTTTAGTAGGACTAAAATGCGGTTTGTCTGGTAAAGCACAAATTGGAAAGGGCATGTGGGCGATGCCAGATCTAATGAAAGATATGTATGAACAAAAAATACAACATCCTAAAAGCGGTGCAAATACAGCATGGGTGCCAAGCCCAACAGCTGCTACTATACATGCACTTCACTATCATGAAGTTGACGTATTTGAAGAACAGACAAAATTAAGTAATCAAAACAATAATTCTGACCTTCGGTCAAAAATTCTTACTCCTCCAATTGCATTTGGATATAACTGGTCTCCAGAAGATATAGAGAGAGAAATAGACAATAACTCTCAAGGGATTCTAGGTTACGTTGTGAGGTGGGTTGATCAAGGTGTTGGTTGTTCAAAAGTTCCTGATATTAATAATGTAGGTTTAATGGAAGACAGAGCAACATGCAGAATTTCTAGCCAACATTTAGCTAACTGGTTACATCATAATATTATTTCCAAAGATCAAGCGATTGCATCATTAAAAAAGATGGCTCAAATTGTTGATAAACAAAATGAAAATGATGCTAATTACAAAAAAATGTCTGAGAATTATGATGGTTCTCTTGCTTTCCAAGCAGCTTTAGACCTTGTTTTTAAAGGTACTACTAGTCCCTCAGGCTATACTGAGCCAATACTTCATGAACGAAGGCTAGAGTTAAAGAGTTTAGGCGGTTAGTTTAATCGTATTTCTTAAATGGTCTATTGGTATTAATCTACCAGATCTATTTATATGCCAAAAGGTCCAGCCATTACAGGCAGGTAGACCTTGTAATGCCGCGCCTACGGAGTGAATAGAACCTCTATTATCTCTAGAAATTAAACTTCCATCGGCTCTGACTTTTGCAGTCCATCTTTTTCTTAAATCGGTTAAAATCTCACCTGGAATTATAAGACCTTTTTCTATGAGTGATCCAAATGGAATTCTTTTCACCTTCTCTTTTGGAGGCATTTGAATCAATTCAACATGTTCAATTTTTTTAGTGTTATTTATTCGATGTTGAGCGGAGGTTACATAATTTAAATCTTGCTCAATACCTATGAAATTTCTATTCAACTTCTTTGCTACAGCTCCAGTCGTTCCTGTCCCAAAAAAAGGGTCAAGTATAGTATCATTAACATTTGTGCTAGCTAGCAAAATTCTACTTATTAAACTTTCAGGTTTTTGAGTAGGATGTATCTTTAAACCGTCCTCATCTTTTAATCTCTCTTTACCATTGCAAATAGGAAGATTCCAATCAGATCTCATTTGTAAATCGCCATTAAGAGATTTCATGGATTCATAGTTAAAAGTATATTTTGAGTTTTTATTTTTTGAAACCCAAATCATAGTTTCGTGAGCATTTGTAAATCTTTTTCCACGAAAATTAGGCATTGGATTACTCTTAATCCAAACAACATCATTCAAAATCCAAAATCCTAAATTTTGAAGCATAAAACCAATTCTAAAAATATTATGGTAAGAACCTATAACCCACATAGAACCATTTGATTTTAGAATTCTTCTGCAGCTCTTTAACCAACTCAAAGTAAAATCATCATAATGTTCAAAACTATCGAAATTATCCCAATTTTCTTTCACTCCATCAACTTTAGTTTGATCTGGACGCATCAAAGTTTTAGATAATTGTAAATTATACGGAGGATCTGCAAATATTAGATTAATAGAATTTTCAGGAATTTTTTTTAATATATCTAGAGAGTTTCCATGAATAATTTTATTTTTTATTTTTTCAATATTCATTGTTTATATCTTGTTGATAAATACCTAATATAATGTGATAAAATTATAAAAATTCAATCAAGTCAATAGTTTATAATGTAATAAATATTTACTAACAATATGTAGATTTATTTTTCGACTAAGTACAAAATATTGTACTTATAGGCTTAAAATTTCTTCTATGAATTTTGGTTATTCCGTGTTTTATTATCATATCTCTATGCTCTTTTGTTCCATAACCCACGTTATTTTTAAAATTATAATATGGATATAATAAGTGCTGTTGATACATTATGGTATCTCGAGTCTCTTTTGCTATAATACTAGCAAGAGCTATGGACATTAGTTTTGAATCTCCTTTAACAATGCAATAAATTTTAATTCTATTTCTAATTGGAGCAAATAATTTTTCAAACATATCAAAACTTGGAAACCTGTTTCCATCTATAAATATGTCAAAAAATAAAATTTTATCAGTATTAAAACTAAAATTTTGAACCATTAAGACAATTGCCCTAAGTACTGCTAGATCGTTACTCGCATTTATTCCCAAATTTTCAATTTCATTTACTGTAGAACATCCTATAGCGCTTCTAGAAAAAGTTGACGAAGATACAAATATTTCTCTTCTATGCTTTTTACTCATTTTTTTTGAATCATTGATTTTTGGTAAATTCGTAAATTTTGAATGATAAATATATGATGCACAGCTCAAAACTGGGCCTGCCCAACAACCTCTTCCTACTTCATCAACTCCTATCATTAGTCTTTCAGAATTAAAAAGATATTTTTTTTCTTCAAAAAGATTTGGCACTATTTAAACTTTTTATGTTTCATTCAATCTAGGCATAATTTCAACAAAATTACATGGCTTGTGCCTAATATCTAATTGAAATTTTAATATTTCTTCCCAAGCATCTTTACAAGCTGACGGAGATCCAGGTAAACAAAATATGTATTTTCCACTCTTTGTTCCAGCAGTAGCTCTACTTTGTATAGTAGAAGTGCCAATTTTTTTATAAGAAATAAATCTAAATAATTCGCCAAAACCATCAATCTTTTTATCAAAATAAGTTTCTAAAACATCTATAGTTATATCTCGACCTGTTAATCCTGTTCCACCTGTAGTAATAATTACATCTAAGTTTTTATTATTTATCCATTTGTTAAATATAGATAAAAGTTCTTTGGGTTCGTCTTTAACAATATCTTTTGAAATACATGTATGACCACAATCTTCAACTAGTTTTCTTAAAGTTGATCCTGATTTATCATTATCAAAGTTCCGAGTATCTGAAATTGTTAATATAGCTATATTAATTCCAAAAAATTTTATTGATTTATCTATCATTTTTAAACACGTATTTTGGGATACTTCCACTAGCTAATTTAAATAACAAATTAGGTTTTTTCTTTTAATCTTATTTTATAAATCCATAAATTTGTAAGCACTAATTTTATGTAGTTTCTTGTCTGTCTCGCAGGTAACGTTTCAATCATAAAAATAGGATCAATTTCAGTTTTATAAAAATTTTTTGACCACTTACTAAAATTACCAGGGCCAGCATTATAAGAAGCTAACATTTTGCTAACATCATTTTTAATGATATCTAGATTAAAAAGAAATTTTATATATTTTGATGCTACATATAAATTTTTCTCTTCATCATATAACATTTCTTTTTTTCGATATGCCCTATCTTTCATTATAAATGAAGCTGTAGATGGTAAAACTTGCATCAAACCTAACGCATTGGCATAACTCTTAGCTCTAGGATTAAAACCAGACTCTTGTCTTGATATTGAAAATAAAAGAGATTTATCTTTAATTGGTGAAAATGTTAAATTCCAATCTGGAACTGGATACAAACCACCAAGAAGGATTTTATTATGATCGTTTCTTAATATAGCAGATAATCTAAAAGTGAAACCAGGCATATTATTCTTAGATGCAAAAGATATAATTTCTGGATATTCTTTTTCATTAAAGTTAAAAATTATTTTTCTAAATTCTCTTGAGGCTTTATGGTGCTCAGAAACTTGTATTAATGCTAAAATTCTCTTTCCAGCTTTTAATGATTTCAATTTTAAGATAAATTCTTTTGAAATATTTTCTAATTTAAAATCATAATTATCTTGATAACCTAATGCAGCCTTACCTAGGGTCGAATAAAAAGTTCTATCATGCTTAATTGACTTATATAAATGTTTGTTAACATTTTTATATTCACCCATATGGTAGGCTACCTTTGCTGACCAAAAACTTCCCCCAGATAAAATACTCTCTGGACCATCTTCTAAATTAGATAGATTATTAAAAAACCATTTAGATTGTTTGAGATTTCCTAATCTCCAAGAAGCTAATCCACCAGACCAAAAAGCTAATGCATTTTTGTGCCCAGATAAACTTATTGATATTCTTGCTTGTCTTAAACTATTTTGATCATTTTTAAAAATAAAATATGCATGCGCAAGTTCTGCTCTCAACTGAGCTAATTCCTGAGATGTGAGTTTTTGTTTTGTGTTTTTTGCTGATAATAAATTTTCGACATATTGCAAATTTTTTCTTCTAATAGCTCTTCTTACTTTTATTGAAATTATAAAAGAGTCTCTTTTGTATTTTGACTTTGCAATAGGAAAAGTTGGTTTAATTAAATCTTTGGATATATTTCCATAGCCGTTTAAAAAGTTTCCACTTGGCTTTTTGGGTGGTTTCGATTTATTTGGTTTTCTTCTTAATGCAATTCTATGAATTTTATAAGCATCTGGGTGGTCATGATACTCATTTAACCAATCCTTTAATTCTTTATAAGAACTTCTCCATCCAGTCGGATGCAAATATTTATCAGCATTTAAAGTTCCTAACAGAATTTTATTATCAATCTGTTTTTTTAGTTTTTCTATTTTTTTCCATACTTTAGAATTCCTGCTTTTTATTTGCTTAGATTGTAATTTAAAAACTTCTTTATAAATATTAACATCATTATCATTTAATAAATTAATTTTGAGGTTGTCATCTGCTAATGAATAACTAAATCTTACAAAAATGCTTAATAAAAGAATTAAAAACCATTTAAGGTATTTGTAATTAAAATTCATCTAATTTTGCCTTTAATAATTTCAACTCAACCCACGCCTCTCGTTTTAAACTTTGGTTTTTCATTATACTAGAAACTGATGGGATTTTAAAATAATCAAAATTTAAATCTAATTTACTAACTTTAAAGAATTTTCCTGAATCTATGGAGCACATATCAATAAAAATCCTTGGATTTAAAATTGTAAAATATAGTTCTAAAATTTCATCTATTTTATTTGTATGATTTTCCATTAGTTTTTCTATATCAATGTTAATGATCAAAAATTCATCAATATTTTGTCCAATTGAACGAAACATTTTATATAATAACTCTGGTTTTTTTTTAGGCTGATCAAAATTTATAAAAGTATTTCTTTCAGATAGTAATAAAATATTTTTTGAACATGTATTTTTATTTCTTAATATCAATCGAAAATCATTTTTAATTTGCCATTCTTTTATATAATTGTCTATATCCTCTATACTTTTAAATTTTTTTTCAATTTTACTTTGTTCTATCCCTATATCAATCTCTTCAGAAGAAGACACATTTAATCCTAGATCTAATAAAAAGTTAGTATAATTTTTTAACTTCAAAAATTCATTTTCATTTTTTCGTTCCATGATAGTTATGATAAGATAATTCTATGATGTCGTATATAATTTAATATGTTTCCAATGAAAATTTTTAAGTTAATTTTTTGGTTTACAATAATTGCTTTTTTCACGAGTTGTGGAAATAATTTAAAACATAATGAAATAAAAACTAAATTTGACCAAACTTCAAATTTTGGTCGTTTTTTATCAGCACAATACTCCTTAAAATTAGGTGATAATGATATTGCATCAAAAATAATTTCAAAATCTAAAGATTTACAATCAGACTTAACATTAGCTGAATTAAATTTTAATAGTTACTTAATTAATGGTGATTTTGACAAGGCAAAAGAATTTAAGTTTGTTGCTCCACCTGAATTAAATAAATCACCAATGTATGATCTTCCAGATCTTATAATAAATTTAAAAAATGAAAAATTAATTAATACAAAAAATTTTAATTTTATGAAAAATCAGCTACCAGGATTTAACATAATTTTTGAAAATATTAATTATATGAAATTAGTTAAAATTGATGATTTTAGTAATGTTACTAAAAATAAATCAAATATTTTTAAATTATTAATTTTTGAAGACACAAAGATTGAAAATGAAGTTTATTTAAATATGCCAAAGACAAATCTAAGTATCATTGAAAATATTTTATTTTTAGAATACTTAAAAAGGAAAAATCTTAAAAGATTTAATGAAGAAATTAATAATTTCAGCATGAGATTCAATTACGATATTAAAACTTTGAAATCATACTATGAAAACCAAAAAATTGGTAATAAAAAACCTAATCATAAATATGTATTTGCTAATTTATTCTCTTATTTATCTTTGATTCTTACTTCAAAAAAAAATGTCCCTAATTCATATTTAAAAATTTTAAATGAAATATCACATTATATAGAACCTACTCTTGGAAACAGTAATTATTTCTTAGCTCAAATATACTCTAATGAGAAAAATTTTAAAATTGCTTTAAACAAATTAAATAGAATTAATCAAAATTCCTTTATGTTTTTTATATTCAAAAATTAAAAAATATAAGATTTTGAAAATTGTTGATAAAAACAAATCGAATTTATTATTAAAATCTATTGAAAAAAAATATCCTGAAAATAATGAAGTATTATCTTTAATTGCAAATAATTACAGAGATCAAAATAGATGTGATAAAGCTATTAAGATTTATGATAAATTAATTATGCAAAGTAAAAATAACTATAACTATAATTATCTTAAAGCAATTTGTTTGGATAAACTAAATAAATGGGTAGATTCAAAAAAAATATTAATTAAGCTTATCTCCGAAAATCCAAAAGATGCCTATGCTCTTAACTATCTTAGTTATTCTATGGCTATAAGAAATGAAGATTTAATTAAAGCAAAAAAACTTATTACAAAAGCATTAGAAATTGACAAGAAAAATGGCTTTTTTTTAGATACTCTAGGTTGGATACAATTTAAACTTAATGACATTGATAAAGCTGTAAGATCTATACAATTAGCTATAGAACTAGAACCAAATAATTCAGAAATAATTGATCATCTAGGTGACATTTATTTTAAAATTGGAAGAAAAAAAGAGGCTATTTTTGAATGGAAAAGAGCTTTAATTGGAAATGCAGATGATAAATTGAAAAAAGATATAGAATCTAAATTAGACAAATATGCTCAATGACAAATTCTATCTCTTTAATTGCCCCAGCAAAATTAAATCTAAATCTTAATGTTAAGTATAAACTGAAAAATGGTTATCATTCATTAGAGAGTGATGTTTGTTTTTTAGATCTATATGACGAAATAAATATTGAAGTTAGTAATTTAAATAGTATCAAAATAAGTGACAAAAGTACTTTTATTTTAAAAGATGAAAGTATTTTAATGAAAACATTGAACTGTTTTAATAGAGAATTCAAAAACAAAAATAAATTCAAAATTACTTTGACAAAACATATACCAATAGGAGCTGGATTAGGTGGAGGATCTTCTGACAGTGCGACTTTATTATTAGGACTTAGATACTTTTATAATAGAAATCCTCACAATTCAAAAAAAATTACTTTAACAAAACTAAAGGAAATAGGTCTAAAAATTGGATCTGATGTTCCCGCATGCATAGCTAGTAAGAGTCTTAAATTAAGTGGGATTGGAGAAAAATTAGAAAAAATATACGTTCCAAAAAATTATAAATTTTTATTAATTTATCCTAATAAAACTCTATCTACAAAATTAGTATTTGATAACTTTGATTTTAGATCTGAAAATAATCTAGACCCGATGTATTTTAATAAAATTAAAATATATAACTCTTTAAAATTTGCATCTCAATCCATTGAACCAGAAATAACAAAAATATTAAAAATATTAAAATCTTTTAAAAAAATTATTGCTTTTGGAATGTCTGGTAGTGGATCAAGTTGTTTTGGCATATTTAAAAGCTCGAAAGATTTTGTAAATGATAAAGAGTTCGAAAAATTAAAATTTAAAAAAAATTATTTTATTTGGCATGGTAATAAAAAAGAGTTTGGATATAATAGAATAGTATATTAAATATGCATGTATTGGGGTGTAGCCAAGTGGTAAGGCATCGGGTTTTGATCCCGTGTACCGTAGGTTCGAATCCTACCACCCCAGCCACTATTTCATTAATTTATTAAAGTAATAACCACCTAAATTATCAGAACAAATAAACGAATGGTGATACTCGAAGGTGTCAAGTTTTTTTTTCAAACTATATATATGTGTTTCTAATGTATGGGTATTAATTCTCTCAGTAATACCCCAAACATTTATTAATATTTCATCCTTTTTTAGAACATTTTCTTTATTTTCCAATATAAAATTAAGTAATTTACTTTCCTTTTCAGTAAGATTTATAATCTTATTTTTATTCAACAAAGTTTTAGTCTCAGGCCTAAAAATTAAATCACGTGTTATTTTGATGTGTTTCTGGCGTGTTTCATAACTAATGAAAAAATCTTGCATAATATCAATGATTTGCTTAAGTCTGAATGGCTTAACAACAAAATTAAAATTATTGAATTTTTTAAATTGAGATCTATCAACATGATCGTCAAAAATAACAATAATGTTTGATTTTTTTTCTTTTTCTAAGTTAATCAAGACATTGTAATTATCTTTTATGAATTTAAAGTTAACTATTATCAAGTCTATAGTATCAAATACATTAATACTATTAATGTTATCAGCTTTTAAAAATTTTATATTAAAATTTTTCTCAAAAATTATCGATACTTGCTCTTCAATCAAATCATTCAATAATACATCATTATCAATTATAACAAATTTTTTTTGCATTTTTTTTTAACTATATATATATCATTAACTATAATGTCATGAAATATAATCTACAATTCGAAAGAATATTATCTGAATTAAATAGAGGATATCACATCATTCTCTCTGATAATGAAAATAAATGTAACATTCTATTTACAGCTACAGAGAGTATAAATGAAAATACTTTAAATTTTCATAAAAAATTTTCTAAAAGTTTCCCAAATATTTTATTATCAGCAGAAAGATGTAAAACATTAAATATCAAAACTGATTATTGTTGTTCTATTTCAATTAATTTGGATTGGACAATAAAAAGTATATATGACATAGCGTTTGGCAGTAGTGCGGATAATAACTTAAAATTAAATGGAGTGATTGAAGAAAACTCTAAACTTATGAACTTGAGTTTAAAAATATTAAAAAAGGGTAAATTACTACCAAGTGGCATCTTTTCAGTAATTAATAATTTTCAGAAAGTTCCAATTGAAGAATTAGCTTTAAAAAATAAAATATATCTTTTTGATATATCTAGCCTTGAAGAAATATTTGATGCAAAAAAACATAATATTGAAATTATAACAAGGGCAAAATTACCAATTAAAAGGACTCGTGATGCAGAGATAGTAGTTTTTTAAATTTAATAATGAACCAAAAGAATATTTTTGTATATTAATTGGTAAGATTAATAAAAAAAATCAATCTGATTTTTCACCAACTGTCAGAATTCATAGCCAATGCGTAACTGGAGATATATTCCATAGCCTCAAATGTGATTGTGGGGAACAATTAAATAAATCTCTAGATATAATGGTTAAAAATGAAGAAGGTATATTGATTTATTTACCTCAAGAAGGAAGAGACATAGGTCTTACAAATAAAATAAGGGCGTATAAACTTCAGGAAAATGGGTTAGATACTGTGGATGCAAATTTAACGTTAGGTTTTAGAGATGATGAAAGATCATATGATGTTGCCGTTGCAATATTAAAAAAATTAAATTACAAAAAAATTAATTTAATTACAAATAATCCGGATAAAGTTAGTAAATTAAATGATGAGGGATTAGAAGTTGTTAAAATAATTAAATTAAAGATTGAGCCAAATGAAATCAATGAAGAGTATTTAAACACTAAAAAAAATAAATCTAACCATATTTTCGATTAATTTCTTTTGCCAAAAAATGACGTGCCAATTCTTAGATATGTTGAACCAAATTTAATTGCTTTTTCATAGTCCATAGACATTCCCATAGATAGATCACTAAGTTTAAATTTATTTGCTAATTCTCTTAAAATACAAAAATGAATGCTAGGTTCTTCATTTATTGGAGGCAAACACATTAATCCTTTTACAGGTATTTTTAAACTATTTGTAAATCTAAAAAATTCTTCAAAATCATTTAAACTTACACCAGATTTATTTTTTTCATTTCCCGTATTAACCTGTATCATAAATGACTTTGTTTTATTCGTAGAAGTTAAATGTTTTGAAATTTCTATCGCTAAACTCTCTCTATCTAAAGTATGGATTACATCAAAAAAATTAAGAGCTTTTTTTACTTTATTAGTCTGTAGATGACCTATATAGTGTAATTCTATATCCTTGAAAGTATCTAAAAGATTAGCCCACCTTTTAATACCATCTTGTATTTTATTCTCACCAAATATTCTATGGCCAGCCTTTATAGCATCATGAATTTTATTGTCAGGCTGTTGCTTTGACACAGCAATTAGATTAGGCACTGAAAAAGATGAATAAAAAGAATCTTTGTGACAACTTTCTATTATATTTAATAAATTTTGTCGATTTTTAAATATGTCGTCCATTTTTGGCCATTAATCTTTTGTTGCAAAAATACCACAAAAAATAAAAATTGTGATAAATTTGCAAAATAACTGTAGAAAATACTTCATTTACTTTGTATATGTTAATTATTAATTTTCAAGGGGAAAATTATATTAACTTAATAAAGAGAGGATTACGTTATGCGTAAATTACTTTTAACTTCTTCTGCTTTAGTTGCTGCTGCAAGTATTTCTTCATATGCAGTCGCAGATGTATCT
>CACMZO010000006.1 GCA_902618195.1 uncultured SAR116 cluster alpha proteobacterium
AATCAACTCATCTAAACCCGATAATAATTTTCCAAAATTATTAGAAAAGCCAAAAGGTAAAATTTATGTCTTAGGCGCTGGTAAAGCGGCAGGAAGTATGGCAAAAGCTTTTGAAAATGAATGTCCATTTGAATTAGAGGGTTTTGTTGTAACTAGATATAACCATTTTGTTAAAACAAAAAAAATTAAAGTAGTGGAAGCATCACACCCAATCCCTGATTTAAATGGCTATAATGCTACAAAAAAAATAATACAAATTGCAAAAAACACATCTAAAGATGATTTAGTAATATTCCTTATCTCAGGTGGAGCATCTGCTTTATTATGCTCTCCTCTTGATGGAATAAATTTTGATGAAAAACAAAAAATTAACAATGAACTTCTTAAATCTGGAGCATCTATTGATGAAATGAATATTGTTAGACAATCTATTTCTGCAGTTAAAGGAGGAAGATTATTAGAATTAATAAAACCATCTAATTGTATAACTTATGGAATTTCTGATATTCCTGGAGACGATCCAAGTTTTATTGGATCTGGGCCAACAATATATTCTAATAATGACCCTAACAAGTTATTTAAAATTTTAGAAAATTATCAAATAGAAATTTCAAAAAAAATTTTATCTATCATAAAAACTAATACCCTGCCCAAGGGTATAAATGAAAATTTTTATTTAATAGCATCTCCAATGAAAGCACTTAAAGCAGCATCAAATTTAGCAAAAAAAATAGGTTTTTTACCTATTATCCTCTCTGATAAACTAGAGGGTGATGCTTTAAAGGAAGGTGAACGAATGGCAAATCTTGCGCTTAAAATAAAAAAAGAAAAACACTATAAAAATATTTCCTTAGAAAAACCTATATTACTCCTTTCTGGTGGTGAAACTACAGTAAAGGTAAATGGTCTAGGGAAAGGCGGAAGAAATTCAGAGTTTGCCCTGTCTATGGTTAATACTTTAAAAGGAAATAAAAATATACTAGGACTTTCAATAGATACGGATGGAATAGATGGAAGTGAAGATAATGCAGGTGCTTTTTTTTCTTATGAAACATTTATAAATTGTCAAAAATTAAATTTAAATATTAAAAAATACATTGATAATAATGATGCATTTAGTTTTTTTGAAAAAACTAAAGATCTAATTTATACCGGACCAACATTGACCAATGTTAATGATTTTAGGGCCGTGCTTGTTCTACCAAATTAAGAAGGATCTTTTGGATAGGTTTCTTTATAACCAGGCATAGAAGCACTAACTTGTTTATGCCATGCATCTAAGTTTTTTGTTTTCATTTCCCAATCATAAATTTTTCTAAAATTTAAGTAATCGAGTGCAACAATTAAACCAATATGCGATATATAAACTTTAGACGGATCAAAATCATTCGAAACATTTTTATCCAAATAATCTATAGTGTTTTCAATCTTAGTTAATTGAAGCTTTTGCCAAACTTCTGATGGTTTCTGATCTCCTGCATATCTAATTGAATAAACGTAAAGAAGAGATGCATCAACAAGACCTTCAGTAAGAGCAGCATTAGTTAAAATTATTTTTTTATTATCATCATTAGGATATAACTTACCTGAAGTATCATTTAATAATTCGACAATTACACGACTATCAAAAACATACTGATTGTTTGGGGTCATTAAAACTGGTATCTTTCCCAATGGATTGTTTAATTTCATTTTAATATGAGTTTCATGATCTGGATTTAATAATTCTATTTGATCATTTAGACCAGAAAGATAGCCTGCTAATCTAACTTTCCTTACATAAGGAGATGCTGGACTATAAGTTAATTTATACATATTCTAACCTTCTTAAATTTAATAATAATATACTACACAAAATATTTGAATATAATCAAAAAAATGAGAGTTATAATCGTTACGCAAACTTTTCCTCCTCGTTTCGGAGGAATGCAAAGTGTTATGTCAGCATTAGCAAAGAATTTTTCAAAAACAATTGCAACCTTTGTTTTACCAGATCATAATATACCAAACACACATCCCATAAGAAGTCATAAAATTAAGTTTAATTTTTCTAAATTTCCAAAATTTCTTAGGCCATTAATAAAAAAAATTAAATTAAAAAAAATCTTAAAAAAAGATGACATCATTATTTGTGATAGTTGGAAATCTCTAAACGCTATACCAAATACAAATAACAAAGTTGTAATGCTTGCTCACGGCCAAGAATATTTGTCTAAGTCAAAAAAAAAGAAAATCAATAAATTATTAAAAAAGGTAAGTATTGTTATTTCTTCTTCAAATTATACAAAAAATATTTTTTTAAAAATTTGCAAATTTCCTAAATCTAAAATTTATGTCATACCTCCAACCTATGAAATAGAAAATGATAAAATTAAAATTCAAAAAAAATCATCTAATAAAAAAGGCCTTATATTTACAACAATTTCAAGATTAGAAGAGAGAAAAGGCTTTTTACCTGTAATTAAAGCCTTTAAATACTTAATAAAAAAAAAATTAATAAACAACTTCACATGGTCAATTTATGGCGATGGTTATTTGAAAAAAAAAATACAAGAACAAATAAACTATCATAAATTAAATAAATATATAAAAATTAAAAATTTTGTTAATGAAAAATCAAAAGAAAAAATTTTAATGAATTCGGATTTGTTTATTATGCCATCATATAAAGTTGAAAATTCTATTGAAGGATTTGGAATATCTTATATTGAAGCTGCTAAATTTTCTGTGCCTTCAATTTCTGGAGTAGATGGTGGTGTTGTAGATGCTGTTATAAACAATAAAACAGGTTGGAATGTGAATACATTAAATGAAAAAGAATTAGAAAAAGTAATTTTTGAAGCAATTAATAATGAAACTAAAAGAAATCAATTTGGTAAAAATGCAAGACAATTATTTGTAAAAAAATTTTCCAGTGACAAAGTCTTTAGGAAATTCATGGCCGCCATCAGAAATCTTTCTTAGCTTAAAAAATCCAATCATTAATTTTTTTTTTAAATTTCCATAATAATGTGGAAATAAATCATCATTTCTAGATTTTTCCCACTTTAAGTTATTTCCCAAATCTTTAATTTTGAAATAAATTACAATTAAATTTTCTCTTCCAAAAAAATGTTTCTTGCATGTTTCATATATTTGGTTTTTTGTAGAAAAATGAATAAAACCATCTTCTAAATCAATTAAAGACCCTTTATACTCTTCTTCTTTATTAAACCATTCTTCATATTCCAAAATTTTGAAAACAAAGTCACTGTTCATTAATTATTAATTACAAATGACTTTATTAATTCAATAATTTTATATGGTTCATCTTCTTGAGAAAAATGACCAGCATTTTCTAATTTGGTTACTTTAGAATTAGGATATAAAGCTTTAAAGTCTTTTATAGCGTAATTAGGGTCAATTGCTCTATCTTTCATTCCATAGACTAACTCAGAAGGAATTTCTAAAAAAGATTTCATATCTCCATTTTTCAAGCAGTTAATAATAAATGGAATCATTCTTCCATGTAAAACATCAAGTGGAAAATTGATTGCTCCTAAACAACTATCCCTATTTGGGAATGGCGAAGCATATGCATTTATCCAATTATCATCAATTATAGAACTATTTGTAAAATTCAATAATTTCATTATTGATAAAATAGTTGTATTCAATTCTCCTAATATTCCATCTAGAGTACCATTCTCTTCATTTTTCTTTATCCATTTAAACCATGGGGTTAATTCTTTAGGTTTTTCAGTTCTACTATATCCAAAAATTGTATTTATTAAAAACATACCTTTAGTGTTTGTTAAATTACGTAATGTATATGCCCCTAAAATTGGACCACCCCAATCTTGCCCAACAAAATATATATTTTTTAATTCTAAGTAGTTAACTAAATTTTCTAAATTTTCAACATGTGTCTTAAGAGAATATTCTTTATTCTTTGGTGTTTCAGATTTTCCAAAGCCCATCAAATCTGGAACTACTACTCTAAAATTTTTTGATAATTCTTTAATAAAATGTCTATATATATATCCCCATGTCGGTTCACCATGGAGGCATAAAATTACTTTATTATTTTCTTTACCTTCGTCCACATAATGTTGTTTAAAACCATTGCTAGAAAAAAAATTAGGATTAAATGGCCATGTATTATTAAAATTTTCTTTAGCTTCAATCATTACTAATTCTCTGTAAGAGTTGCTTCTTTTTCATATGTATATGCACAAACACCAACAAAATTATTTTCTTTAAAAGCTAAACTCTTTTTTAAATCTGAGATTATATCTTCATAGTTAGTTTCGAATTTATTAAGCGCATTTGAGTTTTCAAATTTAATTGAAACATTAAGATCACCTAACTGACTGATAAATATGTTAAGACCAATGATATTATAATCAGATATTTTTGAACCAAACTTTTCAGAACAAAATGAAGCTGCTAGCTTTGCCTCACTAACTGATGGAAATCTAAAATTTAAGATTTTCCCAAACATTAATTATTCCTAATTTCGTTAAATAAATTATCTAAATCGTTTTCATTGTTTGATAAATTTTTTACTCTCTTTAATATACCCTTATCTAGAGATAGTTCACTTTTTAATTTATTACCAAAATCTGTAATTTCAAATTCCTCAGCAGATTCTTTTATTACTTTAATTTTTGACAAATAGTTTTTTTCAATATTATCAATAGTTTGATCTGAAAAAAATTTTAAAATTGTTTTTAAATGAGTGATATTTAAATTTTCTACATGCAGTGAAATTTTATCTATAATTTGAATTAAATTTTCAGCACTTTTATTTCTAAAATTTTCTTGTATTTCTAATTGATAAGCCATTTTTCTAGACAAACTTTTAAGTGATTTAATTTGGTTTTTAGTTAGTTCAACCTCTTTATCACCACTTACACATAGCGTTCCTAAAGTATAACCATCAGATGTTACTATTGGAAAGGCCGCATAAAATTTAACAATCCCTTCTTTAACTAATGGATGATTTTTAAAGGTTAAATCAGTTTCCATATTTTGTATTATTAAAGGCTCTGTTTTATCAAGAGCATATTGGCAAAAAGTTTGTTTTCTTGGTATTTTTTTTGATGTGTCTTCAGGAAATCCGTCACTTGCTAAACAATATTGATTTTCGCTATCAATTAGGCCAGTCCAACTTACTGGACATCCTGTAATCTCTTTTGCTAAATAGCAATATACATCGTAAAGTTCATCTTGATTCAAATACATGGCGCCTGTTCTTTTCACAGCCTCCAATCTTTGATCTTCATTACTGGCAATTGGTGCTGGCTTATAATCTGAGATATATTTGTTATTATTCATTTGGTAATATTAACAACATTTTGAATAAACAAAAAATTATTTATATATTATTTTTAAAACCAAAAAATATTAGCCTCAAATATAAACAAATATAAATAACTAATTATAAAAGCTGGTATAGAAGAATAAAGTGTAGCAATTAATGCAGCTTTTGGATGTATAGCAATTGCTGGAAATAAAGCATCTCCATCATTAGAAATAGCGTTACCTAATTGAGCAGATAATGGAATAACACCACTTAAATACATTGTCGTAACTAAAATTTGAGGTCCACATCCGGGAAGAAGCCCAATCAAAATTGAGATGAAAGGTACAAAATATAAATAAGTATTAAAAATAATTGAAAGATCAATATTTGAAAAATGAACACTTAATTCAAATGCCAAAAAAGCCAAAATAACCCAACCAGTTACAAAGTTGGTATCACTAATAGTTCTATATTTTACAGTATCATTGTTATCTGATATGTGAATTTTATATCCGTGCAAAAGAGGTAATAACCACATAAAAAAACATAGAGAACCAGCAATAAACCCAAAAAGTGAAATAGGATCTTTTACTAAAGGATTTGTAAAAACAGAATTAAGATCAATCTGAAAAGCGCTTAAAATACCAATTAAAATACCTGGCAACATAAAAAACAACCATAGGTTTTCTAAATTCTTGGATTGCTTATATTTTTTTGAAGTTGATGCATACCTTTTAATAACTTGGCATCCCGTTAACTTAAGAAAAAATTTACCATGTAATAGATTTACTAAAATGCCTGAAACAATACCAACAAAGAAACCAGTTAAAAGGACAAATAATCCAATTAATGGTTTTTTTGCAATGAGAAGAAATGCTGCATCACCCATTGTTGCTGTTAGAGTGGCTACAACAGACCCAAAAGATATTTTTCCTCTTGTATATTGTGTCATCACTATAATGGCTCCACCACAACCTGGCAAAGCACCAAGAAATGAGCAACCTACAATTTCTAATTTAGGATGTTTTTTTAAAAACACTCCAATATCAAAATTGAGAAACTTTTCTAATGAATAGAATATTAACAAAGTACCTGCCACGAAACTTGAAACTGCTATGTAAGCATCAGCTACAGAACTTTGAATGATATTTAGAACCTCATTATCTAAATTGAAATAACCAAATATGCAAAATGATAATAAAATATAAGTAGCTATTAACTGATATTTAATTAAAATAGGTTGCGTTAGCTCATTATATCTTGGATTAGAGGTTGACATAATACTTATATTGGTTAAAGCTTACAAAAAGTCAATAACCTAATATTTTTAGCCTTATCTAACTTTTTTTTATATATAATTTTTCAAATATTTCTCTATTATTAACGTGATGAAAGTAGATAATGATACAAAACAGTTTATTAAATTAAGGCTTGAAAACAATGTCCCTGAAGTCGAGAAACTTACGCCAATAGAATTGAGAGAAATGAGAGCTTCCATGGCTGCAGTTCCTTCTGAACATCAAGTTCAAATTCATCATATAAATGAAATTACAATAAAAAGTGAAAGTAGAGAGCTTAAGCTCAGAATATATTCAAGTAAAAATGACGATGATAATCAACCTTTAATTATTTTTTTTCATGGTGGTGGTTTTGTAATGGGTGATCTTGATAGTCATGATTTACTATGCAGACATCTAACTAAAAAATCTGAATGTAAATTGATTGCTGTAGATTATTCTTTAGCACCAGAATATAAATTTCCATGTTCTTTAGAAGATTCAATAAATGCTGTGAATTATATTTTTGAAAACAATAAAAAAATTAAATTTGATAAAAAAAAAGTTGTAGTTTGTGGTGATAGTGCTGGAGGAAATTTAGCATTAATTATAGCAATTCTTTCAAAAGAAAAAAAACTGCCTAAAATTATTGGACAAATACTTTTTTATCCATGGATTGACTTTACAATGTCAAGACCATCTATGAGCATAAATTTAGAAGGACTAATTGTTAAAAAATCAACTTTAGATTATTTTGCTGATCATTATTTGAATGAAAATGATGAAATTACTAATTGGAAAATATCACCTTTACTCTACACAGATTTTTATGGAATGCCCATTACTTATATTTATGGAGCAGGATTAGACCCGCTTGTTGATGAAGGATACGCTCTTATGAAAAGACTAAAATCTTTTGAAAACGAAGTATATTATAAAGTTTACGAAGGACAGATGCATGCTTTTGTAAGTAACATAGTAAGCTTACCTACATCAATTGATTGCATTAATGAAGCTAGTCAAGCGATTAAAAAAATAATTCAGATCAATTAATAATTGCTATAAGGTTTTTCTACATAGAGATTTGATTTATCTAAATCTTCTACGTTTTTTCTTCCACAAAAAGCCATAGTCTTATCAAGTTCATTTTTAATTATGTCTAATGATTTGGAAACACCTTTTTTCCCCATAGCTCCTAAGCCATAAAGAAATGCTCTTCCTATATAAACCCCTTTTGCTCCTAAACACACAGCTTTGACAACATCCTGTCCAGATCTAATACCACCATCAATATGAATTTCAATTTTTCTTCCAACTGCATCAACTATTTCAGGTAAAACTTTAATTGATGAAGGAGCACCGTCAAGTTGACGACCACCGTGATTTGAAACAATTATAGCATCTGCACCTGTTTTAGATGCAATTATAGCATCTTCACTGTCTAATATACCTTTGAGTATAAGCTTTTTCTTCCATTTTTTTCTGATCCATTCAATTTCATCCCAATCCAGTTTAGGGTCAAATTGTTCAGAAGTCCAAGAGCTTAAAGATCTCAAATCTGAAACTCCATCAACATGTCCAACTATATTGCCAAATGATCTATTTTTTGTTTGCAACATTTCAAAACACCATTTTGGTCTAGTGACCATTTGATAGATATGCTTTGGAGTAAATTTAGGTGGTGTAGACAATCCATTTCGTATGTCTTTATGCCTCTGTCCTAGAATTTGCAGATCTAGAGTTAAAACTAATGCATTACATCCAGCTTTATCAGCTCTTTCTATCAATCTTTCCATAAACTTTTTATCTCTCATTACATAAAGCTGAAACCAAAAAGGTTTTTTTGTATGCTTAGCAACTTCTTCAATAGAACATACGCTCATAGTTGATAAAGTATAGGGTATACCAAATTCTTCACATGCTTGAGCTGCTAAAATTTCTCCGTCAGCTCTCTGCATACCTGTTAAGCCTGTTGGAGCAATTGCTACCGGCATTGAAACATCTTGATCAACTAATTTTGTATTTAATTTTCTATTGGTCATATCAACAGCAACTCTTTGCCTAAGTTTAATTTTAGAATAGTCGCTTACATTTTCATTGTATGTTGTTTCTGTCCATGAGCCTGAGTTAACATAATCAAAAAACATTTTTGGAACTCTTTTTTTGGCTAATTTTTCAAGATCCTTAATTTCTAAAATATCCATGTGTTTCTCGTTGCTTAATTGATATTAATAAATTATCTTATTTACGACTCATTACAAGTTCAAATTAACTAAATTATAGAGGATAAAATGGCAATCTATGAGCTAAGAACATATACTCTTTTTGTAGGAAAAATCCAAGAAGCATCTGAAATATATAAAGAATTAGGAACTCCTTGGATTAATAAGTTTAAAAAAAACTTAGTAAATTATTATCTTGGAGACATTGGCGCTTTAAACCAAATTATCCACATTTGGAAATTTGAGGATGATAACGAGAGAAGAAGATTATGGAAACAGATTTTTTCAGATGAAGATTTTATTAAATTTGCCGCTAAATTTAGACCTTTAGTCTTAAATCAGGAAAATAAATTGATGACCCAAGCTCCATGGGTTGAATAATAATAGATATGGATATTTATAATGAAAAATAGATTTAATATTGCCGTCATCGCAGGTGATGGAATTGGAAAAGAAGTTATGCCTGAAGGTATAAAAGTTCTTAAAAAAGTATCTGAAAAATTTGATATTAATTTAAATTTTGAAGAATTTGATTTTAGTTCCTATGATTATTATGAAAGGCATGGACAAATGATGCCTAATAATTGGAAAGAAAAAATTTCAAATCATGATGCTATTTTTTTTGGAGCTGTAGGTTGGCCAGATAAAATCCCAGATCATATTTCTTTATGGGGATCACTTCTGAAGTTTAGAAGAGAATTTGATCAATATGTTAACTTAAGACCTGTCAAATTAATGCCTGGGGTTCCCTCTCCATTAGCTAATAAAAATCCAGGCGATATTGATTTCTATATTGTTAGAGAAAATACTGAAGGAGAATACTCATCTATTGGCGGAAAAATGTTTCCTAACACTGAAAGAGAATTTGTTGTCCAAGAAACTATAATGACAAAAATTGGAGTGGATAGAGTTTTAAAATTTGCTTTTAACCTAGCAATGCAAACAAAAAGAAAACATTTAACTTCAGCTACAAAATCCAACGGCATTTCAATTACGATGCCTTACTGGGATGAGAGAGTTGAAGAAATATCAAAAAATTTTCCTGAAGTTAAATTTGATAAATATCACATTGACATTTTATGTGCTCATTTTGTTTTAAATCCAGAAAAGTTCAATATCGTTGTAGGATCAAATCTTTTTGGTGATATTTTATCTGACTTAGGACCAGCATGCACAGGTACAATTGGTGTTGCCCCTTCAGGAAATATTAATCCAGAAAAAGATTTTCCATCTTTATTTGAACCAGTTCATGGATCCGCACCTGACATTGCCGGACAAAATATTGCAAATCCTATTGGACAAATTTGGGCTGGTGCTATGATGTTAGACCATTTTGGATACAAAGAGGCACATGATCATATCATCAAGACAATTGAATCAACTATATCTAAACAAAAAAACAGAACCAAAGATTTAGGAGGCAATGCTAAAACCAATGAATGTGGCGATGCCATTATGAAATCAATCTAAAATTACAATTGGTTAGATATTTCAATTAAATTAAAATCTGGATCTCTTATATATATAGATAAAATGGGACCTAAAGCACCAGTTTTTTTCTCAGGTCCAATTTCAATATTAATTCCTTTTTTTACTAAATGATGAACCCAGTTATTAATCTTATTTTTGGAAATAAAACAGATATCCATTGATCCCGAGGATGAATTTAATGCATTGGGTTTAATGGGCTTTTTTTCTTCGTGAATATTAATTTTTTGAGAACCAAAACTCACGGCATACCTAATCTGATCATTATTTAATGATGAAGAAAATTCTTCTAACTTCATTCCTAATATATTTGTATAAAAATCAATTGTTTTATTTAAATTCTTGACTGTAATTACAACATGATCAATTTTTTCTAATTTCACTTATTATCCTCAATTTTTTGTTTAAGTCTTGCCATGCCACTTATCCAATTGTCATAGTTAGATGATTTTTTATCAATATAATTTTGAACTTCTGGGTGCGGTAAAATTAAAAATTGTTTCTTATCTATGCCCTCTTGAATTTTTTCAACTAAAACATCAGGTTCTAACATTCCGTCAACAGAAGCTACGTCTTTTTCTCTTCCTTTTGTCATATTAGTTCTTACCGCTTGAGGGCAAATAACTGAAACATGGAAATCATGTTCTCTATTATTAATTGCTATCCATTCTGCAAATGCAATCGCACTATGTTTTGTTACAGAATAAGTTATTGAATCAATATGGGTTAAGAGGCCTGCCGCAGACGCAGTAATTAAAAAATAACCAAATTTTTGTTTTTTAAAAATAGGCAATAATTTTCTAGAAACAAAAACATGACTCATCAAATGTAATTTCCAATTTTTTTCCCAATCAAAATTGATAGAATTTTCATCTCCAAGTGATAGAATGCCTGCATTAGAGAAAAAATAATCAATCCTATTATATTTTTTTAAAACAAATTCAAATAAATTATTTATGCTATTTTCACATTCAACATTACATTGTAAAAAGTTAAAATTTTTATTCTCATTATCAGAAGTATTTTCTAAATCAGCAGATATAACAAAACATCTTTCCTGAAGATACTTTTTAATTATTGCTTGACCTATACCTCCAGAACCACCAGTAACAACTACAACTGAATTACTCATTCCCTAAACCTTATTTTATCAATGTTAGATAACAGATTTACAAACCTATCAATTTCTTTTGGGTTTAAGTTCTCTGTCATTTGTTTAGCTTTGTCTATATGTGGGGTGTAAATTATTCCTTCTTTTTTTGTGTAAGTTACCCATCCATCATTAATTAATTTTTTTACCTGTCTTCTTATTGTCTCGATGCTAAGGCCAGTAAGTTCAGAAACCAAAGAATATGTCAGTTTTTTATTTGGCTTTGTTTTAGATTTAGCACTTGCTTCCCAACTTTTTACAAAATTTTTTCTATCTTGATTTTTATTTTCTGACAATAAGACTAAACCATGATGCCAACTAATTACCTGTAAAATTAAGTATCCATTAGGATTGTTTCTCATAAATCTTACACAATCTCTACTTCTCATCACTTCAAAATAAAGGAATTGAAACCAAATTTCAGAAAAATTTTTTTCGATTAAACTTTTATATTCTTCAGGTTTATAGGGTTTTTGAAATGACATAAAAAAAATTCCAATAATAATACAATATCACGATACGTGAAATATTTTCAAATACATTATTTTATTTTAATATAATATCACCTGATTAGTTAAGAGGCAGACATGGCTCAAAAGCAAGAAATTGATATAGGTTTATCTATTTATAACAAAGAAAACAAAGATTTAACATATACAATTGTTGACAAGAAAGAAATGAATGGCATTTTACATTATCTCATAGAGTCAAGAGCTAGAGCAAGTACGGGATCGATTTATTTAAGTGAATTTGCTATTAAAGAAAGATTCAATATATTAAAAGAAAGCGACCTAAATGTTGAAACTAAACCTTCAGTCTCTAATCTATATTCAAAAATAACCGATTCAGTTAATAAAGAGAGTTAATATGTTTAATAAATTTATTTTAGTTGTTGGTGCATTATTTTTCTTAGCATCATGTGAGACAGCTACACAAGATGCAGTTAAAAGCACTGCTGGAAAAGCAAGTTCTACTGCAAAAGCTGCAAAAGCAGGCAGTGCATCATTATTTGGATCAGCAAAAGAAACACCGGCTGATAAATTAATCGCCGTTGGAGATAGAGTTTTATTTGATTATGATTCATCTGAATTATCATCAGAAGCAAAGCTAACTTTAGACAAGCAATCAAGATTTTTAAGAGTTAATTCAGATTTGACTTTTACAATTGAAGGTCACTGTGATGAAAGAGGTACAAGAGAGTACAACTTAGCATTAGGTGAAAAGAGAGCTACAGCAGTAAGAGATTACTTAGTTATTGAAGGGATAAGCCCAGATAGAATTAGAGTTATTTCTTATGGAAAGGAAAAGCCAGCAGTCGTTGGTTCAAATGATATGGCTTGGTCTAAAAATAGAAGAGCTGTAACTACTATAGATTAATTACTTAATCTCTGAATTTTATAACCAGATCTTATCCAGTGGTTAATTCCTTTTTTAAGGTTATAAACAATGAGATCTGGTTTTTTTTTCTTAACCAAATGTGATATGTAATTAGACCTAACTCCAGAAGCACAAATAAAGATAATAGATTTATCCTTGATAAACTTGTTTTTGAAAATTTCATACCACTCCTCAAAAATAAATTTTTTATTTTTATTTAATAAAGATATTAAAAAACTTCCTTCAATAATACCAATAGATTTCCATTCTCTCTGAGTTCTAACATCTATAATCTTAATTTCTTTTTCAATTAAATTGCTAAGTTCTCTATTATTTATATCAATAACTTCTGCGCTAACAAACTTTGTAAATAAAACAAATATAACAAATAAAATTTTCAATTTTTACTCTTAAATTTGATGATTTGTTTCTGAGAAGTTAAATTAATTTCATCAATAACTGTACCTATTCTAATCTTAAGAACATTAATAATGATATCTGCTATATCATTAGGTTCAACAAATTCATCATGTTCATTTCCAGGAGATATTTTTAAGTTATTATAGAAAGGTGTTTTAACAATACCTGGATTAATTTGAGTGACTTTAATGTTGTTTAAAGAAGTTTCAATTCTTATTGATTTAACAAACCCACGCAACCCAAATTTGCAAGCACTATAAATACTCCCATATTTTCCAACCTTATATGAAGCTTCAGATCCAATATAAATCAAAAATCCATTATTAATTGTTTTAAAATATGGCAATAAAATTCGTGTAATAATTATATGAGAATTCAAATTTAATTTAATGAATTCAGATATTTGTTTTGGAGAAAAATTCTCTAAACTATCAAGCTTTCCCGTACCAGCGTTACTAATTAATCCATCAATTGGTTTTTCTTTAAATAAGTTGTTCAACTTTTCGTATTCAGTTTCAATATTTGATAAATCAAATTTAATATGATGATAATTTTTATTTGAAATACTTGGATTTCTTCTTGAAACACCAAATACATTTGCTTTGTTTTTAAGCAAAGCTTTAGTTATAGATAAACCTATACCACTTGAGCTTCCTGTAACAATAATATTTTTATTGTATAGCATGTAAGTTAATATGGAGTGCAAGAGAAAATTTGTACATCTTTTTTAACTTTTTTGTAAATTAGATTTTTACAATATGAAATCATTTCTTTTTCAACTTCATCCTTGTAAGAGAATACATTATCTCTTTTTTCAAAATTATGCGAAAATAATTCATCTCCAGGATACATATTATTTATTGTTTTAAAGATTTGTTTTGGGAATCTTAAAGAACCAAAACTCACGGAATGCACGTAATTTGTATTAATTTCATCTAAAATAGTTCTTATCAGTTCTTTATAAGAAATTTTCCAATTATTATTATATATTAATGGGTCAAACCTTAGACCAACTTGCCAACCAAGTGATGTAAGTTGTTTTAATGATTTTATTCTTAAATTTATTGATGGGGCCTTAATATCAAATTTTTGAGCTAAGTCACCTGGGAGCAAACTATAAGCAATTATAATATTTTCTGATGGTCTATTTTTTAAAAAAGAATTTATTTGTAAACTTTTTGTTCTAAACTCATATGTAATTTTTTCGTTTTCCAAATAGTTTTTTAAGAAAAAATCTGCAAAACTTGTTACTTTTTCCATTGCTAATGAATCACAGTCATACCCAGAAAAAATGTTATACTTTTACCTTTATTTCTAGTAATCAAATTTTTTATTTGGGTTAAAAAATCTTCATAATTAACAAAAACTAAGTAATTTGCGGAGGAATATAAGCCTTGTAAAAAACAATATTTACAATCATAAATACAATTATACATATGAGAAAAATAATAATTTTTATTAGCACCTATTCCAAATCCTTCAGGAGCTTTTAAGACTAAATTATTTTTTTTTTTTGCAAGAATTAACAAAGGATCTTTTTTTTGTAATCTAAAACTTTGATTTTTTTTGTTAAAAATTTCAGAATATTTATTAATATATAGTATTCTCGATCTTTTAAATTTTGATAAAATAGACAAGGTTCTTGAATTGTCTTTAATTTCATTTTCAACATAGATAGTATTCATCAATCTTTTTACCTACAATAATTTTTGTTTTAAGTAATTTATTACTAGTTTTCCATTTTTTATTTTTTTAATGAATTTTAAATTATGTTTTAAATCATTAGGATTAAATTGCTTTAGAAGATTTTTTAAAACATTCTGTTCATAAACTGAAAATTTAAATTTTTCTTCGATTTCTTTGTAGAAATTCAAAACATAAAAAAAAGGAAAAATTGTAATCTTCATTTCATCAGATAAATTCATTATTTCTGTAATATATTTGTTTTGTTCAGATTTGATTGTTTTGTTATCAATATCCGATAGTTTATACTTTTCTGGCATAGATAGAGTTGTAACAAATATCAATTCCTTATTAACTAGTTTTTCTAATGTTTTATATATCTCATATATATTTTTTAAAGTTATACGTTCTTGATTTTGAAACTTTTGTTCATTAGAAAAAGCATTTTTTCTTTTAAGTTTCTTCAAACAAGAAACTGACGGATAAAGCTTATTTTGTGTACTTGCGTCTATTATTTCATCGATAATAATAAAATGTGGCGAATTTAAATTAGATAAAAAAGAAAATGAAAAAAATATCCATGTTGTTTGTTCATTAGCATTTGCACAATTATTTAAATAAATAGGTGTTACAGTTGGAGAAATTGTATCCTGATTGATTGCAAGCCATATATCTTTTTTTTGATTAGAAAATATTGAAAATAAATTATATTGTTTTTTAGGTTTAAGATTGAACCTATTGATAAAAAATTGAGCTTCAGATATGTTATTTACTATGAAACAATATTCGCAAATATAACTATTCTCAGTTGAATTTAACTTTTCCATTTTAATAATTTATTATGATACTCACAAAATAATTTTTGGTTATTTCGGTTTTTTGCTCCAATCAAAATAATTTTAATTTTTGAAATCAGATCATTAATAGCATATTTTTTTTGTTCTTCATTAAACCAATGATTTAATATATTTTTTTCTATTGCCATTATTCTGAACCTATCCATCCCCCAATATTTTTTTGATAATTGTCCGTAATGACCGCCGTGTTTTATAGTAAGTTTGTCTTCCAAAAAATGAATTTTTATTTTAGAGGAAACTCTTAACCACAATTCGTAATCCTCACAAACCTCAAAACTTTCATCAAAATATCCAATTTTATCAAATAATTTTTTTTTAATGATAGTACTACTTGGTGAAATACAACAAAGTTTTAAACAATTTTTAAAAATATAACCACCATATTTTTTATGGATTTTTTTTTGATTTAAATGTTTTCCATTTTTAAACCAAATTTCATTTGTATGAAGAAAATCAACATCTGGATTTTTTAAAATATATTCCTTTTGTAAAAATAATTTATCGTTCATCCATTCATCATCAGAGTCTAAAAAGGATATCCAATTACTTTTGGATATTTTGATGCCTGCATTTCTTGCTGAGCTTACACCTTTTTTATCATGATAAATATAACAAATATTTCTAAAATTTTTAGATACCATTTCTCGTGTATCATCAGTAGACCCGTTGTCTACAACAATGATTTCATTTGGTTCAAAAGTTTGATTTAAAACAGATCTTATAGATCTGTTTAATAATTTAGACCTATTATAAGTTGGAATTATCACAGATATTTTTATGTTTTCACTGCTCATATAAAATTAATTTTTCACTTTTTGAATATTTTTAAACGAGTTATTTTTAACAGAATTAACAGATTTTGAGACTTCATAAATATTCATTTCTATTGAAAACTGACACTCAAAATTATGAGTTTTATCAAACCATGTATTAAAATTATCATACTTCAGTAAAACAGGTTGTCTTGAATGAATTTTATTAATTTTTGAATAACTTTCTCTAGTAACTATACATGCCCCATCATCATTATAAATTCCAGCGAAAAACATAATTTCATCTGATAAATAATGATAAAATGGAATTTTATTTTGTCCAATCCTTTTCCACTCGTAATAACCATTAGCTAAAAAAACACATCTTTTCATATTGTTAAATGATTTCTTAACCATTAACGTTTCAGAACGTGAATTAAAAATTTTTACTTTCTCAGACCAATTTGCCGTTATCCCCCAATTAATAATTATAGGTAATTTATTTTCATTTAGAATTAAAATACTTGAACCGGGCGAAATATTGAAGTTTGGTTTAAATTCATAATTTATATTGATATTAAACTTAGACAAGTCATATAAAGTAAACCTTCCACACATATAATATAGAATAATGGTTATAAATTAATTTTAAATTACTTTATTTATTCATTGTTTCATTTAATGTAATTAAAATGAATGAATTTGATTTTATTATAATAGGGGCTGGTTCGGCTGGTTGTGTGCTGGCTAATAGGCTAACTAAAAACCCTAAAAACAAGGTATGTTTGATTGAATCTGGCCCAAAAGATTGGAATCCACTAATACATATACCCGCAGGTTTTATGTATAACCTAAAAAATAAAAACCTCAACTGGATGTATCAATCTGAACCCAGTTGGGGAACTAAAAATCGATCTATTGAAATTCCTAGAGGTAAAACACTTGGTGGTTCAAGTTCTATTAATGGAGTTGTTTTTAATAGAGGCCAAAGCATGGACTTTGATGTTTGGGCTCAAAAAGGAAATAAAGGTTGGTCTTATGATGATTTGTTGCCTCATTTCAAAAACATGGAGAAAAAAATTGGGGGTGCAGATTCAGAATTTAGAGGGAACGATGGAGAGCAAATTATTTCTAATTTAGAATGGCGACATCCTTTATGTGATGCATTTATAAAAGGAGCTATAGAATATGGCATCCCTCTTAATAAAGATTATAATGGTGAAAAACAAGAAGGAGTATCTTACGTCCAAAGAACTACTCACAAACGTTTAAGAAAGAGTTCAGCTAGATCATTTTTGTACCCTATAAAAAACAGAAAAAATTTAGAAATTTTAACAAACGCACATGTCACAAAAATAATCATAGAAAATAATATAGCAAATGCTGTTGAATACGTTTTATCAAATAACAAAACACAAAAGATTAAAATTAAAGCCAGTAGAGAAGTTATATTATCTGCTGGAGCGATAAACTCTCCACAGATACTTCAAATTTCAGGTGTAGGCCCTGCGGATATTCTCAAAAAAAATGGTATCAAAATTATACATGATCTTAATGGAGTCGGCAAAAACTTAAGGGATCATTATAATGTCAGGCTTACTGGTAGGGTTAAAAATATTTCTACCATTAATGAACAATCAAGAGGGCTACCACTTATAAAAGAAATTATAAAGTACTTTTGGAATGGCAATTCAATTTTAAGTTTAGGACCAACTCTTGTTTATTGTTTTTGGCATTCTGATGAAACTATAAAAAATCATGACTTACAAATGACATTTACTCCAGCAAGTTACCCAGAAGGCAACCAGGCAGGATTAGATACAGAACCTGGATTTTCCATAGCAGCGTGGCAGCAAAGACCAGAAAGTCTTGGATGGGTTAATGTTAAAAGTTCAGATGCTTTTGAAAAACCAATCATTCAACCAAATTATCTTTCAGCACCAGAAGATCAGAGAGTTGCAGTTGAAGGTATAAGATTATCTAGAAAATTAATGCACAGCAACGCCCTATCAAAATATTTAGACCATGAGCTTTATCCTGGAAAAGGAGTTGGAGATAGTTTTGATGAATTACTTGATATAGCACGTGAGAGAGGTTTGACCTGTTATCACCAAATGGGCACATGTAGAATGGGTCCAAGTGCAGATAAAACAGCAGTTGTTAATAATGAACTTAAAGTATACGGCATAGAAAATCTTAGAGTAGTAGACGCGTCCATAATGCCTACAATGTTATCTGCTAATTTAAATGCAGGTGCAATGATGATAGGAGAGAAAGCTTCAAGTATAATTTTAAAAAATAAATAATTTAATTTCCTTTAAAATTTGGCTTTCTTTTTTCCATAAAAGCTCTTCTTCCTTCAACATAGTCATTACTGTCAAAACAAGCTTCTGCTAATTTTTTACATTCATCTAAATTTCTATCATTTGGATTTTTTAAAATTTCAATTCCGATATTTTTCATAGCTTTAATAGTCAACGGAGCATTTCCTGCAATTTTTTCAGCATAATTATTTACAAATTCTTCTAGATTTTCATCTTCTACAAGTTTTTGCACTAATCCACAAGACAAAGCTTCATCAGCTAATATTCTTTCAGCAGTAAACATAAAATGCTTTGACATCCCTGGACCCATTATATCGAACAATCTTTTAATAGATGAAAAAGGATAACCTAATGATAGTTTAGCTGCAGGCATTGCAAATTGAGACTTTTTGGAACATATCCTAATATCACAACAAACAGCAACATTTAGTCCGCCACCTATACAATAGCCATCAATCATTGCAATTGTTGGCTTTGGGAATGATTCTAACCTTTCATAAACTTTTTGAGTTCTAGAATTATAATGTAAAACAGCTTCTTTTGTAGACCGTTCTTTTTCAAATTTTGAAATATCTGCCCCTGATACAAAAGATTTTCCACCTGCCCCATTTAAAACAACAACTCTAACATTATGATCTTTTTCGCATTGATTTAACATTTCTTCTAAACTATCCCACATATCCAAAGATACAGCGTTATGCTTTTCTGGATTATTAAAAGTTATGTAAGCAACATTGCTTTTAATATTCAAAATCATTTTGTTTGTTGTCATCTTATACCTCTATTTAAATAATATTTTGTTGTTCTAAAGAACTTAATTCATCATCTTTAATACCTAATTCATTTAATATTTCTGCAGTATGCTCTCCTTTTTTAGGAGGTTTTTGTTTAAATTCATTTGGAGTTCTATTCAAATTGAATGGTTGATTTACAAGACATGTTTTACCAAATGGATCAGTATTAATTTCTTTAGCCATATTTAAGTGCTTAACTTGTGGGTCATTAAATACTTCATCAATTGAATATATTGGACCACATGGACAACCTACCTTTTCTAATTCATCAACCCATTCTTCACTTGTTTTTTTAGAAGTTACTTCTTCAATTAAACCATTAAGATAATCTCTATTTTCTAATCTAGCCTTTGCACTAGAAAATTCTGGCATTTCTAACCATTCTTTTTTATTTACGGCTTCTGCAAACCTCTTCCAAATCGTTTCACCAGCAACGCCAAGATTAATAGCTCCATTAGATGTTTTAAAAACTCCTGTAGGAACACTTGTTGGATGATTATTACCTGCTTGTTTTGGAACCGTTTTTTCGCATAACCATCTTGCAGCTTGAAAATCTAACATAAATATTTGTGCCTGCAATAATGAAGTTGTTACCCATTGTCCTTTGCCAGATTTTTCTCTTTCAATTAATGCTGTTTGTATCCCCATTGCACAAAATAACCCAGCTGTTAAATCAGCTATTGGAACACCTACTCTCATAGGACCTTCACCAGGGGCTCCTGTTATACTCATTAGGCCACCCATCCCTTGTGCAATTTGATCAAATCCAGGTCTTTTCCCATAAGGTCCATCTTGACCAAAACCTGATATACTTGCCAAAATAATCTTAGGATTTATTTTCTCTAATTTACTATAATTAATCCCTAATCTATCTTTGACATCAGGCCTAAAATTTTCTACCACAATATCGCTTTTTTCAACAAGTTTATAAAATATTTCAATTGCTTTTTTATCTTTTAAATTAAGGGTTAAACTTCTTTTGTTTCTATGCAAATTTTGGAAATCAGCAGTATCTCTAGAAGCACCTAAAGACCCATCTGGTTCAATGCTCTCAGGAGGTTCAATTTTGATCACATTAGCTCCCCAGTCAGCTAATTGTCTTACAGCTGTTGGACCTGATCTAACACGAGTAAGATCGAGTACAGTTATGTGTGATAATGCTTCTGATGCAAAAATATGAGGCATACGAAATCCTTTAGATTATAATTAATTAATTGTAAAAATTGATTTATATCAATAATAATACCTTATCACATGGTGCTATTATGCAAATAGAAAAATTTATCGAAAAAAAATTGCAAAAAGAAATTGAAGAATTTGAGAAAGGTTCAAAAAAATTATTTATAAGTACCGATGATACAAAAGTCTGTTGGAGAATTTGGGGTAAAGGACAACCTATTATTTTTTTACATGGTGGTTATGGGTCTTGGAGACATTGGGTTAAACAAGTTACATACTTATCAAAATATTATCAAATTTTAATCCCTGATATGCCTGGGTTTGGAGAGTCTTCAGATTTAAAATCTGATCACACACCGGAAAATATATCTTTAAATCTTTATCAAACTTTTAGGAAACTAAATATTACTGATTTAGATAATATAAATTTAGTTGGGTTTTCGTTTGGAGGTTTAATTTCAGGACATCTTTCTTATCAATTTTTAAAAAAAGGAATTGAATTGAAAAATTTAATTTTGGTTGGACCTGGTGGAACAGGTGCAAGAAGAGGGCCGATGAGAGAAATGGTTCGTCGAACACCTAAAATGTCTTTTGAAGAAATCTTAAGAGCGCATTTTGAAAATCTGAAAATATTAATGATTAACAACCCAAAAAATATTGATCTGTTATCCTTATATATACAATTAGAAAACACAAATAATCACAGGCTTAAAAGTAGACCTATATCAGCTACCAATACTCTAATAAAAATATTAGAAAAACAAAATATAATCCCTTATCTAATTTTTGGAGAAAAAGATGCAACAGTTGGTCCTTATTTAGAAGAAAGGATTTCTATATTTAGAGCAGCTTGTAAGGATATACGAATTCATGTTGAGATTAATGCTGGCCACTGGATTATGTATGAAAAACCAGATAATTTTAATAAACTTATAAAAGAAATAATTAATTAATCTAGATTAAATCCATTAGATTTTAACCATTTTTTAAACTCTTTTCTCTCTGGTAATGACATTTGTCTTGAGATATTTTCAGACCACGTATTTTTTTTATTAAACCCATAAACATTTACATGTCTTTGTTTTGATTTTGGTATTGGTTGTACACATTCAATAGTTTTATCATAATAATGAATTTGCTTTAACATATCTTTATCGTCATAAAAATCTTCATGAAAAACTACTTTCATGGGTAACCTAATTGAAACTTCATTATTTTCATCAGGCCAACCAACACTAAGCCCTGCTATTGGAAATACACCTTTGGGTAAATGACACATTTTCTTAACTTCTTCTAAGTGGTTTCTAACCATACTAATTGGACAAATTCCTAATCCCAACTCTTCTGCACTATTAATTAAATTTTGCATAGCGAGTGAAGCATCAATTACAGCATTCATAAAATAATCAATACTGTTATTTTTATACTCATAGCCTTTATGTTCTGTTATAATTTTATTTCTTCTAATATCAGCTAAAAAAAGAAAAAAATAAAGGTGCTTCTAAAGCCCATGCTGTTTTCCTCAAAAGTTTACTTAATTGATTTTTCATTTCTTTATTTTTAATTAATAAAATAGAATATTGCTGAAGATTAGACTTTGAAGGTGCGGCTTGGGCTGAGGCTATTAAAGATATCAAAATTTCTTTTGAAATTTTTGATTTTTTAAATTTGCGACAAGATTTTCTTAATATTCTTTTAGATATTGAATTAGGCATATCAAAAGATTTTTTGAAATCACTATCTTGTGCATATCTACTTTTAATGAGATTTTTGATATCAATCATAAAAATTTAAGATTTTATTATTATTATGTTAGAGTTAAAACATAAGATTAGAAAGAAAAAAATTATGTTAAATTTAGATGGAAAAACTGCCATTGTTACAGGATGTGGATCTGAAGGTGAAGGTTGGGGAAACGGTAGAGCTATTGCAACTTTGTTAGCAAGGCAAGGAGCAAAAGTTATAGGAACAGATTTAAATTATAAAGCAGCGAAAAATACGCAGGATTTTATTCTTAAAGAAAATAATAAATGTGAAATTCATGAAGTAAATATGTCTAAAAAAAAAGATGTAGACTCTTTTTTCAAAAATGTATCAAATCAGCATCAAAAAATTAATATTTTAGTTAACAATGTAGGCAGATCTGAACCAGGTGACCCAGAAGTTATGGATTATGATGTTTGGAGAGAACAATTTAGTACAAATTTAGATACTGCTTTTTTTGCTATCAAACAAGTTATACCAACAATGAAAAAAATTGGTGGTGGATCTATTGTAAATATTTCATCTGTAGCTGGAATGAGATATGTGGGTAAACCTCAGGTTGGTTATAGCGCATCTAAAGCAGCGTTAATGCAAATGACTAAAACAACAGCAATTATACATGCAGAAAATAAAATAAGATTAAATTGTGTTGTTCCTGGATTAATGCACACTCCTCTTGTTGAAAGACTTGCAAATAAATATGCTGACGGGAAATATGAGGAATTCGTTAAAACAAGAAATAATCAAGTTCCTATGAAAAAGATGGGGAGTTCATTTGATGTGGCGAACGCAGTTTTATTTTTAACATCAGATGAAGCAAAATATATTACAGGGACCGAGATTGTAGTTGATGGAGGCTTAACAGCAACTACACCATAAATAAGAATGATGAATAAATATCATAAAATTCAAATTAGGACTAACGAATTACTCTCAAGAGGCTCTTCCACGGATTTACAAAGTAGACTCGTTGATATTTTCTTATTTATTCTCATTCTATTAAATGTTACCGCAGTATGTTTAGAATCAGTAAAATCAATAAGAGATAGTTTTGGTTACGAATTTTTTATTTTTGAAACAATATCTGTTGTTATATTTTCTATCGAATATTTTTTACGTGTTTGGTCAGCAAGCGCAAACGCAGAAACAACTTCCAAGAACTTAATTAAAAAAAGATTGAAATATATCTTTAGTTTTAATGGAATTATTGACTTAGTAGCTATTTTGCCTTCAATACTTCCTATATTTTTTGGAGGTGTTGATTTACGTTGGCTAAGAGTACTAAGATTATTAAGACTTCTAAAATTATCAAATTATTCTACAGCTTTGGAAGATTTTTTCTCGGCTATAAAAGAAGATTGGCAATCATTTTCAGCAGCATTATATCTAATGCTGATCGCATTATTTTTATCTAGTTCTTTGATGTACATTGCAGAGCATGAGGTACAACCTGATAACTTTAGCTCAATACCTGAAACAATGTGGTGGGGACTTATTACATTAACAACAGTTGGTTATGGTGACGTCTCTCCAGTTACACCTTTAGGAAAAGTAATTGGAGCTTTTACAGCAATAATGGGAATATGTACTGTAGCCCTTTTGACGGGAATAGTCGCTACTTCTTTTGCTAATTTAAGGTCTAGAAAGTCAGCCCTTTTTGAGGCAGAAATTAATGAGGCTCTTAGAGATGGAATTATTACTGACGAAGAAGCACAAAAAATTGAAAATTTGCGTAAAGAATTAAATTTGTCAGAAGAACATTCTAAATCCTTGATGAAACTGCTATCTGAAGGAAAAAAAAATATTAAATAGATTTTTTAAAACGTCTTGCATATTGATTAGGAGTTTCAATATCAGCACCTAAAATATCAGCAGCATCCCAAACCCATCTAGGATTAGATAGAAATGCTCTTGCCATTGCAATCATATCACTTTCATCATTTTCAAGTATTTTATTTGCTTTAATTGGGTCTGTTATCATTCCAACTGTTCTTGTTAAAATATATGAATTTTGTTTTATATGTTTCGATAAATGCACTTGATAATGCTCTTTAACTGGTATTTTAGGACTTGGTGTATTACCACCACTTGAAACGCAAACATAATCACAACCTAAGTTTTTAAGATGTTTAGAAAAAACTAATGCATCTTCTATTTCAATTCCATTTTCTTCCCATTCTGTTCCAGTAATTCTCATTCCAATAGGCAAATTATTTGAAACTTTAACTACCTCCTCAAAAACTTCTAAAGGAAATCTCATTCTATTATCAAGACTCCCTCCATATTTATCTTTTCTTTGATTTGATATTGGCGACATAAATTGATGTAATAAATATCCATGCGCAGCATGAATTTCTATTAAATCAAATCCAGCTTTAACACTTCTTCTTGTTGCATCAATAAAAGCTGTTTTTACCCTTTGCAAATCATCATCATTCATCTCTTTAGGAATTGGCCAATCTTTGTCAAATGGGATAGCAGATGGCGCAATTGTTTTCCAAGGATTTTGGTTATGTCTTAGATAAGATCTTCCTTCCCAAGGTCTCTGAGTAGATGCTTTTCTGCCAGCATGACCAAGTTGAATTCCAAATTTAACCTCATTTAATGATAGTGCTTTAACTTTTTCCATTATAGTTTTAATTGATAAAAGACATTCATCATCATAAATTCCTGTACAATTTTGAGTGATTCTTCCAATTTTCTCTATAGCTGTTGATTCAATCATCACTAAGCCTGCACCACTAAAACCAAATTGTGATAAATGCTGGAAATGCCAATCATTCATCAAACCATTTTCTGCAGAGTATTGACACATTGGAGATACAACAATTCTGTTGGAAAATTCAGTATCTTTAATTTTAATTTTTTCAAAAATTTTATTTTTTCTCATGTCTTCTTATCCAATCATTAACAAGTCTTCTTGCAATAGAGTCAAATCTAGGAAGTTTAAATCCATCCGTAATGTCAGGATGTGTCAAATCTTTTAATTGATTTATATCAAACCAATTTGCATCTTCTATTTCATCTTTATCGACATGTAAATCAGTATCTTCTGTTTCGGCAAAAAATCCAAGCATTAGAGATGCTGGAAATGGCCAAGGTTGAGACTGAAAATATTCAATTTTATTGACATTTACCCCAACCTCTTCGTAGACCTCTCTTTTTAAAGCTAATTCAAGACTTTCTCCTGGTTCAACAAATCCAGCAAGAGTACTATACATTTTTTGGGGAAACCTGGACGAACGTGCCAACAAAACTTTATCTTTATTTGAAACAAGTGTTATAATAGCTGGATCTGTTCTTGGAAAATGGCTTTCATTACAATTTTTATTTACACATTTTAAAACAAAACCAGCCTCTTTTGCTTTTGTTTTTGATCCACATACTCCACAAAACTTGTTTTTTTTATGCCAAAAAATCATACCTTTAGCTAATGCTAAATATGAACTATCCAATTCTGTTAAACTTCCAATGACATTTCTTAATTGATCAGTAATGATATCACCCTGATCAATTTCTAAATTATTCTTATCAATTTTTGATTTTATATTGATAGAAAAATAAAATTTTTCATTTATTTTTCCTAAAAATATCATTTTATCTAAATTTATATCTTTTGTATAAAGTTCTAATTCTTGTCTTTTAAGAATAAGTGGTTTAATTTCCTTTTTTCCTGATATGAAATAATTTTCATCATCTCTCATTGGAATAAAATTTACGTCTTCATTGTCTAAAATACCTTTTAAAAAATTTTTATCTTTTCTTAATTCAGATGACCTTTTTAAAAGCGGATTATTATAGTAAATTTTTTCCATAGAAGTTTAATTTTTATATTATGAATAAATCTCTATCAACAATAAAAAAATTTATGATTTAACTTGCAGATTTAAACTTAAATTGTTTATATAGTTAATGATTAAAATTAATAGAATATCGTCACCATTAAAAGATAAAATTAAAAACATCGATACTTGCTCTCAATTAGATGGAGACGGCGTTTTTGAAGGAAAATACTCAACTTCTGGAACTATAGTTTTGAAAAATAAATTTATTGGTAGCTTGAAAGCTGATCAAACAATTGTAGATACTGATGGTACTTTTGAAGGTGAATTAAAAACTGAAGAATTGATAGTTTCTGGTTTTGTTAATGGAAAAGTAGATGCTGATAATATAATTATCATGGAAAATGGAAAAATATCTGGCGATATCATATATAATCAATTAGCTGTATTTGAGGGTGGAATTATTGATGTCGCTGGAATGAAAAGAAAAGAAAAACAAAAAGACGATAAAGTTATAGACATAGCTAATTCTAACCAAAAATAATTTAAGTTTTTATAACAAACTCTAATCCTGAATAATTACAAACATATAAATTTGGTTTCAATTTATTAAATTTTAAAATTATATCATTTAATTCGACATCAATTCCCTTAGGATGCATTCTAACAACTCTTCCTTTATTTTCCTTGTCTGTATCGGTACAATGTACATTAACAACTTGATCTAAATGCATAATTTTTACCTTTCTTTGTTTCTAATAAGAAAATTTCTTTAATATACTAAACTCTATCACTGAAAGAGTTAAAATGTTTGTTGATTCTAAAATTACTTTTGGCGCTTTATTTGAAAAATATGCTTGCTTCCACCTTTCGGCGCATAAACACCATCGATCACCTGATGCAAGCCCTGAAAAATTATATTCAGGGACAGGATCTGATAAATTATTACCAACAGATTTACTAAATCCTAAAAATTCATCAGTCATGATTGAACAAACTGTATGTAACCCAAAATCATTTTTTTCTGTTTTGCAGTAACCATCTCTGTAAATTCCCGTCAATTTTATCTTTTCAGTAAGAGTTTTATTACAATTACAACTTAGCAAAGGTTTATTAAAAACATTTAGTTGATGATTAATTCGTCTATGAAATGTGTCATCCATCACTTTCCTCTTGAATTAGTTTTCTAGTTTTATCTTCAATACTTTTTTCTAATCTATTCATAAATGTTTTTTTATCCAACCCTGATGGAATTTCATCTATTATTTCTAAAGTAACAGTTTTTGTTTTATGTCTATCTGGATATTTTAAAAAACTATTCTTTGGCCAAAATAAACCAGCATTGTGAGCAACTGGTATTACCGGGATATTACATTGAGAATATAAAAAATAAATGCCTGATTGATATGGATAATCCTTTGTTGAACCATGCAAAGGAACTCTGGTCCCTTGAGGGAAGATTAAAATAGAAGAACCCTTTTTTAAATTTATTTTTGCCATTTTTACTATTTTTTTTAAAGATTCAATTGTATTTTCTCTAATGATAGGTATCGCCCTTCCCTTTAAAAAATATAATCCTATTATTGGTAGATAAATTAATTCTTTTTTTAATACAATTGAAGGCATGTTAAATATACTTGTACAAAGTACTGTTTCCCAAGCAGATTGATGTTTGACTGCAATAATGCAAGGTTTATTTTTATTATAATTTCCAATTATTTTAAAATTTAAACCTAACCAAATCTTCATTCCAAAAACTAAAATTTTACCCCAAATCTTTGCAATAATTTTAATGAACCAAAAAGGAAGTATTAATACTGGTGACATAACTATAATTAACAAAAAAGTTAGTATATAAAAATGTAAATTAAATAGAACTGACTTTATTATATTAATTGCCATTTTCTATAGTTTCCTAATATTAAATAAATATATCCCATGTGTTTTCACAAAATTCAATTCTAAATTCTCAACTTCACATAAGTGTGAAAAATCAATTGGACTTCCAGGATCATCAGAGAGAAATTGATGTGTTTCTCCTTGTTTCATTTTTTTGATGACTCTTTTTGCTTTTAAAACTGGAAGTGGGCACTTTAATCCAGTAAAATCTGATTTTTTCAAAAATTACTCCACAGTAAATTTTACTTTTATGATATTAAACTTGTTATAATGTTATCAAGTTAAATAGTATAATTATTATTGCAATGAGTATTTGGGGGAAAATTTTTGGAGGGACCAGTGGTTTTGTTGTTGGTGGACCATTAGGTGGACTATTAGGAATTTTTGCTGGTCATGCTATTGACAAATTTAACAGAAAAAAACTGCCAGAAGATGTTGCCGTTAAACAAGTTAATTTTACAATTGGAATTATTGCATTGTCTGCAAAAATGGCCAAGGCAGACGGAATTGTTTCACATCAGGAACTAGATGCTTTTAAAAAGGGATTAATTATAAATCAGAATGAGTTGAAGAATGTTGAAAAAGTCTGGAATTTTGCAAAACAATCAGTTCATGGTTTTGAGAGCTATGCAAGACAACTTGCAAAATTATTTAAACCAAATTCTTCTATACTTGAAAATTTAATTCATTTGTTATTTTCAATCGCAATATCTGATGGCAAAATAACAGTTGAGGAAACAGAGTTTCTTAAAAAAGTGTCTGATATATTTGGTTTTGACAAAAAAAAGTTTAATTTATTAATAGAAATTTACTCAAATAACGAAAATGATCCCTATACTGTCTTGCAATCAAATATTAATGATCCAATAGATCAAATTAATAAAAAAAGGATAACTCTTTTAAAAAGACATCATCCTGATGTTTTAATAGCAAAAGGACAACCATTAGAATTTGTTGAAAAAAATAATCATTACGTAAAGATGATAAATAAGTCATGGGAATATATTAGAAGAAATCATAATAAATAATGATTATCAAAAATTGCATTTTATAAAATAATATATAATATTTAATATAAGAGAGCTTTGTGATAGCTGCATTGCAGAGGAAAGTCCGGACTCCACAGGAGGAAAATGCTGGATAACATCCAGCAGGGGAAACCCTAGGGATAGTGCAACAGAAAATATACCGCCATTTAGGTAAGGTTGAAAAGGTGATGGTAAGAGCTCACCGCAATTGTAGTAATACAATTGGCATTGTAAACCCCATTTGGAGCAAGGCCAAATAGAAGAAACTATGTTTTTCCTGAACGTTTCTGGGTAGGCCGCTAAAAAAAGTTTGTAAAAACTTTTTAAGATGAATTATCACATTAAACAGAATCCGGCTTATAAGCTCTCTTATTAAAAAATAAAAATTCCCATTGACTCCCAACAAATCCCATGCTATCCCAAAATATTAATATTGTGATCAAATTATGAAATTATTATGTTTTTATCAACTTCTCATAATAAAATCGATAAAAAAGGCAGAGTATCTGTTCCTAGAAATTTTAGAACATATCTCGATTTAGAGGGAGGCTCATTAATTTTATTTAAAAGTTTACAATTCAAATGCATAGAAGGCACTACACTTAAAAGAATAAGTCAATACGTGGAAGCTATTGATGAAATAGACGCTATGTCAAAAGATGCATCTATACTAAGAATGATGATGTCTGACTCTTTTGAAATCAAATACGATAATGAGGGTAGGATTAATATTCCAGAATCTCTTTTATCCTATGCAGACATTGATGAAATTGCTGTTTTTGCAGGGATTGGTAAATCTTTTATGATTTGGTCAGATATTGAATATAAAAAAGAATATCAAAATACTCAAAAAATCTTGCAATCTAGCGGGCCACCAAAATTAATACTTAATAAAAAAGTAGGTGTATCTAATGAATAATTTTCTAGAACACGTTCCAGTATTGCTTGATGAAATTTTAGAAAATTTAAAAAAATTTAAGATTGCCAATGGAGTCATTATTGACGCTACTTTTGGATTAGGTGGATATAGCACTGCTATTTTAGAAAATACTAATTGTGATGTTTATGGATTTGACAGAGATCCAGAAGTCTTAAAATACGCAAACAAATTGAAAGAGAAATACAAAAATAGATTTAAATTTTTCCAAAAAAAATTCTCAGAAATTGACAACACACTCTCAGAATCCAATCATTCTAAAAAGAAAATAAAAGCCATGATATTCGATTTAGGTGTTTCAAATTTACAGTTAACAACACAAAATCGAGGATTTTCATTCAAACTTGATGGTCCTTTAGATATGAGAATGTCAAAAGAAGGCATTAAAGCTATTGAGGTTGTTAATAATTATAGTGCTGAGATGTTATCTAACATTTTCTATAACTTTGGAGATGAAGTTTTTTCAAGAAGAATTGCACGAAACATTGTTAAATTAAGAGGGATAACACCAATCACATCTACTCTAGAACTTGCAGACATAATTAGAAAATCTATACCTGGTAAAAAGAAAACAATAGATAAAGCAACAAAATCTTTTCAAGCAATTAGAATGTTTATCAATGATGAAATAACTGAACTTAACAAAGGATTAATTGCATCAGAAAAGTTATTAACATATGGAGGCATTCTATGTGTAGTATCTTTTCATTCTAAAGAAGATAGAATTGTAAAAAATTTTCTAAATGAATGTCAGGGTAAATCTAAATTAGTTATTTCAAAATTTTTACCACCTAAAGAAAATTTTAGAAAAAGTTTTGAAATAATTACAAAAAAACCAGTACTCCCTTCTGATTATGAAATTAAAATTAATCATAAAGCAAGATCTGCCAAATTAAGAATTGCCAGAAGAACAAAGTTTAGTCCTATTTTTAAGCATGAGACCGCAGCATGATTAGAACAACTCATATATTATTATTTATCTCTGTATTAGGTGTAATATTTTTTAATTACGAGATAAAAATAAATTATCAACAAAAAGAAAAAGAAATTTTAAAACTGAATAATTTAATTTCAGAGAAAAAACAAAATATAAAACTTATAAAGGCTGAACTTGCTTATTTATCCAGACCTGAAAGACTTCAATCAATTGCAGAGCATCAATTAAACATGAAAGAAATTTTACCAACAGATATCTGGAATATAAACGATATCTCAAAATTATATTTTGAAAAAAATTAGAAAAGGAGCATCAATATGAATTTAAATTTATCAATACCTCAAAATATTGAAAATGTTCAACCAAAAATTTCAGTGATTGGAGTTGGCGGAGCAGGATGCAATGCGGTTAACACAATGATTAACTCGAAAGTTAATAATATAAACTTCTTGGTAGCAAACACAGATGGACAGGCATTATCGAGAAGCATGGCAAAGACACAAATACAACTTGGCAAAGAACTTACCAATGGATTGGGAGCAGGTTCTGATTACACTATTGGAGAACAAGCTGCCCATGAAACTATAGATGAGATTATGATGGAGCTTGAGGATGTAAACATGCTTTTTATTGCAACAGGAATGGGAGGAGGCACAGGAACTGGCGCCGCGCCTATTATTGCCCAAAAAGCAAAAGAAAAAGGTATTCTTACTATTGCAGTTGTTACGAAACCTTTTGATTTTGAAGGTAAAAAAAGAATGGAAACGGCATTAATTGGACTAGAAAAATTAGAGAATTCAGTTGATACATTAATTGTAATTCCAAACCAAAATCTTTTTCGAATAGCAAATGATAAAACAACATTTTCGGAAGCTTTCCAATTAGCTGATGATGTCCTCTACCAAGGAATTATAGGAATAACCGATTTGATAACTTCACCAGGAATGATAAATCTAGATTTTTCAGATATAAAAACAGTTATGAAAAATAAAGGACAAGCCATGATGGGGACTGGAGAGCATTCGGGAGAAAATCGAGCTAAAATAGCAGCAGAAATGGCTTTAAATAATCCATTACTTGATAATTCTACAATAGATGGAGCATCATCAATTTTGTTAAATATAAAAGGTGGTTTAGATTTAGCGTTATTTGAAGTTGATGAGGCGGCGTCATTAATTAGAGCAAAAGTAAATGAAAATGCAAATATCATCTTTGGTTCTTCTATTGATGAAAGCCTTGATGGAATTATTAACGTTTCTGTAGTGGCTACAGGTATCAATATCAATCAATCAATTAAATCTGAAATGGTAGTTGATAGAAATATAAACCAAACTGAGGTAAGTGAAATTGATGATCATAGTTCAAAAATTGAAGGGCAAATAGATTTAGAATCAAAGATAGCAGATCTCAATAAGATCTCTAATTCAGAAAAAACCACAACAGAACCTGAAAAAGATTCTTTGACATTCTTAGAAACAAAAGAAAAAGAATTATCAGATATTTTAAATAAAAAAAATGATGCTTCAGAAAATGTAACAGAAGAAAATCAATTCTTGAAAAAAATTTCTAATTTATTTTCAAACAATAAAAATAAAAACATTTTAGAAAAGTTAGAACAAAATAATGAAGTTTATCCATTAAAAGATGTGGTTGAAAATGAAAAAAATGATGAAGAAAAGCCTCTTTTAAATCTTAACGAAAACCAAATTAAATCAGAAAATAATAGCGAACAAATTAACTTACTTGACATAGACGAAAATGAGAAACGTGATAATTTAGATGATGTTCTAGAAATACCAGCTTTTTTAAGAAGGCAAGCCAATTGACAAATGGAAAACATAAAAAAAATTAAGTTTAAGCTTTTAATATGCTCTTCATCTTTTTTTATAACTTATTTCGGCGTTGCATTTTCAATGCTTATGATAAAGCCTCCAGAAAAAATAAATAAACATTCAAATCTTAAAATCACTGAAAAAAAATTGCAAATAAGAGGAAATATTTATGATAATAATGGGTATTTGATTGCAACCACAATAAGAAAACACGACCTTGTTGTTAACCCAAGTGTTATAAGAAACCCAAAAAAATTTGAATCAGAACTTAAAAAAATTTTTGGTAATAAAATAAATTTTCTTTTAAAAGATAAATTATCTTCAAACTTAAAATATTTGAAAGTAAAGAAAAATATATCACTCAAGGATTATAATAAAATTCTTAAGATTGGAGAACCAGGTATTAAAATAGAAGAAAGCTATATTAGAAAATATCCTGGAAAATCCCTAGCTTCGCACATAATTGGTAAAGTAGACGTGGACGGAAAAGGCATATCTGGAGTTGAAAAAAAGTTAAATAATGAACTTTCATCTTCAAAAAACATTCACTTGTCTATTGATAGCGGCATTCAAAATATTTTTAAGCAACTGTTATTAAAACAGATCATTAAATTTCAAGCGTCTGCAGGTGCAGGAATAATCATGAATGCAAATAATGGGAAAATTGTGAGTATAGTCTCTCTTCCAGATTATGATAATAACATAAATAATAATCTCTCAGAAAAACAAGTTTTCAATAATGCAACAAAAGGACTTTATGAATTAGGGTCAACTTTAAAAATTTTCACTGCAGCAATGGCGATTGAAAATGGAATAGATAATCAATTGATAGATGTTTCTTCACCTATTTTTGTTAGTAAATCACAAAAGATTAGTGATATTAAAAAAATTAATTTTCCAATTAATTTACCAGAAATCATTGTTCATTCTAGTAATATTGGGGCTGCAAAAATAGCAAGTTCACTGGGGCATACAGTTCAAGACAAATATTTTAATTTGTTAGGTTTTCTTAAAAAAGTTAATGTTGAAATAATAGAGACTTCATTACCTAACATTAATAAACAAGTCCATATTTCTTCTCTTATGTCTAAATCATATGGTTATGGAATACAAATATCACCGCTTCATTTAGCTAAAGCAACATCAGTAGCATTAAATGGAGGAAAATCAATTACACCTACTTTATTAAAAACAAAAATTTTTCAAAATCAGAATATACAAGTTTTTTCGAATGAAACCTCAAGAAAATTAAGAAGTATCCTTTATCTAGTTGTAAATGACAAATATGGTACAGGAAAATTAGCTAAAAGCTTCTATTATCCAATAGGAGGTAAGACTGGAACGGCAAAGAAATTAATTGATGGAAGATATTCTGAAACTGAAAATATTGTTGCTTTCACTGGAGGATTTCCGATTAACAAACCCGAATATGTGTTAACAATTGTTATAGATGGACCTAAACCTCAAAAATTCTCAGCTAATAGAAATACTGCAGGCTGGGTTGTTGCACCAATTATAGGAAAATTAGTAAATAGAATTGCCCCTATTTTAAAAATTGAACCAATAAATTTAGAACCTTCTCAATTAGGTTTAACAAAATATAAAATAAGGGGAGCAACTCTTTAAATGCAATTTTGGGAATTAATAAATAGAAGCAATTTCTTAAAAGATAAGTTTAAAAATATAGAAGATCATTTTAATGAGATTGAGATTAATGGTATTTCAAACAATAGTAAGAATATAAAAAAAAATTTTATATTTTTTGCGTTCGCTGGAAATAAAACTAATGGGAATTTATATATTAACGAGGCTAGAAAAAATGGTGCAACAATCTTAATTTCTCAAGAGGAAAAAGGTAAAGATGTAATAAAATTAACAAATAAAGATTACTTTAAAGTTTACTCGCATTTATGTTCATCGTTTTACAATAAAAAACCAAAAAATATAATTGCTATTACAGGAACTAATGGCAAAACTTCAGTAACAGATTTTTGTCGTCAAATATGGAGTTTTTACGGTTTAAAATCAGCATCTATTGGTACTTTAGGGATAAGAGAAACATCTGAAAAATATTACCATAAGATAAGAAATAACCTCACTACTTTAGATTCAAGTGAATTAAACAAACAGTTATCAAAATTATATGATAAACAAATATCGTATGTTGCATTAGAAGCATCTTCTCATGGAATAAATCAAAATCGTTTAGATGGTATAAACTTTAATGGAGCTGTATTTACAAATCTCTCTCATGATCATCTTGATTATCATAAAAATATGGACAACTATTTCAGTGCTAAAATGAAACTATTTACTGAAAATTTAAAAGATGGAACTTGTGTTTCTATTAACTTAGATGATCAGTATGGCATGGAGCTATATAATAAAATTAAAAACAAAAATTTCAAATTTGTTAATTTTGGATTTAATGAAAAATGTGAACTCAAATTAATCCAAATAAAAAAAATTGAAAAAATTTGGCAGTTAGAAATTTTATATAAAAACAAATTATACAAAACCGACATTGGTTTAGTTGGACATTTTCAAATTTATAATGCATTAGCCGCAGCTTCTATTTGTTTAGGTCTTGGATTGAAACAAGATTCTATTTTTAAATCTTTATCGTATTTACAAACTGTCCCAGGAAGAATGCAAATAGTTAATCATCCCTTATGTAAAGCAACCATAATTGTTGATTACGCTCACACTCCAAATGCCTTAGAAAATGCAATACTAGCAATAAAAAAAATGAATGTTAGTGGAAAGATATATACATTATTTGGTTGTGGAGGTGAAAGAGACCATGAAAAACGATCAAAAATGGGCGAAGTAGCTTTTAAAAATTCTGATTTCACTATAATTACTGATGACAATCCTAGAACAGAAGATCCATCATTAATAAGAAAATCCATTATTAACAATAACCCAATAGCTATTGAAATTCCTGGAAGAGATGTTGCAATAAAAAAAGCTATTAGTTTTTTAAAAGATGATGATGTTTTAATCATTGCGGGAAAAGGTCATGAACAAACTCAAACAATAGGAATTGAAACTTTACCTTTCGATGATGTTTCAGTTGTTAAAAATACATTGGATAGACTTAATCCGTGAGTAATAGTTCTATAAATAAAATTTTGTGGACAAAACATGAATTAATAAGTGCTTCAAAAGGCAAGGATTTAACCAAAAAATTTTTAAATGACAAAAAAATTACAGGGATAAGTATAGATACACGTTCTATTAAACAAAATGATTTATTTATAGCAATTAAAGGTAAAAATTTTGATGGGCACGACTTTTTAGAAAAGGCAATACAAAAAGGAGCTTCAGGAGTTATTGTATCGTGTAAAGATAGTGCTCTAAAATATAATGGATTGTTTGTAAAAAATACACATGCAGCATTAATAAATTTTGCTGAATTTAGCAGAAATAGATTTAAAGGGAAAACAATTGGTATTACTGGTTCAAACGGAAAAACAACTACTAAAGACATGGCAAAAGTTATATTTAGTGAATTTGGTAAAACTTTTGCCACTCCTGGTAATAATAATAATATTATTGGGTTATCTCTCTCATTAATGAAACTACCATCTAATTTTAATTATTGTGTTTTAGAACTAGGTATGAGCAAAAAAAAAGAATTAAAAAAACTATCTTTAATTGCAAAGCCCGATTTAATTATAATTAGTAATGTTTCAAATAATCATCTAGAAAATTTTAAATCAGAAAAGGAAATAGCATTAGCTAAAAGTGAGATATTTCATGGATTAATAAAAAATGGACAAATAATTCTTAACTATGACAATAAATGGTATAGTTTTCTGAAAAAAATTGCATTGAATTTTACAGATCAAATAATGCCATTTGGAGTAAAAAAATCTATTTTTTCTATTTTTCTAGAAAAAGATAATTTTTTAGTCAAATCACAAAATTTCGAAACTAATCTTAACCACCTACCTCATCATTTAGCTTTGAACCTAATAAGTATTTTGACTGTAGTAAAATGTTTAAAACTTGATTTAAATAAAATTAAAGAAAAAATCAAACACCTTTCACCTTCAGATGGCAGAGGAAACCAGTTTAAATTAAAAATAAACGCTTATAAAACAATAACTATAATTAACGATGCTTACAACTCAAGCCCACATTCTTTAGAGACTTCTTTAACAAATTTATATAGAAATAACTCAAATAAATACGTTTTAATCATAGGTGACATGCTTGAATTAGGACCCAATTCTTATACCTATCATAAAAAAATTGTTCCTTTTTTAAAAAAACTTAGCCCAAAAACCTTATTTACAATTGGAAATATATCTAAAATTTTAACGGATAATTTAAAAAATAACTTTGTATGTAAACATTTTAAAAATATTAAATTATTGGAAGTAAATTTTGACAAACTTGTTCACAATAATGACACAGTTTTTGTTAAGGGTTCAAATGGTACAGGATTATATAAATTTTGTAAAAACTTGGAAAAAAAATATGAACTTGGAGAATAAAATTGTTTCCTGAACTTTTTTTAAACTATGTAGATTATTTTCAACCACTTAATGTATTTAGATATATAACATTTAGAACTGGTGGAGCAACTTTAACAGCTTTAATAATTAGTTTTTTACTAGGTCCTTTTTTAATTCAAAATTTAAAAAAATTTCAATCTATTGGCCAACCTATTAGAGATGATGGTCCAACTAGTCATTTGATAAAAAAAAAAGGGACCCCAACAATGGGTGGATTATTAATTTTATTTGCTTTTTTATGTTCAACAATTTTATGGTCTAAATTAGATAATATTCTGGTATGGATAATTTTAATAACATCTACAATTTTTGGCCTTATTGGACTTTGTGATGATTGGCTTAAAGTAAAAAGAAAATCAACTAAAGGACTAAAAGGAAAATATAAGTTAATATTACAAATTTTAACAGCTTTTATAGCTGTATATGTAATTAACCAACAATTTCCAATGGATTATACAAACACTGTTTCTTTACCCTTTTTTAAAGAGTTAGTTATTGATTTAGGAATTTTTTATTTACCTTTTGGTATTTTGGTTATTGTAGGAAGCTCCAATGCAGTTAATTTAACTGATGGACTTGATGGCCTAGCGATTGTACCAGTTATGATTGCTTGTTTATCATTTGCTTTGATTTCATATTTAGTGGGTAACATAAAATTTTCTAATTATCTTCAAATAACCTATGTGCCAGGTGTAGGTGAACTAGCTGTTTTAGCAGGAGCTTTAATTGGAGCTGGATTAGGATTTTTATGGTTTAACGCGCCTCCTGCAATGGTTTTTATGGGAGATACTGGTTCATTATCTTTAGGTGCATTTTTAGGCTCAACGGCTTTAGCTGTAAGGCATGAAATTGTTCTGATAATTATAGGTGGCCTTTTTGTATTAGAAACTGTTTCCGTTATAATCCAAGTTATATCATTTAAACTCACAGGTAAAAGAATTTTTAAAATGGCACCATTACATCATCACTTTGAACAAAAAGGTTGGGAAGAATCAACAATAGTAATCAGATTTTGGATTATCGCAGTTATTTTAGCTTTGATTGGCTTATCATCATTAAAATTAAGATAAAAATTGATTGAATAAATTAAAATGAGAGATTTGACTGGAATACTTGGTTTAGGAATATCTGGTTTAGCTGCATTTGAATTATTAAAGAAACAAAATAAAAATATTGTAGTTTTTGACGATAAAATTAAACCAAATTTAAAACTTAAAAAGTATTGGAAAAATTATCTTAGTTGGGATTGGAATAATTTAAGCAGAATCATAATTTCACCAGGAATAAAAATTAGTGGTAAAAACAAACATCCAATTGTTGAACTTGCTAAAAACCATAAAGTTAAATTTCAAAATGAAATTGAGCTATATTTTGAACAAAAGCCTAAATCTATAATTATCGGAATAACAGGTACAAATGGTAAATCGACTTTAGCTTCATTAATTTCTCATATTTTGTCAGAAAATAAAATTAAAAATATTATTTGTGGAAATTTTGGCAATCCTGCATGCTTAGTTAATCCCTCTGATAAAAATATAGTTATTGTTGAATTATCTAGTTATCAATTACTCTCAATACCTAGTTTAAAATTAGATTTCGGTATTATAACCAATATATCAAATGACCATATAGATTACCATGGTAATTTTGATGCATATCTAAATGCAAAATTGAGATTAATTGACGCTATTAAAGATGATGGGTGTTTAATTGTAAATCATAAAGATGTTTTTTTAAAAAATAAAATTAAACAAAAATTAAGAAATATTAACGATATTAATGTAATTAATACATATGGAAAAGAAATAAAATGTAATAATCTTTTGGGGGAACATAACAAAATTCTTTTTGAAATTTCGTTTTTAATATCAAAAAAGATCGGTGTCGAAACATCATCAATCAAGTCATCAATTTTTAATTTTGTCCCATTGCCTCATAGAATGGAAGTTATTTACAAATCTAGTTATCTTGAAATTATTAATGATAGTAAAGCTACAAATGGTGAAGCTGCTTCAGCTGCATTGAAATCATATCAAAATATTCATTGGATTGCGGGTGGACTTGAAAAAAAGGATGGCTTAGAAGAAGCAGTTAAACACTTACAGAAAGTTGAGGCAATCTATTTATTTGGAAGCTCACAAAAAAAATTTTGTAAGCAAATAAAAGAGACAAATTTTAAAAGGAAAATTTTTCTTTTTAATGATTTAAATGAATTAATTAAATATTTATTTGAAATAATATCTGTAAGTAAAAATAACAAGTTTACAATACTATTTTCACCAGCCGCGGCAAGTTTTGATGAATATAAAAATTTTGAGGAAAGAGGTGCGATGTTTAAAAAAGAAGTATTTAAACAACTGAAGAGTATTAATAAATGATTCTCTCACGTTCTGATAGATCAAGTTTTTCAATTTGGCTTTGGACAATTGATAAATGGATTTTTTTTAGTTTTCTTACTTTATTATTACTAGGAATAATATTTATACTTACATCTTCAAGTACATTAGAACTAAAACTAAACAAAGAGAGTTATTATTTTTCCATAAAACATATGATTTTTGTAATATTGAGTTTTTTGATAGCAGTAATTTTGAGTAAATTAAACTTTCATAAAATTAAATTCCTGTCACTTGTAGGTTTTGTATTACTTCTTGTTGCGTTATTATATTGTCTTCAATATGGTTCTGAGATTAAAGGAGCTAAAAGATGGATTGATGTATTTGGCCAAACATTACAACCTAGTGAATTTATAAAACCATTTTTTATAATTATTAATGCTTGGCTTTTAACTATCTGGAAATTAACCCAAAAAAATAAATTTTTATTCTTATCAATCTTATCAATCTTATCAATTGATTTAATGCTATTATTGCAACCTGACTTAGGTATGACTCTATTAATAACAACAATATGGATTTTCCAATTATTGATAACAGGAATTCCAATGCTTTTTTTTATTTTTTTGATATTTGTAATTCCAATAGTAATTTTATTAGCTTATAATTTTTATTCTCATGTATATGTAAGAATTAATGATTTTATTTTTGGTACAAATTTCCAAGCTAACCAAGCATTGAAATTATTTAACGATGCCGGTTACTTTGGAAAAGGTATTGGCGAAGGGTCCTTAAAAAATAATTTGCCTGATGCACATACAGATTTTATTTTCTCAGTGATAGCTGAAGAATTTGGTTTAATTGTATGTCTAATAATAATTTTAATTTATACAATTATTATTTTGAGACCAATTATAATTGCCTTTGCTTGTAAAGATATTTTCCAAATATTAAGTTTATCTAGTTTATCAGCTTTAATTGGTGTCCAATCATTAATCCACATATCAAGTAATTTATCTATAATTCCAACAAAAGGCATGACATTACCTTTTTTATCTTATGGAGGATCATCAACTATTTCTGCAGCAATAGTTATTGGTTTTTTACTAAGTTTAACAAGAAAACAAATTAATTTTAGTGAAGTAAATTTAGACATAGAAGATTATAAATGAGTATTAAATCAAAACACGATATAATTACATTGATAGCTGGAGGAACAGGTGGCCATATTTACCCTGCTTTAGCTATCCTATATGAAATAAAAAAAACAAATGAAGTAATTTTTATAACTGATGAAAGAGGATATAATTATTTATTAAATATCAAAGATCTACTTAATCAGAGCAATTTTGAAATAATAATTATTGATGTAATTAGTCCTTTTAAACAAGGTTTAATAAATAAATTTAAATTTTTATATTTTTTTATACGTTCTTTAATTAAATTGACGCATTTTTATTTTAACCATAAACCAAAAACTCAAATTGGCTTTGGTGGTTACACCACTATATTACCTTGTTTAGTAGGAAAATTGTTCTTTAAAGTTGAATATTTTATTCATGAACAAAATGCAATAATGGGAAGAGCAAACAAAATTTTAGAACCTTTTGCATCAAAAACATTTATACCATTTGATAAAATTTTACCTTTAAAACACATTAATAAAAGAATTTACTCAGGCACACCTATAAGGAAAGAAATTAAGTCTATAAAAATAAAAAACAGAAATAATAACAAACTAAATATTCTTGTTTTTGGAGGAAGTTTGGGTTCTGAGTTCTTTTCAATCTCATTAGTGAATTCATTCATAAATTTAAACCCAAAAGTTAAGAAGCAATTATATATATTCCATCAGGTCATTAATTCAAAAATAAAAAAGGTAAAACAATTATATAGAATTAATAATGTAATGTCTGAAGTTAAATCTTTTTTCCCAAATATAGAAAAATATTATAAAAACACTGACCTTATTATTTGCAGAGCTGGAGGTTCTACGTTAGCTGAAATTTTGCATTTGAAAATACCTTGCATAATAATACCACTAAAAAATTCTATGGATAATCATCAAAAAATTAATACTAAAATTATTAATGATAATAAACTTGGTTGGGTAATAGATGAAGATAATTTTGGAAATGACACTTTAAAAAAAATAATCGAGGACATAATTACCAAAAATTTACATTTAGATAAAATAAAGCTAAATTTAGAGAAATATAAAAACAAAAATGATAGAAAAAAGAAATTTATGTCTCCAAATGAAATTCTCACGAAACATATAATAAAATGAAATTAAAATGATAATTAATATCCCTAAAAATTTTGGTTTTTTTCACTTTGTTGGTATAGGTGGCATTGGAATGAGTGGCATAGCTGAAATTTTAATAAAATCTGGTTATGAAATACAAGGAAGTGATGTATCTTCATCAAAGATAATTGATCGTTTAATTTCTTTGGGTGTGAAAATATTCATAGGACATAACAAAAATAATATTAAAAATGCAAGTATAGTAGTTTATTCTTCCGCAATTAAACAAAATAACCCTGAAATTGTAGAGGCAAAAAAACTATTCATCCCTATTATTCATAGATCTGAAATGCTTAGCGAATTAATGAAACTTAAAAAGTCAATAGCTATTGCAGGTACACATGGAAAAACAACAACAACATCTCTAATTTCAAAAATTCTAGATACTAATAAAATGGATCCAACAATAATAAATGGTGGCATTATTTCCTCTTTGGCAAGTAATGCAAAATTAGGTCAAGGTCAATGGATGGTTGTAGAAGCAGATGAAAGTGATGGTAGTTTTTCAAAGTTGATGCCTACTGTTGCAGTAATTACAAATATTGATTTAGAACACCTCGATTTTCATAAAAATGAAAAAAATTTAGAGAATGCATTTATAAATTTTATATCTTCAATTCCATTTTATGGATTTTGTTCTGTCTGCATTGACCATCCAAGAGTGCAAAAAATATTTTCAAATTTAAAAAATAGAAAAATTATTACTTATGGATTATCACCAAATGCAGATGTTAAAGCTGATAACATTATAGTAAAAAACCAAAAAATGTACTTTGATGTTACCTATAAAAATAAAACTAATGAAGAAAATTATACAATTAAGAATATCTCTTTTTCAATGCTTGGGCTTCATAATATACAAAATGCTCTAGCTTCAATATCTATTGCTTTAGAATTAAACATAAAACCAGATATAATAAAATTAGCTTTAAAAAACTTCAATGGTGTTCAAAGACGTTTTCAGTTGATAGATACATATAAAAACACAAAAATAATAGACGATTATGGTCATCATCCAGAGGAAATTAAAGCAGCCTTAAGCGCTACTAAATTAATAGCTGAAAAAAGCAAAGTTTTGGCAATATTTCAACCACATAGATATTCTAGATTAAAAAATCACTTTAACGATTTTTGCTCTTGTTTTAACGATGCTGACGAAGTTGTCTTATTAAATGTATATGCTGCAGGTGAAAAAAAAATAGCAAATTATAATAATGTTGATCTTGAAAATGGAATAAGAAATTATGGTCATAAAAATGTAAGCTCAATAATAAATGATGAAGATATTTACAAAATTATTTTAAAAAAAATAAATAATTATCAAATTATTATTTTTCTAGGAGCAGGTAACATAACTAAAATAGCAAATAATCTAAAAAAAAAATTAGAAATTTTAAATAAATGATAAGTGATACGATTAGCACAAGCTCATTAGTGGAGAATAAAAAAATGAGCAACTTAACATGGTTCGGTGTTGGCGGTTGCTCTAAATATTATTTGCAACCTTCATCTGAAGAGAATTTAGTTTCTTTTTTAAAAGATAATCAATTAAATCTACCAATATACCCTTTAGGAGCGGGATCCAATATAATTATAAGAGACCGTGGTTTTAATGGAATAATAATTCACTTTAATAAATTGAAAGAGATTTTTATTGATAAACAAGGAATTATAACAGCATATTGTGGTGCTATGGATGCTGATGTTGCTAGGTTTGCAAGAAATCATTCAAAAACTGGACTAGAATTCTTAATCGGAATACCTGGAACTATTGGTGGTGGCATAAAAATGAATTCAGGCGCATATGGATCTGAGATTAAAAATATTTTAATTGACGTTACTGCAATAAATAAAAATGGGATTTTACAAAAATTCACAGTTAAAGATCTTCAACTAGATTACAGAACAAATAAATTAAGTCATGAATGGATGTTTTTAAAAGCAAGATTTAAAACAAATAATGGCTCCAAAGAACAAATTCAAAAAAAGATGAAAAAAATAATTCAATCTAGAAAAACAAGTCAGCCAATTGGACAAAAAACTGGTGGAAGTACATTTATGAATGGAAAGAATTTCAAAGCGTGGGAACTTATAGATAATTCTGGTTGTAGAGGATTAAAAAATGGTGGTGCTATTATTTCCAATAAACACTGTAATTTTATAATTAATGAAAATAATGCTACAGCAACTGACATTGAAAAACTTGGAGAAATTGTAAGAAAAAAAGTTTTTGAAAAAACAGGAAAAAAACTTAAATGGGAAATTAAGATTGTTGGTAAAAAATGAAAAGTAAAAAAACACATGTTGCTTTTTTGATGGGAGGGTTAAGTTCTGAAAGAGAAGTTTCATTAAACTCAGGAAATGCATGCTATGATGCAATTGATAAAGAAAAATATTATGCTACCAAAATCATTGTTGATAAAAACTTTTATGACCAAATATTAACTGTTAAACCTGATGTTTGTTTCAATGCATTGCATGGTTCATTTGGTGAAGATGGGACAATTCAATCTTTTTTAAATAAAATTGAGATGCCATATACGCATTCAGGAGCAAATGCGTCTATAATAGCAATGAATAAGTTATTAACGAAAAACTATTTAAGTCAATTTTCTGAAAATACAGCAGAGAAAATTATTTTTCCAAAAACATTTGATTTTAAATCAATCAATGAATATCAGAAATTTTTGCCATTAGTTTTAAAACCAATTAGTGGCGGTAGTTCCCTTGAAATAAATATATTAAATAATGAAAATGATTTAAATCTTTTTAAAGATAAATTATTTAGCAATCAATTCATAGTAGAACCTTTGGTTGGTAATAGAGAATTGACTGTATCTGTTTTAGAAAACAAACCATTAGTCGTCACAGAAATTATATCAAGAAAAAATTTTTTTTACGATTATAATTCAAAATATACCTCAAATGGATCTTTACATATATTGCCCGCAAAAATACCTAATAATATTTACAATAAAGTTATCAAATGGGCTAAACTTGCTCATCAACTTTTAGACTGTTCAGGAATTTCAAGAAGTGATTTTAGATATGATGATAGTAATGATAGAATATACATGCTTGAAATAAACACTCAACCAGGAATGACTAAAACTTCATTATCCCCTGAACAAGCTAAATATTGCGGAATAAGTCTAACCGAACTAGTTGATAAATTAATTTCAAAAGCAAAATTTGAAAAGGTTTAGTAAAATTAAAAAATTTATTCTTTTTTTTAATATCAAAACTTTAATTATAATTGTGTTAACACTTTCAACTCTGTTAATTACATACTTTTCTTATTTTAAATATAAAGATTTGATTGAAGAGCAACTTGCATTGAATAAGGAGAGACTTTTATTTGGGCTTAATAATACTACACCAAATTTAATTGTTTTAGGGAATAATTATATCGATACAAAGTCTTTAGTTAATGAATTAAAAAAAAAATTAGATAAAGATAATAATCATAACAACCTTGATCTCATATCAAATGTATTAAAGAAAAAAAATTTAATAAAAAAGTTTATTATAACTAAAAAGTCTAATAATTTGATACAAATCAAAATAGAAGAAAAAAATATAATTGGTTTATTAAAAATTGAAAATAATTATTATCTCATAGATGAATTCAATAATATAATAGAGTCAAAAATTACTCAAAACTTATTTCATTTACCTATTTTTCTTGGTAAAAACTCTAGTAAAAATGCTAATGTTATATTAAGTTTAATAAAAGAAGGTAATATAAATTTAAATTATTTGTCTTTTTCTTTTGTTGATCAAAGAAGATGGAATATTAGTTTGAAAAATGGAGTAAAAATTTTATTACCTGAAACTAAAGTATTAGATACACTTAAATTACTTAACAAAGTGGTTTCAAAATATAATATCTTAAATGGTAATTTTATTGAAATCGATTTGAGGATTTATGGGAAGTATTTTCTTAAACCAAAAATAAATTAAAGGTGAAATAATTAATTATAACAAAAGTAAAATTCATGTTGGCTTAGACATAGGTAATAGTAAAATTGCATGCTTGATTGGTCAATCTGTAGATAACAACAATATACAAATCAAAGTATTAGGGTTTGGACAACATATTTCTATGGGTTTAAACAAAGGAGAAGTAATAGATTTGCATAAATTGTCCAATGCTATTTCTAAATCTGTTGAAAAAGCCGAAGAAATGGCAGGATTTAGAATTTCAAATATCACATGCAATATAACTGGCGGTTTACCATTTACTAAAATTACGTCTGATAAGATAGAAAATGCTAATGATATAATAAAAAAAGAAGATGTATTAAACCTTTTAAACTTAGATAAATACAAATCAAAATATAAAAATTATATTCAAATTAGAAGAAAACCCAAAGCTTTTAAAATTGATTATAATCAAGAAGTTGATAATCCGATTGGACTTAAAAGTAAAAGTTTAACGTTAGAGGCAATTAACACCTATGTTAATAAAAACGTTATTTCAAATTTAAATAAATCGATTGAATTATGTCATTTAACAGTAAATCAATTTTATACAACACCAGAAATAAATGGAATTTCGACGATGATTAAAGAAGAAAGAGATCTTGGTGCTATTATCATTGATATAGGTGCAAGCTTAACTTCTATCGGCATTTATTTAAAAGATAGTTTAATTTATTCTAGCTTTATTAAAGTAGGTGGAATTCATATAACTAGTGACCTTGTAAAAGGACTAGGCACTGAATCAGAAGAAGCTGAAAAACTTAAAATTTTACATGGATCAACAGAAGTAAATCAATTAGATAATTATAAAAACATTGATGTTAATATAATTAATGAGAGAGGTGAGCTTTCTTCACAAAATTTTCCTAAATCTATGTTAATTGGAATTATCAAGCCTAGAGTTGAAGAAATTTTTGAATTAGTAATTCAAAATTTAAAAAATTCTTTTCCTGAGTATACAAAAATTTCAAAAGTAATTATTACAGGTGGAACATCAAATCTTCATGGAATTAGTAGTATTGCGAAATCTTATTTTAAATGTAATATAAGGATTGGCAAACCTATTGGTCTCTTAAATGCACCTGACTTACTTCAATCGCCGAGCTTTAGCTGCTTAACTGGTTTAGTATTAAAAAGTTCAAGAGAGCAAAACAACAATGGGCTATATAGTTTTGTAAAAAAATTAAGAGAATTTTTTTTTAATTAAACGTCATTCATATTATGAAACATTTAGTAACTATATTTGATTTGATATAGTAAATAATTCGAATATATTCATTAATGGAATAATATGAACATAATTAATTCACAAATATTTAATAATAACTCATATCAAAAAACTATATGTTCACCTATTTCTTTTAGTGGGGTTGGAATTCATAGTGGCAAAGCTGTGAATATGACACTTTATCCTGCTGATGAAGATTTTGGTATTGTATTTAAAAGAACAGATTTAGATTTAAACAATTATATCAAAGTAACCCCAGAAAACATAGACTTTTCAAGATATTGTTCTAAGTTAAAAAATAAAAATGGAGTATGTGTAAACACAGTTGAGCATCTTCTTGCCTCACTTCATGCATTTGATATTAATAATTTACTAATTGAAATTAATTCAAGTGAATTACCAGCTATGGACGGAAGTTCTTATGAGTTTACAAAAAAACTTGCCCAGGTTGGTTTAGAAAGTCAAAAAAAATCAAAAAAAGTTTTGAAAATTCTTAAAAAAGTAGCCATTAAAGATGGCACGAGATCAATAAAAGTTTTGCCATCTACTCACTTATCATTTTCGATCAAAATTAATTTTACAAATAATTTAATTGGTAAAGATGAATATATCTATACTCATAACACTCAAAATTTTATTGAAGATATTTGTTACGCTAGGACTTTCTGTCTTTCAAAAGATATTGTGAAATTAAGAGCTGGTGGTTTTGGTTTAGGCGGTAATTTGAATAATGTTATTGTTGTAAAAGATAACCAAATAATGAATGAAAGTGGTCTTAGGTGTAAAAAGGAATTTGTAAAACACAAATTATTAGATTGTGTTGGTGATTTTTATATATCTGGCTTACCAATTTTAGGAAGCATTCATGCGATACAACCGGGCCATGAATTGAATAATAGGTTAATTAAAAAGATTTTTCAAAATAAAAACAATTATGAGATTATGGAACTTAACCCATATAACTTACCTGTTTCTCATCAAGAAAACACTCTAAATAATGTTAATGTTGCTTAATTAATAGTTTGGAATAATTTTAAAAATAAGCTAATTTAATCAATTAATTTATTTAATTATGGCTCATATTTTCAAATTTATAATTCTATTACTATTATTTTCTTGTTCGGCGAATAAAAAGGAAATCACAATTTCCCAAGGAAATGATAAAAATATATTTGAAAAAGGCATCCAATTAATTGAAGAAAAAAAATTTAAGGAAAGTATTAATCAATTTATAAAAATCAATGATGAATTTCCTTATTCAAAATATTCTAGTCAAGCACAAATTTATAATGCTTATTTAAATTTTGAACTTAATAAACCAGATAAAACAATTTTATTATTAACTGATTATATATCTATGAATCCTAATGGTATATTTACTGAATATGCTGAATATCTTATAGCTATGTGTTATTATATTAAAGTTTCTGACCCAAGCAGAGACAGTAAATTTACTAAAATCGCTATAGAAAAGTTTAAGAAAATTATAAGGTCAAACCCAAATTCAAAATATGCAAAAGATGCTAAATTTAAATTAGCATATTTAAATAATTATTTAGCTAGAAAAGAGTTTGAGGTAGGGATGTATTATTTAAAAAATAATGCCCCGTCTCCAGCTATAAATAGATTCTCAGTAGTAATTAGAGATTATCAGGGATCTAGTATTATACCTCAAACTTTATACAGAATGTATGAAGCTTTTGAAATGTTGAAATTAAAGGATAAATCCGATCAAACATATTCAATTCTAAAATATAATTTTCCAGAAAGTAAATGGACTAAAGAAATAACTAGTAAAAAAAATAATATTATTGAAGAACCAGGTTATTTTAAAAATATAATGAATAAAATGATTTCAATTTTCTAATCCTAAATGTTATCTCTGCTTATAATTAAAGATATTGTTTTAATAAAAGATTTAAACTTAAATTTCTATAAAGGTTTTACAGTTTTAACTGGAGAAACTGGAACTGGTAAATCTATACTAATTGATTCATTAGGATTAATATTAGGAAATAGAGCAAATTTTAATTTAATAAGAAAAGGTCAAACAAAAGGATCTGTAACTGCTATTTTCCAAAACTTAAACGATGAAACTATTATTTCTTATTTAAATGAAATTAATATTGATATAAATGATGAATTTATAATACGAAGAGAAATTCATTCTAATGGCAAATCTTTTTCATATCTAAATGACACTCCTATTTCTATAAATACTCTAAAAAAAGTTGTAAGTCATTTTATTGAAATACAAGGTCAATTTGAAAATCACACTTTATTAATTGAAAAAAATCATATTGATTTACTTGATAAATACTGTGTTAACGATAAACTGAAAGAAAATGTTTTAAATTCTTGGGAAAATTATAAATCTAACAAAAATAAATTAAGTAATTTAATTTCATTGAATGAAAAAAATAAGAGTGATAGCGATTATTTAGAATTTTCTCTCAATGAATTTAATGAGATAAAACCACAAGGCAATGAAGAAAATGAACTCATTGTAAAAAGAAAAGCTTTAATAAATAGAGATAAATTTGTTCAAACTTTTAATGAAGCTAAAAACTTAATTGATGGTGAAAATAGTTTAGAAACTGCAGTTAAAAATTTAATACGTTTATTTTCAAAACTTGAAAGCTATAACAATCAATCCGTTAATCAAATTAACAAGCTTCTGAATGAAAATTATATTATTTTAGAAGAGTTATCTCTATTGATTAATAAAAGCGAATTTTTATATGAAAATAAAGATAATACTTTGGACGTAATCGATGATAGATTATATAAATTGAGGAATTTATCAAAAAAACATAATTGTCAGATAGATTCATTACCACAAAAACAAATTGAAATAGAACAAAAATTAAACTCAATTAAAAATTTTTCACTTGAATTAGATAATCAAACAAATTTAACAAATAAGGCTTATAATGAATATTTAGAGTTAGCAAAAAAGTTATCTATCAATAGAATAGAAGTAAGCAAAAAACTAGAGAGCGAAGTGAATGATGAACTTCCAGCTCTGAAATTAGATAATGCAAAATTTTCAATAATAATTAATCCTCTTCAAGATACCCTTTTTTCGTCCAAAGGAATAGATGATGTTAAATTTTACGCTCAAACAAATAAAGATACAAAATTAGGTAAAATTTCTGAAATTGCATCAGGAGGAGAATTATCTAGGTTTCTTCTAATTATGAAACTCGTTATTGAAAAAGATAATACAATTAAAACTCTTATTTTTGACGAAGTTGATAGTGGTGTTGGAGGTGCTACTGCAAGCGCAATTGGAACCAAATTATTAAAGATTGGGAATAATCAACAAACTATTGTTGTTACACATTCACCCCAGGTAGCAGCAAAAGGCAATCATCATATTTTAATAAAAAAAAGTAATATTAAAAATGAAACAATTACTGAAACATTTGAACTAAATCATCAAGAAAAAATTGAAGAAATAGCTAGAATGATATCAGATGATAACATATCTGATGAAGCAAGAAATGCAGCTTTAAAATTGTTGAATTAATATGTCCAGTGATGTTTATAACCGTTTGTCATTTCTTAAAAGCCAAATAGAACGTCATAATAAATTATATCATGGCCATGATGATCCAGTAATATCCGATAAAGAGTTTGATAATATTTGTATTGAATACGATAATTTAGTTGTTAGAAATCCAAATTTAGGATTTACGAAAAGAGAAGATGTTGGTTTTGAACCATTAGAAAAATTTACTAAAGTGAAACATAGTAAACCAATGTTATCATTGAACAATGGTTTCAACATGAATGATATCGAAGATTTCATAGAGAGAACTCGTAAATATTTAAAGCTAAATCATACTGATATTGAATTTGTATGTGAACCAAAAATAGATGGTCTATCTATATCCTTATTATATGAAAATGGTGAATTATGCCAAGCCCTTACAAGAGGCAATGGTTATGAAGGTGAATTAGTAACCGAAAATATTTTAACAATTGATAACATTCCAAAAAAAATCATTGATTATCCTGAATTTTTAGAAGTTAGAGGCGAAATATTTATTTTAAAGAATGACTTTGAAAAACTTAATAAAGAACAATTAACTAATGATAAAAAAGTTTTTTCAAATCCAAGAAATGCTGCTGCTGGATCAATACGACAAAAAGATAGCAATGAAATTAAAAAAAGAAATCTAATGTTTTTTGCTTATACGGTAGGCGAAGTATCTGATAAAAATCTCTTTGACACACAAATTAACCTTTTAAATAAATTTAAATATTGGGGATTTAATATACCAGAAAATATTAAATTGCTAAAAACACTTGATGAAATATCAAGTTATTACAATTCCATGTTAGAAATGAGAGATAAAATTGATTATGAAATTGATGGGCTAGTATATAAAGTAAACTCTTTTGCATTACAAAAAAGACTTGGCGAAATGTCTAGAGCCCCAAGGTGGGCTATTGCTCATAAACTGCCAAGCTTAATTAAGGAAACTATAATAGAAAAAATTGATTTACAAGTAGGAAGAACTGGAACAATAACACCTGTTGCAAGGGTAAAAAAAGTAAAAATTGGTGGTGTTGAAGTATCAAACGTCACACTTCATAACGAAGATGAAATAGAAAGAAAAGATATAAGAATTGGTGATACGGTCTTAATAGAAAGGGCCGGCGATGTAATACCTCATATTTTGAGCGTGGTTAAAGAAAAAAGAATAAAAATGTCTGAGAAGTATTTTATTTCGAAACACTGCCCTGCATGCGGTCAAATTACTATCAAAAAAGAAGATGAGGCTGCAAGAAAATGTATAAATACTGATTGTAAAGCTCAGAAAATCGAAAGTTTAATTCACTTTTGTTCGAAAAATGGAATGAATATCGATGGACTTGGCAACAAACAAATAAAATTATTTTTTAAGAAAGGCATTGTAACAAGATATAGTGATATTTTTAAACTCTATGAAAAGAAAGATGAGTTGAAAAGTTATGATGGTTTTGGAGAATTATCTGTAAATAAATTACTTTCAAATATTAACAAAGCTAAATTAGTGAATTTTGATAAATTTTTAACTTCTTTAGGCATCAAACAAGTTGGAGAAAATACTTCTAAAATTTTAGCTGAACATTACATAGATTTGCCTAATCTAATAAATAATATTAAAAAAGCTACTGATAAAGTTTCTAATGAATTTGAATATCTTGTTAATATTGATCAAATAGGATTGAGTGTTGCAGAAGATATAATTAACTTTTTTAATTCTTCTACAAATCTTGATGAATTAGATAAATTATCTCAACGATTAAGTATAAAACCATACCAAAAATTAAATGTTGATAACTATTTCTTAAATAAAAAAGTCGTAATTACAGGAACTTTAAATAATTTTACTAGAGATGAAATTAAAACAAAACTTAATTCATTAGGCTCAAAATTTGTAAGTCAAGTTTCCAAGAATATAGATTTAGTGATATATGGAGAAAACCCTGGAAGCAAGCTTTCAAAAGCACAAGAATTAAACATAAAAATTATAGATGAAAAAAAACTCAATGAAATTCTTGATAAATTATAAAATTGAAGTTTTTCTATTTAAAAAATTAACTAAATCACCATCTCTTTTCATAATGAAAGGTTTTATCTTTTCATTAACCAATTTATGATATTCATTGATCTGATTTATTTCTGTTTTTGATAATAATTTTTTATCGATTAACTTTTTTTCATATGGAATAAGAGTTAAAGTTTCAAAACTTAAAAAGTCTCCAACTTTTTTTATTAATTCTAGGTTTTCAATTCTAATTCCAAATTTTGGTCCGTAATAACCGGGTTCGTTTGAAATCACCATTCCTGGTTTTAATTCATTTGAATTTGTTTTACTTATTGATACTGGTCCCTCATGAACGTTTGAATAAAATCCAACCCCATGACCAGTGCCATGAGCGTAATCCATTTTATTTTGCCATAGAGCTGCTCTTGCAATAGAGTCTATTTCTTTTCCTAAAGTTCCTTTAGGAAATACTAGATTTGAAAGACTTAAGTGACCTTTTAAAACAATAGTGTATTTAGCTTTCATATCATTAGTAGGTTGTCCATGTATTAATACTCTGGTTACATCAGTTGTTCCATTTAAATATTGACCTCCAGAGTCAATAAGGTACAAGTTATTATTCTTTATCTTTTTACTCTTTCCCTTAGAATATCGGTAATGTATGACTGAGGCATTTTTACCAAAAGCTGATATAGTAGGAAAACTGTTACTCTTAAACAGTTTGTTTACACTTCTATATTCAAATAACTTTTTAGCTAGATACTCTTCATCAAACATATTATTTTTATCTAATTGCTCAAACCAACTCCAGAATTTAATGAAGGCTAGTCCATCAATTTTATGAACTTCTTTAAAGTTTTTTTGTTCAATAGAGTTCTTAATTACTTTAAGAGAAGAAATAGGGCAAGATATATGTTTATATTTAATTTTATTTTTTTTTAATGCTGATAATACAAACAACGGTGTTGAATTATAATCAACAAGAAAACTTTCACCAGCAAACATTTTTAAAATAGATTGAAATTTATTCATATTAATTAATTTAATCTCACCATGATCTAATTTACTTAATTGAGGTAAGTCATTTTCAAAAAAAAGAAAGATTTTCTTGCTAGTATGTATCAATGCAAAACATCTAACTACTGGAGTATATTTTAATTGATTACCCCTTATATTTAACAACCAGCTAATTGCATCTGGTTTAAATGTTATAAGTGCCTCAGACGAATGATTTAAAATAATCTTGGACAGTCTCTTTATTTTACTAGCAAAATTTTCACCAACATACTTTATAGCTAAATCAACAATTTTATGTTGTGGTATTATGGGTTTGTTATTCCAGATTTCATCAACTAAATTTTTTACACTCAGCATGAATTTTATATTTTTAATTTTTAATTCACTCTCCAACAATTTAAATTGATTGATTGTTATCAATTTAGTGTCAACGCCAATAATCTGAATTTGGTTATGTGAGTTTAAAAATTCAATTATCTTATTTAAACCTCCATCTAGAATAACAAATTCCTTTTGAGAAACTTCTTTTTTTAATTGCTCTTGATATCTTCCATCGCTTATGACTGCAGATTTTAACTTTTGGGAAGCTATAATTACTCCCCATCCAGCTGAACCAGAAAAATTAGAAATAAATTTTAATCTTTCATCACTTTCCATAAGTTCTTCTGAAAAGAAAAGATCATATTTAGGTATGATGTAAGCATCTATATTTTTTGATCTTAAATATTTTTTAAATTCAATAAGCTTTTTCATTTTTTTTCTTAAAAGTTATAGTAATCCATTTTTCCTCTTCTGATATCTTAACAGGATAAATTTTAAATTTTCTATATAAATTAATTAATTGATTTTTTTGGTAAATTAATATTCCTGAAACAATTAAAAATCCATTATGATCTAAAATGTATGTAAATTCTTTTATCAAAGATTTTAATTGAGGTAATAGAATATTTGCAAATATCAAATTATAAAAATTTTTCTTTATGTGCTTTCTTTTTTTTGGCGAAACTTCTAAAACATTATTATTTGAGATTATATTATTTTTTTTTAAATTAAACTTTGACATTTTTACAGCTAAATTATCAACGTCAATCAAGGTAATTTTTGAATATGGCATAAGCTTTTTTGCAGCAATACCTAAAATCCCACTTCCAGAACCGTAATCTAAAATATGTTGAAATTTTTTTGACTTAGAACACTCGTACATATTTTCAATGCAATATCTAGTGCTAGAATGATAACCTGTTCCAAACGCATAAGAGGCATTGATTTTTATTAATTTTTTTGTTGTATCAAATAATTTAAAGTTATCATTATCATAAATAATAAAATTTTTAATATTAATTGGTCTGAGTGTTTGAACATTTTCACCTAACCAATCTTTATTTTCAAATTCTTCAAAATAGATTTCATTTATACTTATGTTATTATCACTACGAGATTTTAAGCTTAATAATTTAAAATTTTTTCGAAAATCATTAATTTTTTTTAAAAATTTCTGTTTTA
>CACMZO010000007.1 GCA_902618195.1 uncultured SAR116 cluster alpha proteobacterium
TCCCCATTGGTTACAGCAAATAATATTTCTGCAAGACTCTTATTTCTTGAAACCCAATTTTTTTCAAAATTAATTGAACAATTGATTTGTGGTTCGTATTGGTAGTACCCATTCAATTGAATAATATCGGCTTTAAATTTATTTTTTATTAATAAATAGTCGAATGCTTTCCATAGAGTTAGGAATGCCTCCTTGGAACATTCCGTCGATCTAAGTTCAACAATCTTTACACCAAGATTCCATTCTTTGGTTGGTTCAATTTTGATTAATAACTGGTTCTTTTGTTTTACCTCTTTATCATTTTTGCAGATAGAAATGAACCATGTGTTATTTTTCACCTTACTTTCTAAATTAAATCCGATTTTTTGGTCCAATTTAAAACTAAAGTCTTTTCCAACATGCACTTTCGAGGTAAATTTGGATGCAAAAGCCCCAGTAGTTTCTTTTGTTACACTTAATAATGCTTTTTTGGCACTGGCTTTATAATGATTTGAAAGTTGAGCTTTTCTTCTTCTAAAACCTAATTTTTCATTTGCAGACAAATAACTTATATTAATATCTGATTTGCAAGAGAAAAGTTGGTGAGCAATAGATATCGCAAGAATTCTAGCAAATTGCGGTGGAACTGAGTTACCAATTTGATGAATTTGGTTACCCTTTCCTCCCAAAAGTTGATATTCATCAGGGAAAGTTTGCAGCCGTTTAAGTTCTTCTGTTGTAAATGGTCTGTTTTCCCAATGAAACGGTCCTGTATATTTACCGCCTTGAGCCTTAATTGTTCGAACCGGTCTTTCTGGGTCAGCCTTATATAAAAAATCTGAGAATTTGGAACGCCAAGCAAATATTGGGTTCGGGTGTCCCATCTTCTCTGTAAAAAAAGAGTAGTTCAATCCAGGTGGTATTTTTTGAAGCAAGTGACCAAACCTTCCTGACAATCCCTCATTGGATAATTTTTTGGAGAAATTTAGTAATGCATTTCCACTGTTAAATGGTACAAGTTTATTTATAGAATCAGGGCCGTGAGTAGGTCGTGGAAACTTATATTCTACTTTTTCCAATTGGTCTGTTCTTATTCCCACTATAATAAGGCGTTCTCTATGCTGAGGAACGCCATAATCAGCTGTATCTAAAATACGATGATGCAAAAAATAACCTGCATCACTGAATGAATTAATTATTCTAGACCAGTCCTTTCCAGAATTTGCTCCAACAATCCTATAAACATTTTCAAAAAGGAAACCCTTTGGTTTAACTTTCTTTAGAATTCTTACATATTCTTGGAAAAGTTTTCCCCTTGGGTCTTTAGTGCCAGCAACACCGTTTGCCCTAGCACCTGCCGCTGAAAATGTTTGGCAAGGCGGACCACCAATAATAAAATCATAATCAATTTCTGCTGGTTCAAATTCTGCAATATCCTTGCAATTCACTTTAAGGTTGCTACCAAAATATTTTCCTACACCCGAATTAAGTTCTATTGAACCCACAAAACTCTTCTCAATCTCAACAACTTCTGTGATTTTGAAGCCAGCATCATGAAAACCGATGTCAAGGCCTCCTGCACCACTGAATAAACTGAGTGTTTTTACAGGTTTTTGAAATTTTAATTTAGTTGACAGAGATTTCCCAAACAAATCAGTCCAATTTGTTGTCTGAGCAAAACCTTCGTAAGAATTATGCTCTGTTTCATCCTGAAAAAGTTCTAAATTGTTCATTTTATTTTACTTATTTTGTTGCTTAGAATTATAACATGATTTTAATCAATTTCTCAAAATTATAAATTATCTTAATGACAATGTTTGAAGCAGTTACAAGATGACTTTTGTCATTCAAATCCAAAAGTATTATTAAAACTCAAATCTGATAATCTTTTAGTATATTTATCTTCAACGTTATGTTTGCCTCTAATAAGGCTTATATAACGAAGTGCAACCATAGCTTTTTTAATGTCACCTAACACGGGTTTTATTATAACAAAAATCAATAAACTTATCAGCAGAGTGTTTTCTTAATAAATTTTACATATAAATGTCGATGGTCGATGGTCAATGAACCATTGACCCTGGGGGGTTGTCTTTTGTTGTGTTTAATCAGCAATAGTCAAATGCATGCTTGTTTCAGATAAAATTGGTAAAAAAAAATTCCAACGTTAACAATCAAATCATGTGGATTCAAAAAACACCAAAAATTTGAAATTTAATAAATTTGTAAAATCAATGTAATACAAATTTAACATTAATGACGATACTCCATAACAAAGGAGTAATTATGTCAGAGTTTGCAGTAAAAATTTCAGGTATAAATAAGTCATTCAAAAAAAATCATCCTATACTAAAAGAAATTAATCTCAATGTAGAATGTGGCGAAATGGTAGGCTTGATAGGTGCGTCAGGTTCAGGAAAATCCACATTGATGCGCTTAATAGCAGGATTTGAAACAATTGATGATGGAAACGGGAGTATTAAACTTTTTGGCTCTTTATGTCAAACAAATGGTCATCAAACATCTGCTGTTAAAACTTTGCGAAGTGATATTGGTATAATTTTTCAACAGTTTAATCTTGTGGGTAGGTTAACACTTTTAATGAATGTTTTAGCTGGACGATTAGGTCGTATCGGGCGCCTTCAAGGAACATTTGGAGTATTCCCAAAAAATGATCGCATTAAAGCGTTGCAAGCATTAGAGAGAGTTGGAATACTTGATAAAGCTTATCAAAGAGCTTCTACACTATCTGGTGGACAACAACAAAGAGCAGCTATTGCAAGGACGCTAACACAAGAAGCAAAATTAATTCTAGCTGATGAGCCAATTGCTTCACTTGATCCAGGGTCTGCAGAAAAAGTAATGAAGACATTACGTAAAATTAATAAACAAGATCAAGTAACAGTAATAGTATCATTACATCAAATAGAACATGCGTTTAAACATTGTGACCGTATTATTGCTTTAAAAGAAGGAAGGGTAGTTCACAACAGTAAAGTTAGTGATATTTCGCAAAAGGACATTGAAAATCTATATGACGTTGAACTAAGTGAAAAAAAAGATCATTTGTGGGATTTTACAAAAGATATTTCCAAAGAGCTTGATAAGGTTCCACTACATAAAATTTCGAGCACAGTCTCTAATGACTACGAAATAGTATCTTCAAGAAATGTTAATTAATAAATAAAGAAAGGAAAACTTATGCTAAAAAAACTAATTACCATTATGTTTATATCAATATTCGGTATAAACACTGTCAAAGCCAAAATGCCAGATCAAATAAATTTTGGAATTATTTCAACTGAATCAGCTTCAGCATTAGAAAAATCATTTGCACCTTTTTTGTCTGATATGTCAAAAAGTCTCGGTGTCACTGTAAAACCTTTTTTTGCATCTGACTATGCTGGAGTTATCGAGGCTATGAGATTCAATAAAGTTGATCTTGCATGGTTTGGTAATAAATCTGCTATTGTTGCTGTTGATAGAGCTGGTGGTGAAGTATTTGCACAAACGATTAAAGATGATGGATCAGAAGGTTACCATTCTCTTCTTATAACTAATAAAGACTCAGATCTAAATTCTTTAGAAGATGTACTTAAATGTGATAAAACTAAAACCTTTGGAAATGGGGATCCAAACTCTACATCAGGATTTGCTATTCCAGGTTATTATGTCTGGGCACTTAACAATAAAACACCTGAAGAATGCTTCAAGAGAGTAACTCGTTCAAATCATGAAGGAAACGCTTTGGCTGTTGCTAATAATAAAGTTGATGTTGCTACAAATAATACAGAATCTATTTATGCACGACTTCAAAAGAACAATATGAAAGCTTTCAAGAATATTAAAGAAATATGGCGTTCTCCATTAATTCCATCAGACCCAATGGTATGGCGTAAAAATCTTAGTGCTGAAGTAAAGCAAAAAATTTACTTTTTTATTATGCAGTACGGACGTTTTGGATCTATGGAAAAAGTCAAGAAAGAACGTGAAACTTTAGCGAATCTTTCAGATGGTTGGGGTCCATTTCTTGCCTCATCTAATGCTCAATTATTAGATGTCAGACAAATTGAAGCTTTTAAAAAGAAACTTAAAGCACAAAAGAAAAACGATATGGCAGGGGTAGCTAAAGCTGAAGAAGAGCTAAAAAAACTTAAAGAATTAGCCAATATTGTGGGTAAGGCTGGTTATTAAGTAATCAACTAAAAATATGGGCGACTTTAATAAGTTGCCCTAATTTAAAAATAAATAAAGGAAAAAAATGAATACTCGAGCAGTCCATGAAAATATTTCTGGGGAAGTTATGCAAGAACTTAAGCCACGTTGGTCACGTTATGCTGGGACTGCATTAACCGCAATTATAATTGCCATATTACTTTCCGTTTCTTATTATCCGGCAGAAGTAAATAATTGGACTTTTTTAATTACAGATGCAGGAAATATGGCAGATTTTATTGCCGATTTCCTTAACCCAAATTTTGAAGACCTTAATCAGATTATATTAAAGATGATAGAAACTATACAGATAGCCCTTTGGGGTACCGCGCTTTCAATTTTATTCGGTATACCCGCTGCGCTACTATGTTCTAATAATATTGCTCCAGTATGGGTTGTACAACCTATGCGCCGACTTATGGATGCTGCCCGAGCAATAAATGAATTAGTGTTTGCAATTTTGTTCGTTGCAGCTGTTGGGCTAGGACCATTTGCAGGTGTGATGGCACTTTTTATACATAACCTTGGTATTATTGCCAAACTATTTTCTGAAGCGGTGGAGGCAATAGATCAAAGACCAGTTGAAGGTCTTGCATCTACAGGTGCATCTCGTCTTCAACAAATTGTATTTGGAGTAATTCCACAAGTTTTGCCTTTATGGTCTAGTTTTTCTCTATATCGTTTCGAAACACTAGTAAGATCAGCAACTGTTCTTGGAATAGTGGGTGCTGGTGGTATAGGCTTTATTTTCTACGAGTCTTTCAGATCATTTGAATATGATAAAGCTTCTGCAATAATTATCGTTGTGGTAATTTCTGTAACTATTATCGATATAATTTCTTCACAACTAAGAAAACAACTTTTGTAAAACATATAAAAATTTAATGAATAAACTTTCAAAAAATAAACCATTGATTCACCCTCATTGCAAAATTGAAAATAGTAAATTCAATAAATATGTTGAAATAGGTGAACATTCAATCATTTTAAATAGTAATTTTGATGACTATTCATATTGTGCTAGATACTGCGATATTGCTAATACTGAAATAAAAAAATTTTCAAATATTGCAAGCTTTGCCAGAATAGGCCCTACAGATCACCCAATGGAAAAAGCAAGCCTTCATCATTTTTTATATAGATCTAATGATTATTGGGATGAAAAAAAAATAGATGAACAATTCTTTGAAAAAAGATTTTCAAGAAAAACTATTATTGGTCATGACACTTGGATAGGCCATGGTGCCATAATTAAACCTGAAATAGTAATAGGAGACGGTGCTATTGTAGGAGCAGGTTCAGTAGTAACAAAAAATGTAGAAGATTATACTATCGTAGCAGGGAACCCTGCTAAGATAATTAGACGAAGATTTGCAGATAAGGTTGCAATGCATTTATCCGACATTCAGTGGTGGAACTGGTCTCATGAAGATATAGGATCTGCCTTAGATGACTTTAGAAATTTAAGTATTGAAGATTTTGTAGAAAAATATAAATAAATTATGATACTAAATTCGATGATTTAATTAACCTGTCAGCAGCAATTTTAGAAATAATAGCAATTTTCCCGTTGCAAATGGTTGCTTCTATCTCTCTTGTTTTCGGGTTTATTACAACCAAATCTGCATAGTTATTAACTTTGATAGTTCCTCTTTTATCGATATTTAGTGCCTTAGCTGGATTTTCTGATATTAATGCCCATGCATTTTCAATAGAACAAATGTTATGATCCAATAAATACCAAAATGACTGTAATAGCGAGGGATAATAATAATCTGATACAAGGATATTACAGTATCCTAATCTTAATAGTTCAAGTGTAGATACATTCCCATTATGCGATCCACCTCTAACTAGGTTAGGTGCACCCATTATTACACATTCGTTGTTTGAGAATGCTTCTTCAGCAGCTAAAATCGTTGTTGGAAATTCACAAATTTTTGCACCAAAACTTCTAAACCATTTCCTATCTTTAATGTTTTCATCATCATGTGAACCAAAATTAATATTTTTTGAAATTAGAAAATCGCTTAATATTTTCAGACTATGACTTACTTGCTTTTCTTTCGATACTCGATAACGAACTATATTTTCAAGTTCACTATTCTTAAGAGACATTTTATTAGCCCATGCTGAAAATGCGAATGGTTTATTTTTAATTTTATCTAGAGCATCTGGAATATGATTATTGAACACAACATAGTTAAGATTATATTTTTTTATTAAATTAATAAGCTCTTGAACTTTTTCTACTAGGTGTGTCTCATATCTTATCTGAATATCAATATTCGTAATCATAGATTGTTTGTATTTATTTAAATTTTCTAGAAATGTTTTGGCATACTCTGGACTTCTAACTTTTCCTTCCCAACTAAAACTGCATGCTAAGTAAGCCATTGTAATTCCATTTATAGATAGCTCTTTATCCACAATTTTTAGAGTTTCATTTATATCAAAACTTACATCTGGTCTTGGAAACAATTGTCTTTCAAAGCCATCTCCATGCAAATCTATTATTCCAGGTAATACCCAAAAACCTGTCAAATCTAAAACTGGATAACTTTTTTTCAAATTTTCTAATTTTTTGTTAGCTTCAATTGATGAGATAAAGTCATCTTCAATGGTCAAAGTCCCTGCCTGCATTTGACAGTTATGTAAAATTTTTGCTCCGTGTAAAATGTACCCTGAGGTATTAACTGATTTAAATTGGTTCATTAGTTTTAATTAGCTTGTTTTTATGAAATTTTTATTACAAATATTAAAATATTTAATTTTCTAATGCTAATTGAATTCGCTCCCCTACAAACCATGTTTGACTATACTCTATTGGAATGAGATTTAGATCTTGGTTAATGTATGTTGTTTTAAGGAGAGGGCTATTTATCTTACAATGAAGCAAATTAGCTTGAATACTGTCAGCCTGTTCTGCAGTCACAAGAGTATTTTTTCTAAAAAAATCATTTACGCCTAATATTTTAAGTGTTTTTGTAATTGATAATTGTTTTTGAAATATATCAAAAAAATCAGGAAATCTTTTATTTGAAATTATTCTCTTAGTTTTAATTGATGGAACGTTGTTAATCTTTCCTATTGTTTCGATTAAAAGAATTTCATGTTTTGAATTTATTTCTAAATTTTTTGCCTCTATTTTTGAAGCTTTTCTAATTTCTGACCTAAGTATAGTTGTTTCAGGAATATAGTTTTCGTTTAAAATATTTTGAGAAAATCTTACTCTTTTTCCAATCTTATATTTAAATCTATTATCATGGACAATTATACCAGACCCTCTTTTAGAAAATAAAATTCCTTCATTTTTTAAAAGTTGCAAAGATCTTCTTATTGTATGTCGATTCACTCCAAATCTTTTTGAGAGAACATTTTCAGAAGGTAACTTCTCCCCTGGTTTATATAAGTTATTACTAAGATCTTTTTTTAAAGATTCATATATTTGATAATAAATAGACATAAAATTTATGTAATAAAACTTTAACAAAAATAATGTTGTGCAATAAACATAACATAACTATATTTAATTATAAGTTGTATAGTTGTATAGTAAAGATATATTTATAATGATTGAAAAAAGAAAATCTTGGATGAGTTTGTTAGCAACGTCTGATCAGAATGATTTGCTAAATCTTTGGGATCAAAAAAAAATAAAAATTTCTTATGAATGGCTAAGACAGCCTGAGATTGGTAGTATAATGGCCCAAGGTAAAATGGGTGTTACTGGTGACAAATTTAATATTGGCGAGGTCACAATAACTAGATGCTCCGTAAAATTAGATTGTGGTACAATTGGTCATAGTTATGTTCAAGGAAGAAGTAAAAGAAAAGCTGAAATAAGCGCTGTATGTGATGCCCTTTTACAGACTAAAATGTCCAAGGAAGTTAATGAAAATATTATAATTCCTTTAGAGAAAATTAAAAAAGATAAAAGAGATAAAATTCTTTCAAAAGCTGAAGCTACTAAGGTTGATTTTTTTACTCTTGTAAGAGGAGAGAGTGATTGATGGAAAATAATTATCATTTTTCAGAAGAATCTATAAATAGTTCTATTTCTTTTAGATCTTTAGTTAATGCTACCTCTTATCCAGGTAGACACTTTCAAATCACTAAACTTAAAAAACCAAATATTTTGTCAAATGCTGCCGCTACAATATTGATTACATTATGTGATAATGAAAGTAATGTTTACCTCTCTAAAGATTTTAGTACAGAAGAAGTTAAAGATTGGTTGATTTTTAATACTGGAGCTATTGTTTCTGACAAACAAAATGCTGATTTTGCAGTTGGAGATTGGGAATCTTTACTACCTTTGGATGAATTCAAAACTGGAGTGCCTGAGTATCCAGAACGATCTGCAACTTTAATAATAGAAGAGTCAAATTATAAGAAAATAAAATGTAATATTAATGGGCCGGGTATAAAAGATAAACTGCAAATTGAATTACCTAATCCAGAACTATTTATTAATAATAGTCATCTTTATCCTCTAGGTTTAGATTTCTATTTTACAAATGATTTAGACATTTTATCTATTCCTCGTTCAACAAAAATTAGCGTCACAAATTCGGAGTATTAAATGTATGTAGCAGTTAAAGGTGGAGAGAAAGCAATTGATAATGCACACTCTTGGATGTCAGAGATAAGAAGAGGCGATCCTTCTGTTCCAAATGTTTCTCTAAACCAAATTACAGAACAGCTTACACTTGGAGTAGATAGAGTAATGTCTGAAGGATCTCTTTACGATAAAGATTTGGCAGCATTAGCTATAAAACAATCCAGAGGTGATTTGATTGAAGCGATTTTTTTGTTGAGAGCCTACAGAACTACTCTTAAAAGATTTAGTTATAGCAAACCTATTGATACAGCTAATATGCTATGTCTTAGACGCATCTCAGCAACATTTAAAGACATACCAGGTGGTCAAAAACTAGGTCCTACTTTTGATTATACCCATAGACTTTTAGATTTTAAATTACTAGCTGAAAATGAAACTCCCTTAAGCCCAACACAACAATTTGAAAATAAAAAAGTACCTCATGTTTTGAGCTTTTTAAATCAAGAAGATTTAATGCAAAAAGAAAAAGACAATAATCTTGATCCTATTGATATTACTCGAGAGCCTATTAGCTTTCCAACATCACGTGCAGCTAGATTACAAGCATTATCAAGAGGTGATGAAGGTTTTTTGCTAGGTCTTGCATATTCTACTCAGAGAGGATATGCAAGAAATCATGCATTTGTAGGAGAGCTTAGAATAGGTATAGTTGAAATTGAACTTAATATACCTGAATTAGGTTTTGATATTAATGTTGCAGAAATTATCTTAACTGAATGTGAAACGGTCAATCAATTTCAAGGATCAAAAATTGAACCTCCACAATTTACAAGAGGCTATGGTCTTGTATTTGGACAAACGGAAAGAAAAGCTCTAGCTATGGCCTTAATTGATAGAGCATTAAGATGGAAGGAACTAGGTGAAGACTATTCTGGTGCACCAGCACAAGATGAGGAGTTTGTAATTTCACATTGTGACAATATTCAAGCAACTGGGTTTCTAGAGCATATAAAATTGCCACATTATGTTGACTTTCAATCTGAACTTGAACTTATTAGAAAAATTAGGGCTGATGCTAAACGAAATGTAAAAAGGTTATAAAATGAATGATATGAGTAAAGATAAAAATATAGATATTCAAATTTATAATTTTGCTTATTTAGATGAAAATACAAAAAGAATGATTAGGAGAGCGCTATTAAAAGCTTTATGCATTCCTGGATATCAAGTTCCTTTTTCCTCAAGAGAAATGCCAATGCCATATGGTTGGGGGACTGGTGGGATTCAGGTAACATCTGCATGTTTAATACCTAAAGATGTCTTAAAAGTGATAGATCAAGGTGCAGATGACACTACAAATGCTGTATCAATTCGAAAATTTTTTCAAAAAACTGCAAATGTAGCTGTAACTGAAAAAACCTCCGATGCATCTCTAATACAGACTAGACATAGAATTCCAGAGACAAAATTAAAAGAACAACAAATATTAGTATATCAGGTTCCAATTCCAGAACCTCTCAGATTTTTAGAACCTAGAGAGACAGAAACAAGAAAAATGCATGCTCTTTCTGAATACGGATTAATGTTTGTGAAACTTTATGAAGATATTGCAAAACACGGTCATATTGAGACAGCATATGCATATCCAGTAAAAACAAACGGTAATTATGTTACAGATCCTTCTCCTATTCCAAAATTTGATAATCCCAAAATGAATAATAATCCAGCTATTCAACTTTTTGGTGCAGGAAGAGAACAAAGGATTTATGCTATCCCACCTTACACAAATGTTAAAAGTCTTGATTTTGAAGACTATCCTTTTGAAGCTATGAAAGCCAATTTCAAATGCTCAATATGTGGATCCAGTGATAGTTATTTAGATGAAATTATAGTCTCTGATGATGGTAAAAGATCATACATATGTTCAGACACGGATTATTGCAAAGAACAAACACAATTAAATTCAAAAGAAGAAGATCAATAATGATGCAAGATTTCTTATTTAAAGCTTCAAATATTTCCAAATACTATGGCCAAAATGTAGGGTGTAAAAATGTATCTTTAGATATTAATTCTGGCGAGGTCCTTGGAATTGTTGGCGAATCTGGCTCTGGAAAATCTACATTATTAAATTGTATATATGGAAATTTAAAAGTTGATGAAGGAGATATTCTTTTAAACGATAAATCAAAAACAATCCTCAATTTCACTAAAATCGATGAACCAAAACTTCGTTTAATTCAAAGATCTGATCTAGCATTTGTGCATCAAAATCCTCGTGATGGTCTCAGAATGAATATAAGTGCAGGAGGAAATATTGGGGAAAGATTAATGGCAATAGGTCATAGAAATTATGGAGAAATTCGCGAGATTGCTTCAAGTTGGTTAGAAAAAGTTGAAATTGATGTTAGTAGAATTGACGATAAGCCAAGTACTTTTTCTGGAGGAATGCAACAAAGGCTTCAAATTGCAAGAAACCTAGTAACTAAACCAAGACTTATTTTTATGGACGAACCTACTGGGGGTTTGGACGTATCTGTTCAAGCAAAAATTTTAGATTTATTGAGAAACCTTGTAAGAGAACTTGGCATTGCAGCAATAATAGTTACACATGATCTTGCAGTTGTAAGACTATTAGCTGATCGTATCATTGTAATGCAAAATGGAAATGTAATAGAAGCTGGTTTGTGCGATCAGGTTTTAGATGATCCACAACATAAATATTCACAATTATTAGTAAGTTCAGTACTTCAGGTGTAGCATGATACAAATAAAAAATTTAAATAAATCTTTCGAACTTTATAATCAAAATAATACAAACATTAATGTTTTTAAAAATATAAACTTCAAAGTGGATAAAGGGGAAGTTGTTGCTCTTACAGGAAACTCTGGAACAGGTAAATCTACTTTACTAAAATTGATATATGGAAGTTATGTTATAAGCAAAGGTGATGTTCTTATCGCAGATGTAAACGTCAGAAAATCAAGTCCAAGAGATATTTTGAAATTAAGAAAAAATAAGCTAGGCTATGTTAGTCAATTCTTAAGAGTTGTTCCTAGAGTGCCAACAATAGAAGTTGTTATAGAACCTTTACTTGATATTGGATGTGAAAAGAAAATAGCATTAAAAAAAGGACAAGAAATTTTAGAAATCCTGAAAATTCCTAAAAATTTATGGAACTTATCTCCTTTAACTTTCTCTGGAGGTGAACAACAAAGAGTAAATATTGCAAGAGGTTTTATTCATAATTACCCATACCTACTTTTAGATGAACCAACTGCAAGTTTGGACCACAATAATAAAAACATTGTATTACATTTGATAGAAAAAGCTAAACTAAATGGCTCAGCAATAATTGGAATATTCCATGATGAAATAGCTAGAAACAAAGTTGCTACCAGGGAAGTTAATTTAGAAAATTTATAGAGATTTTGTAATCAGATGAACAAACTTAATGGTAATTTATTTGTGATTGTAGGTGCTTCTGGTGTTGGTAAAGATACTTTATTAAACGAAATAAGAGATAAATTTAAAAATTTTTATTTTGTCAAAAGGTATATTACAAGAACTCCCGATGACAATAATGAAGACCACGTATCAATATCCGATAAAGATTTCCAAAAAAAGGTTAAAGATAGCTTTTTTACGATAACTTGGGATGCTCATTCCTTATCTTACGGTATCCCAAAAAAAATAGATGAATTCTTAAAAAAAGGTACAAATGTAATTTTTAATGGTTCAAGACATGCTTTGAAGGAAATAAAAAAAAAATATCCTAACGCAAAAATTATTTGTATTGTTGCATCAAAAAAAAATATTGAAAATCGACTTCTTATAAGAAACAGAGAAAACAAAGATGAAATCAATAAAAGACTTAATAGAAAAATAGAAAATTTGCCTTCTGATACAATTTATGTCGAAAATGACTCTGATTTAGAATCGGGAGTTGATAATTTAATTAATGCTTTGAATGGGTAAAATTAATTTTTTTAATAAAATAAAATTTTTCATCAGTCTTTTGTCCAAAAATACAAATACTTTTAAAGTGTATTTTTCTTAAATTTACACTCTTTAAAATTGTTTGAAGATATTTATAAACATTGTCTATTTCTTCAATTCTAAGTTTACCTGTAAGAGTTAAATGAAATTTGAATTCATTAAATACATAAGGATAACCCCATTTGAAGAGCATTTTTTTTTGGTTAAAAGACAATTTATGAGGATGTCTTTTTTTAATTTCATCTTCAGAAAGATCATCTCTTAAAAAATCTAATCCTTCTACAAATTTATTAGATACGTCATTTACTTTGAGGTTTTTAGATGGAGTTAATGCTATGAAATTACCTAATTTTTTAATAACTAATTTATCTAAATGAAAACTTTGTATTTGTTTTGATATTTCACAAACTTTATTTTCAAGATCATTATACGTATATTTATTTTTTAATCTAAATGGAGCTTTTATAGTACCATGAAATCCATATTGTTTTGGTGTAAGAACTAAGCTAGAAAATTTTTTGAAACTAGGTAATTTTGAAAGATCTGACTTTGTTGTTTCTTCACCTTTGTAAGGATCCCAACCAAGCCAACATTTTCCGAACAGATCAAGCTCCGGATTTTCTATAGGTGCGTAATATATTGCATATCTTTTATAATTTTTTTCCATAAGCTTTATTTATAGTAGTTTTATTTCAATTTAATTAAATTTTTTTTTACATTTAAAAAAACTGTAATATTAGATTTGTATTTGTAGATTAGAGGTGTTTATTTTGTCTGACGTAATCTTAAATAATATTAATATTGTAACTCATGACGAAGTCTTTTTGGGAAATGTCCAATTAAAAGATGGGCTAATTAAAAGTATCAACAAAGGAAAAAGCTCTATACCCAGATCTATTGATTGCAATGAAGATTATTTAATCCCAGGTTTAGTAGAATTACACACAGACAACTTAGAAAGACATATGAAACCTAGACCTGGAGTTAATTGGCCTATAAATAATGCTCTTATAGCTCATGATGGTGAATTAGCATCTGTGGGAATTACAACAGTGTTCGATGCTTTAAGAGTAGGATCTATAAACAAAGATGGTGTACATAGATATGACAAATATGCAAGAGAAACAGCTACTTCTATTAATAAATTATCAAAAGAAAAATCGTTTAAGATTGACCATTTTATCCATCTAAGAGCTGAAATATGTTCAGAAAATTTAATTCAAGAATTAGAAGAGTTTAATACTCAAGATAAGGTAAAAATAGTAAGCCTAATGGATCACACACCTGGCCAAAGACAGTTTCGTGATATTTCACAGTTCAAACTTTATTTATCAGGAAAATTTGGTCTTTCAGAACCACAGATTGAACAACACTTTTTGCATTTAAAAGATTTACAAAAAATGTTTGGTAAAAAACATAAAAGTGAAACAATAAAATTTAGTAAAAAAATTAATGCAGTATTAGCTAGTCATGATGATACTACAATTTCCGATGTAGAAGAGAGTTGTTCACAAGGTATAAATTTAGCTGAATTTCCAACAACTCTTGAAGCAGCAACAAAGTGTCATAGTAGTAATATGAAAATAATAATGGGAGCTCCAAATTTAGTAAGAGGAGGGTCTCATTCGGGTAATGTTTCAGCTCAATCACTAATTGATAAAGACCTTCTTGATATTTTAAGTTCTGATTATGTTCCATCATCATTATTAATGGCAGCTATAATGTGGGGTATAAGGTCAAATAATTTACCTAAAAGTATCTCTGCTGTAACTACAAACCCTTGTAAAGCAACTGGCTTGAATGACAGAGGTCTAATCAAAGAAGGTTTAAAAGCAGATTTGGTAAGATTAAGCATTAAAGATGATTTGCCAATCATTAGAAAAGTATGGGTAAATGGTCAGGAAGTTGCTTAAAAAACATGAATCTTAAACACAAAAAATTAAATCTTTCATTTTTAAATAGATATCTTACTTTTTGGATATTTCTTGCAATGATTATAGGCTTAGCTATAGGTAATATTTTTAGTAATATGCCTAAATTTCTTGATTCAATAACCTATAGTAATACGAATATTCCTATTGCAATAGGTCTTATCTTAATGATGTACCCACCTTTGGCAAAAGTGAAATATGAAAAAATAATTGAAGTATTTAAAGATAAGAAAGTTTTAGCTCTGTCTTTATTCCAAAATTGGATAATTGGCCCTGTATTAATGTTTTTTTTAGCTGTTACTTTTCTTTCTGATAAGCCTGAATACATGACTGGTGTTATATTAATTGGTTTAGCAAGATGCATAGCGATGGTTCTTGTTTGGAATGATTTGGCTAGGGGGAGTTCAGAATATGTAGCAGGGTTAGTTGCCTTTAATTCAATCTTTCAAATTATTTTCTTCGCACCTTATGCATGGTTTTTTTTAAAATTTTTGCCTGAATTTTTTGGGTTTAGTGGACAGATTTTTGATATTTCAATATTATACGTAGCCAAAATGGTTCTAATTTATCTAGGTATTCCATTTTTAGCTGGTTTTGTTACAAGATCATTATTAGTCAAGAAATTTGGAGAGGAATGGTATGAAAAAAAATTTATACCTAGAATAAGTCCCATTACACTATTTGCGCTTTTGTTTACAATAATTATTATGTTTACTCTAAAAGGAAATGAAATTTTTAAGCTTCCTTATGATGTTATCTTAATAGCAATTCCTCTTATTATATATTTTCTAATTATGTTTTTTATTAGTTTTGGTATGAGTAAATTTACGAGTATAGATTATCCAAAAGCTACTTCTTTATCATTCACAGCTGCTTCAAATAATTTTGAATTAGCTATTGCAGTTTCAATAGCTACTTTTGGACTTGCATCAAAAGAGGCTTTCGCAACTGTCGTTGGTCCACTTGTCGAAGTACCAATACTAATATTACTAGTTTCAGTTGCTTTAAAATTTAAAGAAAAATATTTTAAAAAGACTTAAAATTTCTAATTACACTCTAGCCTTATATTGACTGAATTTAAGTGTGTATAAAAATTTAATATTTTTGTAATCAATAAAAGTATATTTATATGTATGAAAATTATTATAAGCTTAATTTTATTTATTTAATTTTTTAGAAATAAATCTGTAATAAAACCTATGTATAAGGATTTTAAATTAATTCTAAAAAATTCTATTTAGATATGGGTAAGTATCAAAATAAAAATTATAGAGCTATTTGGATCTCTGACATTCATTTAGGTTCAACTGGTGCACAAGCTGAACATCTTCTTGAATTTTTAAAATATAATGAAAGTAAATATCTATATTTAGTTGGTGATATTATAGATGGGTGGCGTTTAATGAAAAAGTGGTATTGGCCTCAATCACATAATGATGTTATCCAAAAAATTTTAAGAAAAGCTAGAAAAGGCACAAAAATTACATTTATTCCAGGCAATCACGATGAAGGGGCAAGAACTTTTCTAGGTATTGCATTTGGTGATATTAAGATAAAAAATGAGGCTTTTCATATAACTGCAAAGAAAGAAAAATTATGGATAGTTCATGGTGATCTTTTTGACGAAGTAATGCAACATGCCAGATGGCTAGCATATTTAGGAGACTCAGCATATACTTTTCTATTATGGCTAAATAGGTGGTTTAACAAAATAAGACGTTTTTTTAAATTACCGTATTGGTCACTATCCAAGTATTTAAAATTAAAAGTTAAAAAAGCAGTTTCTTTTATAAATGCATTTGAAACTCTTATGGTAAAAGAGGCGTCTAGAAGAGGATGTGATGGTGTGGTATGTGGTCATATACATAAACCTGAATTGAAAACAATCAATAATAAAATTTACGCAAATGATGGTGATTGGGTTGAATCTATTACAGCTTTAGTTGAACACCAAAATGGAGAACTGGAAATTATTAATTGGGCTGAATTGAGTCATGATCATTTATATCAAAACGATCTAACTAAAGTTAAAAAAATAGCATGAAAATTTTAATTGTAACAGACGCTTGGTATCCTCAAGTCAATGGGGTAGTAAGAACTTTAGATGAGACATCTAAGCAATTAAAGAAATTTGGTCATGAGGTAAAGTTAATTACACCAGAGGGTTTTTTAACAATACCATGTCCAACTTATCCTGAAATAAAATTATCTCTTTTCCCTGGTGCTAGAGTTTCATCTATGATCAGAGAATTTAATCCAGATTGTTTACATATTGCTACTGAAGGTCCTTTAGGTCTTTCCGCGCGTGGATATGCTAATAGAAATGGTTTAGCTTTTACATCAGCCTATCATACGAGATTTCCAGAATATGTTCATGCAAGGACAAAACTTCCACTTAAAATTACTTATTCATTCTTAAGATGGTTTCATAATAGCTCTGAACTTATAATGGTTCCTACAGAAGAAGTCAAAAAAGATTTAATAAAACACAAAATTAGCAACCCTAAAATATGGTCAAGAGGTGTAGATTTAGAGATTTTTAAGCCCAAAAGAGGCAGAAAAAAAAATCAAAAACCTATTATGTTAAATGTAGGAAGAGTATCTGTAGAAAAAAATTTAGAAGAGTTTTTAAAAATAGATCTGCCATATGAAAAATGGGTTGTAGGAGACGGCCCTGCATTAAGAGAATTAAAAAAAAAATACCCTAAGGTTATTTTCCACGGCGCTAAGAGTAAAGAAGAATTGGAATACTACTATAACAAGGCGGATATATTTGTTTTTCCAAGCAAAACTGACACATTTGGCTTGGTATTATTAGAGGCTATGGCATGTGGGTTGCCTGTTGCGGCTTTCCCTATAAGTGGTCCTTTAGATGTTATTGGTAACTCAAATGCAGGTATTCTTGATTCTAACCTAAAAGAAGCATGTAAGAAGGCTTTGCTAATACCAAGAAAAGTGCCAAGAGAATACGCTAAAACATTTTCATGGGTATCAACAAGTAAAACCTTTGAGTCTTATCTGGTAAGCATAAGAAAAAAAGACACTACGTATAATATTAAAGACAATCCTCATAAGGGTAATACTGGGATTACAAGAGCATATCATGCGGCTAAAAACTCGTTGTCAGGTTTAAATTTTGCTTTGAGAGAAGAAAGTGCTTTTAGACAAGAAATGTTTTTATCAATAATTTCATTATCTATAATATTGATTGCCGAAGTTAGTACTATTGAAATCGTGCTAATGATTTTCACAACTTCCCTTGTCTTGATCATAGAATTATTAAATTCTAGTATAGAAGCTGCAATTGACAGAATATCATATGATTATCATGGTTTATCTAAAAGAGCTAAAGATTATGGATCAGCTGCTGTAATGTTAACATTAATTTTATGGGTCGTAATTCATGGATTAATTTTATTTAATAATATCCATTAAAGATGACTTGCCAATCAAAAGACTTAAAATTTCTAATTATACTCTAGCCTTATATTGACTGAATTTAAGTGTTTATAAAAATTTAACATTTTTGAAATAAAAATTTAATATAGACAAATTATGATCTTTTATGTTGAATGGTATATGCATTGACACATTGACTCCTCCTTAAGATAAATAACGCATATGCCATTCAGATAAAAATCTTCTTTTTCTGAAAATTTTTATTTTTACTTAAAATATAAAAAGTTATTTAAACAAAAGTATAAAATTTAAATAAAACTAACAAATAACAACCCATCAATGAACCCTGGTCAGCGTTCCATGGACTACGGTCAATGGGCAGACCACCCCCTGACCATTGATTAATGTTGATTAGGAAAAGGGTGCAGTAACCCCCAACAACATTTGAGTTTAAGATTATACTTTATTGTGGGTAGGATTGTGGGTAAAAAATATATTAAATTTAAAAATATAATAATATCAATATATTATATAAATATTATGGCGGAGAGAGAGGGATTCGAACCCTCGAGAGGCTTTCGCCCCTACACACTTTCCAGGCGTGCGCCTTAAACCACTCGGCCACCTCTCCTTAGAAATTTTATAATTGAAAAATTACATTATTCATATTAAAAAATAGCATAGAATGGGAAGAATATTTATTACATTTGGTTTAATATTTTTTGCAATATCAGTTCTTGGTATTTATTTAGATGTTTTGTTGCATATAGATGGTAATGCAGGATACACCCAGATAGGACAAATATGGTACAAGTATGCACCTAATAGTTTGCAAATTGCTGAAGCAATTGTGAGTAGATATATTGACCCATGTTCATCTTTAGAAATTTTAAATTGTTCTGGTTTTGTATGGCATCCAATTATATCCACATTTTTAATGTTCCCGGCCGGGTTAACATTTGGTATCTTAACAATATTTTTTATTTATTTTGGTTCCAAAAAGAGAAGAATACATAAAACTAGTTAAATCTTTAAAGCTTCAAAAAAAGCGTTTTGAGGAATTTCAACTTGTCCAAATTGTCTCATTTTCTTTTTCCCAGCTTTCTGTTTCTCAAGCAGTTTTCTTTTTCTAGAAATATCTCCTCCATAACATTTAGCTGTAACATCTTTTCTAACAGCGCTTATTGTTTCACGAGCTATCACTTTAGAACCAATGGCAGCTTGTAAGGCAACCTTAAATAATTGTCTAGGAATTAATTCTTTTAATTTCAAACAAATAGCTCTACCTCTTTTTTCAGCATGATCTTTATTTGTAATCATTGCTAATGCATCAACTTGATCCCCATTAACTAAAATTGAAACCTTTACAAGATCTCCTAATCTATACTTATCAAATTGGTAATCAAAACTAGCATACCCTGAAGAAACACTTTTCAGTCTATCATAAAAATCAAAAACGACTTCGTTTAACGGAAGCTTATAAACCAACATAGCTCTTGTTCCAACATAATTGAGATCAACTTGTTCTCCTCTTCTTTCAGTACACAAATTTAATACTGAACCTAGGTATTGGTCAGGAACAAAAATTGTAGCAGTTATCCAGGGCTCTTGAATATAATCTAGATTATTAGCATCTGGTAAATCAGCTGGATTATGTAATTTAATTATTTCTCCACTAACTTTTTTGATTTCATATACAACAGATGGTGCAGTAGAAATTAATTCTAAATTAAATTCCCTAGTTAATCTCTCTCTAATGATTTCCATATGCAATAAACCTAAAAATCCACATCTAAAACCAAAACCTAATGCTGCTGAAGTTTCTGCTTCAAAAGTAAATGATGAATCATTTAAAGATAATTTTTCTAATGCATCTTTAAGATCACTAAAATCAGCACTATCAGTTGGAAAAAGACCACAAAAAACCACAGGTATTGATGGCTTAAAACCTTCTAACATTGAATTTGTAGGTTTTTTGTCATCGGTGATTGTATCCCCAACATTACAGTCAGCTACGGTTTTAACTGAAGCTGTAAAAAAACCAATCTCACCAGGTCCCAATGAGTCAACATTTAATATTTTAGGAGTAAAAATTCCTAAGCCATCTACAGTATAACTTGATCCAGTTGACATAAACCTTATCTTTTGACCCTTGAATAATTTACCATCCACTATTCTAACTAAAATTAAAATTCCTAAATAAGGATCAAACCAACTATCAATTAACATTGCTTTTAATTGATTATCTATTTTTCCTTTTGGAGGAGGAAGCTTTTCAACTAACGAACTTAAAACTGATTTTATTCCAACTCCAGTTTTTGCAGAAACCTCAATTGCCTCTTCGCCTGGCAAGCCTATAACTTCGTCAATTTGCTTTTTAATTCTCTCAGGCTCAGATGCAGGAAGATCAATTTTATTTAAAACAGTTACTATTTCATGGTCAGCATCAATTGCTTGATAGACATTTGCAAGAGTTTGTGCTTCAACCCCTTGAGAAGAATCTACGATTAATAAAGAGCCTTCGCAGGCAGATAATGATCTTGATACTTCGTAAGAAAAATCAACGTGTCCAGGAGTATCAATTAAATTCAATGTATAGATTTCTCCATCATCATGTCGATACTTTAAACGGACTGTTTGAGCTTTTATAGTAATTCCTCTTTCTCTTTCTATATCCATATTATCAAGAACTTGTTCTTTCATTTCTCTATCTTGTAAAGCACCACATTCTTGTATCAACCTATCTGCCAAAGTTGATTTTCCATGATCTATATGAGCTATAATTGAAAAATTTCTAATTTTTTTTATATCTTCCATTTGAATAATTTAACTATTAAAAAAAAATTTACAATTTGATATTCGTAAATTTATTTTAAGTTTAAATCCTCTTGACTAAACTTGTTATATTGTTAGGTTAAATTATGAATCTAAATTATTTGTCAATATGTAATTTACTAATCCTATGATGCCCTGTCTCTTTGGAGCCAGGGGGGTATTAACACTTTATTAATAGGATTTATGTAAAATGACAAAATATAACAAATATACTCAATACAAAACAGTTGAAATTAAAAATAGAGATTGGCCAAATAATCATTTAAATAAATGTCCTATTTGGTGTTCTGTTGACTTAAGGGACGGGAACCAAGCGTTGGCAGAGCCAATGGATAGTACTCGTAAAATGAAATTTTTTAAAAAACTCATCGAAGTAGGTTATAAAGAAATAGAAGTTGGATTTCCAGCAGCTTCAGACACAGATTTTAATTTTATAAGAGAACTTATTAATGATGACCATATACCAGACGATGTAACCATTCAAGTTTTGACACAATCAAGAGAAGAATTAATAATTAAAACAATTGATAGTTTAAAAGGATCAAAGAACGCAATTATACATCTTTATAACTCAACAAGCACTTTGCAAAGAAAAGTTGTTTTTAAAGAAGATATGAAAGGCGTAAAAAAGATTGCCTCTGATGGCGCAAAAATAATTAGTGACAATGTTGGGATTTTAAATAATACTAATGTCAGATTAGAATATTCACCAGAGAGCTTTACTGGAACTGAGTTACCATATGCTCTTGAAGTATGTGAAGAGGTACTAGACGTTTGGGAGGCAAACGAACTTAAACCTGTAATAATAAATCTTCCAGCAACTGTCGAAATGTCATCTCCTAATATATATGCTGATCAAATTGAATGGATGAGTAAAAGCTTTTCTGACAGAAAAAGAATCGTGCTTTCTTTACACCCCCATAATGACAGAGGTACTGCCGTTGCAGCTACAGAATTAGGATTAATGGCAGGAGCGGATCGAGTTGAAGGAACTCTTTTTGGAAATGGGGAACGAACTGGAAACGTAGATTTAATTACTTTAGGTCTAAATTTATTTACGCAAGGAATAAATCCCCAGATTGATTTTTCAGATATAAATTCTTTAATTGAAACTGCAGAATACTGTAATAGATTACCAATTCATGAGAGACATCCATATGCTGGAAAACTTGTTCATACAGCTTTTTCAGGAAGTCATCAAGATGCTATAAGAAAAGGAATGGATGCTATTGAAAAATCAAATTCTCAAAAGTGGGAAGTTCCATATTTACCAATAGATCCCGCAGATATTGGAAGAACTTATGAAGCAATTATCAGAGTTAACAGTCAATCAGGTAAGGGTGGCTCCGCCTGGATATTAGAAACGGAACATCATATAAAGATTCCAAAACTAGCAGAGATTGAGCTATCAAAGTATGTTCAAAAAATAGCTGATACATCTGGACTTGAAATTTCAAGCAATGATATTTGGGGAATATTTCAAAACCAATTTATAAAAACTGATCCTTTTAAATTGATAAACTTTGTTTCTAAGGCTTCAAATAAAAGTTCTGGTCTAGAAATAATTAACGCAGAAATACAATATAGAGGAAAAATAGATAATTTCACAAGCGAAGGAAATGGCCCTATATCTGCCTTTGTAAATGGAATAAGAGAAAATTATAATTTAAAATTTACACTTAAAGATTTTGGACAAAATACTAGAAGCGCCTCCTCTAAGGCAGAATCCGCAGCATATGTAGAATTAAAAGATAAGAATAATCAATCTATTTTTGGATGTGGAATTCATACCAGTATAACTTTAGCCCCAATTCTAGCTGTTGTTAGTGCAATAAATAAGATTAATTAGGTGGTAATGGTGCACTTACCACGGTTTTTTGGAAAGAGTTCATTTTTTTCAAATTAGTATACCAATTACTGATATTTGGAAAATTATCAAAAGATATCTCTAGGTTAACACATCTATGACACCAAATTCCAAGAGGCACGTCTGCTAAACTAAATTTTTTATCAACAATGAAATCTTTTTTAGCCAAATGATTGTTTAATATATCTAATAGACTGAAAATATCATTTTTTGCCTTGTCGGCAATTAATTTATTTCTTTGTTCTCGTGGTAAACTTAATTTATGTGCTGTAAGTAGAGAACATGGAGATGCAAAAGTAAAACTACCCCAATCAATCCATTGGTCAATTTTGCCACTAATTTCATTTTTTTCTTCAACTAAAATATCAAATTTTTTTGATAAATACCTCAAAATAGCATTTGATTCGTACAAAATAAAATTGTCATCATCTAGTACTGGCACACGACTGTTAGGGTTCATGTCTTTAAACTCAGTCGTTTGTGTTTTGCCATGTACTCCGCCATAATTTAAATTGATGACGTTAATATTTGCATATTCACAAAACCAAATAATTTTTTGAACGTTTGCTGAAGATAATCTTCCATAAATTTTTATTGCCATAAAAAGACCTTTTTGATTTATTATCAATGTGATTGTAAATTATGGAAAAGAAAGTATCAATTTTAAAAAATAGATCTGTTATACAAATTTCTGGAAAAGATAGTTTATTATTTTTAAATAATATTATTTCTAGTGACCTTGAAAAAATAAATCACGCAGAATTATTTATAACTACTCTATTGTCACCTCAAGGGAAAATTCTATTTGATTTTTTTATTATAAAAAATGAGGATTGTTATTTAATCGAGTGCAGCAAAGACCAACTAAATGATTTAGTAAATAAATTAAAATTATATAGCTTGAGATTAGATGTAACTTTTGAAAAAAAAGATTTAGATGTAATTATTTCAAATTATTTTTACCAAGATGAAATTTCAAGAAAAGATTTGAGATTTAAAAATAATGATATCTACAGACATTTTTCAAAACCTAAAAAAGATTTTAAAAACTTTTGTTTAAAAGATTGGTATGATCATTTGAGATATACAAATCTGTGCCCAGAAGGTGAATTAGAAATACCTTCAAATAAACTTTATCCATTTGAAATTGATATAATTTACAATCAAGGAATTGACTTTGATAAGGGTTGCTTTATTGGTCAAGAAGTTATTGCCAGGGTAAAGTACAAAGGATCAATTAAAAAGAAATATTTAAGTTTTAAAATCAATTCTTCTGAAATTATCGATAATACAAATATTAATGACATTAATAAAAAGATAGTAGGATCTTTAATTTATAATTCAAAAATAAATAATGATATTTTTGGTTTTGGTCTGACAAAAATCGAATATATAAAAAAGCCATTAGAGTTATTTTGTAAAGACGTTAGATTAAATATATTAAACTAACTAATAATAGTTTTATATTCTTAAATTGACATTTTAAGATTAAAAATTTACTTAATTATTATAACAATAGGAGTTATTATGTCACTTTTAATGCCAAAGGCTACAGCAGTATGGTTAATTGATAATACAACTTTAACATTTGAACAGATATCAGAATTTTGTGATTTACATGTTTTAGAAATTCAAGCCATTGCTGATGGTGATGTAGGTCAAGGAATCATTGGTTTTGATCCTATACAAAATGGACAACTATCTAAAGAAGAAATTGAAAAATGCTCTTCAGACCCAAACTTAAAATTAATACAACTTGATAGTAACAATAGCTTTGCTTCTGACAAAACAAAAGGACCAAAATATATACCTTTATCCAGAAGAGGTGACAAACCAAACGCAGTTGCATGGCTTGTAAAAAATCACCCTGAACTTAAAGATAGTCAAATCAGTCGACTTGTTGGGACTACTAAATCTACAATAGAGAAAATCAGAAATAGATCTCATTGGAATATATCAAATATTTCTGCAAAACATCCTATATTATTAAAATTATGTTCCCAAGAAGATTTAGAAAAAGAAGTCTTAAAATCTGGAGGGGTAATAGGTAATTCAACAGAAGATGGTTAATAAAAATAAAAATTACCTAGTTGGAATTATTATGGGGAGTCAATCAGACTGGGAGGTCATGAAAGAAGCCAAAGATCAGTTAGATGAGCTTTCTATTACAAATGAACAACTTATTATTTCTGCTCATAGAACACCTGATAGAATTTTAAATTATGCAAAAAAAAGTTTGGAAAATGGTATTAAAGTCATTATTGCAGGTGCAGGTGGTGCAGCTCATTTGCCTGGCATGATGGCATCCCATACACAGATACCAGTAATTGGTGTTCCAATTGAAAGCACTAGTTTAAATGGAATTGATAGTCTATTATCAATTGTACAAATGCCTAAAGGAATTCCGGTTGCAACAGTTTCTATAGGTAAAACTGGAGCAAAAAATGCTGCAATTTTAGCAGCAGAAATTTTAAGTCTTCAAGATGAACAAATTAGTAAAAAATTATCATCTTGGAAAATTTCAATGACTAATAATGTACCATACAAGCCAGAATAAAATTTTAATAATTTTTATTAATTAATGAGACTTAAAAATAAAACTATAGGGATACTTGGAGGTGGCCAACTTGGTAAGATGACAGCTATAGCTGCAAAAAAATTAGGTTATCACACTTTCCTTTATTGTCCAAAAGGAGACAACCCAGCTGAGTATGGTGTAGATGAACATATTTTTGGTAATTGGGATGATGATAAAAAACTAGAACTATTTGGATCAAAAGTTGATGTTATCACATCCGAGTTTGAAAACATACCTGCAAAAACCTTAGATAATTTATCAAAGATAACAAAAGTTTATCCATCAAGTTTTTGTTTTAGTATTGCTCAACATAGAAACAAAGAAAAAGAAATGGCAGCCATATCAGGTTTTTTAGTTCCAAAATGGTACAGAATTAAATCTTTAAACGATTTAATAAAATACTCAAAAATTTTAAATTATGATTGTATTCTGAAAACTAATTCTCTTGGATATGATGGTAAAGGCCAAATTAATATTTCATCAGAAATAAATTTTAAAAAAATTTGGAGTGAAATAAACTTTGATGATTGCATTTTAGAAGAAAAAGTTAATTTTGACAGGGAAGTTTCTATTCTTTATGCCAAAAGCTTAAATGAATCTGAATGTTTTTTCCCATTATCAGAAAACTATCATGAAAATGGTATTTTAAAACATACTATAGCACCAGCCATTCTCGAACAAGAATTAGAAATTAAATTAAAGTTAACTGTAAAAAAATTTGCAAAATTATTAAATTTAAAAGGCCTTTTAACTATAGAGCTTTTTCAACGTAATAATGATTTTATCTTTAATGAAATTGCTCCAAGACCACATAATTCATTTCATTGGACTATTGAAGGTTGTAAAAATAGTCAATTTGACATTTTAGTCAAATCAATCATGGGTCAAGATATAAATGATCAGATAGTAGATGAAAACTGGAAAATGATAAATTTGCTTGGAGATGAGGTTGAAAATTTAAAATTTTTAAATTTTCATAAAGATCAGAAAATTCATGTTTATGGGAAAAAAGAAGTAAAAAATGGAAGAAAAATGGGTCATATCACATATCCAATTTAGTTGTTTTTTCCAAAATCAAACGGTACATCCTGATAGACTTCATTAATAAAATTTGCAAATAATAAAAAAGCATAGGGTCTCCAGCGATTAACTGGTAATTTTTGATCATCATTGTCCGGAAAGTAGTTTTCAGGAAGAGATATATTTAAATTTTCATTTTTATCTCGTAAATATTCATCTTTTAAAGTTTCTGCGTCATATTCTAAATGATTTAAAATATAAAGATCTTTTGTACTTCGTGATCTAACCATACCAACCCCTGATAAAGTTGATTCTGCAAGAACTTCAAGATCTTCGTCAATTAAATCTTGTCTTCTTGTTTCAGTAAAACGCGAAACTGGCATTGGAAATCGATTTGTAAAACCTTGCAGTAATCTATCATTATTTTCTAATAATTGGTGATCGTACACACCAAATAATTTATTTTTTAAAATATGCTTCTCTACATCGTAGAAAATTTTTAAAAAAACTTGGCTACCCCAGCAAATCCCAAGTCTTCTAAAAACGTTTGATTTAGACCAATTTATAATCTCACACAATTCATACCAATAATTGACATCTTTAAAAGGTAATGTCTCAATAGGAGCACCTGTCACAATTAAAACGTCAAAAAAGTCATGCCTAATATCATCTAATGTTTTGTAAAATTGAATTAAATAATCTTGATTCGTGTTTTTAGGTTGATATGATTTTGTAGTCATTAAGGTAAGTTCGATTTGCAATGGAGAAGCTCCTATTAATCTAGCAAATTGAATTTCAGTAGGAACCTTTTTTGGCATAAGATTCAACAACAAAAACTTCAGTGGTCTTATATCCTGCCTTTCAGCATAACTACTATTAATTACGTCAACTGCTTCACTTAAGAGAGATTCTCTTGCAGGCAAATTATCAGGAATTTTTATTGGCATTACTTAATCATTTGATTTGTATGAATGTTTGCTTGAATTAAATCTTTGCAATATTTTAAAGAATGTATTGAATGGATTAGATTGATTAATGACATTTTTAAATTTTTTTATTTTTCCAAAATTAGAAACATTATTCAATCTTCTTTGAAGAAAATTTTCAACTTTAGCAAAGTCACTTTCATTTAACCAATATGACAAAGTAGAACTATAAACACCCGATAGAATTAATCTTTTTGTGTAAAAAGAAAAATCAGTGGATTTATCTCCACAATCTCTCCAAATAATGTCACAAGTCTTATATAACATGTCTAAAGCTATTTTAGAATTTTTTGGTAAAGCCATCATACCTAATGATATTCTTACAGCTTCTTTAAATTTATTTGCAGCTTTAAGTCTTTGTATTATCTGAGACTTAATTTTATCTGGTATTCTCAAATTTTTAGATTTAGATTTTTTGAAATTTTCTTTCATTTCATTGTCTAAATAGATATTAAATTCCTGAATAATATTAACAAGACTATTATTAAAAAGGTCACGAACATTACCCTTTTCAATTTCTGATAATTTTTTTGATTTAATGATACCGACATCAACAGCAGAAAAATATAGAGTTTCCCATGACCAACCATCAAAAGGTACGTTTTCTAAGAATGACAGTAATAATTTTGTTTTTGTTTTTTTATTAATATCTATCATGATAGCCCAATTATACTATTAAGTATGAGAATTTAATAGTGTTTCAAGAAAATAAATAATTTAATTTTGTAATTTATATAAAACACTTGCAAATAGTTAAAAAAACATGTTATTAAGACGCTCTTTAAGGAATAAATTATGTATGTATCTGTAAGAGACAATAACGTTGATCAAGCTTTACGCATTCTCAAGAAGAAAATGCAAAGAGAAGGTGTTTTCAGAGAAATGAAAAACCGAAGAGTTTATGAAAAACCATCTGAAAAAAAGGCTAGAGAATTAGCTGAGAGCACAAGAAGAGTGAGAAAGTTGATGAGAAAGAGATTGGAAAGAGAAGGTTATTAATATTCTTACGTTAATAATTTTTACACCGTACATCCGTACGGTTTTTTTTTGAGAAATTAAATGATAATAGGTTGTCCTAAAGAACTAAGTATAGATGAAAAAAGAGTAGCTCTAACACCATTAAGTGCAAAAGAGTTAATAAAACTTGGGTTTAAGTGCCAAATAGAGACTAAAGCAGGATTAGAATCAAACTACTCTGACCAAGATTATAAGGATGCTGGTGTCAAAGTTATATCTTCAAAAGATATTTGGTCTAAATCAGACATCATTATTAAGGTTAGGGCTCCTTCTAACCCTGAACTTAAATTATTAAAACAAAAAACAACTCTCATCTCTTTTATTTGGCCTGCGCAAAACAAAAAACTTCTTGAAGATCTTAAGAAAAAAAATATGTCTGTAATATCTATGGATATGATACCTAGAATTAGTAGAGCTCAAAAAATGGACGCTCTTTCATCTATGGCTAACATAGCTGGTTACAGAGCGGTAATTGAGGCAAGTAACAACTTTGGTAGATTTTTTACAGGCCAAATTACTGCTGCAGGGAAAGTTGCTCCTGCTAAAGTTTTAGTAATTGGTGCCGGAGTTGCTGGGCTAGCTGCAATAGGAACTGCTCAGTCATTAGGAGCAATTGTAAGAGCATTTGATGTAAGACCAGAAGTTGCTGAACAAATAGAGTCGATGGGTGCTGATTTTTTACTTTTAGATTTTGATGAAGATGGGTCAGGCGAAGGTGGATATGCAAAGCCTGCTTCAAAAGAATTCATAAAAAAAGAAATGCAACTTTTTAGAGAACAAGCTCCTGAAATTGATATCGTTATTACGACAGCTCTTATTCCTGGAAAAACTGCTCCTCTATTATGGCCAAAAGAGATGGTTAAGCTAATGAAACCTGGTTCTATTGTAGTTGATTTAGCTGCAGAACAAGGTGGAAATTGTGATTTAACTAAACCTAATAAACTTTATAAAACAAGTAATAATGTTACTATTATTGGATACACTGATTTACCAAGTCGAATGGCAACACAATCTTCCAATCTATATTCTACGAATATTAGACACATGTTAAGTGATTTAACTCCTGACAAAAATGGTAAAATTAATATTAATATGGATGATGATGTGATTAGAGGATCTACAGTTGTTTTAAATGGAAAAATAACATTCCCTCCACCTCCTCCAAAAGTTCAAGCAATTGCTAAACATGAAAGTAAAAATACATCAAAAAAACAAGAAGAAATTGAAAAAGAAGAAATACTGAAACAAAAAAAAGCGGGTTTTCAACAGCTTGTATTGTTAATAGTTGGTTCATTATTAATGCTATTAATTGGCTTTTATGCACCCTCATCTTTTATGCAACATTTCATAGTTTTTGTTTTATCTTGCTTTGTTGGTTTTCAAGTAATATGGAATGTTTCTCATTCACTTCATACGCCATTAATGGCGGTAACAAATGCAATTTCAGGCATTATAATTGTCGGTGCCCTTTTACAAATTGGTTCTTCCAATTATATTGTTAACATTTTAGCAATTATATCAGTCATGATTGCAACCATAAATATAGTTGGCGGCTTCCTTGTCACTAAGAGAATGTTATCAATGTTTAAGAAAAGTTAGTTATGACACAAGAATTATTAACAGCATTATATATTGCAGCTAGTGTTTTATTTATATTATCACTCGGTGGCTTAAGTGATCAAGAAAAGGCTAAAAAAGCTGTTTGGTATGGCATTATTGGAATGATCATAGCCATTTTTGGAACCATTCTAGGTCCAGATATGAAACTAGATAAATTATTAATACCAGCTTTGGTTGTTGGATCAATAATTGGATTAGTTGTGGCATTAAAAGTTCAAATGACGGGAATGCCGCAACTTGTTGCAGCCCTTCATTCATTTGTAGGTTTGGCAGCTGTGTTTATTGGTATCAACTCATCAATTGAACCCCCTCAAAATTTATCTAATGTTGAGATTATAATCCACGAGATAGAAATATTTCTTGGTGTATTTATAGGAGCAATAACTTTCACAGGTTCAGTCATTGCATATGGAAAACTCTCAGAATTAATAACCGGTAAAGCCCTTGTACTACCAGGCAGACACGTTCTAAATATATTAATGACATTAGCTTGTCTTGTTTTAGGTTATATGTTTTTACATCAATATGGTCTATGGACTTTAATTGCAATGACTATAATAGCTTTTATTATAGGAGCTCATCTTGTTCTTGCTATTGGTGGAGCTGACATGCCCGTGGTTGTCTCAATGTTAAACTCATATTCTGGTTGGGCTGCTGCCGCTACTGGATTTTTATTAGGTAACGATTTGTTAATTGTTACTGGTGCACTAGTTGGTTCTTCAGGAGCAATACTCTCATACATAATGTGTAAAGCTATGAACAGAAATTTTATTTCAGTAATTTTAGGTGGCTGGGGAGATAATGTATCTTCATCTCAAGAAATTGAAGGTGAAATGGTCCCAACAGATATTGAAACAATTTCAGGTACACTTAATGATGCTCAAAATATCGTTATAGTACCTGGTTACGGCATGGCTGTAGCTCAAGCTCAAAGTGCAGTATCTGAGTTAACATCTAGATTAAGAAATAAAAAGAAAAACGTTAGGTTTGCTATTCATCCAGTAGCAGGAAGACTTCCCGGACATATGAATGTATTACTTGCAGAAGCTAAGGTACCTTATGATATTGTTCTTGAAATGGACGAAATAAATGAAGATTTTCCATCAACTGATGCTGTCTTAATATTAGGTGCTAATGATATTGTTAATCCATCCGCACAAGATGATCCTGATAGCCCAATTGCTGGAATGCCTGTCCTTGAAGTTTGGAAATCAAGTCAAGTCTTTATATTTAAACGTGGCCAAGGCAGAGGTTACTCAGGTATTGAGAATCCGTTGTTCTTCAAGGAAAACTCAAGAATGGTATATGGTGATGCAAAAAAATCGTTAGATGAAATTTTACAAAAAATTAACTAGTTAATCCTACTTTTTTCAAAACTTTATTTTGTTTATCTTTAAGATTTTTCTCACTAAAATCACCAACTAATTCATGAAAAACTCTATACCAGTTGATTTCAGCTTTTAAATGCATAAAAACTGAACCAAGTCCAATAGCAGCTCTATCCATTAAAACAAATTCTCTAGGAGGTTTTACACCCCCAATTTTTTTCAACTCTTTGTGAACTTTTTCAGCTGTTTTTCTTCCATATTGACCAGTTGGCATTTCTGAAATAGGTCTAATTCTATCTTCCAATAGAGGTTGATAAATAAATTTAGCCCAAATATTTAATATCTCGATTAAATCTTTATTTAAGTTTTCAAACCCCCATCTCTCATACGCTGATATTGCTAATTCAATGTTATCATCTCTTAAAGCTTCATACAAATCAATAACTCCAGTAACGAATTCAGGCTTGAATATTCTAATACATCCAAAATCTAATAAGTTTACACCTGCATCTTTTCTTATAGAATAATTGCCTAAGTGAGGGTCTCCATGAATAATTCCATATTCATAAAAAGGAACATACCAAGCCTTAAACATATTTAGAGCAAGTTTATTTTTAAGTTCTTGATCTTCAGTTTCTGATATAAAGTCCATGACTTTTTGACCTTCAATCCTAGTCATAGTTAATAATTTATTAGTAGAGAGATTTTTTATTGGCTTTGGTAAAGTTATTTCGTCAAACTTTGATAACATTTCTCTATACAAATTTAAGTTTTTCATTTCATGTGAATAATCTAATTCTTCCATTAATCTTTCTGATAACTCTTGATGTATTGCATTAGTTGAAATTGCAGAATCATATCTTTCATAAATAGAAAATATAAGTTTAAGCTGGTTGAGATCTGCTTGGACTGCAGAACTCATATCTGGGTATTGAAGCTTACATGCTAATTTATTACTTTTTAAATCTTCAGCAAAATGAACTTGTCCTAATGATGCAGCAGCAGAAGCTTGTTTATCAAAATTTTTAAATTTTGAAACCCAATCCTCACCTAACTCTGCTCTCATTCGTCTTTTTACAAATAACCATCCCATTGACGGTGCATCAGCTTGAAGATGAGCTAGCTCATTTGCATATTCTTTAGGAACAGCATCAGGAATTGTAGATAATATTTGAGCTATTTTCATAATCGGACCTTTAATCCCACCAAGAGCTTCTCTTAACTGTTTTGCGTGATTTTCTTTGTCAATTTTAAGCCCCAGATATTTTTCGCCTGCCAGTTTAGCAGCAAGTCCGCCAACTGCTGAAGTTACCTTAGCATATCTTTTGATTCTTCCAGTTGTAAATGAGCCGTCTAATTTATCATCAAAATTATTAGTCATGAATTATAAAGTTTCTAATTCATCAATCATATTTGTGATTGAGTTAACACCTTTAGCCCAAAAATTATTATCATAAGCACTTAATGAAAATGGCTTTAATAATTCATCATGTCTCTTAGTTCCACCTGATGCTAATAAATCGATATATTGATTTGCAAATTTACTTTTATCACTATTTTGATATTCATTCCAAAGTGCATTTACTAAACAATCACCAAAAGCATACGCATAAACATAAAATGGCGTGTGAACAAAATGAGGAATATAAGCCCATAAAGATCTATAATCGTTATCTAATTTTATGTAAGGTCCAACTGCATGTTGTTGAGTTTTCATCCATATGTCAGAGATTTCTTCAACAGTTAATTCTGAGGCGACACGCGCTTTATGAAATTCATTTTCAAATTGATGAAATCCTATCTGCCTTGCAACTGTATTTAACATATCTTCAATTTTATTTGCTAACATTATTTTCTTTTGACTTTTTTCAGCCTTATTGAGAAGTTTTCTAAAAACTAACATTTCTCCAAATACAGATGCAGTCTCAGCAAGTGTTAAAGGTGTATCTGAAAGAAGATATCCTTGTTTACCTGCCAAAACTTGATGAACACCATGACCTAGTTCATGAGCAAGTGTCATGACGTCTCTTACCTTACCTTGATAATTCATTAAAATATAAGGATGATGACTTGGAACTGATGGATGAGCAAATGCGCCAGAGGCTTTACCTTTTCTCGGCTCAGCATCTATCCAATTATTATCAAAAAATTGTTTAGCTATTTTTGAGATCTTCGGATTAAAATCATTAAATGCCTCTAAAACTATATCTTTTGCATCATGCCATTTAATAAGCGTATTTTCACTGTGATTTAGTGGTGCATTTCTATCCCACCAATCTAATTTTTTTTTCTTAAATACTTTAGCTTTCCATTTATAATATTTATGAGTAAGATCTGGCATTTTTTCAGATACGGTTGACACAAGTGAATCAACAACTTTATTTTCTATATCATTATCTAAATTTCTTGATTCTAAAATAGACCCAAAACCTCTTTTGCTATCTTCGACATATTTATCTCTTGAAATTACATTTAAAATCATTCCGAACAACCTTGAATTCTCTTTTAAGATTTTTGATAACGATTTCCCTGCAATTTTTCTGCTTTCTGGATTACTATCTGATAATTTATTTAAAATCTCAGCTTCAGTTAATGTTTGTTTTCCATATGGAAACCTTAAAGATGCTGAAGTCTCATCAAATAGTCTAACCCATGATGATCTTCCAGTTGGAGATTTTTCAACTAATATTTCTTCAACAAGAGGAGATAATTGATATTTTTTTCTTTTTCTTAGGTTCTTTATTAAGGGGATCCATTTCTTTGAAACCTTATCATTTGCCCAAGCCTTAAATACCTTATTATTCACCGAGGAAATTTCTAAAGATAAAAATATTAGTTTTGAAAACAACAACGATAAATTATCAGAGATCTTTGCGTTATATCTAGATACTTCAACATCTTCCATATTACTTGCAAATGAAAGACTGCTATGCGTGCTTAACAGTCCCATTTTTTCATTAATTTTTTCATACTCTTTTAAACAATTTGATATTTCTTTTCCTGATAAGTTTTTAATTTTCCCTTTCCATTTATCAATAAATTGATTTGTTAACTTTGAAAGTTTCTTTAAATCTTTATCAATTTTAGGATCATTATGACCAACATAAATTTCATCCAAATTCCATTTAGGCAGTTTATTTTTTTTCATGATTATAATTTATTCTTTTTATTGAATTAATATAATATTTAAATAGTATCTATTTTTTAAATTACACTAGAAATTAAAAATTTATGAATAATTTAAATAAAATTTTCGAAATTCAAAAAAACAAGCTTAAAGATAAACCACTATTTTGGCATAAAGAAAATAGTGAATGGATTTCAATTAGTTGGAATGAAGCAAATAAACAAATAAATATTTTATCAGAATTTCTGAAAACACTTTATATCGAAAAAGGTGACAAAATTTGTATAATTTCAAAAAATTCACCTTTTTGGTGCATTTCTGATTTAGCTATAATGAAAATAGGAGCAGTAACAGTTCCTGCATATACAACTAGTAATGAACATGAATTAGTTTATTTATTAAATCATTCAGAAAGTAAATTAGCTTTTATAGATAATGATGCACTTATTAAGATTAAAAAAATAAAAAAAAAACTTAATTTCATAAAAAACTTTATACTATTTGAAAGTATAGAAACTAGTAAAAACAAAAATTTTTATATTTCATATGAAGAAATTTTGAACAGAAAACCTAAAGAAAAAAAACCAATGATAAAACATAATCATATAGTTAATAAAAAAGACACAGCATGTATTATATATACATCAGGAACTAGTGCAAATCCAAAAGGAGTAATGCTAAGTCATGAATCAATTATATCAAATATTCTAGGTGCAAAAAAATTTTTAGATGATATAAATTTGAATAATCATAAATTCTTATCTATCCTCCCTTTATCTCATGCTTACGAAAGGACAGGAGGTTTTCTACTTCCAATTTTAATAGGTGGAGAAATTTTTTTTAATAGTAATAGAGATCATTTATTAAATGATTTAAAATTTGTGAATCCAACAATTATGGTCGCAGTACCAAGACTATATGATGTTTTATTAAAAAAAATTACAACTTCAATAAAATCTAAAAATAAAATTGTAAAATATTTATTTGAAACAAATTTAATTATAGGAAATAAGATTTATAAAAAGGATAAAATTTCTCTTAAAGAAAGATTTCTAGAGAAAATTATTAACGTAACTATAAGAAAAAAAATTAAACTACTTTTTGGGAAAAACCTATTAGCCTTTGTTTCAGGAGGTGCGGCATTGAACAAAACTTCTGCAATTTTCTTTAATTCTATGGGGATCAAAATCTTGCAGGGTTATGGGCAAACTGAATATTCTCCAATTATATCTGTAAATCCCTTGAATAATATTAAGTTAGACAAAGTAGGCAAGCCAATTCATAACACAACAATTAAAATTTCAAAAGAAAACGAAATTTTAGTAAAAGGTAAATCTTTAATGCAAGGTTATTGGAAAGATAAAAAATCTACAAATGAAACAATAGTTAATGGTTGGCTTCATACTGGTGATTTAGGAAATATTGACGATGATAATTATCTTAAAATACTAGGTAGAAAAAATGAAATGATTGTAAATTCAGGTGGAGAAAACATTGCACCAGCACCTATTGAAGATTTAATTTTAAATAACGATGAAATTGATCAAGTTATGATTTATGGTCATGGAAAACCATATTTAGTAGCTTTGATATATCCTAACAAAGAAAATAAAATAAACTATAACAAATCAATCCAAGCTTTATTATATGAATTAAATAAAAAAATGAGCCCTGAAAAAAGGATTAGAAAATTTTATTTATTGAGTGAACCTTTTTCAACAGAAAATAATCAGTTAACACCAACTTTAAAATTAAAGAGACGAGTTATAGTTAAGAATTACTACCATGAACTTGAAAATATGTATATAAATAAAACTTAATTATAAAATTTCAAAAAAGTTCTGAGTAATGAAATGTAGTTTATGTAAAAAAAATAATTTAGATTTTGTTTTTAGTCTTGGGAAACAACCTTTAGCAAATAAATATCCTAAAAATAAAAATGAAATTAAAAATGAAAATTTATTTGATATGAATATCTATTTTTGTGACTTTTGTTTGTCTTGCAATTTGAACATAAATATTGATAGAAACATTTTTTTTTCTGATTATTATTATTTATCTTCAGTTAACAGCGAACTTGTAGAACATTTTAATGAATTAGCCTTAGAGCTAAAAAATAAAAAGTTTGTAATAGACATTGGATCTAATGATGGCATTTTGTTAAGACCTTTAAAATACAACAATGTAAAATCTATAGGAATTGAACCTTCTGAAAATGTAGGTGCAATGGCAAACTTTAATGGCTTTAAAACAATTATTTCTTTCTTTGACAATAAATGTGCAAAATTAATTTTAGATAAATATGAAAGACCTGATTGTATAGTAGCTTCCAGTGTATTTACACACCTAGACAATCCAAACCAATTTATAATTGATGCTAGAGATATTTTAGATGATGACGGGGTTTTAATAATTGAAGTTGAGTATTTATTAAGTATTTTAAAAAATGTAGAATTTGAACGATTTTATTTTGATAGGCCTTACTATTATACATTATCTAGCCTAAAAGAAATATTTACAAATAATGAAATGGATATAGTAGATGTAAAATTCATAAAACCACATGGAGGTTCATTGAGAATATATGTTAAAAAGAAAAATAATAATCAGAAAATCTCAAAATCTGTGTTAGAGCTATATAAAGAAGAAAAAAAATTAATGACAATTGATTATATAAAAAATCAATTTCACAATTTCTCAAATGAAATAAATGCTCTTAAAACTAAATTAATTGATTTAAAAAAAAATAACTCAAATGTAAAAGGTTATGGTGCACCTGCTCGGTTAGCCACAATCACTAACTTTGGTAAAATAAATAAAGATTTGATCAGTCACATTATTGATGATAGTGAATTAAAAATAAATAGATTTACTCCTGGAATGCATATACCTATATTACCATATGATAAAAACTTAAACCTTGAAGAAGTTATTTTATTTGCTTATGAATATTATGACTCCATTAAGAAAAAATTGAACAATTCAAGAATTAATTTTTATAAACCTATTCCATTTAAAAAAATGAACTGATTTTCGAAATGAACCTTTTTTTACAAAATGATATTGATGAAATATTAAATCTTGCTTCTAGGGAACTAAATTCATTAAGAGATAAAAAAATTTTACTTGCTGGTGGAAAAGGTTTTTTAGGAAGATATTTTTCTGAAGTAATCCATCAGTACAATAAATTGCATGAAAGAAAAATAAATTTAATTCTAATAGATAATTTTTCTTCCTCTAACGATGATTTAGATGCAAATTCTGAGACAAAAAATATTAATTTTATTAATGGTGACATCTGCAATTTAAATACTCTAAAAAGTTTAAAAGACTTTGACTACATTATACATGCTGCAGGAATTGCTAGTCCTTTTTATTATAGATCTAAACCTCTTCAAACTATTGATGTATCAATTAGTGGCTCAAGAAATTTATTAGAAATGTCAAAAAACTTCGGAAGTAAATTTATTTTCTTTAGCTCAAGTGAAATTTATGGTGATCCAGATCCTAAAAAAATTCCAATTCAAGAAAGTTATAGAGGAAATGTAAGTACTCTTGGACCTAGAGCATGCTATGATGAGAGTAAACGTCTTGGAGAAACTCTTTGTTATGTCTACAACTCTTACAATAATGTTCACACAAATATAATAAGGCCTTTTAACATCTATGGTCCTGGAATGCAGGAGAATGATTATAGAGTAATGCCTAACTTTGCTAGTAAAATTAAATCGAATCAAAACCTTAAACTATATGGTTCTGCCAAACAAACTAGAACATTTTGTTATATTACTGATGCTATAAATGGTTTTTTAAAAGTAATTGTTAACGGATTAGCTGGACAACCTTATAACATAGGTAACCCAAAGCCAGAAATAACCGTCAATGAATTAGCAGATATTTTTCTTAAACTCTCCAAAAAAAATTGTTCAAAAGATATTATAGATTATCCCGATTCCTACCCTACAGATGAACCAATGAGAAGATGTCCTGATATAAAGAAAGCTGAAATTCAACTTAGCTTTAAACCTAAAGTAAATTTAGAAATTGGAATAAAAAGGTTCTTAGATTGGACTGAGGCAAATTATATTGGAGAATAAAAAAATTTTAAAATTCGGCTTAATTGGAAACGGCAAATGGGGAAACAACTATAAAAAAACCTCAGAAAATTTAAAATTTTGTAAAATATTTGATATCACGCAGGATGTTAAATCAAAATATAAAATAAATAAATTAGATGAAATTATCTATTATTTTAATAATAAGTTTGATGGTTTCATTATTGCGACACCTCCAATGATTCAATCTAAAATTTTAATAGAAGTATTAAAAGTTAGGTCACCAGTAATTGTTGAAAAACCGATTAGTTTAAATATTAAAGATTTTGAACAGATTTTAAAATTTAAATCTAAAAATCAAATAATTTTTGTCAATCATTATCATTTATTTTGTAATCGATTTAAAACTTTTCATGAGAAATTTGAAAATAATTCTATAAAGATATTAAAAATTTATGACGGTAATTGGGGACCTTTTAGACCTGATGTATCTCCAATTTATGACTGGGCCCCACACTCTTTAGGGATTATGTTTAAACTAATAAATAGCAAAATAGAAAATGTATATTTTTCAAAAGACAACATTACCAAAAATAAAAATATTGAAATTTCAAATTTAAAATTATATGTCAAATTTTCATCAGGGCAAAGAGTATTCATAAAGACTGGTAATGGTTTTAAAAAAAGAAAAAGTCAAATTTCTGTCCATTTAAATGATAAGAAAAGATATTATTTTGTAAATGAGAAACAATCTTTTGATGAAATGACCCCGCTTGAAAAATTGCTAAATGAATTTGCAATTAGTATTAGAAAAAATAAAATTACTTGTAATACTAGTTTTAATATTGCAAAGCTTTCAAATGAGTTTCTTCTAAAAAATTTCTAATTTTTTTTTTTATTTACTAATTTAAAATATAAAAACTCAAAGTTTTTGTATCCAAATAATATTGCTGGTGAATATGAAACCAAAAATAATAGCCCAAATAAAGTTGAAATTGTAAAAGCTTCATCTGGACTAACACCCAATAAAGCTAGACCCGTAACCGCAGTTGCTTCTCTAACACCCCATCCACCAAATGATATGGGAAGTTGTGAAAATAAAAATATAATAAAGAAAATATAACTCATTTCAAAAAAATCTAATTGAATTTGAATTGAAGAAGCTACTAATTTAAAAATTAATAACAAGTTAATGTGAGATAAAAAACTTATTAACAAAATATAAATTAACAGTTTTTTGTTCCAAATAAAATTAGTTGATCTATAAAAAATAATTTTAATTTTTCTAACAAACTTTTTTCCAATATTAATTCTTTTTAAATTATAAAGAAGAAAAATTATCAACATTAAAAATAAACCAGCTAATAAAAAAAAATTCATTAAAGAAGAAACCCAATATATTAAAATACTATTGAAACAATAGAATGAAACTAAAATTAAAAAAATTAGAGACATCAAAACTATATATTTTTCTACTAAAGTAATAATTATTGATTTTTTTAGAGAAGAAGTAATTACTCTTGAAGCAATAATTTTATAAGCCTCTCCACCAATAGATGAAGGTAAAACTTGTCCTAAAAAACACACCATATATGTATGCTTAAATAGAAAAATAAAATTAATTCCTCTTGAAACTTGGTTTGCTAAAGCAAACCACCTCATGCAGTTTAATAGAACCTGAGTTATAGATAATAGAACGCATAATAAAATTAAGTTAACATTTATACTGTTCATTAAATTTAAAAATTTTTTAAGATCAATATTTAAAAATATTAAATAAAACAAAACAAGTGAAATAATAAAGTTTACGATCCCGAAAATTATAAGTCTGTAATGTTTTGCTTTTGATTGAAAATAAGTCATTTAATTTCAATTAACGTTAAAATAAAATTAACAAAACTTCTAAAAATCATATTTTTTTTGCTAGAACTACTATATTCTTACCTATAATATGTTTAAATCCAAGAGAATCAAAAATTTTTGAAAATGGCAGAAAAATATAGTTGTAAATCTTTAAGATTATAGGTTGGATTGATTTATTTGGTTCAGGAAGCATAAATTTAGTTAAAAGCGCAAGAAAATAACCAATTGAATCAGCATAATGACACTTTTCTATAACGAAACCACAATTTGTAATTTTTTTTAATAACTGCTTTTTGTTATATCTTCTATAATGACCAACTTTATCGTCTAATCCTGTCCATAAATGATCATGTGCCGGCAAGTATAGAAATAAATATCCACCTTTTTTTAATATGCTAAAAATTTCACTTAAAACTAATTCATCATTTTCTATATGCTCTAAAACATTAGACGAAAATAAAAAATCAGCTTTTTTTTTAATTTGCTTTAAATTATTAAAGTATTTAAATCCTCTATCACTTAATACTTTTTTATTTTGACAATCAATTTCAATACAAATTGGTGATAAATTTGTTTTTGTCTTTAAGATATAAGACAAAGTGCCTATTCCTGAACCAAAATCAATTATGTTAGAATCACTTTTTATAGAAGTGAAATTATTTAAAAATAAGTTAACTATATAATCGTTATAATTTCCAAGATAATTTTCAATATCTAGTAACTCTTGGAACCCATTGTAAGTTGTTAAGTTATTTTTTTGTTTCATCTTTATATGTATAATTTAATTAAACTGATATACAACAATATTACTACCTGAAAATGAGTGTTTTTTTAATATAATGTTTTGACATGGTTTAATTTTAGAATTATCAGTGATATAAATTTTAATGTCTTTAAATTTTTTACACTCTTCAGTGTTACCAATTTTTGACATGTTATCGATATTTATTTTTTTAAAATTATAATCTTTCAAATAGTATTTGACTAAGGACCCATCAATTGAATAAATCATTCTATCGTTAAGATTAGATATTTCTTTTACAAGATTTGAAATTTGCACAAGCGGTCTTTTTATATTTGATGGCCAGATATATAAGCCAAATAATTTTTTAACTAAGTCGTATCGATAAGTGTTTTCGTCATATGTTTTTATGTGAAATAAGTATGAGAATGAAAAAACAATTGAAATAAATATTATAACAAGAATTCTTGAAATAAATCTCTCAAATAATTTATTCTGAAAAATAAGAGAAAAAAATGGAATACTCCAAATTACATAACTCACAAAGTGAGCCATAGACCTTCCTTGTATATAAAAATTCATTATTACTAAAAAAGGGAGAAAAATAAAAAAAATATTTTTATATTCTTTAAGCATCATAAATATTCCTAAAATTAATATCAAAGGTCCTAAAAATGGAAAAAAGTGCCAATTAAGATATTTAAGGTTATTTATTAATGGTAAATAATTAAACTCAGAAGTCTCACTTCGATGAATATATTGGTAATATTGACCAAATGGTTTTCCATCCCAATTACCAAAATTAAGTTCCCCAAATAAATATGTTAATAAATTTATAAAGGAGGGACTATTTGTAATCAAAAAAGGCATGACAATAAAAATACAATAATAAATTATATATAAAAATGCGAAAAAACTAGCTAATGTAATATATTTTTTTAATGCAAAATTATTATTTTTTTTTAAAAATAAAATTTGATAAATCACAAGAAAATTTATTCCAATCAAAATTAATAAAAACGTATTAAAAAAAAGGAACGCAATAAAACATACAATCATTAAATTGATATAAAGTTTATCATTTATTAAATTTTCATGACCTTTGTTTAGTAATAACCAAATAATAACAAGACCAAAAAAAGTTACTAAAACAATTCCAAAACTTAAAATCTGAATATGATACAAACCACTTCCAAATATTAATGAAACACAAACAAATCCTGAAAATTTATTCGAAATTTTTTTTGATATTTGCACTGCTAACAATGCACTTAGAACCCAAAAAATTAAATATACAAATCTAGCCACATAAATTTCTTCAGAAAAAATCATTAATGGAATAACTGGTAACACATTTCTTCCAGGCGGATGCCAATCTTTCAACAAATGAATAAAAATTGATTTGACATCCAAATCTTTTAAGGAATTGATAATTTCAACATTTATTAAATAGGTTAAAACTTCGTCTTCACCAAACAAGTTCGGAAACAAAACAAATTTGAGGGGAACAAAAATTGAAAGTGCGACAGTGTAGATTATTAAGAAATCTATTTTAATTTTTTTAATCATAAATATATAAATATCTTATTTCATAATAAAAATATCTAATACTAATCAAAACATTTTGATATTATATAAGTTTTAAAAATCAGCACTACTTTCTCAAAAATCTTTTAATTACTATTATATATAGTATTTTAAAAATGTGATATGGTCTAATTTTTTTACCTTCTTCATAAGTCCTTCCATAATAACTTACTGGGACCTCAAAATGTAATTTACTATTTAGTACAATGTTTGATAATATCTCGGCTTGCTGTTCCCAACCTCGTGTTTTTATATTTTTAAGGTTAAGTTTTTCTTTTTTAAAAAGAACATAACAGGAATAAATATCTGTAAAGGATGTATTGTAAAACAAATTAAACAAATTAGTAATAAATATATTTCCAATTTTATTCAAAAAGTAACTAGTCCTTATAATTTTTGGAGCCAAAAATCTACTTCCAATTACTAAATCAGCTTTAAATCTTTTGACTGGTTCAATAAGATTCTTGTAGTCTTTAGGATCGTATTCTAAGTCAGCATCTTGAAATAAGATATATTCACTAGTGCTAGAAATGATACCATCTAAAACAGCAGCTCCTTTTCCTCCAGATGACTGTCTATCTATAAGTTTGTCATAATATTTTTTATTTTTTTTAAGTATTTTTAAACTACTATCACTTGAACCATCATTAATTACTATAATCTCAAAAGAAATCCCTGGAATACTTTCAGACTTTACGAGTTTTAACAACTGTAAAATTGTTTTTTCTTCGTTAAAAACAGGTATTATTATTGAAAGTGAAATCATAGAATAATTTTCTATAGTACGTTTAACATTTTTATTTAAATTTTTAAACTAGATTTTATTTTTGTTAAACATAGTTAAATATTTTTAGTTTCTTGGTGAGGACGACAGGACTCGAACCTGTTACCTTGAGATTAGGAATCTCACGCTCTATCCTGATGAGCTACGCCCCCACTTATCAAACATTCTATAAACCTATTATAGACTAAGTAAACGAAAAAGTGTTTAATGGGTTATAAAGAGAATTATCTATGAATGAATTAGGATTAAAAGGTAAAGTTGCAATTGTTACAGGTTCGGGCGGAGGTATTGGAAGAGAAATAGCGCTAGCCCTAGCTAATGAAGGTGTAAAAATATTAGCAAATGATATAGGTGTATCTCTGAGTGGAGAAGGTGGATCAATTCAACCTGCAGAGGAAACTTGTGGATTGATAACACAAAAAGGAGGAGAAGCTATACCAGACACTAATAGTGTTACCTCATGGTTATCAGCATCAAAAATTATTGAGAATGCTTTAGATAATTTTAAGCAAGTTGATATTATTGTTAACAATGCAGGTATTTTAAGAGATGTAATTTTTCATAAAATGGATCCAAAAGATTGGGCAGATGTTATTGATGTACATTTAAATGGTAGTTTTTATATTAGCAGAGCAGCAGCACCATTTTTTAGAAAACAAAACTCAGGTTCCTTTGTTCATATGACAAGTACTTCTGGCTTAATAGGTAACTTTGGGCAAGCTAATTATTCTGCAGCAAAATTAGGGATAGTTGGATTATCAAAATCAATATCTTTAGATATGAAGCGTTTTAATGTAAGATCAAATTGCATTGCACCATTTGCTTGGAGTAGAATGACGAATTCTATACCTTCAACAACCGAACAAGAAAAAGCTAGAGTCGAACGTCTAAAAAAAATGACCCCCGAAACAAATGCTCCACTTGCAGTATACCTTTCATCAGAAAATGCAAAGGATATTACAGGACAGATTTTTAGCTCAAGATTAAATGAGTTATTTATTTATAACCAAAATAGACCTGTAAAAAGTGTTCATAATAGCAAAGGATGGAATCCACAAAAAATAATGGAAATAGCGATGCCAGCATTTAAGCCTTACTTCACTCCTTTAGAAAGAAGTGGTGATGTGTTTAGTTGGGATCCCTTATAAATTTAAAACTGATTTTAAATCAGATATATTATTTAGGTAAAAATCTGCACCTAAAGATTTACAATCCTCATTCGTATAACCACCATCAACTATTACAGAACTAATTTCTGCATTTTTTGCTGCTAAAATATCTACCTTTGTATCTCCAACCATTATAAATTCATTTTCATCACTATCATATTGATTGCATATAAAGTCTATCATTTGTCTTTGAGGTTTAAGTGGAACATCATCTTTTGCACCAACAATAAAATCAAAATTATCAAATAAATTCATTAGTTTTAAAATTTTCTCTGCAACATGTTGTCTTTTATTTGTACATATATTTATACGAATGTTTTTATCTAATAAATAGTTAAGAATATCTTTAACACCTGGCATTAAAGTAGTTAGGTAATATGGATTTTCAGAATATTCTTTTCTATACGTTAAGAAAAAGTCATCTATTAAATTTAAATTGGCTCCTGAAAATTTAAGTACATTCTCAGATAATTTTAACATACCTTCGCCAACAAAATCTTGAAGTTTTTCCTCTGTTATAAATTTTAATTTAAATTGCTCTAATGTTTTATTCATAGCAATACACATATCTGGTATTGAATGAATTAAAGTTCCATCTAAATCAAAAATGATTATTTTGTTTGCAGTCTTCTTTGACATAAGTTATCTCAAAGAAGTTATTCTTTCCTTATAGATACTTTTATTCTCTCCAGAAAATATAAAAGATCCAGAAACAAGGATATTTGCACCAGCATTTTTAACAAGAGTTGCCGTTTTATCATCTATGCCACCATCAACCTCAATATCAATATTAAAGTTTTTTACTAATTCTTTTATGTTTTTAATTTTTTGAATTGATGATTTTATAAACTTTTGTCCTCCAAAACCTGGATTTACTGACATAACTAAAATTAAATCAATCTTATCTAAGACATACTCTAACCCTGAAATATCAGTACCAGGATTGATTGAAACACCAGCTTTACATCCTGTATTTTTTATAGATGATAAAGTTTTATCTAAATGTCCACAAACTTCTTTATGAACAGTAATTATATCTGAACCAGCATTTTTATACTGTTCTATATACTCGTGAGGGTTTGATATCATTAAATGAGTATCAAAACATTTTTTGGTTTTATTTCTAATACTAGAAATAACAGAAGGACCAAAAGTTAAATTTGGAACAAAATGTCCATCCATTACATCTAAATGAATCCAGTCAGCTCCAGCTTCATCAATATCATTAACTTCTTGACCAAGATTACTAAAATCAGCAGATAAAATTGATGGTGCAATGATTATGTTTTTTGAGGACATAAACTATAAATATTTTCCAATTTCTAATGCAGTATCACACATTCTATTTGAAAAACCCCATTCATTATCATACCAACTCAAAATTCTTACAAATTTCTTGTTCATAACTTTTGTTTGATCAGAATGAAATATTGAAGAGGATGGATTATGATTAAAATCACTTGAAACAAGTTTTTTATCATTAAGACTTAAAATATTTTTTAATTCAGTTTCAGAAGCAATTTTTATTGCCTCATTAATTTCTTCAATCGAAGTTTCTTTCTTTGAATTAAACTTAAAATCAACAACTGAAACATTTTGTGTAGGAACTCTAATTGCAACACCATCAAGTTTACCATCTAGTTCAGGTAAAACTAAACCAACAGCTTTAGCCGCACCTGTTGATGTGGGTATCATATTAGCTGCTGCAGCCCTTGCTCTATAAAGATCAATATGCATTGTATCTAATGTTGGTTGATCTCCGGTATAAGAATGTATTGTGGTCATGAAACCATTTTCTATACCTACAGATTTATTTAACACGTACGCTAGAGGAGCAAGACAATTAGTCGTACACGAAGCATTTGATAAAATTTGATGTTTACTTGAAATTTTTTTATGGTTTACACCATACACGACAGTAAGATCGGCTCCACTCGCAGGAGCAGATATAAGAACTTTTTTTGCACCTGCAGTTATGTGTTGCTGAGCCTTTTCTTTACTAGTAAAAATTCCTGTACACTCTAAAACAACATCTACGTCTAATTTTTTCCAAGGTAAATTTACAGGATTTCTTTCAGAAGTGACTTTAATTGGTCCTGTTCCAACATCTAGGTCACTGCCATTAACTATAACATCCCTATTAAAAATGCCATGAACAGAATCATATTTTAATAAATGTGCATTTGTTTCTATAGGACCTAAATCGTTAATGCCAACTACTTTAATATTGTCATTTTTATTTTCAATGATAGATCTAAGTATGTTTCTACCAATTCTACCAAATCCATTAATTGCTACATTGACTAACATTATTTTCCTTTCGTAAGTTAACTTATAGGTTGAATACCTGGCAATACTTTACCTTCTAACCATTCTAAAAATGCACCTCCTGCAGTGGATACATAACTAAAATCATTCAATACTTTTGCATTGTTCAATGCAGAGACTGTATCACCTCCACCTGCAACACTCAAAATCTTTTTTTGTTTTGTAAGGCTTGAAACATATGAAGCAACTTTATTTGTACCTTTATCAAATGGGTAAGTTTCAAAAGCACCTAATGGTCCGTTCCATAATATAGTTTTACATTTATTAATATTTTTATTAATAAGGTTTATCGATTTTGGGCCAATGTCTAGTGCCATCATATTATGTGGCATTGAGTCAAAATTAGTAATTCTATATTCAGCATTTTTTTTTAAATTTTCAGACATAATGAAATCAGTTGGCAAAATTAAATTACAATTATTATTTTGTGACTTTTCTATAAGCTCTTTAGCTAAATCAATGCATTCTTTCTCAAACAAACTTTTACCTACATCAAGACCTTTTGCAGCAACAAAAGTATTAGCCATAGCTCCACCAATAATAATAATGTCCATTTTTTTTAGTAAAAAATTTATTACATCTATTTTGGTTGAAACTTTTGACCCTCCAATTATTGCAGCAACAGGTTTATTAGGATTATTTAAAACACTCTCTAAGGCTTTGATCTCTTTTTCTAAGTGAGTTCCCATAAAAGAAGGTAAAAAATTTGTCACTCCTACCGTACTAGAATGCTTTCTATGAGAACATGAAAAAGCATCATTAACAAAATAATCAATCCCCAAAATTAAATCTTGCGAAAAATCTTTATTATTAGTTTCTTCTCCCTTATGAAATCGTAAATTTTCTAAGAGTAAAACTTGACCCTCTTTAAGATTATTTTTTAATTTTTCCACTTTTGGCCCAATACAAGTTGGTGAAAACAAAATAGGACAATTTACTGCTTTTGACAAAGGTTCTATAAATGGTCTTAAACTGTACTTTTTATTATATTCACCATTAGGTCTTCCAAAGTGACTACAAAGTACTACCTTGCCACCTTTTTTAATAATTTCTTGAATTGTCGGTAAAACTGATTGAAGCCTTGTTTCATCTTGAACAATACCATTTACTACAGGCAAATTCAAATCAACCCGGACAAGAAGCAATTTGTTCATTAAATCTAACTTAAATAGTTCTTTCGAAGAAGACATAACTTATGTATTAATTTTACCTAAAATTTTTTCTCTGATCTTATCTGAACTTAATCCAAAATGTTCAAACAAATGATTTGCAGGTGCTGATGCTCCAAATGTTTTCATTCCGATAAAAATACCATTTGATCCTATATATTTATGCCAGCCTAATTCTGAACCTGCTTCTATACCAACTTTTAATTTTTCTCCAAGAACATTTAATTTATATTCTTCTGATTGTTTTTCGAATATCTCCCAAGATGGTAAAGACACTACTGAAGCCTTAATGTCATCATTTAATAATAGATCAGAAGTTTCTAATGCAATTTCAACCTCAGAACCTGTGGCAATTATTGTTAAATCTCTGTCATTTCCAAAATCTTTAACGAAATATCCCCCTTTACTTGTAAGATTATCATTCCCTTTTTCGTCCCTAAATGTTTTTAAGCCTTGTCTAGATAAAGCCAATATAGATGGTCCATCATATTTAAGTGCAAGTTCCCATGCTTCTGCTGTTTCAACTGCATCAGCAGGACGAAATACATTTAGGTTAGGAGTTGCTCTCAGCATTGCTAAATGCTCTACCGGTTGATGAGTTGGACCATCTTCACCCAGACCAATTGAATCATGGGTTAGCACATAAATTACTTTAGTTTTCATTAGAGCTGACAGCCTAATTGAGCTTCTCATATAATCACTAAAAACTAAAAAAGTTCCTCCATATGTTACAAAACCTTTATGAAGTGCTATTCCATTCATAACAGCCCCCATCATATGTTCTCTAATTCCATAATGAATATAATTAGCTTTAAATTTTTTTGGTTTTACAGAATTCATATCGGGGGTTTTTGTTAAATTTGATCCAGTTAAATCCGCTGATCCACCAGCAATATTATTTATATTAGATGACAAAATTTTTAGAAATTCTAAACTTGCCTGTCTTGTGGCTAATTTAGGTTTTTCTAATTTCAATTTTTGAATATGAGTTTTTAAATTTTTTTCAAAGATTGGTGGTAAATAGTTTGAATTATTTTTAATAAATTTATTTTTTTTAGGACTTTTATTAAATCTATCTTCCCATTCCTTTCTAATTTTTGATCCTCTGTCAACTGAAGCTCTCCAATGATTAAGAATGTCTTTTGGAACTTCGAATGGTTTACTTTTCCAATTTAATTCTTCCTTAACTTTTTCAACTTCATTAACCCCAAGTGGAGATCCATGTGTTTTTTCAGTACCTGCAAGATTTGGTGAACCAAAACCAATTATAGTTTTGCAAGCAATAAATGAAGGTTTATTTGATTTTTTTGCATTTCCAATCGCTTTTGATATTTGATCAAAGTCGTGTCCATCAACTTTTTGAGTATGCCAACCTGATGCTTTAAATCTAGCAATTTGATTACTTGAATTTGACAAATTAGTATTACCATCAATTGAAATTGAATTGTCATCCCAAAGAACAATTAACTTTGTTAGCTTTAGATGTCCAGCAAATTCTATTGATTCATGACTTATACCCTCTTGAAGACATCCATCACCAACAATGACATAAGTAAAATGATCAACAAGATTTTTTCCAAACTTAGCATTAGACATCCTCTCAGCCAAAGCCATGCCAACAGCAGTTCCTAACCCTTGACCGAGAGGTCCTGTTGTAGTTTCAACTCCTAAAGTATCGCCATATTCAGGATGACCAGGTGTGTTGGAATTTAACTGGCGAAAGTTTTTTAAACTTTCAACATTCATGTCAATATAACCTAAAAGGTAATTTAGAGCGTATATTAGCATTGACCCATGACCCGCTGACAAAACAAATCTATCTCTATCTGGCCAATCAGGTTTTTTTACATCGATATTCAAATATTTGGAGAATAAAATTGTTGCAACATCAGCAATACCCATGGGCATACCAGGATGACCTGAGTTTGCTTTTTGAACCCCTTCAGCTGCGAGCACTCTTATTGCATTAGACATTCTTTTTAATGTTTCTATATTTAATCCTGATGTTTTAGACATAATTTCTCTCGACGATTTTAATTTAGACTTAATTAGTATTTAAAAAAATTTCAACCTCTTCTTTAGAACCAAAAATAAAAGGTACACGTTGATGTATTTCATTCACTTCTACGTTTAGAATATCGATTGAACCATTTGTAGCTTTTCCTCCAGCCTGACTTACCAGAAAAGATATGGGATTAGCTTCATAAGTTAGCCTTAGTCTTCCATTTTTATTTTCTTCTCTTTTATCTTCTGGATAAAGAAAAATTCCACCTCTTTCAAAAATTCTACTTGCGTCTGCAACTAATGACCCCACCCACCTCATATTAAAATTTTTTTCTCTTATTCCATCAGTTCCGTCTTCACAATTTTTTATGTAATTTTTTACCTTGTTATTCCAATATCTTCTGTAAGAAGAATTAATAGAAAATTCAGATGTTGATTTAGGGATCAATATATTTGGATTTGATATATTAAATTGATTCTTTTTATGATCATAATAAAAAGAATGTACTCCTTTACCAAGTGACAAAATAAGAGTTGTTTGAGGCCCATACACAAAAAAACCAGCACATAGTTGAGATTTGCCATTTTGTTTTAAAGAATTCTCAATTGAACTATTATGATAAGGAAGAATTGAAAAAATTGTTCCTATTGATATGTTATTACCAATATTTGATGATCCGTCTAATGGATCGCAAAATATCAAATATTTTCCATTTTTATCTATAGTTGTCATTCCATCTTGTTCTTCAGAACAATAGGCAGCAACCATGCTATCATTTATAGACTCAAAAACACATTCATCAGCGAAAATATCTAATGGTTTTTGTTTATCACCATCAGCATTTTGAGAAGTTTCTTTCTTACTTTCTAATTTAGAATTATTTCTTATTGAGTTTGATATTTTAATCGCTGCATTTGAGATATCTAATATAACCTTGT
>CACMZO010000008.1 GCA_902618195.1 uncultured SAR116 cluster alpha proteobacterium
GCTGAACAAAAATCTGCAGGTTTAGATCAATGTTCTGAAGAGGAATATGAAGAAATTAAATCACTAAATAGATTATACAAAGAAAAGTTCGATTTCCCTTTTATAATAGCCGTCAAAGGTCTTAATAGATCAGATATAATCAAATCAATGAAAAATAGAGTAAAAAATAATTATCAAGAAGAGTTTTCAACTGCAATAAATGAAGTTCACAAAATCGCTAAAATTCGATTAGATGCTCTAGAGTTATAGTTTTTTTATTATTGGTGCATCAAATATTGTAATAAAAGGCAAATCTTTTTCCCATTTTTGTATTTCAACTAGAGTAGAATGAGCCGATGGACCCTGGCTTAAAGATGAACAACCAATATCATCAGTTAGAACATTAGGATTCCCGTGAATGCAAAATGTGTCATCATCATTTGCAGGATTATACCAAGCACCAACTGGAAGAAATACAACTCCTTCCATTACATTATCAGAAATTCTTGTACCAGCTAAGCATGCACCTCTATCATTAAAAACTTTAACAACATCATTATTTTTCAAGTTTCTTATTTTTGCGTCATTTGGATTTATTAAAAGTGGTTCTCTTCCATGGATTTTAGATTTTCTACTATGTTTACCGTTATCAAGTTGACTATGTAGTCTATTTTCAGGTTGACCAGAAATTACATGTAATGGATATTTTTTTGTTAAATTTGAACCTAGCCATTCCTTTGGTTCTAACCATTTAGGATGACCTGGGCAATCAGAGTAGTTAAAACTATCTACCTCATCTGAAAAAATTTCAATTTTTTTAGATCGATTTGATAAAGGAAATTGTTTAGGTTTTTTTACAAAATCTTCCATTAATATTTGTTCGTGTGTAGGTTTTAAAACTTCAAAGAATCCTCCATTCCAAAATTGATCAAAATCAGGAAGATAAAAATTATTTTCTCTAGCACTTTCTTTTGCCTCGTCCCATAGAGTCTTAAGCCATTCTTCTTCATTTTTATTTTCTGTAAATTGTTCTTTAATACCTAGCTTTTCAGAAATTAAAGAAAATATATCAAAATCATTTCTTGAATTTCCTATAGGATCTATTGCCTTATGCATAGGGGAAACGGTTTGTTCCCAATGTCTGAAACCAATATCATTCCTTTCAAGTGTAGTTGTAGTTGGAAATATTATGTCAGCATGTCTTGCAAGGCTATTCCACCATATCTCATTTGTGATAATTGTATCAGGTTTAAATGTAGCTTTTCTTAATTTTGATAAGTTCATTTGATGATGGAATGGGTTACCTCCAGCCCAGTAAACTAATTTTATGTTTGGATATTGATATGTTTGACCGTTAAATGTAAAGTTTTTTCCAGGATTGAGTAACATATCTGAATATCTTGCGACTGGGATAAAATCTGTTATCGGATTTTTGAATTGATTTAATGCAGGCCATTTAAAATGTTTAACAGGATTTCCAATCCCATTTTCAGCACTATAACCTAAACCAAAACCACCCCCGGGTTGACCAATTTGTCCTATCATAGCTGCTAAAACAACTATCATCCAATGTGGTTGTTCACCATATTGTTGTCTCTGAAGTGACCATGAGCCAGAAATAAGAACTTTTTTATTTTGAATAATATCAATAATTTTGTAAAAAACTGTTTTATCAAGTCCTGTAATCGTATGAGCCCATTCAGGGTCCTTTTTTATTCCATCATTAGTGCCTAGAAGATAATCTTTAAATTTATCATAACCATGACAATGTATTTTTAAAAATTCTCGATTACATAGATTTTTTTTTTCTAATAAATAAGCAAGACCAAGCATTAATGCTGTATCCGTGCCTGGTCTGATCTTTAACCACTCGGCATTAACTAATTTATCAGCCTCAAAATTTGTAGGACTAATATTAAAAAATTTTATATTTCTCTTTTTACATTTTTTTAAAAAATTTTTTGTTGTGTGAAAGCCTACACCTCCTGAAGTCACTTGAGAGTTTTTTAATGGTAAACTACCAAACATTAAGATCACATCTGTATTCTTTGAAACATTATTCCAATCAGTATGTTGATCTAAAAATTTCCTATAAGACATTCCTATAACATGTGGAATAATTGTTTCACTTGCCGCATAAGAATATGTGGTAACTGATTTAACGTAACCACCGAAGCAATTAAAAAAACGGTGTAACTGACTTTGAGCATGATGAAATCTTCCCGCAGATGCCCAGCCATAAGAACCTGCAAAAATAGATTTATTAGTAAAATTTGTTTTAACTCTGTTTAACTCTTTTGAAACTATATCTATAGCCTCTGCCCATGAAATCTCAATAAATTCATCATTTCCTCTTTTTTCTCTAGCTCTATCAGAGGCTATATTATTATTTTCACTTTCATTTAAATAATCATGGTACCAACCAGCTCTAACACAAGGATTTTGAATTCTTAATTTATCATTTACTGCATCAATCATTCCCTCTGAAATTAAAGAGGGGTTTTCATCTTTTTCATAAGGTTCAAGAGATATAAGTTTTTTATTTTTTACTTTAGGATAATAACTTCCCCAATGAGCACTTGTTGTTTTAATTTTCATTATTAATTAATTTTTTCTGTAATTAATGGTTCTAAAAAATTTGCTATATGAACAGCTTTTATTTCAGATTGGTCTTTAATTTGAGCTCTGCAGGAAGTGCCATCGGCTATAACAGTTGGATTTTTATACTTTAAAATAGAGGGAATAAGTTTAGCCATTGCCATCTTTATTGATACTTCATACGTTTCTTTATTGTACCCAAATGCACCAGCCATTCCACAACAGCTTGTTTCTATATTTTCCAGCTGAATTTTAGGAATTTTTTTTAAAATTTCTACAATAGGGTTTACAACATCAAAGGCTTTTTGGTGACAATGTCCATGAAGTAATACTTTATCATTGTATGGTTTAAAATTGAAGTTAGATATTTTTTTAGATAGCAGTTCTTCAAATGTAAAACTATTTTTTGAAAGTAAAAGTGCTTCTTTACTTTTTATTAAAGAGGGCAACTCGTCTCTGAAAGATAAAATGCATGATGGTTCTAATCCAACAACTGGGACACCTTTTTTTAAATAGGGCAAAAATGTTTTTAAAATATTTTCGTATTCATTTTTTGTTTTGTCTATTAATCCATAAGTTAGAAAGGTTCTTCCACAACATAAATTTTTGTTATTAATTTTTGGAAGAAATGGACTGAAACCCAATTTCTTAAGAACCCTTATTGCAGCTCTTATATTTTCAGGTTCATGGAACCTATTAAAACTATCTGGAAAAACAATTACAGGATTTGTCATGTTTTTATCAAGCTCTGAAGCTAATTCATTATCTTTAAAATAATTCATTTTAGTTAAAGGAACATCTCTTTTTGCTGAAATATTAAAGAAAACATCATTAATAAAATTTAAAATTTTTAACTTCTGTAAAATTTTTAATATTGGATAAAAATAACTTAGGTATTTACTGTATTTTGGCAAGTATGCTACCAATTTTTGTGGTAAAGAAAGGCCGTATTTTTCGTGACGTAGTTTTTCTATTTCAATTTTCATTTTTGAAATATCAACACTCGTTGGACATTCTTTCTTACATGCTTTGCATGAAACACAAAGTTTCATCGTTTCAAACATTTCTTTTGAAGTAAGTGCATCATTTTTAAACTGACCAGTTAAGGCTAATCTAAGAGTATTAGCTCTTCCTCGTGGTGAATCTTTTTCATCTTTAGTTACTCTGTACGAAGGACACATAACTCCATTTTCTAATTTACGGCAAGATCCATTATTATTACACATTTCAATAGCGCCTTGAAAACCATCAGATTTTCCTGGCCATGAAGACCAATCCATAACCGTTTTTATGTCCAAGGCTGAGTACGCAGGAGAATATCGAAATAAATTTCTATCATCCATTTTTGGTGCATCTATGATTTTTTCTGGATTAAAAATTCTATTAGGGTCAAATAAATCTTTTGCCTGTCTAAAAATGTTATTAACTTTTTTATCAAACATTTTTTCAATGAATTCTGATCTAACAATCCCATCTCCATGCTCGCCTGAAAAAGAACCTCCAAATTTTTTAACTAGGGCACAAGCTTCTTCTGCAATCATTCTCATTTTTTTAACATCTTTATTAATTTTCATATTTAAAACAGGACGAACGTGTAAGCATCCCACTGAAGCGTGAGCGTACCATGTGCCGTGAACATTATATTTTTTAAAAATTTTTGTTAAACCGTCTGTGTATTCAGCCAGGTTCTCGAGGTTTACAGCACAATCTTCTACAAAAGAAACAGGTTTACCTTCGCTTTTCATGGACATCATTATATTCAATCCAGATTTTCTCATTTCTGTAAGGCGAGATTGATCTTTGTCATTTAGTATTTTTACAACTCCTCCGGTTTTAGCTTTACTATCCCAACTAAAACCAAGATCTTGCATCATTTTTTCTAATTCATTTAATTTATCTAAGTTTTTAGTTTGATTTTTATCTGCAAACTCAACAACGAGTAATGATGCTGGATTTCCTACAACAATATCTTTAACAGTCTGCTTGAAAATTTGAATATCATTGGCCAATTTTAACATTGTGTCATCTATTAATTCTACTGAAACTGGATTCAATTTTACAATATGCTGAGCGGCATCCATTGATTCATAAAATGAAGGAAAATGACATACTCCCATTACTTTTTTACTTGGTAATGCTGATAATTTAAGTTTGACTTTTGTGAAATAACCTAAGGTACCTTCAGATCCAACTAAAAAATGAGATAAGTTTATACCATCACCTTTTTTGCCATTTGGTCTGTAGGACATTGCATCTGGCAAAAGAGCGTCTACATTATATCCTGCAACTCTTCGCAATACTTTTGGGAAATCATTTAAAATTACATTTTTATTTTTCTTAACTTGTTCATATAATTTAAAAATATTATTGTTAAAAACATTCGAATTGGAATTATTTTTTAATTCATCAATATCTATGTCACCAAAACAATATTCTTTTCCGTCATTTAATATTGCTTGAATTGACAATACATTATCTCTCATCATTCCGTATTTAAGAGATCTTCCACCACAGCTATTATTTCCAGCCATTCCTCCAATTGTTGCCCTACTAGATGTTGATACATCAACTGGAAACCAAAGGCTAAAAGGTTTTAAAAACTTGTTAAGTTCATCTAAAACAATTCCTGGTTCGACAGTACAAGTTTTATTTTTTTCATCAAAATCAACAATCTTATTAAAATATTTTGAATTATCAATTACAAGTGAACGATTAACTGTTTGACCACATTGTGAAGTGCCCCCTCCACGTGGAAGAATTGAAATATTATTATCAAGACAAAAATTAACTGCTTTAATTACATCATCTTTAGATTTAGGAATAAACACAGCTAAGGGTTGAATTTGATAAATTGATGCATCTGTTGAATACCTACCTTTTGAAAATTCATCATCATAGAATTCTCCATCGGTAAGAGTTTTTAATTCAGAAAGTGTTACTGGTACGAAATCTTTTGGCATTTAAAATCTTATGTTTTAAAAAAGGTGTTATTTGTATTTAATACATATATATATATTCTTATAATATTAAAGATTTAACAAGGATTAATAATGAGTGATCGAAAATACAAACCTGGTAAACATTTTTTACAATTGCCTGGACCATCTAATGTACCAGATAGAATTTTGAATGCTATGTGTTATCCTACAATTGATCATAGAGGCCCAGAGTTTTCAGATTTGGCATTGAAATGTCTGAGTGGTATCAAAACAATCTTTAAAACAAAGAACCCTGTTATTATTTTTCCAGCGTCAGGAACGGGAGCTTGGGAAGCTGCTTTAGTTAATACATTAAATGATGGAGATAATGTTTTAATGGTAGAAACTGGACATTTCGCATCTCTTTGGAACAATATGGCACAAAAATTAGGTCTTAAGGTAGAACTTTTAAAGACAGATTGGAGACAAGGTTTAGATCCTAACAAAATAGAAAAAAGATTAAGGCTTGATACTGATAAAAAAATTAAAGCTGTTTGTATAGTTCATAATGAAACTTCAACAGGATGTACTTCTGATGTAAAAGCTGTTAGAGAGATTTTAGATAATTTAAATCATGATGCCTTACTAATGGTAGATTCTATTTCTGGTTTAGCATCTATGAATTATGAACATGATGATTGGGGTGTTGATATTACTATTTCAGGATCTCAAAAAGGATTAATGCTGCCACCTGGACTGTCATTTAATGCAATTTCTGAAAAAGCAATTAATGCCTCAAAAAAATCTGGTCTTAAAAAATCTTATTGGGATTGGGATGAACACCTAGAATTTAATAGGACTGGTTTTTTTCCATACACTCCTGCTACAAATCTGCTGTTTGGACTCAAAGAAGCTATCGAAATGCTTCATGAGGAGGGACTTAATAATGTTTTTAAAAGACATGCAAGATATTCAAAAGCAACTAGAATAGCCGTTAATGCGTGGGGTTTAGAAGTTTATTGCCAAAATGAAAAAAGGTTTTCTGATGTATTAACTGCAGTACTAGTACCTGAAAATAAAGATTCAGACCAGTTAAGAAAAATTATATTAGAAAATTTTAATATGTCTTTAGGCAACGGACTTTCAAAACTTAAAGGAAAAGTTTTTAGAATTGGGCATCTGGGTGACTTTAATGATATAAGTCTTTTGGGAACATTAAGTGGAGTTGAAATGGGTTTAGATTTAATACAAATACCTATTAGAGAAGCTGGAGTTGAAAAGGCAAGAGAGTACTTAAAAGAAAATTTATAAATATGAGTAAATTTAGTTTTTTTAGCGATTTAGTAAATACTTTATTTGACAAAAAGAATAGAAAAAAAAATTTTAGTTCTCTTTTTGAAAAAAAACAAAACAAGTCTCTTTTAGAATATATTGAAAATGTCAATGATGCTAAAGGAGAGATTTCAGCATTAAATTATTCAGAAGAACTATTGGACTATTTAAGTCAATGTGATCAAAAGAAATTAATTAGTTTTTTTGAATATTTGGAAAGAGATTATGATTTAGACATTAGTTTAATAGAAGAAGTTTTAAAAAATTATGAAAAGAAAAAAGAATACAACTTTTACAAAGACATAAAAAAGATATCTGAATCAAAACGCTCAGAGATATTCCGACGTTTGAATTCAACTCAACATGGAACGATTAACTTAGTAAGATTAAGAGAAAAGTTGCTTGAACTTTTAGATAAACATCCAAATTTTCAAAAAATTGATTTTGATTTATCATCTTTATTCAAGGACTGGTTTAATAGAGGTTTTTTGATATTAAAACCAATTGATTGGGAGACACCTGCTAATATTTTAGAAAAAATTATTGAATATGAAGCTGTTCATCAAATAAAATCTTGGGACGAATTAAGATCTAGGTTAGAGCCACAAGACAGAAAGTGTTTTGCATACTTTCATCCAGCTATGGAAGATGAACCTTTAATATTTATAGAAGTCGCTTTGACTGAAGATATGCCTGAAAAAATAAATCAAATTCTTAACCCAGATAGGACAATGATTAATAGTGAAGAAGCGACAACAGCTGTTTTTTATTCAATTTCCAACTGCCAAAAAGGTTTACAAGGAATTTCTTTTGGCAATTTTTTAATAAAGCAGGTTGCCAAAGATTTACAAAATAATTTTGAAAATTTATCTAAATTTGTGACCTTGTCACCAATCCCAGGATTTAGTAAGTGGTTAAAATCGAATGATACGACTTTGTTTGATAAAATGTATAATAAATTATCTACTACTAAAATTCAAAAAAATGAAATTATATTGAACGAAAGTATTTTAAAATATTTCTTTATCTCCAAAAGATTAGACTATTTACCAAATGATCCTGTGGCAAGATTTCACATAGGAAATGGAGCAATTTTAGAAAGAATTAATTTTCTATCTGACACTTCTGAAAAAGGATTAGAACAATCTTTGGGTTTTATGGTCAATTATTTATATAATTTGGAAGAGGTTGAGATAAATCATGAAAAATATGTTGTTGATAAAAAAATTAATACCTCTAAAAGTCTAGAAAAAGAATTTATAAAATTAAACATTGAGATAGGTTAAAAATGAAAAAAATTATTTACTTGCTAACAACTATTTTATTAACTTTTTTTTCTAATAATAGCTTAATTGCTTCTGAAAAAAAAGATCAATACTCTTGTAAGCCAAAGCATGCTGCAGCTATTCGTTCTAATGGTATACAAACTTTTAAAATTAAAGGTGATGAAAAACCTGTATTACTTTCTATATATAAAGGATTTTTAGAAACTAATGATATGAAGTATAAATTATATGAAGCAGGAGGTAGAGCTTTTGCTTTTTCACCTGAAAGAGCTTGGGTGCATTTTCAAGATATTACAGTACTAGATAATGGACAACTTTCTTTTGTTATGGCAGTAAATAGTTCCATTTCTAGATACCTGTGTGATAAAAAATAAAATTAAAAATCATAAAAACTTTTTAACGGTTATCTTATTAATTTTTTTGATAATTGTCTGGAGTTCTGTTTGGTCTTTATTCAAAATAGCACTTGAAGAAATTCCACCATTAAGTTTTAGGGTCATGACAGGAGTTCCTGCAGGTATTTTGTTATTTGTTTTTGTTCTAAATAAAAAAAAATCTTTATCTATTCCCAGAGAAAACTGGAGATCATTGTTACTTATAAGTTTTTTCAATGTTACATTATGGCAAGTTTTAATGCTTTATGGTCTGTCTTTACTTGGTGGAGGAAGGGCAGCTGTTCTCGCCTATACTATGCCCGTTTGGGCTACAATATCAGCTGGAATAATTGGTTATGAAAAAATCAATTTTTCAGTAACTCTTGCTTTAATTTTTGGAATGATAGGTATTTTTTCATTATCTATAGGAATTGGTGTTATAGATAATATTTTTGGATTGTTTTTAACATTATCAGCAGGTTTATCATGGGGCATTGGTACCATGATAGTAAAATATGGTGGATTCAAATCAGATGGTATGTTGGTAGCTGGTTGGCAACAACTTATTGGTGTATTACCATTAATTCCCTTTGCTCTTTATTTTGACTTAAATAACTTTGGAAATCCTAATTATATTCATTACCTAATAATTTTTTATGCAATATTTTTTTCAAGCGCATATACCTATTGGGCTTATTTTACAGTTTTACAAAAATTTTCAGTTAATATTACATCTATTTCTGTTATGATGGTTCCTGTTTTAGCAATCTTAATAGATTATTTATTCATGGGAGTGTTTTTAACAAATTTTGATTTAGTTGCTGTCATTTTCATTGTTTCAAGTATTTTTATAGCAGCTACAAAACCATTTAATAAAAATTAGACCAATGTTTTTCCAATAAAATTATGCAAAAAGAAAATTTAATAAAATTCTGTAAAAATATTTTAATAAAATTAAATATGGATTCGGATAAAGCTCATACTACCTCTGAGATACTTGTTGAAGCTGATATGATGGGACATAGCACTCACGGAGTTAGGCTCTTACCTAACTATGTTAGTGATATAGAAAAAGGAATAATGAAGGTCAATGGTAATTACAAAATAATTTCTGAAAAAAAATCAAATGTAAGAATTGATGGAAAATTATTACCAGGAATTTGGCTTACACAAGAGGGATTAGAAATTGGAATTGAGAAAGCTAGAGACTTTGGTGTCTCAACTGTAACAATTGGAAACAGTCATCACAATGGAGCACTTGCAGCATATTTAAAAAATATTGTAGATGTAGGTTTTATTGCAATTATAAAAAGTTCTGTTCCTTCAAATTCAACAGTTGCACCTTTCGGTGGCACTGAACCTCTTTTTACTCCAAACCCAATGGCAATAGGTTTCCCAACAAATAATTTGCCTGTAATTATTGATATAAGTGCATCTATAACAACAAATAATATGATTGCAGAAAAAATTGCAAATGGACAAAAATTTGATTTCAATTGCTTATTAACATCTGAAGGAATTCCAAGTAATGATCCATTAGAAGTTAGAGATAAAAGTGGAACTGTTCTTCCTGTTGGAGGGATGGAGTATGGGCATAAGGGATATGGACTGGCTCTGGGAATTGAAGCCTTATCTCAAGGGTTGTCTGGATTTGGAAGAGTAGATAATCCTAAAAGCATGAATTTATCAACATTTATACAAATTATAGATCCTGAATTTTTCTCTGGATTAGATGAGTTTAAAAAACAAATGTCACATACTATTTTTAAAGCAAAAACAAATAAACCTATTCCTGGAAAAACTATATATATTCCAGGAGAAAGAGCTTTAGCGAAAAGACAAGAAGCGCTGAAAAATGGAGTTTTTTTAAGTGATGTAACTAAATCTTCAATGAAAAAGTTAAGCGCAAGATTTGATGAAAAATTTTAATTTTTATCTGGACCTCCAGTTAATTACCTCAGTGAGTAGGTTGAGTATTTTATTAATTTTATCTTCACCATATCTTTTTTGAATTGATTTTAAAATCGCAAGATATTCAGGTTTGATTGTTTCCAGTTTTAATTTTCCTTCATCTGAAATTTCAAGAATAATTTTTCTTTTATCTAATTTATCTTCTTTTTTTGTAATAAAATTATTTTCAATAAGTGTATTAATGATCCTAGATAAACTTGGTGATAATATACAAGCTTCAGTAGCTAGTTGACCTGCATCACAAGGTCCCTTTTCACCTAAAACTCTAAGGACTCTCCATTGTTGTTCCGTAAAATTGTGTTTCGCTAACATCGGCCGAAATGACATCATTAGAGACTCACGGGCTCTAAGTAAAGTGATAGTTAAGGATTTTTTAGTTTCAAATAGAGATATTAAACTATCTGAATTTTTACTTTCCTCTTTCATATGTTAATTTTATTAAAAATATGAAAATCGTGCAAATATTAAATAAATTTGCTTGATAAGAAAACTTTACTATATAAAATTTTTTGTGGAGGAATTGAGATGAAGATTCAAAATATTACAAAATCAAAAATACTGAACAAAGAAATATCTTTTGGTGTTGGTATAAGGCAAGCACGAACAGTTGATATTGGAAAAATAATGAAAACATGTGGATACGATTGGTTGTTTATTGATTTAGAGCATAATAGTATGGATATTGATATGGCAACTCAGATTTCTATGGCTGCACAAGATACCGGCATTACTCCTATCGTAAGAGTGCCTGATTTTGCTCATCATCATGCAACAAGAGTTTTAGATTGTGGTTCACAAGGTATAGTTTTTCCTCATGTAGACGACAAAGCAACAGCAGAACGTTTAGTCTCTAATTGCCTTTTTCCTCCAAAAGGTCATAGATCAATGACAGGGTTACTTCCTCAGTTAGATTTTAAAAAATACCCTGTTGGTGAAGTGTCCAAAATAATCAATGACGATATAATTATTGTAATAATGTTAGAGACACCCAAAGCAATAAATAATGTGGAAGAAATTGCATCTGTTCCTGGAATTGATGTATTACTGGTGGGAACAAATGATCTTTGTATGGAAATGGGAATCCCTGGTGAGTTTAATCACAATGACGTTAAAGAATCGTATAAAAAAGTTATTCACGCTTGTAACAATAATGATATTCTACCAGGAATGGGCGGTGTTTATGATGAGACTTTAATGCATGAATACATAGATTTAGGAATGAAGTTTATATTATCTGGATCAGATTTATCTTTTCTAGTAAAAGGTGCTGAGGACCGTCTAAATAATTTAAAAAATAAAGGTTAGATATATGATAGAATCGAATTTATTTTCAGCTTTTAGTCTAAATAATAAAATTTTTAGAAATAGAATTATTTTATCACCAATGTGTCAGTATAAAGCAAATAATGGTTTTATAGATGAATGGCATTTACAACATTATTCTAGATTTGCTTTCTCTGGTTTGGGAGGCGCGTTTATTGAAGCAACAGCAGTCTCACCTGAAGGCAGAATAGGTTATGGTTGTACAGGTATATGGAATGATGACCATATTGAAGGATTAAAAAAAATAACTAAAATTTTTAAAGAATATAATTGTAGAAGTGGAATACAATTGGCTCATGCAGGTAGAAAAGCAAGTTTTTTAAGACCATGGGATGGAGCTAAACCAATTGAAACAAATGATGGTGATGAAAGTAAATGGCAGACAATTGGACCTAGTGCTATTGCAGTAAATCCTGATACTCCAACACCTTTGGAAATGAGTTTAGACGATATCAACAGAGTTAAAGAAGATTTTAAAAATGCAGCTATAAGATCTATTAAAGCTGGCTTTGACATGATAGAAATTCATGGTGCGCATGGATATTTATTACATTCATTTTTCTCTCCATTATCAAATAAGAGAACTGATAACTATGGAGGAAGCCTGGAAAATAGAATGCGTTTTGGATTAGAGGTTGTAAAATCAATAAAGTCAATTTTACCTAATGATATTCCATTATTTTTTAGAATATCCTCTGTGGATGGTGCTGAAAATGGAACAAAGTTTGAAGAAAATATATCTTACGCAAGAGAACTTAAAAAAGCTGGTGTTGATATTATTGACTGTTCTTCAGGGGGTATCGGAGGCTCACCTGTTTTGACAAAATCTAAAATTATACCAGGCTTTCAAGTGCCATATTCAGAAAGAATTAAAAAAGAAGCTAATATAAATACCATGGCAGTTGGAGCAATAATTGAACCAGATCAAGCTGAAGACATAATAACAAATGGTAGAGCTGATTTAATAGCAATAGGACGAGAACTTCTTGCTGACACGCAATGGGTTTATAAAGCAGCTACGAAATTTGGGCTATCTAACTCTAAAGATTTTTTGCCAGATAGTTATTCTTTTTTCTTAAGTAGAAGAGATGATTATCTAGACAGATCTGCAAAACCAGCTTAATCAGTTATTAGGGTTTTTAAAATCATAAAAATCAACAGTCTTTACTAGCTTGTTTTTTTGAGATTCTAATGCTCCTAACTTAGCACTTTCTTGTGTATAATTAATCCAATCTGGATCTAACCACATTTGAGCTCTCTTCTTTTCTCTATCATTGGCATTTTCATAAACCCAAATATGAGTATACTCATTAGGATCACCTGTTTCACATACTGCAAATAATAGGGGTTGTCCTAGATTTCTTGATTGTGGCTTTTTTCCCATCTTTTCATAAAGTTCTAAATGTTTTTTTATAGTTCCTGGTTTGCATCTATAAGTTCTAATATCTAAAAGCATTGTATCCTCAAAAATTAATTATATATTAATATTTTATATATCATTGCTTATTATATGGAAATTATAAAAATTAATACTGTTGAAAAACTATCAATTGATTCTTCTAATACAACCAGATACCTAGGTTATCCAAGAAAAGTTCCTTTGTGGAAGTTAGAGTTCAGTCTTCCAGAATTGTGTTCCCTGGTAAGAGGAGAAGATAATTCTGACATAAGTTTTGAAATAGAACATTCTAGCGGCGTTGCATTTGTACCATCTTTATCTAATAAAGAGGCAGAGTATAGGTTGAAAAAAATGTTTCCAGATATTTTGAAAATTAAAAGTTGTTTAAGAGCATAAAAACATATAAAAAAATTGCATATTTAAATTTAATTTTATATTTTAAATATATACTAAATTAAATAGAGAATATCTCTATGAGACTAACTTGCTCAAGTTTTGTTCAAACTAGTCTTAAGTTTAGCATAAACATGTAAAGGAGTTTTTATGCCTAACGGTACAGTAAAATGGTTTAATAAAAAAAAGGGTTATGGTTTTATAGAACCTGAAACTGAAAATGAAAAGGATGTATTTGTTCATATTTCAGCAGTTAAGGAAGCTGGATTATTTAATTTAGATGAAGGTGACAAATTGACTTATGAGCTTGAAACTGGTGAAAATGGTAAAATATCTGCTGTAAAGTTAAGCAAGGCTTAAAACCCAAGTATGAAGGCCTATTGGGTAGCTAGATCTAAAATTATAAACAAAATTAATTATAAAAAATATACAGATTTAGTTCCTGATATTATTGAAAAGTATAACGATAAAATCTTAGCCCGTGGTGGTAACTTTAAAGTTCTAGAAGGTACAGATCAATTCCATAGATTTGTGATTATAGAATTCCCTTCACTTGAGGAAGGGGAAAGATATTGGTCATCAAAACAATATCAAAAAGCTTCATCGTTTAGAAAAAATGGGTCTGGAGTAGTTGATTTAATTTTAGTTGAATCTGGAGATGCAACTAAATGATGAAACTTCACCCAAAATTGAATTCTGAGTTTATAAGTGTCCCCGATAGAGGTTTTGGCAAGTCAAAAATTTATACAAGCCATGGTGGGAATGGCCCACCTTTATTGCTAATTCATGGAAACCCAATGTGTCAACTAACATGGCACAAAATTTTACCAGCTCTTATAAAAAATTTTTATATTGTAGCTGTAGATATTCGTGGTTATGGCGAAAGTGAAGGTCCAAAAGCAGGTGGAGAAAACCATGTTAATTATTCTTTTAGAGCTATGGGTGATGACTTTAAATTTATCATGGAAAAGCTAGGGTTCGATAAATTCTACGTGGCTGGTCATGATAGAGGCGCTAGGGTAACTCATAGATTATGTTTAGATTATAAAAATAATATCACTAAAGCTGCAGTAATTGACATATTGCCAAATCGACATTTATGGAGAAATGTAAATAAAGATTGGTCAATAGCTTATTGGCATTGGGTATTTATGTTGCAACCTTATGATTTTCCTGAAAAGTTAATGAGCAGTGTTTCACCCTCCTATTTTATGAAGAAAAAACTGTCAAAGCCAGGGGTGGGTTTAGATTTCTGTAAAAAAACATTTAAGGAATATGTAAGATGTTTTAATTGGAAAACTATTTGTGCTTCATGTGAGGATTATAGAGCCTCACCAACTTGTGATTTAGAAATGGAAAATAAGGATTTCGAAAATAATAACCACGTTGATTGTCCTTTGTTAGTTTTGTGGGGTAAGAAAAGTCATACAGAAGTTTCTGATGGCAATGTTTTAGAAACTTGGAGAAAATATTGTACTAATAAAGTCGTTGGAAGTAGTATAAATGGTGGGCATTACATTCAAGAAGAAAATCCAAAAGAAATTATAAAATGGTTTGAACATTTTTTTAGGAGGTAAATTTATGAAGACACTTAAAATTTCAAAAGAAGAAATGTTAAAAAGAGCATCTTTTTTTAAGGACTTAAAGCCTTTGCCGATACAACTTGATAAAAATATTCCTCAAGAAGGTAAAGATATTGTTTATGCAAGAGAATTACTTTCAATAATTGGCTTAGAGAATAATTCACACAATACGCCAATTAATAAAAATGCTCCGATAACAGGAGCTGCTGGAATTACAATGACTATTGCAAAATGTCCGCCTAATCAAGGGCCAGGTTTACATAATCATCAAGCTACTTTTGAAACTTTTACAGTTTTAAAAGGTAAATTTTTAATTGCTTGGAATGACGATGGGTCAGAAGAAATTATATTAAATGAATTAGACACAATTTCAGTTCCTCCTGGTGTTTGCAGATCTTTTAAAAATATTTCAAATGAAGAAGGATTGCTTCAAGTTATAATTTCTGGAGGTGTTCACGATATGAATGATATAGCTTTTACAAAAGTTGCAAAAGATCAAATGGAAAAAATTGAATCAAATTTATCAAAAAAATTTGAAGATGTTGGTTTTAAATTTAATGCAGGATTAAATAATTAATTAGATATATTTTTTAACTTTGTAAGATAATATCCTGAAACTACTATCAGTATAGATCCTAGAATTGTTGAGTTTTCTGGAACTTCATTATAAATTACATATCCCCAAAATGCAGCTAGTATAAGGGTTATATTTACAAATGGTGAAGCAACTGAGGCGTTTATATATGTCAATGATTTAATAAAGAAAAAATGTCCTAAAGTAACTAAGACTCCCATAAGTATCATTAAACAAAGATCAAAAAAAGAAGGGATTTCAAAAAAGTAAATCCCAAAAGGGATTGCTAAAAAAGATCCTGAAATTGCTGTATATATTAAAGTAGTGGATGATTTATCATTTTTATTTAAGTATTTTGTTGAAATTGTAAATAATGCAAAAAATAATGCTGCTAAAAAAGGAAAAATTATATATAGATTAAAAATTTTAGAACCAGGATTTGCAATAACTATAGCTCCAACTAAACCTATAATAATCAGAAATATTTGTTTGTTTGAAACTTTTTCTTTTAAAAAAATAATTGCTAGGATCATAGTCAATATTGGTCCTATCATATAAATTGCTATGTGATCCGCAAAAGGAAGAGTTGCTAATCCAGCAAACATACAACATGTTGTTAGCATTAAAAGAGCACCTCTGCTTAGTTGTAATTTAGGCATGTCTGATTTTAATAATTTACTAAAATCTTTATTAAATAATAATATTAAAAAAATTAACTGTGATACATATCTTGTGAATACAATAAAAAGAGGATCATAACGTTGACCTAAGTCTTTAGCTATAAGTTCCATAATTGAAAAAATGAAGTATGTAGCTATTATTAAAAAGAAACCTTTTGATCTATTTGATGAAACTTCAAACAATTTGATAATAGAATTCATTTAATAAAATTATATTTATTTAGGTTTAATGCAATAAAAAAGGGTGAAGTTAATCACCCTTTTTGTATTTAATCTAGATAAGAAGAGGAGGAGGAATATATATCTAGAAAAAAATTTTGTATTTAAGCAGCTTTAGTTTTTGTAGATTTAATTCTACTTATCTTCTTGGTTGGAAAATTTGCAACTTCTTTGTAATTGTAAAAATCACCTGTATCTAGAGAAGTTCTAGTAATTCCCATTGCTTCAAGTTCATTGTCTGATAAGAATGCCAAAGCTTGTCTTGTTCTATTGATTGCAATTTTTTCGAAGATAGAAGTTATAGTATTTATAAATTTATTGTTAGACATTATTTGTTCCTTTTGAATATATTAAAGAGATAATTGTTTCTTATTTAAAAGAGAATACATAATAATAGAAAATAATTATTTCTATTTTGGAAACTATTTATAAATATTAAATATATTATTTCTAATTTAGAAAAAAAATATTTGGGAAAATATTAAACAAAAATTTAAAATATTCAATTTGAAATTAATTTACGCTTGTTTAATCTGGCTATTAGATGTTGTAATCACTATGATGATAAGGAGAATTTAATGAAAATAACAAAACCATTTTTATTGTGGTGGATACAAGTTGTTACCATTTCTTTTGCATCCTTTTTTATATATACTTTTAACTGGTTTGAAGCACTTTATGATGCAGATCAAACAAAAATAAGTTTTTTAATAATAATTGTATTTATCGGAGCTACTTTAACTGTAGGTGTTTTAAGCTACAAAAACCTATCTAATAAAAATGTTCTGTCTAACTATGTTTGGTTTTCTTCTGAAACCATGGTTACTCTAGGTTTGATTGGAACCGTTGCTGGTTTTCTTTTAATGTTAAGTTCAGCTTTTGATAATCTTGATGTTAAAAATGTTGAGAATGTTCAAGAAGTTATTACAGATATGTCTTTAGGAATGAGTACAGCTTTGTGTACTACTCTTGTTGGTCTTGTATCAAGTGTATTAACAAAAATACAAATGGTAATCTTAGAGAATAACAACCATGAATGACCCAAGATATAGATCATCTTTTGGATTTATAGATTTATTATTTAATCTTCTTATAGGATTTGTTTTTTTGTTTATGTTGGCTTTCATGTTAATAAATCCAGTAGCAAAAAAAGAAACAATTAAACCTAAAGCAGAATACTTTATAATATTAGAATGGGATGGTGAGAAACCCTATGATTTAGATTTGTGGGTCAAAGATAATTTAGGACATGTTGTTAGTTTTAGACGACCAGATGATGCTTTAATTCATCTAGAGAGAGATGATTTGGGTACGATTAATGACACTTATTATGATGCTGATGGTAAATTAGTTTATTTAAAAGAAAATAGAGAAACTGTTGCTATTAGGACTAATGATCCTAGATCTTACCTTGTAACAGTTCACTTTTACAATGCTAGAAAAAATCCTGCACCCTTAATTCATGCATCTGTAAAACTTATAAAAATTAACCCTTATAGAGAAGAGTTTCACAAAAAACTTTTTTTCAGTCAAGAGGGACAAGAATTGCCTGCAATGACATTTAGAATAGATTATAATCAAAGTGTTCATGTTAAACCAACTGAAGAATTGATAATTAAAGATGAAATTATTAGGAAAGAGGGTGCCTAATTGTTAGATTTTTCAATCAGTGGCGGGCAGTTAATGTTAATATGGGCATTTGCTGGAGCTATTTGTTGTCTTCCTTTTTTTATTAAAAAAAGATGGCAATATTTTGTAACTGTTCCAATTATATTTTTATCAATATATATAAGTTTCATAACAAATTATGAATTTATTGGAAAACCACTTTATGAGAGACCTCCTTCAAAATTTGTTTACCAGTATCACAGTGTAATTTACGAAAAAGGTGAAAGATGGATTATATTATGGGCACTTCAAAATAAAGAAAATAGATTATACAAATTTCCATGGACTGAAGAAAACGAAGATAGTTTAGATCAGGCTAGAAGAAATCAAGAACAATTTGGCATTCCTCAAATGGGTGAAGTAATTCCAAAAAAAGAAGGTGATAGAGATAAGCGTTCTAGAAATAATGAGTTTACTTTAAAAACCTACAAATTTCCATTTCAAGAAATTATGCCTAAATAAAATTATTCAGCCGCTGGGAGAGTTTTTAGATTTTTAATGTAGTCATCTAATTTAGGCCTAATATTTTCAGACATTTGCAATAATGTATTAGACCATAATTCTTTCCAACCATAATGATCATGACCGGTAAGAAGTAATGTTCCAAAAGGTCCGACAATATCAATAAAGTTTATAAGTTTGTCTAAAACTTCTTTTTCAGTGCCAATAATTATCAAATCTTTTGCCTTTAGAATTGACCCTTGTTTTTCTTCTTCAATATTGATTTCATTTTTTGAAGTTCCTGAAGCAAGCTTTCCTACAGTATTTAGGTATAAAAAATAGTCTGTAAAAATACCCTCAGGGTCATTTAAGATTTCATTAGCTTGTTGTGATGTTTCAGTGATAAGAACACTTCTTCCAACTCTCCATGAAACATAATCACCTTTTTTTCCACTTTCTCTAGCGCCTTCAAGATATGTTGGCCAGTGAGTTGCAATATCTTCAGCAGGAACAAAATTTCCAGAAATAGGAATCCATCCCTTTTTACCAGCAAATTTAGCTGTCATCGAATTTGCATTTTTTAGAGAAACTGCGATAGGTGGATGAGGTTTTTGAAATGGTTTTATAAATGTTCCAATTCCAAGTTCTGGAATATAGTTATTTTCAACTTTAAAGTTTATAAAATCACTCTTATAATTGAGTGCTTCACTACTTTTCCATATACTTAAAATTGCATCTATGCTGTCTAGCATTGTTAGAGCCCTTGTTTTTCCATCAAGATTATCAAAAAGTTCCCAGTCACTTACTAATCCTCCTGCTCCTACACCAAACAAAAATCTTCCTTTTGATAGATTATCAAATAAAGCTGCATGTCCAGCTACAATAGCTGGATGTTGTTGAGGAAGTGAAATAACACCTGTTCCAAACTTAATTTGTTTTGTTTCTGAAATTAAACTTGCATTAAATATAAATGGTGATGGCACTGGTTCACCTGAGGAGCTATAATGTTCTCCCATCCAAGCTTCAGAATAATTTAATTTATCTGCTTTTATTACTAGATTTCTATCTTCTTCCAAACAATCAACTAAATTTTTATTAGCTGGATGTATCGGCATCATGAAAATTCCAAGTTTTAACATTAATTGACTATCTCAAATTGATTATAATTTTACCAACGCTTTTTCTTTGTTCAAGTTCAATATGCGCTTTTTGAATTTCATCAAATTTATATTCTTTATGTATTTGAATTTTAATTTTTGATTCATGAACAAGATCAAATAAATCATCAGCATTTTTTTGATATTCATCTATATTTTTTGTATATTCAAGAAGACCTCCAGTAGCAATTGACGCAGACAATGGTCTTAACTTATTGATATCTATTGGATCAATTTTACCAGAGGATATTCCATAACTGACTATTCGTCCACGCTTTGCAAGGCAATTTAATCCTTTTTCAAAAGTATCTTTTCCTACGGCATCATAAATTACATCAGCACCATATTTGTTAGTATATTCTTTTACTTTACTCTCAAAGTTTTCATTTGAATAATTTATCACAAAATCACAACCATTATTTTTTGCAATTGAAGCTTTATAATCATTGCCAACTGTTCCTATTACAGTTGCTCCCATAATTTTAGACCATTGCGTTAAAATTTGCCCTACTCCTCCAGAGGCGGCATGAATAAGAACATAATCTTGATTTTTTACTTCCCATGATTTTTGAGTTAAATATTGAGCAGTCAAACCTTGTAATGTTGATGCAGAAGCAAGTTTTAAATCAATGTTGTTTTTGAGTTTAACCAGACGATTTTCATTTAGAACAAAATATTCAGTGAATGAACCTAAGTTCATACAATGTGTAATTTTATCACCAACTTTAAATCTTTTAACATCCTTTCCCACTTCTTCGATTATACCTGAAGCTTCCATACCAACATTGGTTGGTAACTCTTTAATTTTATAAGAGCCATTTCTTTGATTTATATCTATGTAATTTAAACCTAAATAATGATGTTTGATTAACACCTCATTTGACTTTAGGATTGGTATATTTGTTTCTTCAATTTTCAAAACATCATATGAACCCTGTTCATATATTCTTATTGATTTAGTTTTCATATTGAAATTTTAAGTTAATTTTAGAAAATTTAAAATTATTTTTTTCCCACCTTCTGTTGCAAAAGACTCTGGATGATACTGAATTCCAAAAATTGGTTTACTCTCATGTTCAACTGCCATGATTTCATCTTCATTTGGGTTAAAATCTTTTAATGTGAAGTAACTGTCTTCATTTTTACAAAAAGCAGTAATTTTTAAATTTTTGGGTAGTTTTAAACAATCAACAATTAATGAATGATATCTCATGATTTCAATTCTTTGAGGAATTTCAGCATGTATTCCTTCTTCATTGTGAATTAGAAAAGAAGATTTTCCATGCATCGGAGATTTAGCATGTATAATTTTACCTCCTAAAACATGAACTATTCCTTGCATTCCAAGACATATCCCTAAAATAGGAATATTTTCATTTCCAAGTTCTTTTATTACTTCTCTACAAATTCCAAAATAACTATCATCAACTGGTGATCCAGGACCTGGTGAAATAATTATTTTATCGAAATTATTTTTTTTAATTTCAGATAAACTAACTTCATCATTTCTTTTTACAATAATGTCGTTTATCTCATTAGAAAATTCTTCATACAAAATTTCACCAGTAAGTTGATAAAGATTAAAAGTGAATGAATCATAATTATCAATTATTAATATTTTCATGTTAAAAACTTTCTAGAACTGATTTCATCGCAGCAAGTTTTCTTTCAATTTCAAGTAGTTCATTTTCAGGAATAGAGTCATGGACTATACCGCCACATGTTTGAATAAAACCATTTTTGCCTTTAATGAAAATTGATCTTATAGGAATTGCAAAAGTACAATCACCATTGAATCCAAATTGACCAATGGCACCTCCGTACGGACCTCGACCAGAAGTTTCAATTTCATTGATAATCTTCATAGCTTCAATTTTTGGTGCACCAGTTAAAGTTCCAGCTGGAAAATTTGATGCTAATGCAGAAAACATATCATTTTTATCATCAATAATTCCAACAATTTCAGAAGATATATGTTGAACATGAGAATAACGTTTTATATCCATTAAATTTCTAACTTTTACAGTTCCAAACTTAGCAACTTTTCCGATATCATTTCTATGGAGATCAACAAGCATGTTATGCTCTGCAATTTCTTTAGGGTCATTGAGTAATTCACGTGCAAGCTGGGTGTCCTCTCGAGAATTCTTCCCTCTTTTTGTTGTTCCCGCTAATGGATAGGTTTCCATTTCTCCATTTTTTAATCTAAATAAAAGTTCAGGAGAAGCACCAATAATTTTTTGATCTTTAAATTTCAGATAATACATATGTGGAGATGGATTAACAATTCTAAGTTTTTCATAAATTTTAGTAGTGTCTCCATTTACTTCATAAAAACTTTTAAATCCAACTTCACATTGAAATATATAGCCATCAATAATTTTTTCTTTAACTTGTTGTACATGTTGCTTATGTTCATTATTAGTCATCGAGTTGTTTAGAAAGCAACAAGACAATTTAGAATTATCTTCAAAGTTTTCATTTAAAATTTTTTCAATCAGATCAAATCTGTCTTCATCATAATAATAATAAAATATCTCACCTGTAACTTGATCATATACAAGGCCATCTAAAAAAACTCCAAATTTAAATGATTCGAAGTCATCATTATTTTTTACATTTAAACTTGGTTCAAAATAATTAACACAATCATAACCTAAGTAACCGATTAATCCTCCAGCATATTTTTTCGATATAATATTACTTGGAATTACATCTCTGATTTTATAGTAAGGGTTTTTACATTTTATTTTATCAATCTTACCATTTTTATTTTCTATAATCAGATTTTCATGAGTTGGATAAATTATGTATTTAGGGTCAAATCCTAAAATATGATATCTTGAAATATAACTTTCTTCCCCAAGCGATTCAAAGAGAAAACAAGTATGAAATTTTTTTTCAATTTTTTTAAAAAGCCTAAAAAAATTATAGTCTTCAGTTAACTTTTTGTAATTCGGCTTACCAATTAGATCGATTTTATCCATAGTATTTTTTACTGTAAATATTCATTTTCTCTTGCTGAAATGATGTTACTAACAACTGAATTGTAAGGTGTTTTAACATTTAACTCTTTTCCTAAAGTTACAACCATTCCATTGATGGAGCTAAGTTCGCATTTTCTTTTTGCTTCAACATCTTGAAGCATTGAAGGTTTAGATAAAGGCATTTTATTTCCAAAATCGATAATATATTTTTCAGTATTATCAAATGAAAAATTAATTTTTTTAAGATCACCTAATTTTCTTGCTTCAAGTGCACATTGAATTGATACTTCTGTCATGTCTTTGTCATTTAAAATTTCACCAATGGTTTTTTTAAAAACAGAGCAAGGTCCACTATAAGCTACATTACAAATAAATTTTTCCCAAATTAATTGTTGAATATCTTCAAATCCTTTAGAAGTAAAACCCGCTTCTCCCCAGGCATTAACTATTTTTGTCAATCTATCGGTTAAACCACCGTTTATTTCGCCTATTCTAATCATGCTCATTCCGTTATGATGAGCATGGCCAGGAGCTTTTATTGATGCGCCAAAACCCTGAGCCACTCCTAAGAGAACATTTTCAGTTGGCATGAATTTTTCTATTCTTTCAGCTGCACCTAGGCCATTTTGTATTGTCAAAACAATAGCATTACTTAAATCAAAGTCAGCAAGTTTTGAGGCTACTGATCCAACTGCATCACCTTTTGTAGCAATAATATAAAGGTCTCTGTCTTTTAGTTCGTTAAAATTGGTTGTTGCTCTAATTTTTTTTTCAGTATGATCTCCACTTATACCAGAAACTCTTAAACCTTCATTGTTTATGGCGTCAACATGTTCATCCCAAACATCATAACATAAGACATCAAAATTATTTGTAGCAAAAAAGGATCCATAAATAGATCCCATTGCACCAGTCCCTATTACACAAACTTTCATGTCATTCTCCTAATTATTTTTTAATAAAAGTCCCATTGTTAAGTTCTTTCATTGCTTGCATTAATTCTTCATTTGTATTCATAACAATTGGTCCGTGCCAAGCAACTGGTTCTTGTATAGGTGTACCTCCAATAAGAAGGAAACGTACACCATCACTTGAGGTTTTAATTTTAATCTCATCGCCTCTATCAAAATTAATCAATGTTCTGTTTCCAGTCATATCCTTTATGTTAACTTCTTGTCCATTAATCATTTTTTCAACCATTACTCCTTGTGGTTTTGATGCATATTCAAAATTTGCCGAACCTTCAAAGATATAGGCAAGTACATTTTTGTTAACTTCAATAGGAATAGTTTTAATTTTATTAGCTGGAATAAAAATATCTAAATAAATTGGGTCAGATGATATTCCTTTTACTGGGCCAGAATATCCTCTGTAATTTCCAATTATAATTCTAATTATTGAACCATCATCATCATGAATTTCCTTAATTTCATTAGAGGGAATATCTTGGTAATTTGGTGATGTCATCTTTAATGAAGATGGAAGATTAGCCCATAATTGAAATCCATGCATTTCACCTTTTTCGTTTCCTTTTGGCATCTCTTGATGAAGAATACCTGAACCAGCAGTCATCCACTGAACGTCTCCAGTTTTTAAAGTTCCTACATTTCCTAGACTATCGCCGTGTTCAACATTACCTTTTAAGATATATGTTATTGTCTCTATTCCTCTATGGGGATGCCACGGAAAACCATGTTTATAATCTTCTTTTTTATTATTTCTAAAATCATCTAGCAGTAAAAAAGGATCTGATAGTGATGTATCTCCAAATCCAAATACTCTATTCAGTTTAACTCCTGCGCCCTCAAGTGTTGGTTGAGACATTGAAGTTTGCTTAATTGGTCTTATGGTCATACTTTTTAATATAGAATAAATAAAATAAATTAAATATAAATAAATTTTTATGATGGAATTTTTTTTAGAAGATTTATTTGCAACTTATTCTAACTTTGATTATTCAGTCTTATTTTATTTGACTGCATTTTTATCTGTCTCAGTTGTAGCTATATCTAAGTCTGGGTTTGGTGGAGGCTTAGGAGGATTGGGTGTGCCTATAATGTTGTTTATACTTCCTGCAAAAATAGTTTTAGCCGTATTTTTACCTCTAATTGTTTTAATGGATCTATGGGTAATTTATGTTTGGCGAAAATTTCCAATTTATAAAATTATTTTAATAATGTGTCTTGGAGGGTTCATTGGACAAATCGCTGGGTGGTATTTTTTTAAATATTTAAATGATCAAACTATCTTATACATAATTGCATCATTAGCCATAATTACATCATTAAGATATTTTAAAAATCTACATAAAAAAAAGGTTACTAATAAAGCAAAAGTGAAAGTTAATTATAAGAAAGGTGTTGCCTGGTCTTCGTTATCAGGTTTTTCAAGTTTTATTGCTTTATCAGGTGCAATACCTGCTCATATTTTTTTACTACCTTTAAAATTAAAGAGAGAGAATTTCGTAAGTATAATGAGTTTTTATTTCTTTTTTGTGAATTTTACTAAAATTCCATTTTTTTGGGAATTAGATATATTTACCATGCAGACAATTGCTATAACTATTTTGTTAATTCCTATAATTCCCATTGGAATATTTTTTGGTAAATGGTTAAATTCAAAGTTATCAGATAAAATATTTTATCATGTTACGCACATAGCGTTATTCTTATGTGGTATAAATTTATTTATTAAAGGATATTTTTAGGAGAAAATTATGAATAGTGAAATGTTTAATAAAGGTCTTAGTAAAAGAAGAAAAGTTCTTGGTGATGAATATGTTGATAAGGCTCTTTCTACAGCTGACGAGTTTGGAGCAGATCTTCAAAAATTAATTACTGAATATGCATGGGGTGAAGTTTGGAATAAAGAAGCATTGTCAGATAAAGAAAGATCAATGATTAACTTAGGAATGATTTCAGCTTTAAATAGACCACATGAGTTAGAATTACATATTAAAGGTGCTTTAAATAATGGACTGACTAAAGAGCAAATAAAAGATATTTTTTTACAAGTTACTGTATATTGTGGAGCGCCTGCAGGTATTGATTCAATGAGAATAGCTAGAAAAGTATTTAAAGAATTAAATATTTAAATTCTGATTGTCTTTTTTTTAACAATTTTTAGAGTTAAGAAAATGAAATAGTAAATGTGATTTAAATCTTTTTTAGGAGAGTTATGTCTATTCAAAACGAAAATGATGTTTCAACAATAGATTCAACTAAAGAAGATAGTATTAATAATCTTTTTGGACTAACCACTGAAGTAGAAACAGAAATAAAATTTTGTATTAATAATAATCATAAAAAAAGACTTCTTTTTCTTTTTGATTTGTTACATCCAGCTGATCAAGCAGACATGCTGGAAAGGCTTTCAAAAGATCAACTTGATAATTGTTTAAGGCTATTATCAAAGAGACTTGATCCGGAAACTTTAGTGTATCTTGAAGATACAGTTCAAGAGGATGTGATTAAAGGAATAGGTCCTAATGCAATTGCCAAGGCTTTACCAGAATTAAATACTGATGACGAAGTCGAAATTTTAGAAAATCTTCAAGAAGATCAAAGAGACACAATCATCAAGAAATTACCAAAAGCTGACAGAATACTTGTTGAAGAAGCATTTACATATCCAGAAAATTCTGCTGGACGTTTGATGCAAAGAGAGTTTTTATCTTTTCCTGAGTATTGGACTGTTGGACAAACAATAGATCATATGAGGAATAAAGAATTTGTTGAGGATGAAAATTTTTATTCAATATTTATAATCGACCCAGGACAAAGATTGTTAGGTGTATTATCTCTTAGTAAATTACTTTCAAATAAAAGGTCTATTAGATTAAAAGATATAATGAACAATAATTTCCAATCAGTTGATGTTGAGATAGACCAAGAAGAAATAGCTTTGTTATTTCAGCAATATGCTCTTGTCGACTTGGCTGTTACAGACAAAGCAAATAGAATTATTGGTGTAATAATATTTGATGATATTGTTGATGTTATCAATGAAGAAGCAGAAGAAGATTTTTTTGGGTTAGGAGGAGTTAGCGATGGTTCTATACGCACATCTATATTTAAAACATTAAAAGATAGGTTTTCTTGGTTATCAGTAAATTTAGTAACCGCTATAATAGCCTCTATGGTTATCGGGTTATTTCAAGAAGAAATAGAAAAAATTGTAGCATTAGCTGTGTTGATGCCAATAGTAGCTTCAATGGGAGGTAATGCTGGCACCCAAACTGTAACTGTAGCTGTAAGAGCTTTAGCTACAAGGCAGTTAAGTTATATTAATTTACAAAGATTTGTATTAAGAGAGTCATGGGTTGGAATGTTTAATGGTGTTCTTTTTGCAATATTTTCTTCTATTTTGGCCTTTCTTTGGTTTAATGATTTTCAAATAGCAATAATTATGTCTGCATCTATGATAATAAATCTTTTGTTTGCAGGTATTTTAGGAACATTGATACCTCTTTCTTTATATAAGTTTAAAATTGATCCAGCAATATCAAGCACAGTTTTGCTTACTACTGCAACAGATGTGATAGGTTTTTTTACATTTTTAGGTCTTGCAGCTTGGGTAATTTTGTAGATTGATTATATATAATAGTAGTGAAATACAAAATGAGTACAGTGAATCTAAAAAAATTGGCAGTAGGCATGAGAACAATTGAAGATCTTGAAATGAGATTAAAGTTTAATATAGAAAAAAATGGTGAACTTATTCACATAACACGGAACAAACCAAAAAGATCAGAAGAATTATGTAATGGAGGATCTTTGTTTTGGGTTATAAACAGAAGAGTTTTAGTAAGGCAAAAGATTTTAAATATTAAACAAATAATTGGAGATAATAATAAATTTTTCGCTGCCATTTTACTTGAAAATAAAATAATTAAGGTAAGACCTACTCCAATGAAACCTTTTCAAGGTTGGAGATATTATGAAAACAAAGATGTTCCACCTGATCTAACCGATGATGGATTTAATGATGAATTTAACAATGAACTTAGCAAATTAGGACTTTATTAATGTTTTATTGGCTTAAAAAAAACATATTTAAAATAATAATCATAATTGTTGTAATAATCATAATTTTTGTAATTAATTCTTATTTGCAAATGACAAAACCAGTACCTAAGGTAAAAATTCAAAAAGAAAATGAAATAACTGTTAACTCATTAGTAGCAAAACTTGAAGATCATGAGCCTTTTCTTTCAGCTTTTGGACGAGTAAAAACCCAGAGGATAGGAAATTTAAGTTTTGGAGTACCTGGAACAATCTCTTATTTATCAGAAAAATTTGTCAATGGTGGAAAAGTTAAAAAAGGCGAGATTTTAGGTAAATTAGATGAAGAAAAATTTCTATTAATTGTTCAGAGACTAAAAGCAGATATTAAAGAATTAACAAAACAAATTGAATTGAGAAAAAAACAATTGGATAGAAATAAAATAATGCTTGAAAAAAAAGTTATTAGTCCATCTGTTTATGATGAAGAGTTTATTAAATATTCAAAAAGCCAACAAATGTTAAATAATTCAAAAACAAATCTTGGATTAGCAAAAAAAGATTTGAAGGACGCAACATTATTCGCAAAAAGCAATGGAATTATAACAAATGTAAATGCACACGAGGGTTTGCTTGTTTCAAGTAATTCAATGTTGGGAACTTTTAGATCTCTTGATCATGTTGAAATTGAATTTATTGTACCTGCAAAAATTATTTCTATTTCAGAAAAATTAATTGGAAAAAAAATTGAAGTCTATTGGGAAACAGGTAGTGAAAAATTGGTAAAAAAAAATGCTATTATAACTAGGTTTCAAGGCATAATTAATGATGATAGTGGAGGAGGAAAAATATTTGCAAAATTTAGCGATGATAGAAATGATCTAATTCCCCTCGATAGCTTTGTCAAAATTAAATACCCATTAGAAAAATTTGAATCAGTTATAAAAATTCCTGAGTCTGCTTTGTTTAATAAACAATTTATATTTGTAATTGAAAACGGAAGAGCAAAAAAAATTAAAGTAAAAGTTATTCACTCTAATACAGGATATTATCTATTAAAAAATGATAATTTGGATGGGTTAGACATAATTTTGAATAGATTTTCTTTAAATATTGAAGGAACAAAAATAAAACAATATTAATTATTAAAAGAGTAAAACTTGATTAAATTTCCTCAATCTTCAATTCTAGCTTTTTTTGTTAAACACAAAACTGCAGCAAATATTATTATGTTTTTAATGTTACTTGCTGGCTTTTTGTCAATAAATAAACTAAATAGACAATTTTTTCCAAATTTTGATGTTGAAACAATATCTGTTTCTATAGAATGGCCTGGAGCAACTGCAGAAGAAGTTGATAACAATATTGTTCAACTATTAGAACCTGACTTACGTCCAATATCTGGTGTTAAAAAGGTGAAATCTAAATCTGTTGAAGGGCTTGGTTATTCAATAATAGAATTTAACTTTGGAACAGATATGCAAAAAGCAATGTCTGATGTGGAAAATGCGATTTCAAGAATTGATTTTCCTGATGACACAAAAAAACCTAAAATTACTAAAGCAGAGTTTTATGACATTGTTACTAGGATAGTTTTATCAGGTAATTTAGATTTATCCCAATTAAGAAGTGAAGCAAAAATATTTAAAGAAAAGTTATTAAATGCTGGAGCTGATAAAGTTGATTTAATTGGGCTGCCAGATGAAGAGATACTTATTGAGATTCCTCAAAGTGAAATATCAAAATTTAAATTATCTTTAAATGAAATTTCAAAATTGATTTCTATAGAATCTAAAGATATTCCAGGTGGAAGTTTTGCAGATGGTTCATTACGTATCAGAACTTCAGGTGACAAAACGTTGGTAGAACATTTTGAAAATCTGCAAATTAAAAGTTTTAATGATGGAGGAAAAATAATTTTAAAAGATATTGCAGAAATCAAGGAAACTTATGATGAATCAAGTATATTACAATATGTAAATGGAAATCCAGCTGTAGAAATTTCAGTCCGTAGAAGTAAAACAAGTGATGCTCTTGATACAGCTACAATCGTTGAAGAAGAATTAATCAAATTTAAGAAAAATAAATCCAACTTTATAGAGGTAACAACTTACAACACAGCCTCAAATTTAATTCAAGAGAGGATATCTTTATTAGTTAAAAATGGAATTTCAGGATTAATTATTGTTTTAATTGTTTTATTTGTATTTCTTGCTTGGAAAACTGCTGTATGGGTTGCACTAGGCATACCAATCGCCTTTTTAGCAACATTTGGTGTTATGTTTTTTTCTGGTCAGTCAATAAATATGATTTCATTATTTGGATTAATAATGGCTTTAGGTATAGTAGTCGACGATGCAATTGTAGTAGGAGAACATTCAAATTATCTAAGAGAAAATAGAAATCTTAATTATAATGACGCCCCTATAGTAGCAGCAACTAGAATGTCTGCTCCGGTAATTTGTGCTATGTTAACGACTGTAGGAGCGTTCCTACCTTTATTCTTAATTAAAGGAATAATAGGTCAAATAATAATTGCAATTCCTATGGTGATTTGTGCTGTTTTGATAGCAAGTTTGATTGAATGTTTTTTGGTTTTACCTGCACATTTAGCCCATTTTGATAAAGGCAGTTATTCTCCTGGAAAATTCAGAATTTGGTTTGATAATAAGTTTAAAAATTTTCAAGATGGTATTTTTAAAAAAATAATTACTTACTGTTATGACTACAGATATTTAACTATGGTAACTGTTTTTGGTATGTTTTTTATTTCTGTAGGGATGATGAAAAGTAGTAGAGTACAGTTTAGTTTTTTTCCTACACCAGAATCTGACTTAATTATAGCAAACTTTGAGATGTCTCCGGGATCAAAAAAGAAACAAACTTATGAAATGATTGATAGCTTAGAAAAAGGTCTTCAACTTACAAAATTACATTTCAAAAATGATCCAAAGTTAGTCAATTTTAGTATGAGTAATTTTGGAAAATCAACGTCATTTGCGACTGATCAAACAGTTAATAAAAAGGGAAATTATCTTAAGGGTTCAATGGTAGTTGAATTGATAACTGCAGACAAAAGAAAGGTTAGAACAAATGAATTTATTAAAGTTTGGAAAAAAAATATAGAGAAAGTTTCTGGGTTAGATAAACTAATTATTCGAGCCCCTCGTGGGGGCCCCCCAGGAAGAGATGTTGATGTAAGGTTAAAAGGAAATGATTTAGAAACTTTAAAAAATGCATCTAATGATTTGTTGAAAATTGTGAATACAATTCCAAGTATAAGTGCCGTAAATGATAATTTTGAAGTTGGTGTTCAAGAAAGAGTAGTTGTTTTAAATAATAGAGGTAGAGCCTTAGGTTTTTCTATATCAGAAATCGGATCTCAAATTAGAACAGCAATAAATGGAAAAATTGTTTCAACATTTCCTAGAGGTGATGAAGAGGTTATTGTAAGAGTTAAATTAGATCAAGATGACGTAATTAATGGCAATTTAGAAAATCTGAGGTTGGTTGGTCCTAAAAATAATGTTGTAATGTTGAATGAAATAGCAGTAATCGAAAATAAAATTCCTTTTTCTTCAATATCTCGTCAAGATGGATTTAGAGAAGTTACCATATCAGGTGATTTAAACGCTTCTCTAGTTAACACAACACAAGCGAGAAACTTCTTACTACAGAATGGACTAGTGGAATTAGCTAAAAAATATAATCTTGATTATCGTTTTGCAGGTAAAGACCTGGAGCAAAAGGAAACATTTGCAGATATGTTTATTGGTTCCATAATTGGATTAATAATTATTTACATTGTTTTAACATGGGTTTTTAAATCATGGTTAAGGCCGTTTACCATTATGATAATGATACCTTTATCATTTATAGGTGCAGTTTTTGGGCATTATTTTTTAAATTTGACTATGTCAATACTTTCTATGTTCGCATTGTTAGCTCTTGCTGGAATAGTAGTAAATAACTCAATAATATTAGTTTCAACAATTGAAAGAAGATTAGATGAATTAATAAAAGAAAATACTATTAATTTGGAGATATTTAAGCAAGCAGTTATATCTGGAGTTATAAATAGATTAAGACCAGTTTTGCTTACATCGTTTACAACAATTGGAGGTTTGTCTGCTCTAATGTTTGAAAAATCTCTACAGGCACAATTTTTAATTCCAATGGCTGCAACTATTGTATTTGGTTTAGGTATTACAGCAATTTTAGTTTTAATTGTAATTCCGTCTATGATGGGTATTGGAAAAGATCTATCATTGTTAATAAAAGGTAGTAAAATAAAATAGAGAATAAAATGAACTTTGATATTGAAAATTTAAATTTTAACTCATCAGGTTTAATTCCTGCAATTGCACAATGTTCAGAGACTAAAAATGTTTTAATGATGGCATGGATGAATAAAGAGTCCATTAGGCTAACAATTGAAACTAAAAATGTAACTTATTTTTCTAGATCAAGAAATAAATTATGGGTTAAAGGTGAAACAAGTGGAAATTATCAATATCTCAAAAAAATTAAATCAGATTGTGATAATGATACAATTTTACTAACTGTAAAACAAATAGGTCCTGCATGTCATCTGGGAACAAAAACATGCTTTGATGATGAGTGATTTAGTTAAAAATTTATCACCTTCAAATAGAGGTAAAAAACAAAAAATCAGAAAATCTAATAAACGTAAATTATCAAGTACAAATTGGATTAAAAGACAAATTAATGATCCCTATGTAATTGAAGCAAATAAATTGGGTTATAAATCAAGAGCAGCATTTAAACTACTTCAAATTGATAATAAATATAATTTTTTAAAACCCAACAGAAAGGTTATCGATTTAGGCTGTGCACCAGGTGGATGGTTACAAGTCGCAGTTCAAAAAGTACGTTCTACACACAATGAAGTAAAAGTGATAGGCGTTGATATTTTGCCTGTAGAAAATATTCCAGGATCTAAAACATTTATTGGAGATATTAATGATTCTTCGATAGACAAAAAGTTAATTGATTTTTTAGGTGATTATCCTGATATAATTTTGTCTGATATGGCCGCAAACGTAATTGGTCATAAGCAAACAGATCATTTGAGAACAACTCAGTTAATTGAAATTGCACTTGATTTTACTTTAAAAAATTTAAAAAAAAATGGAACATTTTTGGTAAAAACTTTTAAAGGTGGAACTGAAACAGAATTGTTAAACATCATGAAAAAAAAATTTAATTATGTAAAGAATATAAAACCTTTAGCTAGCAGACCAGAATCTGTTGAAAGTTATACAGTTTGCTTAGATTTTAAAGGTTGAAATAAGACTCAAAATAGCTTATTAATTTTTATGATTGAAGAAGCATTAACTTTTGATGATGTTTTATTACAGCCTTCAGAAAGCTCAATAGGCCCTGCTGATGCTGACGTTAAAACTCAACTTACAAACAAAATCCATCTTAATATTCCACTTATTTCTTCTGCAATGGATACTGTTACCGAACATAAACTTGCCATAGCAATTGCACAATTAGGTGGCATTGGTGTTATCCACAAAAATTTTTCAATAGAAAGACAAGCAAAAGAAGTAGAAAAAGTAAAAAAATATGAGTCAGGAATGGTCATTAATCCAATTACAATTTCTCCAAAAAGTTCAATTGAAGATGCTTTTGCTTTAATGGATAAGTATAAAATTAGCGGTATACCTGTAGTTGATGATATTACAAAAAAATTAAATGGTATTTTAACAAATAGAGACTTGAGATTTTCTCAAAATTTTAAAGAAAAAGTTACAACTTTAATGACAAAAGATGTTGTAACTGTAAAAAAAAATATTTCACCTGAACAAGCCAAAGAATTACTTCATAAGCATAGAATTGAAAAGTTAGTTGTTGTTGACCAAGAAAATAGATGTATTGGATTAATTACTGTAAAAGATATTGAAAAATCCCAGAAGTTTCCAAATTCTTGTAAAGATAGTGATGGAAGGTTAAGAGTTGCGGCCGCCACAGGAGTTGGATTGAGTGGTTTAAAGAGAGCTGAAAAACTAATTGAATCTGGTGTAGATTTATTAGTTGTTGATACGGCTCATGGTCATAGTAAAAAAGTATTAAATACGATTAAAGAATTATCAAGATTTAGTAACTCTGTAGATATTTTAGGAGGCAATGTTGCAACTCCTGATGGAACAAAAGCCCTTATAGATTCTGGAGCTGACGTAGTAAAAATTGGTATTGGGCCAGGTTCAATTTGTACTACAAGAATGATTGCTGGTGTAGGATTGCCTCAACTGTCAGCTATAATCGAATGTAGTAAGATTGCTAAGAAAAATAAAACACCTATCATTGCAGATGGTGGAATTAAATACTCAGGAGATATAGCAAAAGCGATTGCGGCAGGAGCTAATGGCGTAATGGTTGGATCACTTTTTGCAGGAACTGACGAGGCACCTGGAGAAGTTTTTTTATATCAAGGAAGGTCGTATAAATCCTATAGGGGTATGGGATCATTAGGAGCAATGGCAAGAGGTTCTGCTGATAGATATTTTCAAGAAGAGATCGAAAAATTAAAATTAGTTCCCGAAGGTATTGAAGGACAAGTTCCTTATAAAGGACCAATTGAAAATGTAATTCATCAATTAGTAGGTGGGTTAAAATCAGCAATGGGCTATACTGGAAATGCTAATATTGAAAGAATGAAAAAAAATTGTGTTTTTAGAAAAATTACAAATGCTGGTTTAAAAGAAAGTCATGTACATGATGTTATGATTACAAGGGAATCTCCTAATTATCGACAATGACAAAACAAACCAAAATACTAAAAAATAATATAAACGAATGTCTACTTGTAATTGACTTTGGAAGCCAAGTTACACAATTAATTGCAAGAAGATTAAGAGAACTTAGTGTATATTCAAAGATATACCCTTTTCAAAATATTAATCAAAAACTTTTAAAAGAATTATCTCCTAAAGCTATTATTTTTTCTGGTGGACCCCGTAGTGTTCTAGATAGAAATAGCCCAAAAGTTTCTAAAATTATTTATAAACTTGGCATTCCAATTTTAGGAATATGCTATGGGCAACAACTTCTTATGTTTCAATTGGGAGGAAAAATAAATACAAAAGAGAAAAAATCAGAGTTTGGAAGAGCATTTATAGAACAAAAAAGAAAATCCAAATTTCTAGATGGTTTGTTTAAAAAGGACCTCGAAGAAGTATGGATGAGCCATGGTGATCATGTAAGTGAAATGGCACCTAACTTTAAAGTTTTAGCAACTTCAAAAAATGCACCTTTTGCGATGGTTGCTGATGAAAAAAGAAATTTTTATGGCGTTCAATTTCATCCTGAGGTTCATCATACTCCAAAAGGAAAAGTTTTATTTGAAAACTTTTTAAAAATCTCAGGCTTTAAACGTGATTGGACAATGCAATCATTTTATGAAGATGAGATTAAAAACATTAGAAAAAAAATTGGTAATAATAAAGTCATTTGTGCACTATCAGGTGGAGTTGATAGTTCTGTGACGGCTATTCTTTTACACAAGGCTATTGGTAATAATTTAACTTGTATTTTTGTTAATCATGGATTGCTTAGGAAAAATGAACATTCAGAAGTTTTAAAAATGTTCAGAGATAATTATAAAATACCTCTAATTTACGCTAATGAAAGCAAGCTTTTTTTTGACAAATTAAAAGGTGTTACAAGTCCAGAAAAGAAAAGAAAAATAATTGGAAATTTATTTATAAAAGTTTTTCAAAAACATGCAAAAAAAATGGATAACATAAAGTTTTTAGCTCAAGGTACATTATACCCTGATGTAATAGAAAGTGTTTCTGTTAATGATGGTCCATCTGTTACCATAAAATCACATCATAATGTTGGTGGATTACCTAAAAGAATGGGTTTAAAATTAATTGAGCCTTTAAGAAATCTTTTTAAAGATGAAGTTAGAAAATTAGGAAATGAATTAAACTTACCTAAAACATTTATAAATCGACATCCATTTCCAGGTCCTGGATTAGCTATAAGATGTCCAGGAGAAGTAACAATTAAAAAAGTTAAAATTTTACAAAACATTGATGAAATCTTCATCGACCAAATCAAGAAATATTATCTGTATGATGAAATTTGGCAGGCTTTTTCAGTTTTATTACCAACAAGGTCTGTTGGTGTGATGGGAGATAAAAGAACTTATGACTATGCTTGTGTGTTGAGAGCAGTAACTTCCGTAGATGGAATGACAGCTGATTATTTTAAATTTGATCAAAGTTTTCTCTCTGATACAGCAACAAGAATTATAAATGAGGTGAATGGTGTTAATAGGGTAACTTATGACATTACCTCAAAACCACCTGGTACAATTGAGTGGGAATAGTCCGTGATAAAAAAGTCAATAAAATCAATAACTTAATTTAATAACAAAAGTTTTTTTTATAAATAAATATCATTTAAAATCAATAACTTAACTTTTTTAGTTTCCAAGTAAGTTTCCAAGTAAATGTACTATTGTATACAACAGTCTATTTAAAAAAATATCTATATTTATCAATTAAAGACATTTCTTTAAGAAATAGATCTACAAACTTTTCTAAATCTACATCATTCATCTCACACATTAAATCAAATCCAGTTGAATGTTCTGTTATTTTAATATCAAAGTCAGGTAATATTTCACTGATTTCAATTTTATTTTCCTTAAATGTGTATCGTATACAATCCGCCCAAAAGTTATATCGAATTACATCTTCATTAGAAAAATCTCCATTAACATATTTTTCTATATTTTTTGTTAACCAAGGAGAAGCATCTGGAATAATGTACATTTTGAAAACCCTTTTGATTTATTTGAATTTTTTGTAAAATCTACAGATTAAAGTAAAATTACATTAATCTGTAGAAGTCCTTTTATAAAGCATCAATTATCTTTTTTTTTAAATTTAACTTTTCTTACATGATATCGTTTAGATTTCTTTGTATCTTTTTTAGGTTGAGGATAACCAATACTAATATGTAATTTTTTTGGGTTAAATTTTCTCGTATGCCTATTTTGGGCAAGTTTCTTTTTATGAATTAATTTCATAATACCTCACAGTCATCATTAAAATTTGATGAAAATAATTTAAAAATTTAAGTAAAGAGAATAACCAAGGAAGACTAAGAAACAGTTCCAACTAGGTTATGCCGCAATAATGCGAAATACATATTATTTAATCATGGAAAAATTTTAACTTCTTAATTTGAACAACTTTTTTAGAAAGTTTGGTTAATTCTTATTGTAAATGAAAATTTTAAAACGACTATTTTAGTACGAGTTAAAACCGTAAAAATTAAATAAAATATCTATCATTTTTTCTATCATTTTTTTTAGTCTCTTAAGATAGTTAAAAGTTGAGTTGTTTAATTAGTCTTATTCAATCATTAAGTCAAGAAATAAATCTAGTTAAAAATTAAAATAAGCATTTTCCTAAAACTAACATAAATTAATTTGAACTTCCCTTATTCATTATTAGAATAAAGTTATGAAAAAAATTTTGGTTTTTATATTATTGTTAATACCCCATGTATCAGTCTCTGATGAGATTTTAATGAAATGTGATGGTAAACTTTATAAATTTGTAGATACTTTTTTAACTAAAAAAGTTTTTATGAGAAATAAAGCAGAATGGAAAGAGTGGTGTAACAATCCAAAATTTGACACATATATTCATAAGGATCGTGGTGCAAAGTGTGAAATAAAAGGTAGGAAAAAATATGAGAAAAATTAGATTTTGGTTATTAATAATGTTGCGTTAATCAAACCATGGTTTTACGGTATGATTATATTCAATTATTTAAGGTGAAAATATGATACAAAATTATATTAACTGGGAAAAAAAACAAATAGATTGGTGGAAAGAAAAACTTGGTATTTCTGACCATGGAGTTGCATGGATATCATTCATCAAGGGTATTATAGTAGGATTATTAGTTTATCACTTTTTTACAGTTTAAGATTTCAGAGGTATTTAAATATTATGAGTAAAGATTTTAAAGTGTTTTTGGTGGTATGGGAAGAATTTTAGACCGAAGTACACTTATTATCACAGACACTTACTCCAACCCTCATGAGAAGAGTAGGTGTGAACTTTTTCAGTCTCTCTCTGAATTTAAAAAAGAATGGCAAACTATCAAAAGAAGATTGCAATCTGAATACAACTCAAAGTTAAAGAAAAATAAGATATGAAATATTTTATTGGATTATTTATTATTATTTTTCTTAATGGTTGTAATCCAGAAAGAGTAGAAAAACTTGGGCAGTCTCTAGAAACTACTGCAAATGTTTTAGATGCACTTGCACCAGTTTTAAATCCAATAGACCGATATCTTCATCAAAAGGTTTATGACTATGAATATAAAGGTGAATACAAAGATAATAAAAGGCATGGTTATGGAACATATATTTGGAAAGACGAAAAATCTAAAGGACAAAAATATGTTGGTTATTGGAAAAATAATAGAATGCATGGAAAAGGTAATATAACCTTATCAAATGGTGATAGATATTCTGGTGATTTCAAATATGACAAATATGATGGAGAGGGAACTTACTTTTATAATAATGGAAGAAAACAAGAAGGTGTTTGGAAAGATGGGTTTTTCCAGTATGCAAAAAAATTAGATAATAATAGAGAAAATTATGTTCCATCATATAAACCAGAGTATGCAAACAAATCTGATTGTGACCCCACTATAAGTTCATGGTGCAAAGAACAACAAAATAAAAACGCATCTAAAGCAGAGAATGCAAATAAATCTGATTGTGACACAACAACTTCATGGTGTTACGAACAACAAAATATAAACACATCTAACTTAAATGTATCAAATAACAATTCTAATCATAGTCATACACATTCTTCTAATGTTGATAAAGTAAGTGAAAAAGAAGAATTAGGATTTTGGGGAAAGACTGATAAATTTTTAGGACAAATTGCAGATGGAATTTCTAAAGAAGATACTATTACTGGATTAAGAACCTTAGATAAACCATTTCACAATGAAGAAGATTATAGAAAACAAGGTGAGAAAACTTTTAATCTCATTTTGAATAAAGCAAGAAAACAAAATGCCAGAATACTCTCTGAAACCGACCCTCAATTTATAAGAGTCAAAAATATTGTTGATAGATTAGTTGATGCAAGTCATTACAGAAAACATAAAGATAAAGTTAAATATGCAGTTATAGATGTTAATGAATTTCAAGCACTTGCATTTGGTGGCGGATACTTTGTTGTCTTTACTGGTTTAATTAATCAAACAAATGATGATGAACTTGCATATGTTATTGCACATGAACTTGCACACAATACAGCAGGACATATTGAAGAAAAATATTTTCTCACATTAAAAGATGTTTTTGGAGATAAACCCTCTTCTGGGTATGCAACCTCATTCACAAATATAATGGAACAAGAAGCAGATAGAGTTGCAATTATCTATACTGCATTAGCAGGGTTTAATCCTAATGGTGGTGCAACAATTTGGGAAAAAAGACCACAAGGAATTGAACAATATGCATTTTATAGAAGTCATCCAGCAAATGACCAAAGAGCACAAGCAGTAAGATATGCATCTAGTAAAATAATGAAATATTACAAAAGAGGAGTCGTAAATCCTAATGTAGAAAAGATTCTTCAATGTAATGAATTATTTTGTAAAAAAGGTGGAACTAGATTAGCAGATGGAAAAGGTGGTGGAGTTTTAAAAACTTTGGAAGTGATTGCAGATGCAGTTGTAAAGAACCAAGCAATTAAGAATGAAAAAAAACTTCAAGAAAAAGAAATTGCACAATCTAGAAACATAATAGCAAATAATAGATTACTTACACCACCAAACATAAACTGGCTAGGTGGTTGGAATTTAAGGTATCAAGGAACAATCAATAGGCATAATCAAAAGTCTGGAATGAACTTTGCTTTTACACAAAATCTTTCTCAAGGACAATTTTATTACAATTTTAATAATGTAATAGAACAAGGGAACATTGTATTTACTGGGACTAATCAAGCAGGATATTGGTTCAGATGGAATGACAGATATGGTCAAGGTAATCTCCAATTAAGAGAATATACTGATGGTTCATTAAGAGGTGTAATTTATATTGATGATGGAACTATGCTGGGAAGAAAATTAGGGGAATTTCAAGGGTTCAGAAAATGATAAAAGTATACAAAAAATTATTTTTGATGTTGGGAGTTACAATTATTCTAATTTTAATGATATCCAAATTTTCATTTTCTTCTAATTGGACAAAAGAAAATAAATGTGCAGATGGAGAGGGATATTCTTTTGGTTATTGTAGTTTATATTTTGATAGAGTTCACCCCAAGTTTTGTTTAGAGGCATTAATTGAAGGGAAATTACTTATTAGAGATTTAGATTTTGAAAACCGTAGAATATACACAATGGGTAAAAATCCATTATATCTTTATGACGATTATATTTATAAATTTAAAGTTTTAGGTGGGATAGGATACTTAAAAGATAAAAAAATTAAAAATAAAAAAAAATCAAATGACTCTCAACCAACTGTAGAAGTTGCAAACATGAGTATTCGAGGTTGTGAAAGAACTTTAATTGATGATATTCAAATAGAAGAATGATGTAATGACCAACTATGTTTTAGATGGACATGATGTATCTGCACTATTTGACTCTTCAATTAGTCCTATAAGTTTTTCTGAAGACCCTAGAAAACATATCCCAAATAAAGGTTCAATAATCTATTCGGTCTGGGATAAAAATGAGAATTTTATTTATATAGGTATTAGTGGATTGCAAAAATCTTTAGAGAAACGCAGTCCTTTATCAAGAATGATTTCTCATGCATCTGGAAGAAGAAGTGGTGACCAGTTTTGTATCTACATCCACGACTTCTATGTAATTCCAAAACTGATTGAGAAAAGTGAATACTCACCCTCAATTGGAGTTCTGGATAAACTCACCAAGGATTTTATCCAAAGTAACCTCTCATATCGTTTTGTAGGGTTTGAGACTGATGATAGTGATGAGATTGTCAGAAAATTGGAAAACCAGATTAAGTCTGGTGCATTTGGGTTTTCACCATCATTGAATGGAACTTTACCATTGCAGAGATAATAGTCTCTGGTTCTAACTCTTACTGGGTAGAAACAAACATAATTGCAAGGATAATAATTAAACCAAAGATGACTGCACCACCTACTATCATTGCCCAAATACCTTTTAGGATGAGTTTGGGATAGAGGATGATTGCACCAACTAATAAACAAAACAGTAAGAAACTCATGTCAGTTCAAAACCCACCAAATAATTCCGACCACAATCAGTATCGCAAAGATTGTGCGAGTCCAACTGCGACCACTCTCTTGTTTTATCTCTTTAGTAAAACGACACCTTGGATAACTACTGCATCCTAAAAATTGAGAACCTTGTCTTGCACCTTGTTTAACTTGTCTTAATACCAATTTAGAACTGCATTTAGGACAAATTGTATGAGATGCATAACGATTTTCTAAAGATTGGATATGTTCTTTTTTAGAAATATTATATTCAGATTTCACATTTGATAGTAATCCAACAATTCTTCGTACTTCATCCTGCGAAAAAATTTCTTCATGAAATCGTTTTATGTAAGAACTTACTCTTGAGGTTAATACATTTGATGGGAGTTCAGTTTTTAATTTAACATCACCTACAAAAGAAATTACTGGAAGAATACTAGATTCACCTAGACCAAGATACTTGGATAAGACTTTCTTATGTCTATGAGTTTGTCTTAATGGGTTTTGAAACTTATGTTTAGATTTATAGATGACTTGAGTCCAAGTTGATTGTGACTCCGAACCATAAATCCAACCTTTATAATTTTTAGTTTCAACAACAAAGATTCCGAACGGAGAAACAAGGATATGGTCTATCTGGGTTGTTCCATGTGATGATGGAATAATGACATCATGGAATCTTTGGTAAAGATTTGAATCTAAACCTAACCACAAATTGAATTGTGTTTTCTTCTCTCCTATCCACCCCTTAAACATATACCCCCATTAATACTGATGTGTAATGTCTAATCTATAAATGCAATAAGTATCCTATCATAAAAACACCCCACCTAAAACTGACAACTAATACCTAAACTATAGTTGCAATAAAGATACTGAATTAATTGATAGACTCTTCAAAAATTAGTAACTTGTAACTTATTGAAATTGCTTGTTTTTTATCAGTTTGTTTCCAAGTAGTTTCCAAGTAAAAAATAAAAGTAATAGAATCAATGACTTATAAAGAAAAAAACTATTGAGTGGGAATAATTTTAAAAAAGTAGTTATTAAAAAAACTGTTAAACTTTCTTTGTTACGTGGCAATATTTTAAGTTAAATATTCTTTTTAATTAGGTATTTTTGAATGCCTTCAAAAACTAACTCTTGATTTTGATTAAGTATTTTTGCTTTCATTTCAATTATACCAGTAGTTTTTTGAGAAACTAAATTAATGATTTCAAGTTTTGGGTATAAAGTATCATTTTTGTATACTGGCTTTAGAAATTTGCCACTAATTTCAATCATTCCTAATAAACTTTGTCTCACCTCTGAAGGAAAACTTCCTGCACCAGCAGCTGTTTGAGACATAACTTGAAGACCATGAGCAAGCATATTTTTATGACCTTTTTGTTTGCAAAACTCTATATCATAGTGAATTGGGTCATTGTCTCCTGATACACTCTGAAACATTGAAAAAATACCGCTTGTTTGCGTTCTTGAAGGAAGTATATAATTGTCTCCAAGATTAAAATCTTCAAAATATTTATTTTTGATCATATCAATGCAATTAATTAAGAATTAAAAATTTATAAATTAGTATCATTTTTTGTAATTGAGAATTTTTTCATTTTCTCAATTAGGGTAGTTCTTCTCAGCTTTAAGATGTCTGCTGCGTTAGCAATTTTCCCATTAGTCTTTTCTAAAGCGGCTTCTATTAATATTATCTCAATATCTTGTAAATGACGTCGAATATCAATTTCGTCATAGAAAGTAAACCAATCTTTATAATTATTTGGATGAGGAAGATTATTAACAATAGTTTCTTCATCATCATTGTCATCAAATTCAACTTCATCTATTAACTCCGATGTTACATCCCAAATTTCATTTTGTTCTTCAATTGTGTTTGGAGCTTTCAACCTTAAGAGATTTTCAGTAACATTTGTGCTTGTAACATCTTGACCTTGAAAAAGTATACATGCTCTTTCAATTAAATTTTTTAATTCTCTTACGTTACCAGGCCAATTATGTCTTGTAAGTGCTGTAATTGCGTCAGTTGTAAATTTTGGCTTAAATTCATCTTCGGCATCTACATTTTTTAGCAAATTTAATACTAAGTCAGGTATGTCATCTCTTCTTTCAGCAAGTGATGGAACCTGTATAGGTAATACATTTATTCTAAAAAAAAGATCAGCTCTAAATTCGCCACTTTCAACTTTTTTTTCTAAATCTCTATGAGTTGCACATATAAGTCTAAGATCAATTTTAATATCTGTAGATCCTCCAACTCTTTGAATTGTTTTATTTTCAATTGCTCTTAATAATTTTGCTTGGAGTGCCAATGGCATATCACCTATCTCGTCAAGGAACATTGAACCACCACTTGATTGTTCAAACTTACCTTTTCTTAATTTATCAGCTCCAGTAAATGATCCTTTTTCATGTCCAAATAGTTCTGATTCCAACAATTCTGATGGAATAGCTGCACAATTGACAGTTATTAGAGGTCCATTTCTTGGAGAGGAGTTATGAATTGCTCTTGCAATCACGTCTTTACCAGTCCCAGTTTCTCCAAGTATTAAGGCAGTACTGTTTGTTTTGGATATCATTTGAATTAATTTGATTAATTCATCTGTTTGTTTGCTTTTACCAGAAATTAAACTTCTGACATTAAAGTTATTACTCTTTTGGGTTTTATGGTCTGATATTTTTGTGACAGATGCCATTTATGTGTCAAAATTTTGTATTTTGTTAAAATTAATCATATAATGTCATAAAACTGACTCAATAAAAAGGTTTTTTTAAAATATTTTCCCTTAAATATTCAAGTGTATAATTTAAATTTTTGTAAATTTTTGTTTTGGCAAACTTCTTGCTTCTGAATTTCTACTAAGGAGTTATTTATGAATCATGTAATAATTATAGGTAAAAATTTAAATATATTTGAAAATTTAAGTAATTTTTTTGAAAATAGAAATATATCAATAATTAAACCTAATGAAAATAATGATTTACCAAACCTTTCAGGAGTAGCTTTGAGTGGGTTAAATATTGAAACTATCATTTGTTCAAAAGAATACGAAAAACATTTAGGTGGCCAAGAAAAATTGCTAGCTTTTGCAAGGGAAAACAAAATAAAAAAAATTATTATCATTTCAGAGGATAAAAGCATTGAAGATTATACTATTTTAAATGAATTAGGTGGAGCACTAAAGAGACTAACTTTTAATGATTTTTACAATAAAATAACAAAAGAAATAATTTTTCATTGTTGTGTCACAGACAATTCTTATTCAGCAGGTGATGAAAAGACCTTTGAACTGCTAAGTTTATCACGAAGAGTAGCTTTGACTGATGTCACAGTATTTATTAATGGCCCAACTGGTTCTGGCAAAGAAGTTTTAGCAAATTATTTACATGAATATTCCCCAAGAAAAAAAGAACCCTTTGTTGCAGTGAATTGTGCTGCAATTCCAGAAAACATGTTAGAGGCAATTCTTTTTGGTCATGAAAAGGGTGCTTTTACAGGAGCATCGTACGCAAATAAGGGGATTTTTAGGGCTGCTGACAAAGGTACTTTGTTATTAGATGAAATTTCCGAGATGCCTTTATCTTTGCAAGCCAAATTATTACGTGTTTTACAAGAAAAAAAGGTAACTCCAGTTGGTGGTCAAAGAGATATTGAAATTGATGTAAGAGTCTTAGCTACTTCTAATAGAGACATGGTAACTGAGGTAAAGCAATCTAGATTTAGAGAAGATTTATATTACAGATTAAATGTGTTTCCTCTTCAAACAAAAAATTTAAAAGATAGAAAGGATGATATTTTTCCTATTGCTTTAAACATTTTAGAAAAACATTGTAAAGAAAAACAAATACCAATAATTTCTTCAGAAGCACAGGAAGTTATTCTTAATCACGATTGGCCAGGTAATGTAAGAGAATTAGAAAACACATTACAGAGAGCACTTGTGTTATGTGAAGGTGATAAGATAACAAAAACTTCAATTATGATTGACAAATCTCTTAATAATATGTCTTCGGATGGTCAGGTTGAGAGTTTTATTGACAGATATAATTATGCATAAATTAGTTAGTTAAAAGGATTTAGAATGTCTAAAATAAATGGAAATGTAATTCAAAATAACTTGAGAGCAGATATTTTAAATAAGGCATCAAAAGTATTGGATAACAAAAGTTCTGTCGACTTCAGTTCTAAAATTCATGACGCAATAAAAGAAGTTGCAGACACTCAAACTAAAGCTAATCAAATTACTAAAAATTATGAATTAGGAAAAGAAACTGATCTTACAAAAGTTGTCATGCAACAACAAGTAGCAAATATTGCTTTTCAATTAACATTAAATGTAAGAAATAAAGTTTTAAGTTCATACAAAGATATTATGAACATGCCAGTATAATAATAGAAAAAGGATAAAATTATGGCTGAAGCAACAGGAACAGAGATAACAAATACGAATACAGGAATTCTATCAAGAATCTCTGGAATATTTTCTAATGTTAAAAAATTGAGGTCAGACCCTGCAGTTCAGAAATCAGTTCCTCTAGCTTTTGGAATAATTGTAACTTTTGTCGGAATTATTGCTTTTTATTTAATGCAAAAGCCTGAAATGACAACTTTATTTTCTTCTTTACCAGAAAACGAAAAATCTGCAGTTTTTGATGCACTAAAACAAAATGGTGTAGATGTTTCATTAAATTCTGCAACTGGAGAAGTTATTGTTCCTGTCGGTGATTATCATAATGCAAAAATGTTATTAGCTTCCCAAGGGTTACCTTCTTCTGTACCAGATGGTTATTCTTCTTTAAATGATATGCCAATGGGAACAAGTAGGTCAGTGGAAGCAGTAAAAATTAAACAAACTCTTGAAGCTGAGTTATCAAAGTCATTAAATTTCATTTCTGGAATTTCATCTGCAAGAGTTCATCTCGCAATCCCAGAAAAAACTGTTTTTGCTCGCGAAACAGCTTTACCTTCAGCCTCAGTTTTTGTTAGGTTAGCATCAGGACGTTCTTTAGGAAGGCAACAAGTTCAATCTATTGTTCATTTAGTATCCTCATCAGTACCAAATTTACCATCTGAGAATGTTACTGTAATTGATCAATTTGGTGAATTATTATCAAAGCCAAAAACAGATAGCAATATTTCTGCATCAGAAGAACAAATAATTCAACAAATGAAGCTAGGTGAAATTTATAGATCGAAAGTTATTTCTCTTTTAACACCAATGATAGGTGCTGGAAATGTGAAAGCAGAAGTAAATGTGGATATGAATTTTACAAAAAAAGAGATTACCGAAGAGTTAGTTGACCCAGAAGGTAATGCTATAAGAAGTGAACAAAATACTTTAGATGAATCAGGAGACGCTGAAGCTCAAGGAATTCCAGGCGCATTAGCAAATCAGCCACCACTTAAACCAGATTTGAAACAAGTTTCTCCAAATGCTAAAGGTGGAATAGGGAATATAAAGTCAAGAAGTCAATCTACAGTTAAAAATTATGAAGTAAGCAAAAAAATTGAAACAACGTTACCTCAAGTTGGTAAAGTAATAAAAATAAAAGCTGCAGTTGTTATAAGAGAAAATAAAATAACTTCAGAAGATGGAACTGTTTCATTTGAAAAAGTTGATCCAAAAAGACTAGAAGAAATAAAGTTACTAGTAATGGAAACACTTGGTTTCGATGAAAATAGAGGTGATAGTATAACTGTAAAAAGTAGTCCTTTTGTAGACACATTAGAACCTATTTCTATTCCTTGGTATGAAAGTGCAACATTTAAAGAATTATCTAAACAACTTGGTATGATATTAATATTTGCTATAATTACATTTGGAGCTTTATTACCTTTATTAAGAAGAGTAATAGTTCCTGCATCATTTTCTTCGGGATCTCCTGTCGTTAGTGATGGTGATTTTGAAGAAGAGTTAGATAAAGTTGAAGTTCAAGAAGGTGATACTTTGGAAGATATTAAAGCAAAGTTAAAACCAAAAAAACAAGCAATATCAGCAGAGATGTTGGATACCGCAAACACTTATGATGATAAAGTAGCTGTTATAAGAATGATCGTAGGAGATCAAGCTGGCAGGGTATCAAATGTATTTAAAAATATGATGAAAGAACAACCAATAGATAATTAAAACGTAACTAGAGATAGGATATAAAATGGCTGAACAAGTATCTACAACTGAAGATATAAATGATCTATATGATAGTTTAACTGGAACTCAAAAATGTGCAATTTTAATGATGTTGCTTGGAGAAGATGAAGCTGCAGAGATAATGAAAAATCTCTCTCCAAAAGAAGTTCAAACTTTAGGTAGTGCTATGTACTCAGTGCAAGGCTTGCCTCAAGAAACTGTTAACTTGGTTCTTGATGAATTTTTAGCAATTATAAAAGGGCAAACAAGTTTAGGTATTGAAGGAACAAGTTATATTAAAAATGTTTTAACAAAAGCGCTAGGAGAAGATAAGGCTGAAAGTGTTTTGGGAAGAATTACGCCACAGGATAGTGTTAAAGCTATTGAAATTTTAGAATGGTTAGATGCGAGGTCAATTGCAGAATTAATTTTGGAAGAACACCCACAAATTATAGCATTGATTATTTCTTATCTAGAGCCTGGTATTGCCGCTGATGTATTAAATCTTTTACCAGAAAATATTCAATCAGATATTGTTAAAAGAATAGCTACACTTCAAACCATTCAACCTGAGGCTTTGTCAGAGTTAAATCGTGTTATGCAAAAAGTATTTTCATCAAATGCAAGTTTAAGAGCTAGTAAAGTTGGAGGAGTACAAGCAGCAGCCAAAATTATGAACTTCTGTAAACAAGATATGGAAGGAAGAATAATGAAAGATATATTAAAAGCTGACAAAGCATTAATGCAGGGTATTCAAGATAATATGTTCGTTTTTGAAACATTATTACTTTCAGATGATAAATCTCTTCAAACTCTTTTAAGAGCAGTTGACGATGAATTAATTATATTAGCTCTTAAAGGTGCTGATGATGAGCTTAGATCAAAATTATTTGGTTGTATGTCTCAAAGAGCTGCAGCAAATATACAAGATGAAATGGAAGCATTAGGGCCAGTAAGATTAACTGAAGTTCAGGAAGCTCAAAAACAAATAATTGCTATAGCGAGAAGAATGTCTGATGAGGGATCAATTGTTCTTGCTGGTCGTGGTGGTGATGATTTTGTATAAAATTTAAAAAGAGTAATGTTATGGTAAATATAAACCAAAGTGAAGATAATAATGAGGAGTTAAAACTTTCACCCTTAGGAACTGATGAGATCAATTCTGTTATTAAATCATTTAAAAATTCAACATTTAATCAAGAAGAATTATATAAAAAAGACGAAAAAAACTTTGTAAAAAAAACATTATTTGATTTAGCAAAAGAATCTGAAAAAATTTCATCAGAAGAAAACCAAAGTAAAACTGATAACTCCAGTGAAGGAAATGTTGGCATAAGTGAAGAAGTTGTTAAAGACACTAATCAAAATGATGAACCTGACAATACGCATTCTTT